>LRMT01000182.1 GCA_001725945.1 Cupriavidus sp. UYMMa02A | reverse complement strand
TGGCCTGGCCAGCTACGGCCTGGTGGCGCATGCGCTGGTGCGCCAGTGTGCGGAGCACGATCCGGCCCGCCTGCGCGCGCTCGACATCCGCTTCACCGCGCCAGTGTTCCCGGGCGATACCCTGGTGACGGAAATCTGGCGCACGGCAGAGAACCCGAACCACTACCAGCTGCGTGCCAGGGTGCTGGAGCGCGACAAGGTCGTGCTCAGCCACGGCTGGGCCGAGATCGCCTGAACCAGCGCCCGCATACCATGAACGCAACGACGCTGGACACGGCCTCCGTGGCCACCAGACTGAGCACCCTGATCCGCGCCGGAGACCACATCTGGTGGGGGCAGGCCACCGCCGAACCGCTGACGCTGACGCGCGCGCTGGTTGAACACCGCCATGCCATCGCACAGGGCGGCCGGCTCAGCGTCTTTGTCGGGATCGGGCAATCCGAGACGCTCCAGCCGGCGCAGGCCGACGTGATCGATTTCTTCGGCTATGCCGCCAGCGGTCCCCACCGGCAACTGGCCAGGGCGGGCGTGCTGGACATCGTGCCGAGCCACTATTCGCACCTGCCCGGACTGATCCGCGCGCGCACGCTGCGCGCGGACGTACTGCTGGTGCAGGTGTCGCCACCTGACGAGGAAGGCCGCTACAGCCTGGGCCTGGTGCATGAATACATCCCCGCCGCACTCGACCGCGCCCGCGTCATCATCGCGGAGGTCAACCCCGGGGTGCCATGGACCCACGGCAGCCGCCACCTGACCGCTGACGATATCGACCTTCTGGTCGATGCCGCCCGCGCGCGATCAGCCTGGAACGCAGCGCGCCCGGCCCCTCGGAGCAGGCTATTGCCAGCCACATCGCCGGCTGGATCGAGGACGGAGCCACCCTGCAGATGGGTATCGGCAACCTGCCCGAAGCCATCGTGGCGGCGCTGAGCGACCGCCGCGACCTGGGCCTGCACAGCGGCGCGATCGGCGACGGTATTGCCGCGCTGGCCGAAGCCGGCGTGCTGACCAACGCGCGCAAGACCATTGATACCGGCATCGGCATCGCGGGCATCCTGATGGGCGGCGAACGGCTGCGGCGCTGGGCGCACCGCAATCCGAGGCTGCAGCTGCGCGAGACCAGCTATACCCATCACCCCGAAGTGCTCGCCAGCATCGACAAGCTCACTGCGATCAACTCGGCCATCGAGGTCGACCTGACCGGCCAGGTCAACGCCGAAGTCGCCGCGGGCGTCTACGTGGGCGCCGTCGGCGGCGCCGTGGACTTCCTGCGCGGGGCCGCACGCAGCCGTGGCGGCCTGCCCATTGTTGCCCTGCCGGCCACCGCCAAGGGCGCGAGCCGCATTGTGGCGCAGCTGTCCGGCCCGGTCAGCACGCCGCGCTCCGACGCAGGGCTGATCGTAACCGAGCACGGCGTCGCCGATCTGCGGGGCATGACCCTGTCGCAGCGCGTGCGCCGCATGCTGGACGTTGCCGCCCCCGAACATCGCGAGGACCTGGAGCGCCAGGCCCATACCCTGCTGCGCCAGTGCGGCGCCGTTTTCGTTGCACCGGCAGGCGCTGCCTGACCGATCGCTTATTCCGCGTACCCAACAGAATTTCCAAGGAGACTTCCATGCGCCGAGCCGCTATCGTCACTCCCCTCCGTACCGCCGTCGGCACCTTTGGCGGCAGCCTGCGCCCGGTTCCCGTCGAGGAGCTGGCCGCCACCACCGTGCGCGCGGTCGTCGAACGCAGCGGCATCGACCCGGCCCGCATCGATGACGTGGTCTTCGCCCAGTCCTACGCCAACAGCGAAGTGCCCTGCGTGGGCCGCTGGGCCGCGCTGCAGGCCGGCCTGCCGGTCGAAGTCCCGGGCATGCAGCTGGACCGCCGCTGCGGCGGCGGCCTGCAGGCCATCGCCACGGCCTCGATGATGGTGCAAAGCGGTGCCGCCGACGTGGTGATCGCTGGCGGCGTCGAGAGCATGAGCAACATCGAGTACTACACCACCGATATGCGCTGGGGCTCGCGTTCGGGCAACGTGAAGTTCTATGACCGCCTCGACCGCGGCCGCGAGCGTTCGCAGCCGGTCGAGCGCTTCGGCAAGATCTCCGGGATGATCGAGACCGCCGAGAACCTGGCGCGCGACTACGGCATCAGCCGCGAGCAGGCCGACGCCTTCGCCGCGCGCAGCCATGAGCGCGCCGCGGCCGCATGGGAGGCGGGCCGCTTCGACGCCGAGATCGTGCCGGTGCAGGTTCCGCAGCGCAAGGGCGACCCGGTTACCTTCGCGCGCGACGAGGCTTCCGCCCGAGCACCACAATGGAAAGCCTTGGCAAGCTGCGCGCGCTGATGCCCAACGGCACGGTGACCGCCGGCAACGCCAGCCAGCAGAACGACGCATCGTCGGCCTGCCTGATCGTCGCCGAAGACAAGCTTGCCGAACTGGGCCTGAGCCCGATGGCGAGCCTGGTGGGCTGGGCCGCGGCCGGCTGCGAGCCGTCGCACATGGGCATCGGCCCGGTTCCGGCCGTCAAGAAGCTGCTGGCACGCCTGAACCTGACGCTGGACCAGATGGACCTGGTGGAACTGAACGAAGCCTTCGCCTGCCAGGTCCTGGCCGTGCTCAAGGGCTGGGAATGGAACGACCAGGACGCGATCGAGCAGAAGCTCAACGTCAATGGCTCGGGGATCTCGCTGGGCCACCCGATCGGCGCTACCGGCGGGCGCATCCTGGCGACGCTGCTGCATGAACTGCAGCGCCGCGGCGGCCGCTACGGTCTGGAAACCATGTGCATCGGCGGTGGCCAGGGTATTGCGGCGGTGTTTGAGCGGTATTGATTGCTTAGTACCACCCAGGGTCAATTTGACCATTTGCCGTACTGCTACCCGTCTGCAAGGCGGGTAGCCCAAAGTTGCCGCCAGCGCCACCATGACAGATTCCGCCACCCCATCCTTTCCTGAACTGCCATCCCCCTCGCCCCGCACCGGCGCGCTGAGCCACTTGCGCGTGCTCGACCTTTCGCGCGTGCTGGCCGGTCCCTGGTCCACCCAGAACCTGGCGGACATGGGTGCCGACGTGATCAAGATCGAGAAGCCTGGCGAAGGCGACGACACCCGTCACTGGGGTCCCCCGTTCCTGTCGGGCGAGGACGGCACACCCACGCGGCAGGCCAGCTATTTCACCGCGGCCAACCGCAACAAGCGCTCGGTCACCGTGGACATGTCCACGCCCGAAGGCCAGGAACTGATTCGCGAGCTGGCGCGGCATAGCGACGTCGTGGTGGAGAATTTCAAGACCGGCGGCCTCAAGCGCTACGGGCTCGACTACGAGAGCCTGAGCGCGATCAACCCACGCCTGGTTTATTGCTCGGTGACGGGCTTCGGCCATACCGGCCCCTATGCGCCCCGCCCTGGCTACGACCTGCTGATCCAGGCCATGAGCGGCCTGATGAGCATTACCGGCCATGCGGACGGCGAACCCGGCGGCGGTCCGATGAAGGTCGGCGTGGCCGTCATCGACCTGTTCACCGGCATGTATGCGACCACTGCGATCCTGGGTGCGCTCGAGGCGCGCCACTTCACCGGCCGCGGCCAGCATATCGACATCGCGTTGCTGGATGTGGCGATGGCGGTGCTGGCCAATCAGGGCGCCGGCTTCCTGAACGCCGACGACGTGCCGCGGCGCCAGGGCAATATCCATCCGAGCGTGGTGCCGTACCAGGACTTCCCCACCGCCGACGGCAACATGCTTCTGGCGATTGGCAACGACGGGCAGTTCGCACGCTTCTGCGACGCTGCAGGCGTGGCGTGGGCGCGTGACGAGCGCTATGCCACCAATACCGGCCGGGTCAACAACCGCAAGACGCTGATCGCGATGCTGACGGAACTCGCGCGCACACGCACGACGGCCGAATGGGTGTCGCTGCTCGAAGCCAACTCGGTGCCTTGCGGCCCGATCAACAACATCGCCCAGGCGTATGGCGACCCGCACGTGCAATCGCGCGGACTGCGCGTCGAACAGGAGCGCTATCCGGGCGCGACGCCGCCCGCCGGGCAGAACGTGAACCGGGTGGTCACCGCAGCCAGCCCGCTGCGCCTGTCCGAAACACCGCCCACGCTGCGCTACGCGCCGCCGGCGCTTGGCCAGCACACCGAAGAGGTGCTGCGCGACTACCTGAAGCTCGACCCGCAGCAACTGGAAGCGTTGCGCGCCAAGGGCGTGGTGTAAGCCGATTGCCGCACTACGATTGCCCCTGGCCATGCGCGTCCAACTGCAAGCTGCCTCACCGGTCCACCTGTCCCGCTTGCTGCCGGCATTCCCGCTTGTCATCACGGCGACGCAAGGCCGGACACTGGTGTGGCGGCGCGGCTTCGAGCGCGTGGTCGTTCCCGGGCATCCGCTGGTGATCGCGCCATTCGAAGCGATCGACCTGTGCCTGGATGGCGGCGCGACCCAACCGGCGTGCTGCAGCCTTGAACTCCAGCTGCAGCCGCCGGGCAGTACGGCTGGCACGTCGCTGCACCACCGAATTTCGCGCCGTGTGTTCGTGCAGCCGCAGCACGCGTGGAGCGCGGCATTCATCGCTGACTTGCTGCGCGGATCGCCGGCACAGGTGCGGCGGACGCTGTTTTCCGAAGGCGCCGCGCTGACCGAGCTATGCCGTACCCAGCGGCTGATGCGGGCACTGTTCGAGGTCCTTGCCGACGGTGCCGGTTCCGCGGAGCTGAGACGGCGCACCGGCTGGTCGCCACGCAACGACCTGGAAGCGGCCTTCTACGACTGGTTCGGCCTGTCGCTGCACGCGATCGGCCGGCTCGGCACGGGGCGCGCTGCCATCGCCACCTCGCGCGTCCCGACATTCGTGCCACATTGGCCTGAACAACAACTGGCCTGATGCCGGCGGCAACACGCCCAACCCCATTCGAAAACAAGGAAAGCCGCCTTTGCCGATCCGCGATTGCAGCGCACTGGCGGCCCACATACACTGGCATCGTTCGCCCTGCCAAACAGCTTCGAACGGCCTTTTGACCCAGCACCAGGAATCCCGCGAGATGCCCCCGGACCGAACCACCACAAAACGGATTAGCGACATCCCACGACACTGGGCCGCCCAGAACCCTGGGCACGTGGCCGTCTTCGAGGACGGCCGCACCGTCACTTTTGCACAGCTGTGGGACAGCATCGAAGCCGCGCAGCGCTACCTGCAGACCCAGGGCGTCGGCCCCGGCGACCGCGTCCTGATCGTCGCGGAGAACTGCCTGGCGGTGATTACGCTGGTATTCGCACTGTCGGAACTGGGCGCCTGGCCAGTAGTGGTCAACGCCCGGCTGTCGGCGCGCGAGATCGAGGAGATTCGTGCTCACTGCCATCCGCGGCTGATGCTGTTCTCTCACGCCGCATCGCCGGACGCCCTGCGGCACGGCGTTCGCTACCGTGCCCGCGAGGTCGCTCCCGCCGGCCTGGGCCCGCTGATGGCCAGCGCCATCGACGAGACCAGCGAGCGCGAGCCCGAAGCGCTGGCACAAGAGGTGGCCGCATTGATCTATACCTCGGGCACCACAGGGCATCCCAAGGGCGTGATGGTCACGCACCGCGGCTTGCTGCATTTCGCACGCGTCACGGTGGATTCGCGCCGCATGCATGCCGATGACTGTGCGTATGCGGTCATGCCGATGTCGCATGTGTTCGGCCTGGGCACGCTGCTGTTGTCGACGTTCCAGGCGGCGCCAGCCTGTACCTGAGCGCGCGCTTCAACGCCGCCGATGTGACCGCGGCGATCCGCCAGGGAGCGATTACGCTGCTGCAGGGCGTGCCGACCATGTTCAGCCGCATCCTCGCGCACATGCGGGCCAGCGACACGCCGCTGGCACCGTCCGCGCGGCTACGCTACCTCTACACCGGCGGCGGGCCGCTCGACCCGACGCTCAAGCAGGAGGTCGAGGCGATGTTCGGCCAACCGCTGCACCATGGCTACGGCATGACCGAGTATGCCGGATCGCTGTTCGTGACCCGCATGGACCGACCGCGCAGCGACTGTTCCGCGGGCGAGATCGTCGAAGGCGCCGAACTGCAGGTAATGGGACCGGACGGAAAACCGGTGCCGGAAGGAGAAGCGGGCGAGCTATGGGTAAGGGGGCCGGGTGTCATGCGCGGCTACTACCGCGCGCCGGCGCTGACCGAGGAGGCGCTGCGCCCCGACGGCTGGCTCAACACCGGCGACATCGGCCGGCTCGGGGCCGACGGAGCCCTGTTCATCGTGGGCCGCACCAAGGACATCATCATCCGCTCGGGCTTCAACGTCTATCCGATCGAAGTCGAATCGGTGATCAACACGCATCCGTCGGTGCGTCTCTCGGCGGTGGTTGGACAGCCCGCTGCGGACGGCAACGAGGAGGTGATCGCCTTCGTCGAAATCAAGGACGGCGAAAAGTTCGATGCGGCCGCACTGCAGGAATATTTGGTCGACCGGCTGTCACCCTACAAGCGCCCGGAGAAGATCCTGCGCGTGGGCACCATCCCCACCACCGCCAGCGGCAAGCTGCTCAAGCACCAACTCAAACAGAGGGTCGCCAACAAGACGTAGCGGGGACAGCGGCCGGGGGCGGCTTTCAGTCCTGCCGGCCGAGACCGTCCTCGACCAGAAGATCGACCAGCTTGCGCGCAAACAGCGGCAAGGCTTCGGGGTCGGCGACGCATATCTGCAGCTTGCGCTCGGCCCATTCATCGTTGAGCTGGACGATCCGCAGCGCCATCGTGCCCGCATGACGTGCGGCGGTGCTTTCCGGCAGCACGCCAATGCCGACATTGGCCTCGATCATGCGGCAGGCAGTCTCGAAGTTGCTGACCTGGACAC
This sequence comes from Cupriavidus sp. UYMMa02A, assembly GCA_001725945.1. Taxonomy (GTDB): domain Bacteria; phylum Pseudomonadota; class Gammaproteobacteria; order Burkholderiales; family Burkholderiaceae; genus Cupriavidus. The sequence goes on along the minus strand of LRMT01000182.1, from coordinate 5,983 downwards.
GCCAGCGTAGCTCGCGTTGCAAGTCCGAAGCGGCCCGGCTAAGGAAGTTGTGGATCGCGCTCGCCTCGGGCAAGCCGATGAATTCGTAGTCCAGCGTATCGATGAAGTTCGCGCTGTTGCCCTCGGCCAGGGGATGGCTCAGCGCGGTGGCAAGTACCAGCCGGTCGCGCCGGTATGGCATGACTTCGAGCCCTTCGGTGCGCACATTCCCGGCAACGATCCCGATATCCACCATGCCTTCCTGCACCGCACGCACGATGTCCGGACTCAATCGCTCCTGCATGTCGATGGTCACATCAGGATGGTTGACGAGATAAGTGCGCAGTACCGCGGGCAGGAACTCGCTCATCGCCGTTGTGTTGGCAAAAACGCGTACATGGCCCCTGACGCCGGACGCGTATTCCTGGAGATCCCCGCTCAACTGCTCGAGCTGGCGGATGACGCGGCGCGCGTGAGCCAGCAGCGTCTCCCCGGCTCCGGTCACCTTCACTCCCTGGCTGCTTCGGCTCAGCAGCTTGACGCCGACATGTTCTTCCAGGTTCTTGATACGAGTGCTGGCAGCGGCCAGCGACAGGTGCGAGCGTTGAGCTCCGCCGGTCAGGCTCTGGGCTTCCGCGATATGTGTGAATAATTTGAGGTCGACCAGGTCAAAGCGCATCAGATCCGTCCCAAGCGTCGTACCGGATTATCTCCCAAAGCAGCGTGCTGTTCACCAGGACGTCGCAACTTGGGTAGCCGTCGGCGCGCAAATGCGCATTCCACGCCGATTTGGTTCAACGGTGCGCGCGAATCGGGCGAGCGGCCGGCGTGCGCGGAAAGCGCGGACCCGGCCCGGGCAGGATGAGCCATCGATCGCGTGGAGGGTTGCGGCACCGGACGCGAATCCCACGGCTCGCCAAGGGCGTTCAGAATCGCTCCCGCAACGGGTCCACCAACTGCCGCAACCCGTTGTGATCCAGCTCCTGCATCAGCGCCAGCAGGCGGCCCAGTTCGCCGGGTGGAAACCCCGTCCTCGCGAACCAGTTCAGGTAATTGCCAGGCAGGTCGGCTATCAGCGTCCCCTTGTGCTTGCCAAACGGCATCTGGCGCGTAACGAGCAGAAGCAGGAATTCGCCGTCAGGCAGCATGGTCGGTGACGAGTGGATCGGTGGCCAGCATTATATCGAGCGGGTGCCCTCCACGGCCCGGCACTGATACATTACCAACTGAAGTACGCGCCAAGCGGCAAGGTAGAAACCGGGTGGTGGCGCTTTCGTCCTAGCGCCTACAGCACCCGCCCGAACCACCACAACGACAGCAGCCCGGCACACGCCGCCAGCAACGCCCCGAGCGCAGCGAAGAACGCGGTCACTTCGACCTGGTCGCGCTTGTCGAATGCGAGCCTCGCATTCAGTGTGCGGTACACCTTCTTCACGGCGGCGGCATCCTCGAGACGAAAATACTCGGCACCGGTGGTGTCCGCGACCTCCTTCAAGACTTTCTCGTCGAGCCTGACGCGCGCCGACCAGCCCTCGGCCGACAGCACGACGCCTTCGGTCGTGCCCACGCCGACGGTATAGACGCGCACGCCATACATGGCCGCCAGTTGCGCGGCCTGCACCGCGCCCGGGCCCGAGTTGCTTTCCCCGTCGGAGAACAGCACGATCGCCCCCGAAGCGTAGGAGCCCGGTGCCACGGAATCTCCCGAGTCCTGCGTCCCGGGCTTTTCGTTTGCACGCGTCGCCGCCGTTCATGAGGCGCTCGGCATCGTTGGTCGCCTCCGGCAACAGCGTGGTCAGCGCGATCAGCAGGCCGTTGCCCAGCGCCGTTCCACCCTGCGGCTTCAGCCCTTCGATCGCCGTGGCCACGTCGTCCTTGCTGCGGCTGGGCGCCTGCGCCACGGCAGCGGCACCGGCCAGGGCAACCACGCCTACGCTGACCCCGGCCGGCTGGCGTCGAGCAGGACCTTTGCCGCCTGCTGGGCCGCGCGGATGCGGCTCGGACGGACGTCCTGCGCGCGCATGCTGCCCGACAGGTCGATGACGAGGATCACGGTCTTGATGCGCGAGGGCAGCGTCATCACGGCCTGGGGACGGGCAATGGCGAAAATGAGCGCCGTCAGCGCCAGCAGCGTAAGCGCCGGCGCACATGGCGGCGCCACCCGGCACCGCCTTCAAGGCGACGCCGATCGATTTCAGCACAGGATGGCTCACGGTCGCGCGTCGCCGGCGCGTGTCCAACCAGACATAAGCCGCGGTCAGCACCAGCACGAAGGCAAGCAGCCAGAGCATGTCGGGCCAGAGGAAGCTGAACAGGGGCAGCCGGTCCAGGGTATCGGTCATGCCGCCCCCCGCGCTGCGCCTTGCCGGAAGCGGCGCTCGCGTGTGAATTGCAACAGCGCCAGGTCTATCGGTGCATACGTCGACAGCGTCAGGCATTCCACGCCGGCGCGCGCGAAAGCAAGACGCAACTCGGCCTCGCGCGCCTCTGCGACGGCGGCAAAGCGTTTGCGAAACGCGGGATCATGCGTGTCGACGAACATCTGCTCCGCTGTTTCGGCATCCTGCAGCACGACCAGCCCCAGGTCCGGCAAGGCCATTTCCAGCGGATCGACCAGGCGCACCGCGACGACTTCATGACGGCGCGCCAGCATGGCGAGCGACACCTGCCAGCCGGGGGCGCTGATGAAGTCCGAGACGACGAACACGACCGAGCGCCGTTTCGCGACCGCGCGGGCGCGCTCGAGCAGGTCGCGCAGGCGGGTCTCCCCGGGGCATACAGCCGGAGTGGCGTGCATGCGATCGAGCAGGTGCAGCAACTGGCGGCGTCCCGATCGAGGCGGGATGACCGAAGCGTCCAGATCGGCGGCCCCGCCGTAGAGCACGGCGCCGATCCGGTTGCCATAGCGCGTCAGCAGCAACGCCATGACCGTGGTGAAGTCGCTCAGCAAGTCGCGCTTGCGCACGGGGCCGGACCCGAACTCGACCGATCCGCTCAGGTCGAGCACGAACCAGGCGGACAGGTCGCGGTCCTCCTGGAACTCGCGCACGTGCGGTGTCTGCAGCCGCGCTGTCACGTTCCAGTCGATATGCCGCACGTCGTCGCCGGGGCGGTATTCGCGAAGGTCGGCAAGGTCCAGGCCGAAGCCGCGAAACAGCGTGCGGTAGTCCCCCTGCAGCAGCCCGTCGAGCCGACGCACAACGGTCCATTCGAGGCGGCGCAGCAGGCTCTGGGTCTGTTTTGTGCTCATGCTCGCCAGCGCCGCGCCGGCGGGCGCGGTTGCGGGTACGGCCGCCTCGGCGCCGCGCCGGCGCCTACCGCGCAGCAGCCGCCCGAACATGGGATTCAAGCGGGCGCTCCGGAACCGCCAGCGCCTGCAGGATACGGGTGATGAGCTGGTCGGCCGTCGCGCCGTCCGACATGGCTCGTACGAGAGCGACAGCCGGTGGCGCAACACGTCGGGCACGAGGTCGATCACGTCCTCGGGCACGACATAGTTGCGGCCGCGCAGGAACGCCAGGGCCCGCGCACCTTCAATCAGCCCGATGGTCGCGCGGGGGCTGCGCCGAACGCGATGTAACGCTCCAGCTCTTCCAGGCCGTAGCCGCCCGGCTTGCGCGTGGCCGCCACCACGCGCACCGCGTATTGGACCAGCGACGGGTCCACGTAGACCTTGCGGCATTCGTCCTGCAGGCCGGCAAGGTGCTCGGGCGTGGCGATCGAACTCACGCTGATCCGGGGACCGGTGACGCGGTTGACGATGACGACCTCTTCCTCCTCGCTCGGGTATCCGACCAGCACCTTCATCATGAAGCGGTCGACCTGCGCCTCGGGCAAGGGATAGGTGCCTTCGGTTTCGATCGGATTCTGCGTCGCCATGACCAGAAACGGCGCGGGCACGCGATGGGTCTCGCCGGCGATGGTCACCTGCTTTTCCTGCATGACTTCCAGCAGCGCACTCTGCACCTTGGCCGGCGCCCGGTTGATTTCATCGGCCAGCAGCAGGTTCGCGAAGACCGGCCCCCGCACAGTCGAGAACTCGCCGGTCCCCTGGTTGTACATGCGCGTGCCGATCAGGTCCGCGGGCAGCAGATCCGGCGTGAACTGGATGCGCTTGAAGGACCCGCTCATGGTCCTGGCCAGCGTGTTGACGGTCAGCGTCTTGGCCAGGCCCGGGACGCCTTCCACGAGCAGGTGGCCACCGGCAAGGATGGCCACCAGCACACGTTCGAGAAAGTGGTCCTGGCCTACCACCACACGCTTCACCTCGTACAGCAGGCGCTCCATCAGTCGGCGCTGTCGATCGCGCCACGGGCTTGCTCGTTCATAGGCCTCCGCATCTAGAAAGGAGAAGATCCGATGGAAACGCCGGCGCTTTCGATCGTCACGGCAAAGCCGATGCCGAGGAAGGTGCCGCTCTGGTTGGGATTCAGGATCGCGGTCACGATCCCGACCACTTCGCCATCCATGTTCACCAGCGGCCCGCCCGAGTTGCCTGGGTTGGCGGCGGCGTCGAACTGGATGAGATTGTCCAGGCTCTGCTTGTTGTCCGGCGAAACAAACTGGCGGCCGAGCCCCGACACTACACCGGCGGAGACCGACGGCCCGATGCCGAACGGAAAGCCGACCGCAACGACCTCCGCGCCCGGCGCAAGGTTGCGGCTGGAACCGAGCGTCGCGGCGGGCAAATCGTCGGGGATGGACTTCGGCTTGAGGACGGCAAGGTCCTTTTCCGGGATGGCCTGAAGCACCGATGCCTCGGAAGTCTGACCATCGTAGAACCGGACCTCCACGCGTTTGGCATCGGCGACGACGTGGTAGCTGGTCAGCACAAGCCCGCTTTCGGTTACGACCACGCCTGAACCAATGTGACGCGCTTCGCGCTGCTCCGTGGGCGCTTCCTTGCCCTCAGGCAGGCCGCCCCTGGCGAGATCTTCGTGCGGCGCGCGCCGGGATTGCTGGGAGGATTTCGGGCGTGTGGCCGGAGGATCACGCCTGGCGCGCGGTGCAGACGCGGCTTCCTCATCGGGCTCCGCCGGCGCAAAGCTGCGCACCTCCACCACCGATTCCCGAATCGCCTCCGCCGCGCGGGCGGTGCGCGACGGCAAGCTCTTGGTCTGCAGCGTATGCAGCACCGCGGCGTCGATATCCGCCTGCGTAATCGGGCGCTGCGCCGGCCGCGACAGCCAGGCAACACCCACCACTGCCGCGACTGCCACCGCGAGCGCTGCCGAGACCCATCCATAGATCGCCACACGCTTCATCGCCAGCTCCCGAGGTCCCGTGCCGCCCTGGAAAATACAGTACCATCCTCTTAACCACGCGCCAAGGAGCAGGGCATGCAGTTTCTCTGGCCGCAGATGCTCTGGTTGCTGCTTGCGCTCCCTTTGCTGGCAGCCGCTTACCTGTACCTGATCGCGCGACGCAAGAAGGCCGCCCTGCTCTACGCCAGCCTTGCACTGCCGCGCGCTGCGCTCGGGCCCGGCCAACGGCTGCGCCGTCACATTCCACCGGTGCTTTTCCTGTTTGCGCTGGGCGCCGCCCTGCTGGCCTGCGCGCGCCCCACTGCCACGGTCACGCTGCCGTCCGACACGATCACGCTGGTCTTGGCCATGGACGTTTCGCGCAGCATGGAAGCCACCGACGTGGCGCCCACGCGGATCAGCGCCGCGCAGCAGGCTGCGCGCGACCTGATCGTCGGGCTGCCAGCCAGCGTGCGCCTTGGCATCGTCTCCTTCGCCGCCACCGCGACCGTGGTGCTGCGGCCCACCAATAACCGGCAGGACATGCTGGACGCGATCGACCGGTTCCAGCTCCAGCGCGGCACCGCGACCGGCAGCGGGCTGATCCAGGCGCTGGCCGTGCTGTTTCCCAATGATGGCATCGACCTCGAGGCGATACTGTTCAGCGACGATCCGCCCTTCCCGTCGGCGCGCCCGGCGACGCCGCTCGACGAAGCGGCAGCGGCCGACGCCGCACGCAAGCGCGCGCAGGAGCGGCCGCC
>LRMT01000181.1 GCA_001725945.1 Cupriavidus sp. UYMMa02A | reverse complement strand
ACCGCCGCCAGCGCGAAGGCGCGGGCGCCAGCGGCGCCGAGGCCCCTGCTCCGCGCCGCCAGCAGTAAGGAATCCGCATGAACCCGTCACGCCTCTTCATCGAGCGCCCGGTGGCCACGGCGCTGCTGATGCTGGCCATCCTGCTCTCGGGGGCTGGTGGCCTACCGGCTGCTGCCGCTGTCCGCGCTGCCCGAGGTGGACTACCCCACCATCCAGGTCACCACGCTCTACCCGGGCGCCAGCCCCGACGTGATGACCTCGTCGATCACCGCGCCGCTGGAGCGCCAGTTCGGGCAGATGCCGGGGCTCAAGCAGATGTCGTCGTCCTCGTCGGGCGGCGCTTCGGTGATCACGCTGCAGTTCGAGCTGACGCTGCCGCTCGATGTGGCCGAGCAGGAGGTGCAGGCGGCCATCAATGCCGGCAGCAACCTGCTGCCGGCGGACCTGCCGATGCCGCCGGTCTACAGCAAGGTCAACCCGGCCGATGCGCCGATCATGACCATTGCCATGACGTCCGACACGCTGCCGCTGCCCAAGCTGCAGGACATGGTGGACACGCGCGTGGCGGCCAAGATCTCGCAGATCCAGGGCGTGGGCCTGGTGACCATCAGCGGCGGGCAGCGCCCCGCGGTGCGCATCCAGGCCAATCCGACCGCGCTGGCGTCGCTGGGCATGTCGATCGACGACCTGCGCACCGCCATCGGCGCGGCCAACGTCAATGGCGCCAAGGGCAGCTTCGACGGCCCGGCGCGCGCCTCGACCATCGACGCGAACGATCAGCTGCGTTCGGCCGACGAGTACAAGCAGATCATCATCGCCTACCAGAAAGGTGCGCCGATCCGCATCACCGACGTGGCCGATATCATCGACGGCCCCGAGAACAGCCGCCTGGCCGCGTGGGCCAACGGCAATCCCGCCATCGTCCTGAACATCCAGCGCCAGCCGGGCGCCAACGTGATCGAGGTGGTGGACCGCATCAAGACGCTGCTGCCGCAGCTGCGGACCGCGCTGCCGGCCTCTGTACATGTGCAGTTGATGACCGACCGCACCACCACCATCCGCGCATCCGTGCGCGACGTGGAGTTCGAGCTGCTGCTGGCGATCGCGCTCGTGGTGATGGTCATCTTCGTGTTCCTGCGCAACGTCTCGGCCACGATCATTCCCGGCGTGGCCGTGCCGCTGTCGCTCGTGGGCACGTTCGGCGTGATGTACATGGCCGGCTTCTCGATCAACAACCTGACGCTGATGGCGCTGACCATCGCCACGGGCTTCGTGGTCGATGACGCCATCGTCATGATCGAGAACATCATGCGCTACATCGAGGAAGGCGATTCCCCGATGGAAGCCGCGCTCAAGGGCTCCAAGCAGATCGGCTTTACCATCATCTCGCTGACGTTCTCGCTGGTGGCGGTGCTGATCCCGCTGCTGTTCATGGGCGATGTGGTCGGGCGCCTGTTCCGCGAGTTCGCGATCACGCTGGCGGTGTCGATCCTTATCTCGGCCGTGGTCTCGCTGACGCTGACGCCGATGATGTGCGCGCGCCTGCTGCGCCACGTGCCCGAGGAACAGCAATCGCGTTTCCACCGGACCACCGGCCGCTTCTTCGATAACGTGATCCACCGCTACGGCGTCGCGCTCGAATGGGTGCTGGACCGCCAGAAGGCCACGCTGGTGGTGGCCGTCGCCACGCTGGTGCTGACCGTGCTGCTGTACATGCTGGTGCCGAAGGGCTTCTTCCCGGTGCAGGACACCGGGCTGATCCAGGGCATCACCGAAGCGGCGCAGTCCACGTCGTTCCAGGCCATGGGCCTCAAGCAGCAGGCCGCGGCCAAGGTGGTGGCTGAAGACCCGGCCGTGGTCAGCGTGTCGTCCTTCATCGGCGTGGATGGCTCCAACACCACGCTCAACGCCGGGCGCATGCTGATCAACCTCAAGCCCAAGGGCGAGCGCGATTCGATCGACGTGGTCTCGCAGCGGCTGCAGCACGCCGTGGAAAAGCTCGGCGGCATCGCGCTATACACGCAGCCGGTGCAGGACCTGACCATCGAAGACCGGGTGGCGCGCACGCAGTACCAGTTCACCGTGGAAGACCCCGACCCGCAGAACCTCGCTACCTGGGTACCGCGGATCGTGGAGCGCTTGCGCCAGGAGCCCGAGCTGCGCGATGTGGCCAGCGACCAGCAGAACAACGGCCTGCGTGCCTACGTGGATATCGACCGCGACGCCGCAGCGCGTTTCGGCATCACCACCGCGGTGATCGACAGCGCGCTGTACAGCGCCTTCGGCCAGCGGCTGGTGTCGACCATCTTCACGCAGTCGAGCCAGTACCGCGTGGTGCTGGAAACCATGCCCGAATTCCGCAAGGACCCGCAGTCGCTCGCGGAACTGCGCCTGCCCTCCTCTTCCGGCGGACAGGTGCCGCTGGGCGCGTTCGCGCGCATCACCGAACGCACGGGCCCGCTCGTGATCAACCACCAGGGCCAGTTCCCGGCCGCCACCATCTCGTTCAACCTGGCGCCGGGCGAATCGCTGGGCGCCGCGGTCGACAAGATCACCAAGGTGGAACAGGAACTCGGCCTGCCGATCTCGATGCAGACCGAGTTCCAGGGCGCCGCGCTGGCGTTCCGCGCTTCGCTGACCAACACGCTGTGGCTGATCCTGGCCGCCGTGGTGACGATGTATATCGTGCTTGGCGTGCTGTATGAGAGCACGATCCACCCGGTCACCATCCTGTCCACGCTGCCGTCGGCGGGTGTCGGCGCGCTGCTGGCGCTGCTGATCGCGGACCAGGACCTGGGCATCATCGCGATCATCGGCATTATCCTGCTGATCGGTATCGTCAAGAAGAACGCCATCATGATGATCGACTTCGCGCTCGAGGCCGAGCGCGAAGGCGGCATGGCCCCGCGCGAGGCGATCTTCCAGGCCTGCCTGCTGCGCTTCCGCCCGATCCTGATGACCACCATGGCGGCGCTGCTCGCGGCACTGCCGATGATGCTGGGCTCCGGCATCGGCTCCGAATTGCGTCGCCCGCTGGGCGTAACCATGGTCGGCGGCCTGCTCGTGAGCCAGGTGCTGACGCTGTTCACCACGCCAGTGATCTACCTGGCCTTCGACCGCGTGGCCTACCGCCTCAAGGATTGGCGCAAGCGCCGCTTCGGCGATCCTGACGAAGGCGGCACCGATGAAGGCGATCCGTCGGCAGCGGGGCCGCGATGAACCTGTCAGCCACCTTCATCCACCGGCCGGTCGCGACGGCGCTGCTCACCATCGGCATTCTGCTGGCGGGGGTGGCGGCGCTGCGCCTGCTGCCGGTGTCGCCGCTGCCGCAGGTGGACTTCCCGACCATCTCGGTATCGGCATCGCTGCCGGGTGCGAGTCCCGAGACCATGGCCGCGACGGTGGCCACGCCGCTGGAGCGCGCGCTCGGCACCATTGCCGGCGTGACGGAAATCACGTCGAGCAGCTCGCTCGGCTCGACGCGCGTGACGCTGCAGTTCGACCTGTCGCGCGATATCGACGGCGCCGCGCGCGATGTGCAGGCGGCCATCAATGCCTCGCGCGCCACGCTGCCGACCAGCCTGCCGAACAACCCGACGTACCGCAAGGTGAACCCGGCCGACGCGCCGATCATGATCATCGCGCTGACCTCGCCGACCATGACGCGCGGGCAGCTCTACGATGCAGCCTCGACCATCCTCGCGCAGAAGCTGTCGCAGGTGGAGGGCGTGGGCCAGGTGACGATCGGCGGCGCGTCGCTGCCCGCCGTGCGCGTGGAGCTGAACCCGACCGCGCTGAACAAGTACGGCATCTCGCTCGAGGACGTGCGCAATACCATCAGCGCCACCAATGCCAACCGGCCGCTGGGCACGGTCGAGAACCGCAGCAACAACTGGCAGGTCTACGCCAACGACCAGGCGATGAAGGCGAGCGACTACATGCCGCTCGTGATTCGCTACGCCACGCCTGGCACTTTCTCGTCGGCATCGGCCGGCGCGCTGATTGCCAGCACCGCGAACGCCGCTGCCATGGGCGGCGTGAGCACCAAGGTCGTCAACGGCGTGACCGTGACCACCATCACCACCAGCAGCGGCACGACCACCGTCACGAGCGGCGCCACGGGCGGCAACAGCGCGACGAGCGGCCCCAATTCCTTCGCCGTGCCCGTGCGCCTGCAGGACGTGGCGAGCGTGGTCGATTCGGTGCAGGACATCCGCAACGCGGGCTCCGCCAACGGCAAGCCCTCGGTGCTGCTGGTGCTCAACCGCTCGCCGGGCGCCAACATCATCGAGACCGTCGACCGCGTGCGCGACATGCTGCCGACGCTGCAGAAGATGATTCCCGCGGCCATCTCGATGGACGTGATGATGGACCGCACACCGACCATCCGCGCGTCGCTGCGCGAGGTCGAGCACACGCTGATGATCTCGGTGGCGCTGGTGATCATGGTGGTGTTCCTGTTCCTGCGCAATGTGCGCGCGACATTCATTCCGAGCGTGGCGGTGCCGGTCTCGCTGATCGGCACGTTCTCGGTGATGTACCTCGCGGGCTTCTCGCTGAACAACCTGTCGCTGATGGCGCTGACGATTGCCACCGGCTTCGTGGTCGACGACGCCATCGTGGTGCTCGAGAACATCTCTCGCCATATCGAGGAAGGCATGAAGCCGCTCGCCGCCGCGCTGCGCGGGGCGCGCGAAGTCGGCTTCACGGTGCTGTCGATGAGCCTGTCCCTGATCGCGGTGTTCATTCCGCTGCTGATGATGGGGGGCATCGTCGGGCGGCTGTTCCAGGAATTCGCGATCACGCTGTCGGTGGCCATTCTGGTGTCGCTGGTGGTATCGCTGACCACCACGCCGATGATGTGCGCGCGCTGCTGCGCCCGGCAGTGCCCGAGGAGGAACAGGGCCGCTTCTTCCGCGCCAGCGAGCGCGTGTTCCGGTGGCTGCATGACGGCTATGCGCGCACGCTGGCCGTGGCGCTGCGCTACAGCGCGGTGGTCTGGCTGATCCTGCTGGCCACGGTGGCACTCAATGTCTGGCTGTACGTGATCGTGCCCAAGGGCTTCTTTCCGCAGCAGGACACGGGCCGCCTGATCGGCTTTATCCGCGCGGACCAGGCCACCTCGTTCCAGGCCATGCGCCCCAAGCTGGACAACTTCATCAAGATCGTCCAGTCCGACCCGGCCGTCGAAAACGTCACCGGCTTCACCGGCGGATCGCAGCGCAACACCGGGCAGATGTTCGTCACGCTCAAGCCGCTGTCGCAGCGCACGGAAAGCGCCGACGCAATCATCGCGCGACTGCGCGTCAAGCTGGCCAAGGAGCCCGGCGCGAGCCTGTTCCTGACGCCCGTGCAGGACATCCGCGTCGGCGGCCGGCAGAGCAGCTCGCAGTATCAGTTCACGCTGCAGTCCGACGACCTGCAGGTGCTGCGCGACTGGGAGCCGAAGGTGCGCGCGGCGATCTCGAACATCAAGGGCATCGAGGACGTCGATACCGACACCAACGACAAGGGCTTGCAGACCTCGGTCATCATCGACCGCGACGCGGCATCGCGCCTCGGCGTCACGGCGCAGCAAGTCGACGCGGTGCTCAACGACGCGTTCGGCCAGCGCCTGGTGTCGACCATCTACAACCCGCTCAACCAGTATCGCGTGGTCATGGAGCTGAGCCAGGAGTACCTCGAGGTCCGCACGCGCTGCAGGACATCTACGTGGTCACCGGCAATGGGCGACGCGTGCCGCTGTCGGCGTTTGCCACGGTGATGCCTTCCAGCACGCCGCTCGGCGTGAACCACCAGGGCCAGTTCGCGGCGTCGACGATCTCGTTCAACCTTGCCGAAGGGTTCTCGCTGTCGCAGGCCACGGATGCGGTCAAGCGCGCCATGGCGCAGATTGGCGCGCCCGAAACGCTGCAGGCCAACTTCCAGGGCGGCGCCAAGGCATTCCAGGACTCGCTCAAGAGCCAGCCGATCCTGATCCTCGCGGCAATCATCACGATCTATATCGTGCTGGGCGTGCTGTACGAAAGCTATGTGCACCCGCTGACGATCCTGTCGACGCTGCCGTCGGCGGGCGTGGGCGCATTGCTTGCGTTGCTCGCGTTCAAGACGGAGTTCAGCATCATCGCGCTGATCGGCGTGATCCTGCTGATTGGCATCGTGAAGAAGAACGCGATCATGATGATCGACTTCGCGATCGATGCCGAGCGGCGTCAAGGCCTGTCGCCGCGCGACGCCATCCACCGTGCGTGCCTGCTGCGCTTCCGCCCGATCCTGATGACGACCATGGCGGCATTGCTGGGCGCGGTACCGCTGGCCATCGGCCATGGCGACGGCGCCGAGCTGCGCGCGCCGCTGGGCATCTCGATCGTCGGCGGCCTGGTGGTGAGCCAGCTGCTGACTCTGTACACCACGCCGGTGGTCTACCTCACGCTGGACCGCTGGCGCCTCAAAGTGAAGGCCTGGCGCGAACGCCGCCGCGGCGGTCCGCACGGCTCCGCACCGGCAGCCGGCACTGAATCCCGATGATGAAGATGAACCCGCTTTCCCGCCTCCTCTCTCTTGGCGCCCCTGTGCCGCTGGCCTGCGCGCTGCTGCTGGCCGCTGCGCCGTGGGCCCCGACTACCAGCGGCCGGATGCCCTGTCTCGCCCGCTTTCAAGGAAGCCCCCGCCGACGCCGAGGCGTGGACCGGCGAATGGAAGACCGCCGAGCCGCAGGACGCCCACGACCGGCCGCAATGGTGGCAGGTGTTCGGCGACAGCCAGCTCGACGCGCTGATGTCGCAGGTGCAGATCTCGAACCAGAACATCAAGGCTGCCGAGGCGCAGTACCGGCAGGCGCTGGCTTCGCTCCAGGCGGCACGGGCCGGTTTTTCCCGACCGTGGACGCGCAGGCCGGCGTATCGCGCGCGCGCGGTGCGAGCGGCAACACGCTTAGCGGCCAGAGCGCCACGCTCGGCGCCACCTGGGAACTCGACGTCTGGGGCCGGGTGCGCCGCCAGGTGGAAAGCAGCGAAGCGAGCGCACAGGCGAGCCAGGCGGACCTTGCCTCGACGCTGCTGTCCACGCAGGCGACGCTGGCGCAGAGCTACTTCCTGCTGCGTATTGCGGACGCGCAGAAGGCGCTGCTGGACCGCACCGTGGCCGACTACACCAAGTCGTTGCAACTGGTGCAGAACCAGTACAAGGCAGGTACCGCGCAGCGCTCCGACGTGCTGCAGTCCGAATCGCAGCTCAAGAGCGCGCAGGCGCAACAGCTCGATATCCAGATCACGCGCGCGCAGCTTGAACACGCGATCGCGGTGCTGGTCGGCAAACCGCCTTCGGAACTGACGCTCGGCCAGGCCGATTTCGCCAACACGCCGCCGCGCGTGCCGGTGGCCGTGCCTTCGCAACTACTGGAGCGGCGGCCAGACATCGGTGCGGCTGAACGCCGGATGGCATCCGCCAATGCGCAGATCGGCGTGGCGCAGGCTGCGTATTACCCGACGCTGTCGCTGTCGGCCAGCGGCGGCCTGACTGCGAGCACGCTCGCGCGCTGGATGTCGCTGCCGGACCGCGTGTGGTCGATCGGTGCGGGGCTGGCTGGCACGCTGTTCGACGGCGGGCTGCGCAGCGCGGCCAAGGCGCAGGCTGTGGCGGCCTATGACCAGACCGTGGCCAATTACCGGCAGACTGTCCTGGGGGCGTTCCAGGAGGTGGAGGACAACCTTGCTGCGCAGCGGCTGCTTGAGCAGGAGTCTGTGGTGCAGAACGATGCTGTGCGGGCGGCGCGGGACGCCCTGGCGTTGGTCAACAACCGGTATCGTGCCGGCACCGCCAGCTTGCTCGATGTGCTTGTCGCGCAGACCACCGCCTATACGGCGGAGCGGACGGCGCTTACGCTGATGGGGAGGCAGTACACGGCCAGTGTTGTGTTGATCAAGGCGTGGGGGGTGGGTGGAATCAGGGGGAATTGGGGACCGGTATGGTCGGCAAGCAGTGAGGGGGTCCACAAATCATCTCCCCCCACTCGGCCGCGGCAACACCTGCCCACAAATCCTCTCCCGCAACCAGCGCGCCGCCTTGCCCGCCGGTCGCTGCTTGAGCCAGACGAGCTCCATGGCCACCGGCCAGTCCTGCTCCTGAAACGCCAGCGGCGGCGACACAAGCTGCGCCGCCGCCGGCGAATTCGCCACCACGTGCCACGGCACGAACGCCCAGCCGAGCCGGCGTTTCACAAGTTCAACGATCACCCACTGGCTTTCGACCCACCAGACATCCGAAGCCACCCGCAGCCGCATCTTTTCCTCGCTGTCGGTCCGCGTGGCAACCATCAGCTGGCGATAGCGCTTGAGTTCTTCCCAGTCGATACGCTGGCCACCGGCCAGCGGATGATCGGGCGCGCATACGAGCTGCATCGGCACCCAGCCCAGCGCATGAAAGCCCAGCGCCGGCGGCAATACCTCTTGCCGCCACATGATGCCCAGATCAGCGCCGCCTTCGAGCACCAGCCGGCTGACGTCCTCCATCAGCGGGAACAGCAGTTCCAGTTCGACAGCCGGGAAGCGGCCAGAGAATTCTTCAAGCAGTACGCCGAGCGTTTCTTCGGGATAAAGCTCATCCACCGCCAGCACCAGCCGCGTCTCCACGCCTTCGCCAAGGCTCATGGCCACCCCCCGGAAGTGCTCGCAACGCTCCAGGATCACGCGCGCCTCCGCCAGCAGGCGCTCCCCGACCGGCGTCAGCACGGGATAGCGGCCGGCCCGGTCGAACAGCGCATTGCCGACATCGATTTCGAGATTGGCCACGGCCGCGCTGATCACCGACTGGGCCTTGCCCAACCGGCGCGCGGCAGCAGAAAAAGAGCCGGTTTCGGCAGCCGCGGCAAAGGCCTGCAACTGGTCGAGCGAAAGAGACATGGGCGGGTCAGCCTTTGATGTATCGGTTTTACGATACTACCTAACTTGGCATTCTCGATAAAGCAGATAGACTGCGGGCCATCGCTTCATTTGCAGGAGAGCCCCATGCGCAACACCCGTGACCGGATCCGCCACGCCGTCGGCTTTGAAGTCATCGGCCTGCTCGCGTTTGCGCCACTCGCCAGCTGGGTGTTCGGCTACGAATTGCACCAGATGGGACTGATCGGCGCGGTGGCGTCGCTGATCGCGGCGGGCTGGAACTACCTCTACAACGTGCTCTTCGACAAGGCCATGCTGCGTTTCACCGGACAGCTGCGCAAGTCGGTCTTCGTGCGCGTGCTGCACGCCGTCCTGTTCGAACTGGGCCTGCTGATCGTATTCCTGCCGTCCGTGGCCTGGTATCTCGACATCAGCCTGCTCGACGCACTGATCATGGACATCGCCGTGGCCGGCTTCTACATGGTCTACGCGCTGGTCTACAACTGGCTGTACGACATCGTCTTCCCTGTGCCATCGCTCAAGGCCAAGACCGAAGGCGGCGCTGCGCTCGGCTGACAGCGCACCCGCGCACGCGGGTATTGCCCCTGGCGCCTTGTCCGGCCGGACCGAACAGTGATGCGGTCCTGGTATCCGGCCATGAACATCGTTGGTCGCTTATCCGATTGCCAAGCCGCTGCGCTGTCCGCCTGATGGCCGAAGCGCTGGCCGCCACGGCCAAGGCCAACGGCGTGAAAACCATGGGCTACATCGGCTTTGCCGACGCCTACAGCGAGACTTGGCTTGAACCCGCAGGGATGGCTGCTGCCGGGCCGCACGGCGTGCTCAACTACGGTGCGCAAGGCCACTATGGCTTTGACCAACGCGGGCGCATTATGCTGACAATTGAGAACGGCAACTGGAACCTTCTCAAATGAGCTCTGATTCGTCAGGCACGCCCGCCGGCATGCCGCCCCGTGCAGCGGGCACGGCCGCTACGCCGAAAGCCGCCGACAGCGGCTTCGATCCGCATGTGCCGGATATCGACTACGGCATCCTCGACAGCCTGATCGGCCATGCCATCCGCCGCGCGCAAATCCGCATCTACGAGGATTTCGTGGCGTCGCTCGCGCAGTGGCAGATCACGCCGCCGCGGTTTTCGGCGCTGGTGATCATCTCCCGCAACCCGAAGCTGAAACTCACCGACCTGGCGCACATCCTGGGCATTGCGCGCTCGGGCGCGGTGCTGCTCGTCGATGCCTTGCAGGAGATGAACCTGGTCGAGCGCCGCCCTGCCCCCGGTGACCGGCGCGCCTACAGCCTGGTGCTGACGCCCACCGGCAAGCGCACGCTGGAGGCCGCCAAGCAGGCTGTCGTCGCGCATGATGCGCATGTCGCCTCGGCACTCAGCGAGCAGGAACAGGCCACGCTCAAGTCGCTGCTGGCACGCCTCGCACCACCGCGTCCGGCGTGACAGGAAGCCGGTGCCCCGGCACTAACCCGAGCGTCATCCGCAAGCCCCGGGCCATGCGTTAACATGGCCGCCATGCCAAGAAGAATCACACTGTTCTGCGCGGCCGCCCTGCTGCTCGCCGCCTTCCAGCCCCCCGTCCTGGCCCGCCCGGCCAAGGCCGTCAAGACTTCCTCCAGCACACGTGCCGATAGCGCGCTGGTCCGCGCCGGCGTGCCGGCCCCGGTCGCCGCTGCGCTGCAGCGCGCGCACGTGCCGGCCAGCGCCGCGAGCTTCTATGTCGTGAAGATCGGCGCGCCGCAGGCGCGCGCAAGCTGGAACGCCCAGCAGCCAATGAACCCGGCGTCGACCATGAAACTGGTCACGACCTTTGCCGGCCTGCAGCTCCTGGGCCCCGACTACCGCTGGCAGACCTCGCTCTATGCCGACAGCCAGCCGGACGGCTACGGCATGGTCAACGGCAATGTCTACCTGCGCGGGCGCGGCGACCCGAAGCTGGTACCCGAGGAAATGGCCAGGCTTGTGGCCAGCGCGCGCGCGGCCGGGGCCACCACCATCAACGGCGACCTGGTGCTCGACCGCAGCTACTTCGCCGACGGCCTGAACGGCAACGGCACCATCGACGGCGAGGTGCAGCGCGCCTACAACGTCGGCCCGGACGCCCTGCTGTACGCGTTCAAGACGCTGTCGTTCACGCTCACGCCCGACGACGCCAGCCAGACCGTCGCGGTCTCGGTCACGCCCGCGCTCGCGCAACTGCGCCTGGACAACCGCCTGACGCTGACCAACGGCCGCTGCGGCGACTGGCAGTCCAGCGCCACCCCGACCGTCGCGCCGCAGGCGGACGGCACGGTGCTGGCGTCCTTCTCGGGCGCCTATTCGAGCGATTGCGGCGAACACGTGCTCAATATCGCCGCGCTTTCGCATGCCGAATTCACTTGGGGCGGCTTCGTTGCCGAGTGGCAGGCAGCGGGCGGGCGCTTCACGCACCAGCCGGCGCTGCGCAGCGGCACCGTGCCACGTGGCGCGGTGCTGCTGGCGCGCCACTACGGCCAGCCGCTCGGCACGATCGTGCGCGACATCAATAAATATTCAAACAACGTGATGGCGCGCCAGCTGTTCCTGACCATCGGCGCGGAAATGGATCGCGGCGGACCGGCCAGCACGGCGCGCTCCACGCGCGTGGTGCAGCGCTGGCTGGGCCGCCAGGGCCTGGACATGCCGGGACTGGTGCTCGACAACGGCTCCGGCCTGTCGCGCGAGGAACGCATCAGCGCCTACGATATGGCGCGCTGCTGCAGCAGGCGGCAGCCAGCAATGTCGGCCCCACACTGGTCGATTCGCTGCCGATCCTCGGCGTGGACGGCACCTTGCGCAACCGCCTCACGCGCGCCAACGCGGCCGGCAACGCCTACCTGAAGACCGGCACGCTGCAGGACGTGCGCGCGCTGGCGGGCTATGTGGACGCGCTCAATGGCGAACGCTACGTGGTGGTGAGCTTTATCAACCACCCCAACGCCTCGCAGGCGCAGGAGGCACACGACGCGCTGATGCAGTGGGTGTATCGCGGCGCACCCTGAAGGGCGGATAGCGGCGGGTCGCAGCTGCGGGCGTTGGGACCGGCCAACGCCGGCGGGGATTTTGTTAAGCACCCGCTTACCAGCGCAGCAACCGACACTATAATGGTGCAATGCCGGCAGCCCCCGCTGCGCCGGTCTCGTCCGCGCGTTTCCCCCCGACATTGCCCATGACTTCCCCACAACCCTCGGCCTGGTTGCGCCTCTGGCATCGCATCGCACCGGCCGAGCGCACCGCCTTTGCCGAAGGTGTCCGGTTCTTTGCGCCGTCCCTGCCCGCCGTGTTCTCTTGGGGCCTGGTCACCGGGGTGGCAATGAGCAAGTCGGTGATGACGGTGCCCGAGGCCATCGGCATGTCGCTGCTGGTCTATGCCGGGTCCGCGCAGCTCGCCGTGCTGCCGCTGTTCGCGGCGGGGCTGCCGTTGTGGACGATCTGGCTGACCGCGGCCATGGTCAACCTGCGCTTCGTTATCTTCAGCGCGGCGCTGCAGCCGCACTTCAGCTATATGCCGCTGTGGCGGCGCACGCTGCTCGGCTCGTTCAACGGCGACCTGCATTTCGTCTACTTCATGCAGCGCTACAGCACGCCGGGCTACGAGCCAGGCAAGGAAGGCTATTTCTGGGGCATGGCGCTGGTCAACTTCGCCATGTGGCAGGTGTCGTCGATCATCGGCATCCTGCTCGCGAGCGTGTTCCCCGATAGCTGGGGGCTCGGGCTGGCGGGCACGATGGCCCTGATCCCGGTGATGATCGCCACCATCAATTCGCGCTCGACGCTGCTCGCGGTGGCCGCATCGGCCATCCTGGCGCTGCTGTGCTTCGACCTGCCCTACCGCCTGAGCCTGGTGGTGGCCGTGGTGGGCGCCATTGCGGCGGGCATGGCCAGCGACGAACTGGCCGCGCGCGCCACGCTGCGCGGCATCCACCGTCGCAAGGCCGCCACGCCGGCGTCGAAACAGGCCGTGCCCGCCCCGCAGGCCGGACAGGGAGACCAGGCATGAGCCACACCGAGATCTGGATCGCGCTCGCCGGCATGGCCGTGGTCACCATCGTCACCCGCGCGCTGTTTCTCATGGCGGGCGAGCACGTGACCGTGCCAGACCGGCTCCAGCGCGCGCTGCGCTACGCGCCGGCGGCCGCGCTGGCGGCGATCATCCTGCCGACCTGATGACCTGGCAGGGGCATTTCACGCTGTCGCCGTCCAACTTCAAGCTTGTGGCCGGCGCCAGCGCGGCGCTGTTCTACCTGTTCACGCGCCGCATGGTAGGGATGATCGCGGTGGGCATGGCGGTCTACACCGCGCTACGGCTGCTCGCCTGACGGCGCCTGGCCGGTTTGCCCTGTCCCCAGGATCACCCCCAGGCGCGTCAGCAGGTGCGCAAGCTGGGCCTGCGTGCCGGTGCTGGTCTTCGTGAAGATCGACTTGAGCTGGGTGCGGCTGGTTTCGCGCCGGATGCCGAGCTGCTCGCAAGCCTCGGGCAGGCCGATACCGGTGGTCAGCAGCATGGCCAGCCGGGTCTCTGCGGGCGTCAGGCCATACAGCTCGCGCAGCACGCCGGCAATGCCGAGCGCCGGCGTACCGGCCTCATGCACGGCGACGAGCACGGCGGGCCGCTGCCAATCGACCGCGAGATTTCGGGCCACTGCAGCGGCAGCACCGCAACCTGGGCCTCGCGGCCCTCGGGG
>LRMT01000180.1 GCA_001725945.1 Cupriavidus sp. UYMMa02A | reverse complement strand
CGCTGCCGGCGCCGCTGCGGGAGCCGCGGCGGCAGCCGGTGCGGAAGCCTCTGCAGCCGGCTTGTCCTGCGCGACGGCATGGGTGGACAGGCCGACGCCGGCCGTACCGATGGCCAGCGCCATCGCGCCCGCCGTCAGGATTCGCTTGAACCAGGTTTCATTTGCTTAACCTCTTGTCGTTGTGCTGTCACAGGGCATCGCCGCCGGTCTCGCCGGTGCGGATGCGGATGACCTGCTCGACCGGCGCCACGAAGATCTTGCCGTCGCCGATCTTGCCGGTGCGGGCCGATTTCTCGATGGCCTCGATGGCGCGCTCCACCACGTCGTCGGGCACGGCCACCTCGATCTTCACCTTGGGCAGGAAGTCGACGATGTACTCGGCGCCGCGGTACAGCTCGGTATGGCCCTTCTGGCGGCCGAAGCCCTTCACTTCCGTGACGGTGATGCCGGACACGCCAACGTCGGACAGCGCTTCGCGCACCTCGTCGAGCTTGAACGGCTTGATGACTGCGATGATGAGTTTCATCAGATATCTCCTAGCGGCGGACCTGAATCAGGTCCACCCGCCTCCAGCAGTTTCAGAAGTTTTGGTGATCGACGCCCAGGCTGCGGCCTTGCCGAGATAGCGCCCGCGGTTGGCGCTGGTGTAGGCGATTTCCTTGGCGTTGGTGTCCACGTAAGCCACCGCCAGCGCGAAGCCCTTGCCCAGGTCCTTGGTTACGCCGATCTTCCAGTCGGTGTACGAGGCATCGCT
This sequence comes from Cupriavidus sp. UYMMa02A, assembly GCA_001725945.1. Classification (GTDB taxonomy): domain Bacteria; phylum Pseudomonadota; class Gammaproteobacteria; order Burkholderiales; family Burkholderiaceae; genus Cupriavidus. Next base: position 5,111 of record LRMT01000180.1, on the reverse strand, counting down.
GTTGTGGTTCACGCCCTGGTAGCCCACGTGCGCGTTGAGCGTCAGGTCCCAGAAGTTCAGCGGCACATTGGCGCTCAGGTCGACGTAGTAGCTGTTCTTGCTGTCGGCCCAGCCGAACAGGTTGGTGACGGCGTGCGAGTACTTCAGGAACACTGGGCCCCAGCCGATGCCGGCGTACAGTTCGGTGGTGTACGGGCGCGGGTTGTTGTAGCCGCCCGGGTAGTAGTACTCGAGCACGCCAAGGTCATAGTTGAACTCCAGGTCCGCCACCTTGAAGGTGTTCTTGAAGCCACCATAGAAGTCCATCTCCACCGGCGCCGACACGGACGAGTTGGCGTCCTCGAGCCAGCTGATGCTGGAGTTCCAGTTACCCACGTAGAAGCCGCTCTCGTGCGCGTAATCGAACCCGCCCTGAATCGCCGGGCGCAGGTTGGTCTGGCTGATGCCGCGATAGCGGTAATCGCTGACCAGCGAGACATTGGCCGTGAACGTATGCGGGGACGCAGGCTCAGCGGCGGCTGGGGCCGGGGCCGGGGCCGCCGCGTCCGGCGCAGTCTGGGCGAATGCGGTGGCGGCGGAACTGCAGAGAACGACCGCGCTGACTGCAAGGGCCAACTTCTTCATGAATTCCTTCTCCTTTTCCTTTTTGGCTCGGATTTCGTTTATTAGGGTTTCGGTGATGCTGGCGAACTCACTACTGCAACAGCCGTGCCAGCTTTGTGAAAGCCGCGCGTCCGAGCACGCCTGCAGGAGGAAGCGTGATCAAAATTCGGCTTGAATCTGCCTCGCATCAAAGCCGAATCACGTCAAAGTTGTGAACGACGGCGCGGCGATGCTTTCACCCACGTGTCTGAAGGGCGATAATCGAAGCCTGAAGATGACCGGCCGCCACGCCAGACAGACAGGCCGCCCGCAATAAGGCGCCCAATTCCTGTGCGAAAGCGAGGTATGCGGCAGGTCATTCCCCGCATTGGCACCACCACGGTGCGCGAAGGAGAAGCCATGAAACCGACCGATCTCTTCAACGACCTGCAGAACAAGGTCAGCGAGGCACTGCGCAACTCGCCGGCAAGGGACATCGAAAAGAATGTGCGCAGCATGATGACCCAGGGCTTCGCCCGGCTGGACCTGGTCACGCGCGAGGAATTCGACGTGCAGTCGCAGGTGCTGGCGCGCACGCGCGCACGCCTGGAGGAACTCGAAGAACGCGTGGCCGAGCTCGAGCGCCGCGCCGGGATTCCACCGGGCCCGGGCGCGTGGATACCACCGGGGGCGCATGACGCCACGGTCCACAGCCCGACCCTTGCCGAAAGGCCGCCGTTCCACGGCGGCCTTTTTCGTTAACGCTTCCATCACAACTGCTTCCGTGACATGAGTCTCGCCGTCCTGCACAGCCGCGCGCTCACCGGCATCGAGGCGCCGCCCGTGCGCGTCGAAACCCACCTGGCCAATGGCTTGCCGGTCTTCACCATCGTTGGCATGGCCGATACCGGCGTACGCGAAAGCCGCGAACGCGTACGCGCCGCCATCATCAACAGTGGCTTCGAATTCCCCAACCGCCGCATCACGGTGAATCTGGCTCCCGCGACCTGCCCAAGGAGTCCGGTCGCTTCGACCTGGCGATTGCGCTGGGGATCCTGGCGGCGAGCGGCCAGATTCCCTCGGCGGAACTCGACCAGTTCGAGTTCGCCGCCGAGCTGTCCCTGTCAGGCGACCTGCGTCCCGTACGCGGCGCGCTGGCGATGGCCATGCGCCTGGCGCGCGAGAATGCCGCCCGGCACGCTGCCGGCAGCACGCCCCGCGCGTTCCTGGTGGCGGCCGGCAACGGGGCCGAGGCGGCATTGATCGAAGACCTGACCGTCCACGGCGCCGCCACGCTGCGCGAGGTCTGCGGCCATTTCACACCGCCGCACGAGCATCGCCTGGCCCGCGCCGTACCGGCCGCGCTCGCGCTGATTCCGGAGCCAGGACCGGACATGCGCGACGTGCGCGGCCAGGCGCAGGCGCGGCGCGCCATGGAAGTCGCAGCCGCCGGCCAGCATTCGGCCCTGCTCGTGGGCCCTCCCGGCACCGGCAAGTCCATGCTGGCCCAGCGCCTGCCGGGCCTGTTGCCGCCCATGTCGCTGGATGAAGCGCTCGAATCCGCCGCCGTGCTCAGCCTGACGCCGGGCGGCTTCAAGCCATCGAGATGGGGCGTGCGGCCCTGCCGGTCACCCCACCACACGGCTTCGGGCCCGGCCATGGTCGGAGGCGGGGGCAATCCGCGCCCCGGCGAGATTTCACTGGCGCACCACGGCGTGCTGTTCCTGGACGAGCTCCCGGAGTTCGACCGCAAGGTGCTGGAAGTGCTGCGCGAGCCGCTGGAATCGGGCCGCATTACCATCGCGCGTGCTGCTGGCCATGCCGACTTCCCGGCCTGCTTCCAGTTCGTGGCCGCCATGAACCCTTGTCCTTGCGGCTATCTTGGCCACCCGGAACGCGCGTGCCGCTGCACGCCTGACCAGGTCCGGCGCTACCAGTCAAAGATCTCGGGGCCGCTGCTGGACCGGATCGACCTTCAGATCGAGGTGCCGGCCCAGGACCAGGGCGAAATGCTGGACGGACCCGCGGGTGAGTCCAGCGAAGTGGTGCGCGCACGGGTTCTGGCTGCACGCGAGCGCCAGCTGGCGCGGCAAGGCAAACCCAACAGCGACCTGGCCGGGCGCGAGATCGAACAGCACTGCCCGCTGGAGCCGACCGCCCAGGCCTTGCTGCGCGGCGCCATGGCCCGGCTGGCCTGGTCGGCGCGATCCTACTTCCGGGTGCTCAAGGTGGCCCGGACGATTGCGGACCTGGAAGGCGCCGAGGTCCTGACCGCGGCGCACGTGGGCGAGGCTATCCAATACCGGCGCGCGTTGCGGACGGCCGGCTAACGTGCCACGGCCACAGCGCCGACGTCGTGGCATCAGCGAAGCCAGCTCCCGGCTCGTGCAGCAGCTCGCGCAGGTGCGGCGTTCGCTCAGCGGCATGCGCGTCATGCCTCCTCAGACCACTGCACGCCCTCGCGAGCCATGAATGCCGACGAGGCCGCCGGGCCCCACGTGCCGGCCGTATAGGGCCGCGGTCCTTCATCCTGCTGGCGCCACGCTTCCAGGATCGGATCGACCCAGGTCCACGCACCTGCAGCTCGTCGCGCCGCACGAACAGCGCCAGGCGCCGCCCGCGGATCACGTCGAGCAGCAGCGCTCGTAGGCCTCGGCGCGGCGCGTGGTGAAAGCGGAGTCCAGGTCCAGCGCCAGGCTCAGCGGCTTCAGCTTCATGCCCTCGCCGGGCTGCTTGACCATCAGCGTGAGCCGCACCGACTCCGCCGGCTGCAGCCGGATCACCATGCGGTTGGGCTGCAGCGTGCTGCCGGCGTCGAAGATGGAATGTGGCACCTCGGCAAATTGGACCACCACCTCGGTCACGCGCTCCTGCATGCGCTTGCCGGTGCGCAGGTAGAACGGCACCTTGTTCCAGCGCCACGTGCCGAGTTCCGCGCGCATCGCCACGAAGGTCTCGGTGCGGCTATCGGCCGGGATGCCGTCTTCCTGCAGGTAGCCGCGCACCAGCTCGCCGGCAATTGCGCCCGCGGTATATCGGCCACGCACGGTATTGCGGCGCACGTCCTCGGGCGACATCGGCCGCAGCGAGCGCAGCACCTTGAGTTTTTCGTCGCGCACGGAATCGGAATCGAGCGATGCGGGCGGCTCCATCGCCAGGATGCTGACCAGCTGCAGCAGGTGGTTCTGCACCATGTCGCGCATCGCGCCGGCCTCGTCGTAGAAACCGCCGCGCGAGCCTACGCCCACGGTTTCGGCCACGGTGATCTGCACGCTGGAGACGAACGGCGTGCGCCACAGCGGCTCGAAGATGGAATTGCCGAAGCGCAGCGCCATCAGGTTCTGCACTGTCTCCTTGCCGAGGTAGTGGTCGATGCGGTAGGTGCGCGCCTCGCTGAAGTAACGCGTCACGACTTCGCTGATGGCAATGGCGGAGGCCAGGTCCACGCCCAGCGGCTTTTCCAGCACCAGCCGGGTGTCCGACGCGATCAGGCCGTGGCCGGCCAGGTTGTCGCAGGTAGCGGCAAACAGCCCGGGCGGCATCGCCATGTAATAGACGCGCAGCGCCTCCTCGCGCAACGCCGCCGACAGTGCCGGATAGTCGGAGGGCTGGCTGGCGTCCAGGCGCACGTAGTCGAGCCGTTGCAGGAAATCCTGCCACCTGGCCGCATCAAGATAGCGCGCGTCGACGAACGGTTGCGCGGATTCGTCGGCGAAGCGCGTGAATGCCTCGCGGTCCCACGGGTGGCGACCCACGCCGATGATGCGCGTGCCGTCGGGCAGGTTGCCGTCGCGATGGATCATGTACAGCGACGGCAGCAGCTTGCGCGCCGAAAGGTCGCCCGCGCCGCCGAAGACGACAAGGTCCAGTGGCCTGGCATCGGCGCGGCGGAGAACGGGGGAGGATCGTGTGCTTGGCATGGCGGACTCCTTGCTTGCCGGATCGCCGGCGTGGATGCGGTCTGAGGACAGGCGGTGGCGAAGCCGGCTCAGCGGGTTTCGGTCACCTTGCTCAGGTACCTTGGCAGGTCGGGATGGCGGCCACGCGAGCGCGCCAGCGCCTCCGCGGCAACATAGAAGCTCTGGATGGCGGCAATCGGGTCGAGCAACGGATGCGCGGCCTCGGCCAGCGGCAGGTCCGCATCAACCGTGCCAGATGGCGCGGCCAGCAGCACGCGCGCGCCGCGCGCGCGCATTTCCGCCGCAAGCGTCAACAAGCCCTGCTGTTCGGGCCCGCGCGGGGCGAATACCAGCAACGGATAGCCTGCGCCGATCAGCTCCATCGGACCATGCCGCACTTCCGCGCCGGAAAACGCCTCGGCCTGGATGCCGGAGGTTTCCTTGAGCTTGAGCGCAGCCTCCTGCGCGACGGCCAGTCCCGGGCCGCGGCCCAGCACCAGCATTTGCGACCGTCTGGTCGGCATCCTGGTGGCGGTCTACATCATGGCTGCGGCGTTCGTCGCCTGCCACGTGTTCTCGGGCCGCGCGGCGTTCCGTCTGACCGGCGCGATGGTGGCGACGATCATGAGC
>LRMT01000179.1 GCA_001725945.1 Cupriavidus sp. UYMMa02A | reverse complement strand
TGCGTGCCAAGAACGAATGCATCTGCTTCGTGGTGCGCCGGCCCTCTCCCCCAGCCCCTCTCCCGCCTTGCGGGAGAGGGGAGCAAACCACCCGTGGATTACACGCCGCAAGCATGCGCAGGAGCCACTTCATTCCCCACGCTCTCCCCGATTCGCCACAATCCCCGCCACAATCAAAACCTGCGCCGCCGCATACGTCCACCAGATCCCGAGCTGGAAGCTCTCGAATGGCACCAGAAACGTGCGATGCCGATCATCATGTCCGACGCCGCAAAGCACAGCGCACCGAGCGCGGTGAACGGCGTGGGCAGCCTTGCCACCAGCGCGCTGCATACCATCGCCGCCAGCACGATCACATAGACCGTCACCGGTCCGGCCAGCGTACCCAGGTTGGGCCAGAAGCGGCCCAGCAGCGTGCCGGCCACGCCGATCATCGCGCCGCTGGCAATCAGCCGGTGTGGACGCCAGTCGCCCGCGAGCGGCACCAGCACGCGCAGATAGGCCAGGTGCGCCAGCAGGAACGCACCGAGCCCGCCCACGAAGGAAATACGCAGCGCCGGCACCGCAAGCAGGAAATCTCCGAGCGCCGAGCACACCAGCGCGACCACCAGCCAGCGCCGCTCGACAAGCGGCCGATGGAACCATGCGGCACGCGCCAGCATGACGGCCATCGCCGTCTTCCACGCGGGCTGCAGGGCGATCTGGCCGGTCAGCGGCGCGCCATCCGGCAGCTCCATCGATACCTGCACCAGCAACGCGCCGTAGACCACGCCCGCCATGGCGCCGGCCAGCCACCATTCGCGTACGCGCGCCGGCATCATGAGGGCAAGCCAGCTCATGGGCGGGCCCCGACGGCCAGGCGCGCATTCGGCGCGGCGCCGAACACGTCCGGCGCGTACATCGCTTCGACGCGCGTCGGCGGCAGCGCGAAGTCGCCGGCGTTGTTCAGGCGCACCGTGTACTCGACCGAGATGGCGCCCTTGGGCACGTACTCGTAGTACTCGCGGTAGCCTGCGGCGTGCGTTCGGTATAGGCCGGCCAGGCCATGCCCTTGCGCCGTTCACCGCGCGTGGCGATTTGCGAATCGCGGCCCAGGCCGCTGCCGAGAATCGTCGCGCCCGCAGGCACCGGGTCGCTGACCACCACCCAGGTCATGTCGGCCTGCGCGTCGATGTCGAGCTTCACGCGGTAGGTGTCGCCGCGCGACCACTTGCCCGCCACCGCCTGCTCTTGCGCCGTCACCGTGCGGCGCACGCGGTAGCCCGCGGCCAGCGGCCCCGACAGCGGCACCGCAGCCACTGGCCCTCACCGTCGCCCACGGATGTCCCGCGCTGCATGCTCGAGCTGTAGCGTGCCGCCGCCCTCCCCGGCCGGCCA
>LRMT01000178.1 GCA_001725945.1 Cupriavidus sp. UYMMa02A | reverse complement strand
CTGCGCGCGTGGCGTGCTGCGGGTCGCACGCGGCCTGCAGCATGTCGCCAAACGGGCGCGACAGCGTCCATCCGCGACCTTGCCGGCCGGGTCCAGGCGCGCGCCCATTGCTCGCCGGCGCGGTTGCTCATCAGCACCTGGCGCCGCGGCGACATGACCAGCAGCGCAAAGCTCAGGCGCTCCACGAGCTGCGACGACAGGTTCGCCAGCACTGACAGGCTCTGCGTGCGGTCGCGCAGGGCCATGGCGCCGCGCATGTGCGGGATCACCCAGGACAGCCCGCGCGCATCGTCGGCCGAGAACACCGGCTGCGACATGGCGCGCTGCATCGAGAAATAGACTTCATAGCGCGGCTGGCGCTCGACCAGGCACGCCACGTAGGATCGCAGGTCGAAGCGATGGAAGAAGTCGCGGTAGAACGGGTGGCGCGACATGGCGCCTTCGCCGAGGTCGCGCGCGTCGATATACCATTCGCCCGGCTTCATGCGCGGCGCAAAGCGCTTGGCCGGATCGATGGCCTGGAACTCCGATTCGTACTCGGTAAACAGCTCCGGCACCGGATTGACGATCTCGTTGACGCTGACCTGGTCGCGCACGGTGTCCCACACCATCATGGACGCGTGCGCGGTTCCCGCCATCTCGGTCAGGGTGCGCAGGCTCTGCTGCCACGCACCAGCGTCAAGAATGCCCTCGTACAAGCCACGGATCGCTCCGTGCATGTCCGCTTCGTTCATCTGCATCCCCTGCATCCACGACGAGTTGTCCGCCCGGCATGCTTGTGGCTCGCCCGGCAGGCTTATTGTTATGGCCGCTATTTGACCGGCTCTGTTAGCTTTACGTGTCTGCCCTTGCAGACTTTGCAAACATTAACCCACTCGGGGCGCAAGCAGGGCGCACCCGACACCCTGCTTTCGTGGGGTCGCCCGCGTTCATCGCACATGAGGGCCGACCATTGTGCGGTACACAGCACAACCACGCAGCGCCGGGTCTGAACTGGCTAAGCAATGACCACGATCAGGTAAAATGGTTGTTTCCCCGAAATTTCAGCGAAATCTCGCGCCATCACACCCTCATGACCTCCGTCCTGCGTCTATCCGACCTCATCTCCCAAGGCAAGATCTCCGGCAAGCGTGTCTTCATCCGCGCGACCTGAATGTGCCGCAGGACGACGCCGGGAATATCACCGAGGACACCCGCATCCGCGCGTCCGTGCCCGCCATCGAGGCCTGCCTCGCCGCCGGCGCCGCCGTGATGGTCACGTCGCACCTGGGCCGCCCGACCGAGGGCGAATTCAAGCCCGCCGACTCGTTGGCCCCGATCGCCACGCGCCTGTCGGAACTGCTGGGCAAGCCCGTGAAGCTGGTGCAGAACTGGGTCGATGGCGTGGAAGTCGCGCCTGGCCAGGTGGTGCTGCTGGAAAACTGCCGCGTGAACAAGGGCGAGAAGAAGAACAGCGACGAACTGGCCCAGAAGATGGCCAAGCTGTGTGACGTCTATGTAAACGACGCGTTCGGCACCGCCCACCGCGCCGAAGCCACCACCCACGCATCGCCAAGTACGCCCCGATCGCCTGCGCCGGCCCGCTGCTGGCTGCCGAGATCGACGCGCTGGGCAAGGCGCTGGGCCAGCCCGCGCGTCCGCTGGTGGCCATCGTGGCCGGCTCCAAGGTGTCGACCAAGCTGACCATCCTGAAGTCGCTGGCCGACAAGGTGGACAACCTGATCGTCGGCGGCGGCATCGCCAATACGTTCATGCTGGCTGCCGGCTGAAGATCGGCAAGTCGCTGGCCGAAGCGACCTGGTCGGCGACGCCAGGACCATCATCGACATCATGGCCAAGCGCGGCGCCTCGGTACCGATCCCGGTCGACGTCGTATGCGCCAAGGAATTCAGCGCCACCGCGGCCGCCACGGTCAAGGACGTCAAGGACGTGGCCGATGACGACATGATCCTCGACATCGGGCCGAAGACCGCCGCGTTGCTGGCCGAGCAGTTGAAGGCCGCAGGCACCATCGTCTGGAACGGCCCGGTCGGCGTGTTCGAATTCGACCAGTTCGGCAACGGCACCAAGGTGCTGGCCCAGGCGATCGCCGATTCCAAGGCATTCTCGATCGCCGGCGCGCGACACGCTCGCCGCCATCGCCAAGTACGGCATTGCGACCGCATCGGCTACATCTCGACCGGCGGCGGCGCTTTCCTGGAATTCCTGGAAGGCAAGACGCTGCCCGCATTCGAAGTGCTGGAGCAACGCGCCGCGGGCTGAGGCCAGGCTGGCCAGCGTCAGGACAAGGATCCCCCCGCCATGACCCGCTCGACCAAGATTGTCGCCACCATCGGCCCCGCTTCCAGCTCGCGGGAAGTACTGACACGCATGATCGCGGCCGGGGTGGATGTGGTACGGCTGAACTTCTCGCACGGTACCGCGCAGGACCATATCGACCGCGCCCTGCTCGTGCGCGAGGCCGCTCAGGCGTGCGGGCGCGAGGTCGCCATCATGGCCGACCTGCAGGGCCCCAAGATCCGCGTGGGCAAGTTCGAAAACGGCAAGGTCACGCTCAAGCCGGGCGATCCGTTCGTGCTCGATGCATCGTGCCAGCTCGGCAATGAACAGCGTGTCGGCCTGGATTACCAGGACCTGCCGCGCGACGTGGGCCCGGGCGATGTGCTGCTGCTCAACGACGGCCTGATCGTGCTGGTGGTGGACCGTGTGCTCGGCAGCGAGATCTTCACCACCGTGCGCATCGGCGGCGACCTGTCCAACAACAAGGGCATCAACCGCCAGGGCGGTGGCCTGTCGGCACCGGCGCTGACGGCCAAGGACATGGAAGACATCAAGACCGCCATGGCCCTGGGCGCGGACTATGTCGCGGTGAGCTTCCCGAAGAACGCCACCGACATGGAAATGGCGCGCCAGCTGGCTGCCGTGGCCGGCCAGCCGCATGGCCAAAAGGCACGGATGATCGCCAAGATCGAACGCGCCGAAGCCATCAATCCCGGCGTGCTCGAGGAAATCCTGCTCGCATCGGACGGCATCATGGTGGCGCGCGGCGACCTGGCCGTGGAAGTCGGCAATGCCGCCGTGCCGGCGCTGCAAAAACGCATGATCCGTCTCGCGCGCGAGGCCAACAAGCTGACCATCACCGCGACGCAGATGATGGAAAGCATGATCGTGAACCCGGTGCCGACGCGCGCCGAGGTATCCGACGTTGCCAACGCCGTGCTGGACGGCACCGACGCGTGATGCTGTCGGCCGAGACCGCCGCGGGCCGCTACCCGGTGGAAACCGTCGAGGCCATGGCCGCCGTGTGCCTCGAGGCCGAGAAGTCCGAAGTCGTGCAGCTCGACACGGACTTCCTCAACCAGACCTTCTCGCGCATCGACCAGTCAGTGGCGATGGGTGCGCTGTTCACCGCCTATCATTTGCAGGTGAAGGCAATCGCCGCGCTGACCGATTCGGGCGCGACCGCGTTGTGGATGAGCCGTCACCGCATTCACGTGCCGATCTACGCGATGACGCCCAATGTGGCGTCCCAGCGCAAGATGCAGCTCTACCGCAACGTGGTGCCGCTGCCGCTGGATGCCAGCACCGACCGCGACACGGCGCTGGAGCAAGCCGAAGAGCTGCTGCTCGCGCAGGGCGTGGTGCAGCGCGGCGATTTCATCGTGCTGACCATCGGCGAGCCCATGGGCCAGCCCGGCGGCACCAACACCCTCAAGATCGTGAGGGTGGGAAGTTGAAGCCATGTGTGCGGCGGCAGGCAGAGGCACGACGCAAGCCGTCAAGAATGGCCTGTCCGGCAACCGCGGTGAAACCTGCCAGCAAAACAAGATTCAGAGACACCCCATTTACCTTCAGGAGTTTTGACATGCCACTCGTATCGATGCGCCAGCTGCTCGACCACGCTGCCGAAAACGGCTATGGTCTGCCGGCATTCAACGTGAACAACCTCGAGCAAGTCCAGGCCATCATGCAGGCGGCCGACGAGGTCAATGCCCCGGTGATCATGCAGGCCTCCGCAGGCGCCGCAAATACGCCGGCGAACACTTCCTGCGCCACCTGATCGAGGCGGCGGTCGAAGCCTATCCGCACATCCCGGTCGTCATGCACCAGGACCACGGCCAGTCGCCGGCCATCTGCCAGGCCGCGATCGACCTGGGCTTCTCGTCCGTGATGATGGACGGCTCGCTGCGCGAAGACGGCAAGACGCCGGCCGACTACGAGTACAACGTCGACGTGACCCGCAAGGTCGTGCAGCTGTCGCACGCGATCGGCGTGACCGTCGAAGGCGAACTTGGCTGCCTGGGCTCGCTGGAAACCGGCGAAGCGGTGAAGAGGACGGCATCGGCGCCGAAGGCAAGCTGGACCACTCCATGCTGCTGACCGATCCGGAGCAGGCCGCCGACTTCGTCAAGCACCCAGCTCGACGCACTGGCCATCGCCATCGGCACGTCGCACGGCGCCTACAAGTTCACGCGCAAGCCCACCGGCGACATCCTGGCGATCAACCGCATCAAGGAAATCCACGCGCGCATCCCGAACACCCACCTGGTGATGCACGGCTCGTCGTCGGTCCCGCAGGAATTGCTGGAAGAAATCCGCAAGTTTGGCGGCGACATGAAGGAAACCTACGGCGTGCCGGTCGAGGAAATCCAGGAAGCCATCAAGTACGGCGTGCGCAAGATCAACATCGACACCGACATCCGCCTGGCCATGACCGGCGCGATCCGCCGCTTCTTCGCTGAGAACCCGAGCAAGTTCGACCCGCGCGAATACCTGAAGCCGGCCCGCGAAGCCGCCAAGCAAGTGTGCAAGGCGCGCTACATCGCCTTCGGCTGCGAAGGCCAGGCCGGCAAGATCAAGCCGGTGTCGCTGACGGATATCGCCGGCCAGTACAAGTCGGGCAAGCTTGCCCAGGTTGTGCAGTAAGCAGTGACTGACCCCGCTTCGGCGGGGCCGACGCTGACGCCTGGGGCTTCGCTACCGCACGAAGCCCCAGATTGTTTTCTCCCCTCTCCCGCTTGCGGGAGAGGGGGTCGGGGGAGAGGGCAGGCGGTTGCCCGTGCCACGGCGCCCGTTGATGCGCTCCCCCTCTCCCCCAGCCCCTCTCCCGCGAGCGGGAGAGGGGAGCAAACCGGACGGCGATACGCCAACTACATCATGTCCAACGCTCTCTACCAGTCCTCCATCACTTCCCTGCCGCTGCTCGGCCACGGCAAGGTGCGCGACAACTACGCCGTCGGCGAAGACAAGCTGCTGATCGTCACCACCGACCGCCTGTCGGCCTTCGATGTCATCATGGGCGAGCCGATTCCCGACAAGGGCCGCGTGCTGAACCAGATGGCGAACTTCTGGTTCCGCAAGCTCGCGCATATCGTGCCGAACCACGAGACCGGCATCGCCGCGGAAACCGTGGTGAAGCCAGAGGAAGTCGCGCAGGTGGAGGGCCGCGCGGTGGTGGTCAAGCGCCTGAAGCCGATCCTGGTGGAAGCCGTAGTGCGCGGCTACCTGGCCGCAGCGGCTGGAAGGACTACCAGGCGACGGGCAAGGTCTGCGGCATCGAACTGCCGGCCGGCCTGCAGAACGCGCAGAAGCTGCCCGAGCCGATCTTCACCCCGGCTGCCAAGGCCGAGATGGGCGAGCACGACGAAAATATCTCGTTCGGCGAAGTGGAAGAACGCATCGGCATCGCCCTGGCCCGCCAGATGCGCGAGATCTCGATCCGCCTGTACAAGGAAGCGGCCGAGTACGCGGCCACGCGCGGCATCATCATCGCCGACACCAAGTTCGAATTCGGCCTGGACGAGAACGGCACCCTGACGCTGATGGACGAAGTGCTGACCGCCGATTCGTCGCGCTTCTGGCCGGCCGATTCGTACCAGGTGGGCACCAACCCGCCGTCGTTCGACAAGCAGTTCGTGCGCGACTGGCTCGAAGCCACGCGCATCGACGGCAAGCCGTGGCCGAAGACCGCGCCCGCGCCGAAGCTGCCGGATGATGTGATCGAGAAGACCGCGGCCAAGTACCGTGAGGCGCTGACGCGCCTCACGGGTGAAGAACTGCAGTAAGTTTTTTCCCGCCGCTTTTGACAAGCCAATGGTGTTCTCCCTCTCCCCTCAGTGGGAGAGGGCCGGGGAGAGGGGTGGTTTAGCAAGGCGCCACGCCTCAAGACGCGCCGCCTCTCCCCCGGCCCCTCCCCGCAAGCGGGAGAGGGGAGCAAACAAGGAAGGATTTTGAAGTGAGCAATACGCAAAAGCCGCTCGTCGGCGTCGTAATGGGCAGCAGTTCCGACTGGGACGTGATGCAGCACGCCGTGGCCATGCTGAAGGACTTCGGCGTGCCGTTCGAGGCGCAGGTGGTCTCGGCGCACCGCATGGCCGACGACATGTTCCGCTATGCCGAGACCGCGCGCGGCCGCGGCATCCGCGCGATCATCGCCGGTGCCGGTGGCGCCGCCCACCTGCCGGGCATGATCGCCGCCAAGACCATCGTGCCGGTGTTCGGCGTGCCGGTGCCGTCCAAGTACCTGCGCGGCGAGGACTCGCTGCTGTCGATCGTGCAGATGCCCAAGGGCGTGCCGGTGGCGACGTTCGCGATCGGCGAAGCCGGTGCCGCCAATGCGGCGCTGCATGCCATCGCCACGCTGGCCACCACCGACGACGCGCTGGCCAGCGCGCTGGAAGCGTTCCGCGCGAAGCAGACCGAAGCTGCGCGCGCCATGACGCTGCCGCTGTAATCATCGCGCTGTAACCCCCGGAAACCACGGAACCGAGCAATGCCGACCGATATCCATCCCTACCTCTCCGAAGCCCACACGCCGGAGTCGCGCGCGAGTTCGGCGTCGACAACCCCAGCGCGCCAATCCTGCCCGGCGCCTGGCTCGGCATGCTCGGCGGCGGTCAGCTTGGCCGCATGTTCACGCATGCGGCGCAGAGCATGGGCTATCGCGTCTGCGTGCTCGACCCGGACCAGGACAGCCCTGCCGGCGCCGTGGCCGACAAGCATATCTGCGCGCCTTACACCGAAGAGGCGGCGCTGGCCGAGATGGCCCGGCTGTGCCAGGCCGTCAGCACGGAATTCGAGAACGTGCCGTCGCTGTCGCTGGACCGGCTGGAACAGCTCGGCGCGTTGTCGCGCCGCGCGGCTACTGCGTGTCGATCGCGCAGAACCGCATCGGCGAGAAGAAGTTCTTCGCCTCGTGCGCCGAGCGCACCGGCGTGCCGACCGCCCCGCACTGGGTCATCCAGCACGATGCGGACGTCGACCAGCTGCCCGACACGGTGCTGCCCGGCATCCTCAAGACCGCCCGCATGGGCTACGACGGCAAGGGCCAGGCCCGCGTGAAGACGCGCGAGGACGTGCGCGCCGCATGGAAGGCCATGCAGCATGTACCGTGCGTGCTCGAACAGATGCTGCCGCTGGCCTACGAAGTTTCGGTGCTGGCGGCGCGCGCCGCCGATGGCAGCACCGCCACCTGGCCGCTGGCCGAGAACGTGCACCGCGACGGCATCCTGTTCTCGACGACGATGCCGTCCGCGAGCGTTTCGGCCGACATCGCCGGCCGCGCGCGCGCCGCCGCCGCCACCATCGCCACGGAAATGGGCTATGTCGGCGTGCTGTGCATCGAATTCTTCGTGCTCACCGACGGCTCGCTGATCGCCAACGAAATGGCGCCGCGCCCGCACAATTCCGGCCACATCACCATGGATGCGTGCGAAACCAGCCAGTTCGAGCAACAGGTGCGCGCCATGGCGCGCCTGCCGCTGGGCAGCACGCGTCAGCATTCGGCCGGCAAGATGCTGAACCTGCTTGGCGATGTGTGGTTCGAGTTCGGCCTGGAGCGCACGCCCGCGTGGGATGAAGTGCTGGCGCAGCCTGGCGCCAAGCTGCACCTCTACGGCAAGAACGACGCGCGCCCGTCGCGCAAGATGGGCCATGTGAACTGCATTGGCGAGCACGGCAAGGCCGCCGAGCAGGCGTTCGAGGTCGCCGCCCAGGCGCTGCATATCCTGCTCTGAAACTCTCCCGTACCGCCCGCTTCAAGGAATACGAAGGAACACGATGTCGCGCATGCCCACGGCCGCCGAACTGGACGAAGCCGTCCGCCTGCTGGAGGCCGGCCAGCTGGTCGCCTTTCCCACTGAAACCGTCTACGGGCTCGGCGCCGACGCCGAGAATCCGGAAGCCGTGGCGCGCATCTTCGCGCTCAAGGGCCGGCCATCGAATCATCCGGTGATCGTGCATGTGGTGGACGCGCCGACATCGGTTACTGGGTCGACGAGGTTCCCGAAGCAGCGAACAAGCTGATCGAGGCATTCTGGCCCGGCCCTCTCACGCTGATCCTCAAGCGTGCCTCGCACATCCACCCGGCGGTGGCCGGCGGCCAGGACAGCATTGGCCTGCGCTGCCCGTCACACCCCGTCGCACAGGCACTGCTGTCGCGCTTCAAGCGCGGCCGCGGCGGCATTGCCGCGCCGTCGGCCAACAAGTTCGGCCAGGTTAGCCCGACCACCGCGCAGCATGTGCGCGACGAGTTCGGCGATGCGGTCTATGTACTGGAAGGCGATGGCGTGGAAGTGGGCATCGAATCCACCATCGTCGACCTGTCGCGGCTGGACCAGGGCATCGGCCCCGTGCTGCTGCGGCCGGGTGCGATCACGCCGGCCATGATGGCGAAGGTCCTCGGCGAAGCGCCGCTGCCGCCCGATGCCGCGGCTCCGCGCGCATCGGGCACGCTCAAGGCGCACTATGCCCCGCATACGCCGCTGGTGCTGGCCGATGCAGCCGAACTGGTGGCACAACTGCCCTCGCTTGCCGCCGATGCCCGCGTGGCTTGGGTGCGCGCGCCCCCCGTCGACGATGCGCGCTGCACGTGGGTGCAAGCGCCCGCGGATGCCGCTGCCTATGCGCGAGAGCTATATCGCTTGCTGCGCAAGCTCGACAAGCAGGGCTATACGCGGCTGGTGTTTGAGCCGGTACCGGAAGGGCATGAATGGGCCGGTGTCAGGGATCGGCTGCAGCGGGCGGCTGCGGCGTTTGGAGGGTAGAGCTGTCCGCGCTTCCCGTCGACTTACTCGCCTCCGCACACCATTGTGACTAGCGCCCTGTCCAACAATCCTTCCAGTGCGCCGGGAAGATATCCCATCATTGTCCCTTTGAGCGCTGGTCCTCAGTGCCTCACTTCGACGATCACCCTGCCCTGACTGAGCAGGTCTAGCAGTTCGCTGACGGCCTGCCTATTGCCGCGATCGAGATTCGCGTCCCATTCGTCAAGTAACAAGTAGCGGGCAGTGGTCTGCGCAGTAATTTCCTCCATCTGCGCCAGGGTCCTTTGCCCCGTGGACAACTCGCGCCCGGATGCTGCCATTCAAGCTTGCCATGCTGAGCGGGTATGAGAATCGCATCATCCCCCAGTCTCTGCTTCAGAGTGCTCAACAGCGTGGATTTCCCGGCGCCATTGTCCCCGCAGACGGTGAAGCGGCCGCGATCGCAGGCGCACACTGTCGTCGCCGCCGACCGGTAGTCGGTGACTTGCGCGCCGTTCATGGTGATGCTTCCGCTTGGGCAATCAGGAAAAGGAGATCGCTTCCATAGACTGCGCTCCGCATCAAAGAGCACGCGCAGCCGCGCGTTCATCGCTGAAAGGTCCAGCATTTGGTACACCAGTGCGCTCAGCGAGCCGAGGATATGAAATACCCGTGTGAGGTTGACGATGATAGCGGCAACCAATGCCGGCGCCGGGTCGGCACCAGCGATGGCCGCAAGCATGAGATAGACCGTTGGAAGCAGCGCGATCATGGCCAGCAGGAGATTGCCACCCTGCTTCAGCCATTGCAGGTGATTCGACTGCCGATAGTATTGCGTGGCATCCCGCTCGCAGCGTAACTGCCAGAACTCGAAGTTGTATCGGTTGCCTAGTGTTGAGTTGTCCCATCCCCGGTGCAACGACTCGCTATAGCGGATGAAGTCGTTCTCCGCCTTGGCCGAATGCCTTCGGATGGTTCGCCTGAGAATCAGGATCAGGACGAGGGACAGTGCCAGGCTCGCAAGATAGCCGCCGGCAAGATGGCCCGGCAGCAAGGCGGACAGTACCAGCATGCTGAGCGCGCTGTTCAGCGCAAACCCCATAAAGGCGTGGATGAAGGTCAGGTAATCCTTGATCGCAAGGAAGGAGTTGCGCGACAGGACCGATTCCACGGTTTCCCGCAGGGCGCTGTCGTGATACTTGTCCACCCGGCCGTACGCGGTGCTCGCAAGGCGAGACGCGAAGCGGCGGTGCGCTTGATTGATCCATTGCTGCAACGTTACCTGCGAGACGCAGCCGGGCAGGTAGGGAACGAGCATCGTGACCACGTAGAGCAGCAGATAAGGCCGATAAGCGCCGCCAATCTGGAATGTCTCGATTGTTCGCGTGAGGAACAGCGACGACGCAGCGACAATTCCCTGGTGCGCCATGACAAGAAGCAGTGTCCAGGCCGCCGAGGACTGGACGAAGATATCGGACCACTGCTGACGCTTCCGTTGCGTTTCGTCTTGCATGCTTTCCTTGTGCAACCTCAATGACGAACTCCGGAGCTATGTCGCAGCCGTCGTTGACGCGCGTGTTGCCTCAAGTTCTCAAGGATCTCCAGCGCCCACTCGCGCAACGACAGGCTCTCGGTAGCAATGACGCCTTCATTGACATATCGACTCGTTCTGGATGAAAGCCTTCACGGCGACGGCCCTGCTATTAATGTCTCGATTCGACCGGCATTCAAGCCGGCGCTGTGACGGATTTCATCCCTGCGTCATAAGTAAAATCCAGGACAGCGGGTACCACCATGCTTCGAGGGCAAGCACGACGCAATATTTGACTCAACGAGAGAGCCGGCATGAGCAATCCTTGCATTCGCGCAAATCACCATATGCCAATTCTGCAAGTCATTTTGACCATTCGGTAACGTGATTGCGCGAATTCGTGATGGATTAGCGAGAATTTCCTGAGCCCCTGCTCCTGCTGAGGGGAGAGCCGAGGCGATCCCGACACCTGCTTCTTTCAAGCCAGTCCGCAGGTAACTTTAGGAATCCGCCGATTCCAATCGCGCCTCGTCAGCGCTATACGCATGGATGCGCCCTCTTCGCAGACAATGAAGGAGCATCCCATGCATCAACACACCCGGTACAACCTCGTACAAGGTGACAAGACCACCAGCAATGGCATCGTTGTTGGCGCCACCGATGGCCGCATGACCCAGATGGGCGTACCGCTTGCACTGGAGGGCGACGCCGTCTGGTGCCCCGCCTGCAAGACTACGGGTCATATCCTTTGCGTCGGCCCTCGGCACCTCAACTCGTACCATGGCCGGAAGGATGCCCTTGATGGCGATCTCTGCATTTGCCGATGCGATCCGCCACCGCGACTGATTCACTCCATGACAGGCATGGCTCATGTCCTGACGCATGACGAACTTATTGCGCAAGGATTCGCCAAGCATCCTGTCCAAACCGATTTCCACGGCGAAGCGGGGAACTATGACGAAGCGGGTCAGCTTTCGTACCTCGGCCAGCCTGGCAGCCTTGCCGGGTTGCCGTTCTCATTGAAACCGCTGATGGACGCCGATTCAGCGGCAAGCTCGACGCGGCCGGGCAGATGCCCCGCATCGCCACGGACAGCCTCGGCGCTATGAGGTTTTTTGGGGCGATGATGCCCTGGCGCGAGGCTGACCATGCCGGCGCAATCGCTACCCGCGGCGGGCAGGCGTACTGTCCGGACGAACCCCGATGCGGGCTCGACCCTCAACCTGAAGATACAGCCAGTCACATTCCGACAACTCTGGGATAACTACGTCACAGGTAAGCCTTATAGCGATCCCGAGAGGACTCACACCAACCAGTGTGCCATCCGGCTCAGTGCAACCCTGCATCGTATCGGCATCGACATGAAATCCTTCTCGCAGAAAACGGTCAGGCCAGGCCGTGGGAAATCAACGCTCGGCCGCATCCTTCTGGACGGAAAACCGACTGCCACACGTGCGGACGAGATGGCTCAGTGGTTGTGTCTGACGCCGTTTGCGGGATTACCGGAAAGGCCGGATGTGGTCACAGGGCCTGACTGGCAGACCAAAGTGCGAGGCCGAACCGGGATTATCTTCTTTGGTGAATACTGGGAACGCGATAATGAATCGGCCGACTCCGCTTCGGGAGGGCACATCGATTTGTGGAATGGCGAAACACTTACGAGCAACGGAATTTCAGGTGCTCTTGCCAATCTCTTGAGGTTCCGCCTGGGCGTTCACTACTTTCCCACTCTCTACTCTGATCTTGGGCTAGCCAGGACAATTTGGCTTTCCGGCATCCGATGATGGGGTCCAAATGAATCGGCTCGCAAAGAAAATTGGGCTCTTCATCGTCGCTTTGCCGCGGGATGCCTTCTACTACTGATCCCGGCTTATGCCGCCACGGTGTGGAATATTCCAGCATGCGCTGAAGGATGCCCCACCTGGATGCAGAACTTGAACTTTCCCATCTATCTGGGAACTCCCTTTGCTGCGGGGACTACGTTGCTGGTCGACCACGCTCAAGCGAAAGGTAGTTCTCTTGTCATGTATGGAGCTTGCGATTCTCACGATGTTCTGGCTGGCATATGCTCATCAGGTCGGCTTGCTACGGCGCGCGCTCATCCATTTCTAATCACGCTCTGTAGCATCAGAATCTGGCAACGATAACGGAGCAGACTACTTCAGTAGATCTATCACTACGCTGGCATGTGCTCCGCCCATTTGCACACGGTCATATGCCGGGACGCTTGACGCCTGAAGCTGCCTTGCCCCGATCAACCGCTCGAGGGCAAGGCGACCCATCCCCATCAGTCGATCGAAGCCCCCACCGTCTTCACCACCCCCGCCCACTTCTGCCGATCCGCCTTCACCGTCGCACGGAACTGGTCCACGCTTTCCACACGCGGCGAATTGCCCGCCTCGATCAGCTTCTGGCGAATGGCCGGGTTTTCCAGCGCGACCTTCACCGCATCGTTGATCTTGCGCGCGATCTTCGGGTCCAGCCCCTTCGGCCCGAAGAAGCCGAACCAGATCGTGCTGTTGAAGCCGGGCACGCCGTTCTCGGCGATGGTCGGCACTTCCGGAATCACGGGCACGCGCTTGCTCGTGGTCACGCCGAGCAGGCGCACCTTGCCCGCACGATACTGCGGCAGCACGCTCTGGACCTGGTTGAAGATGCAGCAGACTTCGCCCTTGAGCACGGCCTGCAGTGCGTCGGGGCCGCCCTTGTACGGGACATGGACCATGTCGAGCCCCGCGCGCGCGTTGAACTCGGCAAACGCGAGGTGCGTGCCGGTACCGTTGCCGGTGGACGCGTAGTTGAACTTGCCCGGATTGGCCTTGACCTTCTCGATGAATTCCTTGACCGACTTCACGTCGATCACAGCCGGATTGATGGTCAGCACATTGGACACTTCGACCAGCGGGGCGATCGGCGTGAAATCGGCGTCGGCATCGAATGGCAGGCTCTTGTACAGCGCCGGGTTGATGCCATGCGTGGCGGCGGTGCCGAGCAGCAGCGTGTAGCCGTCCGGCTTGGCGTGAGCCACGACTTCCGAGGCCACGTTGCCGCCGGCCCGGACGGTAGTCGTAGATGATGGTGGTCTTGAGCGACTTCTGCAGCGATTCCTGCAGCGTGCGGCCCACCATGTCCACGCCCGAACCAGCGGTGAAGCCCATCAGGATGGTCACCGGCTGGGTCGGCCATTCGCCTTGCGCATGCACGGGTGCGGCGATGGCGCAGGCCGCGGCCAAGCCGGCGGTCAGTTGGAGGGCGGAACGCAAAGACAAGCGCAGAGGCAGGCTGGACATAGGGGCACCGTCGTGGAAATTGGTAGACAAGGGCGCCGATCACTATGGAAGCGGAGCGGCGCCGTCACGAGCCAAGGTCTTCGCGCCCTGGGCCGAAGCCACACGATAGCAATGTTCGCCACAAAACCAACGACCGAGTTCACTTGAAGGTATGCCGTGCCGGCATATGGTGCATCCGGACAACGCTCAGCGCCGCAGCAGCCCCACCAGTTCGTCCACGTCGGGCAGTGGCGCGCAGATGCCGGATGCCGCGTCTTCATCGGCATCGAGCAAGCCGTCGGCCAGCGCGCGCTTGTCCTTGTGCAGTTCGACGATGCGTTCCTCGATGGTGCCCGCGGTGATGAGCCGGTACACCGTGACGGGCCGCTGCTGGCCAATGCGGTGGGCGCGGCCCATGGCCTGGTCTTCCGCGGCGGGGTTCCACCACGGATCGGCGATGATCACGTAGTCGGCCGCGGTCAGGTTCAGGCCGAAGCCGCCGGCTTTCAGGCTGATCAGGAAGACATCGCCCTCGCCCGCCTGGAACGCGGCCACGCGCCGCGTGCGCTCCGTGGCCGGCGTGGCACCATCCAGGTACTGCAGCGCCAGGCCTGCACGCTCGAGCCCGCGCTTGAGTAACTGCAGGAAATCCACGAACTGGCTGAATACCAGCACCTTGTGGCCGTTCGCCGCGAGTTCGCCCGCGAGGTCGACGAAGGTGCGCAGCTTGGCGCCCTCTTGCCCGACTTCGGGCGTCACCAGCCGCGCATCGCACGCCGCGCGCGCAGCCGCATCAGTTGCGCCAGGACGTGGATGCGCGCCTGCGCCTGGAACTGTGCCTGCGCGGCAGCGCGG
>LRMT01000177.1 GCA_001725945.1 Cupriavidus sp. UYMMa02A | reverse complement strand
GCATCAAGCATATTTTCTGACCGCCGCCTGCGAGAGGCAGGCAAGAGCGCCGAAGGCCGCAGCAAGACACGCCGCGGCGCCCGACACACTATAACGAGGAGACAAGTCATGGCAACACGCCGCGATTCATTCAAGGCCTGGTGGCGGCATCCGCGTGCGGCGCCCTCTCGCCGCCGGCCTGCGCCCGCGGCAAGGCCCGCACCGCCGGCACCGGCCCGCAAGCCTGCCCCGGAACCCGAAAGCGTGCCTCCGTGGGAGGCATCGGGCGGCAGCGACATCCCGCCGTGGGAAGACCTGCCTCCTGATCTGCCAGTCTTTGGTCCCTATGACAACGAGCCCGTGAGCCTGCCGCCGAAGGCAGCAGCGCCGGCGCGCGCATCGAAACCCGAAGCTGCCGCGCCCGAGGCACCTCGCCCGCGTCCCGTGGCCAAGGCTGTTCCGCCGCGTCCGCCCGCAGCCGCGGAAGACGGCACGCCGCCCGTGTTCACCGGAGAGTGGCCGACGCTGGCCGCCAGCCTGTCGATCAAGGGCCTGGCGCAACAGCTTGCCTACCAGAGCGAACTGACCCAGGTGGTCGGGCGCACCTTCCACCTGCGTATCCCGGTCGCGGCAATCGGCGAGAACGGCGTCGCCGAGCGGCTGCAGCAGGTGCTGTCGGACCATTTCGGCGTGCCGGTGCGCGTCCAGTGCGAAATCGGCGCGGTCTCCGAGACGGCCGCCGCGGCCGATGCGCAAGCGCGCGCCGAGCGCCAGCGCGAGGCGGAGGCCAATATCGAGGCCGACCCGTTCGTGCAGGGACTGCTGCGCGACTTTGGCGGCCAGATCGTGCCGGGCTCGATCCAGCACGCGTGGCCTGAATTTCCGGGCCGCGCGTGGCGCGGCCTTCCATCCGTTTTCCATCGAATCCAGGAGCATTCCATCATGATGAAAGGTCAACTGGCCGGGCTGATGAAGCAAGCCCAGCAAATGCAGGAAAACATGAAGAAGATGCAGGAGCAGCTCGCCCTGATCGAAGTCGAGGGCCAGTCCGGCGCCGGCCTCGTCAAGGTCGTCATGACCTGCAAGAACGACGTGAAGCGCGTCACCATCGATCCGAGCCTGCTCGCCGACGACAAGGAACTGCTGGAAGACCTGGTCGCCGCTGCGTTCAACGACGCCGTGCGCAAGGCCGAGGCGACCACGCAGGAAAAGATGGGCTCGATGACCTCGGGCCTGCCGCTGCCGCCGGGCTTCAAGCTGCCGTTCTGAGCCCCGCTGCAAGCATGATCATGACGCGCGCACTGTCCTTGCCCGTGGCGGGAGCGCAGCCGTGAAGGCTGCGCCGCCGACCTCGCTGCAGGCGTTGATCGAGGCGCTGCGGGTGTTGCCCGGCGTCGGGCCGAAGTCCGCCCAGCGCATGGCCTACCACCTGCTGCAGCACGACCGCGAAGGCGCGCGCAAGCTCGGTGACGCGCTGCGCGGCGCGGCCGACCACATCCGCCATTGCGCGCGCTGCAATACCTTCACCGAGCAGGAAATCTGCGAGACCTGCCTCGATGATCGCCGCGACGGTTCGATCCTGTGCGTGGTGGAGACCCCTGCCGATCAGATCATGATCGAGCAGACGCTGACCTACCGCGGCAAGTATTTCGTGCTGATGGGCAGGTTGTCGCCGCTCGATGGCATCGGCCCGAAGGAGATCCATCTCGACCGTCTGCTGGCGCGTGCCACTGATCCGGAGATGGGCGGCCCGGTGGGCGAAGTCATTGTCGCAACCAATTTCACCAGCGAGGGCGAGGCCACCGCGCACTACATCGGCGAAATGCTGAAGGCGCGCGGGCTCAAGGTGTCGCGGCTGGCGCGCGGCGTGCCGGTGGGCGGCGAACTCGAGTACGTCGATGCCGGCACCATTGCCCGCGCGGTAATGGATCGCCGCAATCTCTGAGGCCTGGCGCGCCCGCACCATGGCCCGACCTGGACTGAATTCCGCCAACCCTTTCCGGCAACACCCGCAATGAACCTGGCCCGCTTCGATCTTGTCACGCTCGGCTTGTTCGTCGCCGTGGTCCGGCAGGGCAGTATTTCGGCGGGCGCCAGGCAATCGCACCTGGCAGTAGCTGCCGCCAGCAAGCGGATTTCCGACCTGGAGACGGCCGTGGGCGCGCCGCTGTTCTTCCGCCATGCGGCGGGCGTGCAGCTTACCGAGGCCGGCCAGGCCTGCTACCACCATGCGCTGACGATCCTGCAGGACGTGGAGCGCATGGCTGGCGTGATGTCGGACTATGCGAGCGGCGTGCGCGGACAGGTGCGTGTCTGTGCCAATACCTCCGCCATCACGCAGTTCTTGCCCGACGACCTGGCGGTCTTCATGCGGCTGCATCCGACCATCCGCATCGAACTCGAAGAGCAGAACAGCAGCGAGATCGTCGCGGCGCTGGTCGAGAACCGCGCCGATGTCGGCATCTTTGCCGACCGCACGCCGTGCGCGGGCCTGGTGACCGTGGAGTATCGCCAGGACGAGCTGGTCATGGTCACGCCGCCGGGCCATCCGTTGTCCGAGCGCGGTCCGGTGCGCTACGCCGATACGCTCGAATATGACTTCGTGAGCCTGCCGCAGGTGACCTCGCTGGCCGCGCGCCTGCTCGAGGAAAGCAGCCGGCTGGACCGTCCGTTCCGGCTGCGCATCCAGGTGCGCAGCTTCGATGCCATGTGCCGCATGGTGATGGCCGGGCTCGGCGTGGGCGTGCTGCCGCGCATCGCCGCCGAACCGCATGTGAAATCGATGGGGTTGTCGCTGGTGTCGCTCCAGGATGCATGGGCCCAGCGCTCGCTGCTGATCGGCATGCGCGATCCGGCCGGCCTGACGGTTTCGGCCCGGCTGCTGATCAGCCACCTCTGCGGCGATCGCGCGCCGTTCTAGTCACCCCCGGAAGGCCCCCGGCCTTTCGCATTCCGAGAAGCCCGCTTCTCCGATTGCCGATTCCGGCCAGCCGGCCGCTAAGGCACACTCCGTCGAAACGCAAACACGGCCTTCGAAATCCCCCGCTGGCCGCACGGTACGGAGACAAGCATGGCGCAACAGATTCTCGAGGGCATCCGCGTCCTCGAACTCGGGCAACTCATTGCCGGTCCTTTCGCCGCCAAGACGCTGGCAGACTTCGGTGCCCACGTGGTCAAGGTCGAACCGCCCGGGCTGGGCGATCCGCTGCGCAAATGGCGCATGTTGCACGAAGGCACCTCGGTCTGGTGGGAAGCGCAATCGCGCAACAAGGAATCGATCTGCATCGACCTGCGCCAGCCCGAAGGCCAGGCGCTGGTGCGCAAGCTCGCCGCCGAAGCCGATGTGCTGATCGAGAATTTCCGCCCCGGCACCATGGAGAAGTGGGGCCTGGGCTGGGATGCGCTGCATGCCGACAATCCGCGCCTGATCATGCTGCGCGTATCGGGCTATGGCCAGACGGGTCCCAAGAAGGATGAGCCCGGCTTTGCAGCCGTGGCCGAGGCCATGGCCGGCCTGCGCCACCTGACCGGCGAGCCAGGCCGTGCCCCGGTGCGCGCGGGCCTGTCGCTGGGCGACACCATCGCCGGGTTGCACGGCGCGATGGGTGTGCTGCTGGCCCTCTACCAGCGCGATGCGCGCGGCGGCGAAGGCCAGGTCATCGACGTGGCCCTGTACGAGTCGCTGTTCAACCTCAGCGAAAGCCTGCTGCCGGAGTACTCGGCATTTGGCGCGGTGCGACAGCCCGCTGGCGGTGCGCTGCCCGGCATTGCGCCGTCGAACGCCTATCCGTGCCAGGGCGATGAATACGTGCTGATCGCCGCCAATGGCGACGCCATCTTCAAGCGCATGATGCATGCGATCGGCCGCGCCGACCTGGCGGAAGACCCGGCGCTCGCGCAGAACGACGGCCGCGTGAAGCGGGTCGACGAGATCGATGCCGCCATTGCCGCGTGGACGCGCACGCAAAGTGTGGATGGCGTGCTGGATGTGCTGCGCGAAGCCAGGTACCGTCGGGTCGCATCTACACCGTCAAGGACATCGCCGAAGACCCGCACTACCGCGCCCGCGGCGTGATCGAGTCGGTCACGTCGGCCGGTGGCCTGACCGTGGAAGTGCCCGGCATCGTGCCGAAAATGTCGGGCAGCCCCGGAGCGATCCACGACCGCGCGCCGACGCTGGGCGAGCATACCGATACCGTGCTGGCCCAGGCAGGTTTCGACGCCGCCGCGATTGCCGACCTCCGTGCACGAAAGGTGATCGCATGAGCGCCGCTGCGTTTTCCGCCTCGGCACTGCGCGGCCCGGCACGCATCGAGATCAATGAGGTGTCGCCGCGCGATGGCCTGCAGATCGAACCGGTGGTTGTGCCTACCGACGCCAAAGTCGCCTTTCTCGATGCCTTGTCCGCCTGCGGCTTCGCGCGTATCGAGGCAACATCGTTCACGTCAGCCAAAGCCATCCCGGCGCTCGCCGATGCCGAGGCGCTGATGCACCGCATGCACCGCCAGCCGGGTGTGCGCTATACCGCGCTGGTGCCGAACTTGCGTGGCCTGGAGCGCGCGCTCTCGTGCCGGTCCGACGAGGTCAACCTGGTGATGTCGGTCAGCGAGACCCACAACCGCGCCAACCTGCGCATGACGCGCGCGCAGTCGCGAGCGCAGTTGCTGGCGATGATCGCCGAGGCGCGCTCGGCCGGCGTGCCGGTCAACGTGTCGCTGTCGACGGTGTTCGGCTGTCCGTTCGAGGGCGAAGTGAGCACCGATGCCGTGATGGCGCTGGCGGGAAGCTTCGCCGAAGCCGGCGCGCAAGGCATCACGCTGTGCGACACGACCGGCATGGCTTATCCGAACCAGGTCGCACAGATGTGCGAACAGTTCCGGCAACGCCAGCCGGAAACCGGGCTGACCATCCATCTGCACAACACGCGCGGCATGGGTCTGGCGAATGCGGTAGCGGCATGGGAAACCGGCGTCACGCGCTTCGATGCCGCGGCCGGCGGCCTGGGCGGCTGCCCGTATGCACCGGGAGCCAGCGGAAACGTCAGTACCGAGGAACTCGTACATATGTTCGCCTGCATGGGCGTACAGACCGGCGTGGACCTGCCGGCGCTGCTCGATGTCGTGGCCGGCATCCCGGCACTGGTCGAGCGCGACATCGGCAGCCAGTTGCTGCGTGCCGGCCCGCGCCTGCGCACGCACCAGCCGCCAGCCTGGCTGGCAGAGCATTTCTCCGGCCAGGACTAGGTTCCTGCGGCGAGAGCGCGTCGCGGGAAGCCGCGGCGCCAAATAAAAAAAGAATCAGTCAATACCGAAACCGGAGACATTCGATGAAGCAAGCCCTTTCTCTTCTGCCCGCACGCCGCAAGTTGATGGCCGCTGCCATGCTGGCGCTTGGCGGCGCCATCGCCGCCACTGCGCCGCGCGCCTTCGCCCAGGACGGCAGCTACCCGAATCGTCCCGTCACGCTGGTCGTTTCTGCCGCCGCGGGCGGCACCACCGATCTCGCGGCGCGCATGATTTCCGAGCCGCTGGCCAAGGCCCTGGGCCAGGCGGTAGTGGTCGACAACCGCCCCGGCGGCAATGGCGGCATCGCCGCGCAGTTGGTGGCGCGCGCGAAGCCCGACGGCTACACGCTGATGGTGCAGTACTCGGGCTTCCATGTCATCACGCCGCTGCTGATGAAGAACCTGGCGTGGGACCCGGTCAAGGACTTCGCGCCGGTGGCCAATCTGCTGTCGGCGCCGCAGGTGCTGGTGGTGCGCCAGGGCCTGCCGGTGAAATCGCTCAAGGAACTGGTGGCCTACGCCAAGAGCCACCCGGACAAGCTCAACTATGCGTCGTCGGGCAATGGTTCGCTGCAGCACGTCTCGACCGAGCTGCTGAACCAGATGGCGGGCATCCGCATTACCCACGTGCCATACAAGGGTACCGGCCCGGCCATGACGGACCTGCTGGGCGGCAACGTCGACCTGACCATGACCACGCCGCCGCCGCTGATGGGCCATATCGCCGCTGGCAAGCTGCGCCCGCTCGTGGTGACCAGCAAGACCCGCTTGCCGAGCCTGAAGGACGTGCCGTCTGCGCCGGAAGCGGGCTACCCCGACCTAGATGTATCGTCGTGGTTCGCCATGTACGCGCCGGCGGGTACGCCCAAGCCGGTGATCGACAAGCTGGCCGGCGAGATCGAGAAGATCATGCGCACCGATGCGTTCCGCAAGAAGGCCGAGGAGCTTGGTGCCGAGGCCGTATTCATGGGGCCGCAGCAATTGGCGCAGTACCAGAAGGCGGAACTGGCGCGCTGGGCCAAGGTGATCAAGTCCGCGGATATCCACGCCGAGTAAGCGGGAACGGCAAGCCGATCGAAAGCAAAGGGGCGTATGCTGGGGCCGGCCGCTTATTTGGCCGGCCTTAGGTGTTCGTCCCGATGCGGGCCTGCAAAGGGTCCGCTAGCATCGCACTTGGCCGCCGGGCGGCACGCCGTTTGCAGACCCCAACGGGTAGGAGAATCGAATGTATAACAAGAAATTCTGGAAGCAGTTGCTGATCGCGCTGGCGTTGTTCCTGGCAGGGTGGTTCACCTTCGGCCAGGCGCAGGCCCAGGGCAAGCCCGAGAAGGCCAAGGTGACGATCGCCGTCGGCGGCAAGAACCTGTTCTATTACCTGCCGCTGACCATTGCCGAGCGGCTCGGCTATTTCAAGGAAGAGGGCCTGGATGTCGAGATCGTCGACTTCGCCGGCGGCGCCAAGGCGCTGCAGGCGGTGGTGGGCGGCAGTGCCGACGTCGTGTCCGGCGCTTTCGAGCACACCATCGGCCTGCAGGCCAAGGGCCAGCGCTACCAGGAGTTCGTGCTGCAGGGCCGTGCGCCGCAGATCGTGCTGGTGGTGTCGAACAAGACCATGCCCGGCTTCAAATCGGTCGCCGACCTGAAGGGCAAGAAGATCGGCGTGACCGCGCCGGGCTCGTCGACCAACATGATGGCCAATTTCGTGCTGGCCAAGTCCGGCCTGAAGCCGTCGGATGTGTCGTTCATCGGCGTTGGCGCCAGCGCCGGCGCGGTGGCCGCGATGCGTTCGGGACAGATCGACGCGATGGCCAACCTGGACCCGGTGATCTCGATGCTGACGCAGAAGAATGAAGTCCGCATTGCCTCGGATACCCGCACGCTCAAGGACACGCAGGCCGTGTTCGGCGGCAATATGCCGTCGGGCTGCCTGTATGCATCGTCGGCGTTCATCCAGCAGAACCCGAACACCACGCAGGCGCTGACCAATGCGATGGTGCGCGCGCTGAAGTGGCTGCAGAAGGCCGGCCCGTCCGATATCGTCAAGACCGTGCCCGAGAGCTACCTGCTGGGCGACCGCGCGCTGTACCTGGCTGCGTGGGACAAGGTCAAGGAAGCGATCTCGCCGGACGGCGTGATGCCGGCCGATGGTCCGCGCACCGCGCTGAACATGCTGCAGCAGTTCGACGCCGAGCTGAAGGGCAAGTCCATCAAGCTCGAGGACACGTACACCAACACCTTCGTGCAGAAGGCCAACGCGAAGTACAAATAATCCCGCGCCGCCTGCGCCCCGGCCCGCTGTCCGCAGCGGGCCTTTGCATTGCGGGGACGGCGGCCCTCCATACCCTCGATCCGCGCCGGCCCTCCGGTCCTCCGGTCCCGGTGCGTGGCGAACGAGACGGTTTCCCATGAGCACTCCCGCACTTTCCCTCGACAAGGTCACCTGCACCTTTGTCTCACGCGATGACCGCAGCCAGCGCTATACGGCGGTCAAGGACGTTACCCTGGCGATCCAGCCGGGCGAATTCGTTTCGGTGGTCGGCCCGACCGGCTGCGGCAAATCCACGCTCCTCAATGTCGGCGCCGGCCTGCTGGAGCCATCGAGCGGCGAGCTCCGCGTCTTCGGCGAGCCGCTGCGCGGCATCAACAAGCGCGCCGGCTACATGTTCCAGGCCGAGGCGCTGATGCCGTGGCGCAGCGCGCTCGACAATGTCGTGGCCGGACTGGAGTTCCGTGGCGTGCCGCGCGCCGAGGCGGTGAAGCAGGGCGAGGAGTGGCTGCGGCGCGTGGGCCTCGGCGGCTTCGGCGACCGCTACCCGCATCAGCTCTCGGGCGGCATGCGCAAGCGCGTGAGCCTGGCACAGACGCTGGTGCTGGACCCGGACATTATCCTGATGGATGAGCCGTTTTCCGCGCTCGACATCCAGACGCGCCAGCTCATGGAAAACGAGGTGCTGGACCTGTGGGCGGCAAAGCGCAAGGCAGTGCTGTTCATCACCCACGACCTCGACGAAGCGATTGCCATGAGCGACCGAGTCGTGGTGCTGTCAGCGGGCCCGGGCACGCACCCGATCGGCGAATTCGCGATCGACTTGCCGCGTCCGCGCGACGTGGCCGAGATCCGCAACCATCCTCGCTTCGTTGAACTGCACGCCGCGATCTGGGATGTGCTGCGCGAAGAAGTCCTCAAGGGCTATGCCCAGCAGCGCAACGCCGCCTGAACCGCGCGGCCAACCTGACACGAACACGAATTTCCAATTCCCATGGCATTCCGTCCTGACTCCAAGGGCATGCTGCGCGTCTGGCAGTTGCTCGTCCTCGTGGTGATCCTCGGTGTGTGGCACTTCGCTACGCGCTCACAGGAGATCGCCTTCTTCTTCGGTGAGCCGCTGATGGTGGCGCAGCGCATCTGGAACTGGTTTATCGTCGAGCGCGACATCTACCTGCACCTCGGCGTGACGCTACTGGAAACGGTGCTGGCCTTCGGCATCGGCACCGTGGCCGGCCTGGGCGTTGGCCTGTGGCTGGCATTGAGCCCGCTGACGTCGGCCATTCTCGATCCGTATGTGAAGGCGATGAACTCGATGCCGCGCGTGATCCTGGCTCCGATCTTCGCGGTGTGGTTCGGCCTGGGCATCTGGTCGAAGGTGGCGCTTGCGGTGACGCTGGTGTTCTTCATCGTCTTCTTCAACGTCTACCAGGGCGTGAAGGAAGTCAGCCCGGTGGTGCTGGCCAATGCGCGCATGCTCGGCGCCAACCGCCAGCAACTGCTGCGGCACGTCTACCTGCCGAGCGCGACGAGCTGGGTGTTTTCGTCGCTGCATACCTCGGTGGGGCTGGCCTTCGTCGGCGCGGTGGTGGGCGAATACCTCGGCTCGGCGCGTGGCGTGGGCTACCTGATCCTGCAGGCCGAGGGCACGTTCGACATCAACACCGTGTTCGCGGGCATCGTGGTCCTGACGGCGTTCGCGCTGGTGCTGGACTGGATGGTCGGGGCCGGTGAGAAGCGGCTGATGAAGTGGCAGCCTCAGTCGGGCGAGACCGAGAAGCTCTGACGCGCTGGATCAGGCAAGCGGCTGGCCACCCGGCGCGGGAAAGCGCACCGTCACGGTCAGCCCGCCGCCGGGCGTTCGTCCAGGCCGGCGGTGGCCTGGTGCAGCCTGGCGATCTCCCTGACGATGGGCAGCCCAAGCCCTGTCCCTTCCACGCCCTGGCCGCTCTCCCCACGGTAGAAGCGCCGGAACACGTCTTCGCGCTCGGCCGCGGCAATGCCGGGGCCGTTGTCGATTACCTGCAGCAGGGCGGTGTCGTCCGCTTCCTGGGCTACCCTGACCGTAACGGTCGATCCGTCACCCGCATAGCGGATGGCGTTGTCGATCAGATTGCCGGTGAGTTCCTGCAGCAGTTCCATCTGCCCGCGGACCAAGACGGCGCCTTCGCCGTCAAATCCCAGGTCCACGCGATGCCGGCGCGCGACCGTTACCCATTCCATGGCGACCGCACGCGCCGCGGCATCGAGCGGCACATCGCGCAATGTCGGCGCATAGCCGCTGTCGGGGTCGAGCCGGGATAGCGACAGCAGTTGCTGCACGCCTTTCGCTGCATGGCGCACCGTACCGTGCAGCACGCGCATGTGTTCGCGCACGCGCTCTCCATCCGGCTCGCGCAAGGCCAGTTCGGATTCGGCCTGGATCACGGCCAGCGGCGTCTTGAGCTGGTGCGCGGCATCGGCAAAGAAGCGCTTGCGCGCCTGCAGCATGCGGTGCAGGCGATCAACGTACTGGTTGAGCGCGTGTACCAGCGGCTTCATTTCCGACGGCAGGTCGCGATGCTCGATCGGATCGAGCTGGCTGGCGCTGCGCGCGGCCACGGTGGCGGACAAGCGGTGCAGCGGCCGCAGCCCGCGGCGCACGCCGAGCCAGACGATGCCCATTGCCAGCGCCACTAGCACGAGCTCCTGCAGCAGCGAACCGCGCAGGATTTCCCGCGCCAGTGCCTGGCGCGGTTCGATGGTCTCGCCGACCAGGACCCATACCAGCTGGCTGCGGGCCGAGCCCACGTCGTGGATCGGCAGCGCCTGCGCCGCCATGCGCAGCGGCTGCTCGCGGAACACGGTGTCGTAGAACACGGTCCGGTAGAGCAGGGGGCGCGCGCGGGCGGCCCCGGCAGGTCGCTGTAGCCGGTCACCGTTTGCCCGTGCTCATCGCGCACCTGATAGAAGACATGCGGGCCGGCCTTGTCGTCGAACAGTTCCAGCGCCAGGCTCGGTACGTCGATCTCCAGCCGGCCGTCGCGCAGGTCAATGCCCTCGCGCATGGCGCGCAGCGACGCTTCGAGCGTGCGGTCGAAGGCCGTGTGCGCCGCCGACATGGCGCGCTCATACGTCAGCCACGCATCCAGCGCCAGCAATCCCAGCAGCGGCAGCAGCAGCCACAGGGACAGTTGCAGGCGCAGGCTCGGCGTTCTGCCGAGGCTCATGGCGCGGTCTCTGGCCGTGCTTCGAGCAGGTAGCCGAGCCCCCGCAGGGTAACGATCGCCACGCCGCTGCCGTCCAGCTTCTTGCGCAGGCGGTGGATGTAGATTTCGATGGCATCCGGGTTGACCGATTCGTCGATGCCGAAGATCTTCTCGGACAGCGCGGACTTGTTCACCGCCTTGCCGTCACGAAGCAACAGCACTTCCAGCACCGAGCGTTCGCGTCGGGTGAGCTGCAGCAGTATTCCGCCGATGCTGAAGGCCCGGCTCACACTGTCGTAGTGCAGGGGGCCGCAGTCGAGCTGCGTGGATTCGTGCCCGTGGCTGCGCCGGATCAGCGCCCGCGCGCGGCTTCCAGCTCGGAAAGATCAAACGGCTTGGCCAGGTAGTCGTCGGCACCGAGGTCAAGGCCGCGCACGCGGTCTTCCACCGAGCCGTGTGCGGTCAGGATCAGCACGGGCATCCGGTTGCGACGATGGCGCAGCCGGCGCAGCACCTCGAGCCCGTCCAGCCGCGGCAATCCGAGGTCCAGGATGAGCAGCGCGTAGTCCTGCGTGGCCAGCAGGTGATCGGCGCTGCGGCCGTCGTGCATGCAGTCCACGGTGAAGCCGGCCTGGGTCATGGCCTGCGTCAGCGAGTTGGCCAGCATCATGTTGTCTTCGGCAAGCAGGATACGCATCGGGTAATTCAGGGCGCCCAGGACGGCAGCGCAGGCAAGGGACGTTTCGGCACCAGCCATGCCGCATGCGGCCAGGCGTGCACGTCCGTGACCCGCCACGGCGCACAGCCTTCGGGAAATTCAGGAAATGGAATGGCCCTGACTGATACAGCGAAGTGCGCTTTCTTTGTAGCTAGGGAAACTCCCAACCCCGACTTGGTGCAACACGCGCCAATTCGCTTTTGCCCGAAAGCGATCTGAAAGTCCCGCTCCCCTACGATGCCCTCCATTCGAGCGTTTCGCCGCTTGCCGGACGGAGCGCCAAAACGACCAGGGGACGGTTGTGGTGGACGTGCCTGCATGCCGTTTGTGCCGGCACCGCGGCGCGCGCGGGGCGGCCGCGATTTCACCGCGATTCGCTGCCGGCATCGCCGGCGGACAAGATCCTCCGGCACAAGCGACGGGTGAAACCGAAAACCACAACAAGTAAAGCAAGGAGAGAAAGAATGAAACGCACTGCTCTGGCACTGGCCTGCATCGGTCTGACGGGCGCCGGTTCGGTCTGCGCCCAGTCGAGCGTGACCATGTACGGCCTGGTTGACGCGGGGGTCGAGTATGTCAACCATGCCGGACCGAACGGCTCCGTGGTCAAGCTGACCTCGGGCGGCAGGAACACCTCGCGCTGGGGCATGCGCGGTGTCGAGGACCTCGGCGGTGGGATGAAGGCGCTCTTCAACCTGGAAAGCGGCATCGCCATCGATACGGGCAATCTCGATACGAGCGGCACGCTGTTCGATCGGCGCGCCACCGTGGGTCTGGCCAGCCGCTACGGCCAGGTGGTAATGGGCCGCACGTTCACCACCACGTACGACTTCATGCTGCCGTTCGATCCGATGGGCTATGCGCCGAACTACTCGTGGGCGACGTCGTCGACGGCGACCGGCGGCCGCAAGGACGGCCTGTTCTCGCGTGCGTCGAATGCCGTTCGCTATGACGGTACGTTCGGCGGCCTGAAGCTCGGCGCGACCGCGGCCATGGGCGAAGTGGCGGGCGATTTCAAGACTTCGTCCAAGTATGCCCTCGCGTCGGCTACAACGCCGGCAAGTTCGCCGCGGCAGCGACCTGGGACCGCCAGAACGGCGCCGGCAGCAGCACCACGCCGGCCGATGCGACCGACTACATCCAGGGTATTCACGCCGGCGCGAGCTATGACTTCGGCAGCCTTTCGCTGTTTGCCGGCTACCGCAACTACAAGCGCACGCTGACCACGGGCGCGGCATCGGAGCGCAGCGACATGTACTGGGGCGGCGCGAGCTACGACTTCACGCCGGCGTTCACGCTGTATGGCGCGGTCTACAAGCAGAACATCAAGGGCGGCAACGACGCGACCCGATCCTGTTCTCGGTGCGCGCGCAGTACTCGTTCTCGAAGCGCACGCTGGCCTATCTGTCCGCGGGCTATGCCAAGGCCCGCAACGGCCAGAACGTCAGCCTGTCGCGTGACTTCGTCGGGTATGCGAACAGCCAGACCGGTGTGATTGCCGGCCTGCAACACCGCTTCTGAGCGCCGGGGCCATGTCGATGCGGCAACCGCGAGGTTGCTGCTGATTGTGCCGATTGGGAACTGTCTTCCGCTGCCAGTAGGGGTGTGCGTCAAGGTGGAAGACAGCTTGGGGCGTATTGCCCCAGCAGGGGACGCAGAGCGTTGCCGCACGCTCTGCGTCCTTATTTTTTTGGTGAATCCCGGGTCAGGGAACGATTACCACCTTCCCGGTCACCTTGCGCGCCTCCATGTCCTTGAGCGCCTGCGGGGCCTGTTCCAGCGAGTAGCGGGCCGAAATATGCGGGCGCAGCTTGCCTTCCTTCACCCAGCCGAGCATCTGCGCCATGTTGGCCTGGTTGGCACGCGGTTCGCGCCGCACGAAATCGCCCCAGAACACGCCCACGAGCGATGCGCCCTTGAGCAGTGCGAGGTTGAGCGGAATCTTCGGGATCTCGCCATTGGCGAAACCCACCACCAGGTAACGGCCGCGCCATCCGATGGAGCGGAACGCGGGTTCCGCATAGATGCCGCCCACCGGATCATAGATGACGTCCGGACCGTTGCCGTCGGTCAGCGCCTTGACGCGTTCGCGCAGGTCTTCGGTGCTGTAGTTGATCAGCGCGTCGGCGCCGTGCTCCTTGCAGACCGCGAGCTTTTCATCGGTGGACGCCGCCGCGATGACGCGCGCGCCGATGGCCTTGCCGATCTCGATGGCCGCGAGGCCGACGCCACCGGCTGCACCCAGTACCAGCATGGTCTGGCCAGCCTTGAGTTCGCCGCGATCCACCACGGCATGGTGCGAGGTACCGTAGGTCAGCGTGAAGGCTGCCGCGGTTTCGAAATCGATGCCGGGCGGCATCGGCATGACCTTGCTGGCCGGCGCCTTGACGTGCGATGCGAAAGCGCCGTTGCCGAGATAGGCGATCACCTTGTCGCCGGGCTTCACATGGGTCACGCCCGCGCCGACCGCGGTCACGATGCCGGCCAGTTCCGAGCCTGGCGTAAACGGCAGTTCCGGCTTGGCCTGGTATTTGTTCTGGATGATGAGCACATCCGGGAAATTCACCCCCGCGGCCTTTACCTCGATGACCACGTCGCCCTGTTCCGCCACCGGATCCGGCAGGGTTTCGACGGTCAAGGAATCGGGCGGCCCCCAGGCCTTGCACAGAACTGCTTTCATCATGTCTCCGGTGATAGGTATGGGCGATAAATCCTGCGGTCTGTCTGCCGCGTGCGGCCAGACGGCAGACCAAGTGTAACGCAAATAGCACGATCGTTCTGTTCGCCCTTTCACCCATCCGCGTAGCGGCCCGCGCGCGCCGCGGGGCCGTTTTGCAGTGCCTGGAGAGGCCGCTTGCGCAGTCTTCGTCAGGTACAATCGCGGGATGCACATCCTTCTAGCCAATGACGACGGTTATCTCGCGCCGGGACTGGCCGTCTTGCATGCCGCGCTCGCTCCGCTGGCGCGCGTAACGGTGATCGCGCCCGAGCAGAACCACAGCGGCGCTTCGAACTCGCTGACTCTGCAGCGGCCCCTTTCGATCTTCGAGGCGAAGGAAGGCGTGCAGAAGGGTTTTCGCTTCGTCAACGGCACACCGACCGATTGCGTGCATATCGCACTGACGGGTCTGCTCGACGAAAGCCCGACCTGGTGGTGTCCGGCATCAACCAGGGACAGAACATGGGCGAGGACGTGCTGTATTCCGGCACCGTCGCCGCGGCCATCGAAGGCTACCTGCTCGGGATTCCTTCGATAGCCTTCTCGCAGATGGACAAGGGCTGGGAACATCTCGACGCCGCTGCACGCGTGGCGCGCGCTGTCGTCGAACGCGTCATCGCCACGCCGCCCGCGGAGCCGTTCCTGCTCAACGTCAATATCCCGAACCTTCCGTTCGAGCACATCAAGGGCTACCGCGCGACGCGGCTTGGCAAGCGGCATCCGTCGCAGCCCGTGATTGCGCAGGTCAACCCGCGCGGCGATCTCAATTACTGGATCGGCGCCGCCGGCGACGCGCGCGATGCCAGCGAAGGCACGGACTTCCATGCGACTGCCGAGGGTTATGTTTCGCTGACGCCGTTGCAGCTCGACCTCACGCATCGCGGCCAGCTTGAGGCGCTTGCCCAGTGGCTCAACTAGCCATTCCCGACGCAGTGCTTCACCCCCGATGAGCCCGAC
Source organism: Cupriavidus sp. UYMMa02A (assembly GCA_001725945.1). GTDB lineage: Bacteria > Pseudomonadota > Gammaproteobacteria > Burkholderiales > Burkholderiaceae > Cupriavidus. Next base: position 133 of record LRMT01000177.1, on the reverse strand, counting down.
GCCCCCTCGCAGCAAGTTTCCACTGCCGCTGGACGCGGTAGTGCAGCGCAAGCCGGCCCCGGCGCGCACCGCCGGCATGCCGGCGTCGGTGCGCCTGGCCAGGCCAGGACGCCCCGAGGCGCGACAGCAGCCA
>LRMT01000176.1 GCA_001725945.1 Cupriavidus sp. UYMMa02A | reverse complement strand
AACAGTCGGGCAATCTGCGCAAGCGTGTCACCTTTGCGCCACCGTTCCCACATCAGTGCCTTTTGAGTCTCGGTGTAGTAGATCCGCCGTCTTTGTTTCATTTGCAGCACCCCTCAGGCTCGCAAAGCCTTTAGTGTGTTGCATCGACCGGTTGAATCCGCACCTCGTGAGCGACGATCAGATGGTGCTTGGCATCAACGGCCATCTGTACGTTGTAGCCAACTATTCCAGAGCCCTTTCCACTTGTTGCCATCGAACGCGCATCAGGATCAGTCATCGAGATCTGACCATCTGGCAGAGTCTTGAGCTCTTCCTTTATCTGGTCAAGGCGATGCATCTGCTGACGTAGGTGCGCAATCTTCTCGCGCAGTCGAGATGTTTTGAGTTCTATCTCCGCCGGCTGTGTGCGATCCGCAGTCTCCAGCGCGCTCAGATATCGCTGGATGCTTTCCTCGATTTGCTGCTGGCGCTTATCAACCTTGCCCGCAGTGAAATTGCGGTCCCGAGTATTGACTGCCTTGAACTTGCTACCGTCGATGGCGACCAGGGCCTGCGAGAACAACTTTAGATCGCGGCACAGAACTATGAAACGACGGCAGACATTGCGAATGCCCGCGCGTTATCCCTGCGGAAGTCTGCAATCGTCTTGAAGTCCGGCGCAGTCGACCGGTAAGCCACATCAGCTCTATATTGCGTTGGCATTCGCGCTCCAGGCGGCGGCTGGACTGGATCCGGTTGAGGTAGCCATAGATGTAGATCTTCAACAGGACGGCAGGATGATAAGAGGGGCGACCCGTTGTCGAAGGATTGGCACCTTCGAACCCGAGCGACTCGAGATCCAACTCTTCAACAAAGGGCGTCGATGATCCTGGCGGGGTTCTCCTCGGCAATGAAATCATCGAGGCATTCAGGAAGCAGCGTAGCTTGCTTGCGATCTTCCCCCTCTATGAATCGCTTCATCCGGTCCCCCAATCTGAATGCGTTGATCCAGTCTAGATGATCGAGACGTTTTCACACACCCTCGACCCATTACGGCCCGCTAAGTCAGCGCGACACTGACGGCGGCCTTCACGCGTACAACGGTCGTTCGCCGATTCGAATAAGGAGACGCGAGTTTGGCCGTTACCATCATTGGGAAAGTCGATTGTGCGGCAGCTACCCGGCTGTCTGGCATTCACGCGACGGAGCCGGCGAGCGTTCGGCTTCACTGCGAGCGGATGCGCCGATGTCACGCTCTTGGCTGGGATAACATCGCTTGCAAGCGAAAGGCTCGACATATCAGTCAGGCATGCGCTCGCTTGACTGGATTCGGGTAAAGTGCCCAAGCACGGTGCCGCCCGAATGGTGCTTCCCGTGACCTTATGGCAGCTCAAACGGCAATCAAATGGAGTCCATTTTAAGCTCTGAATATGGAACATCTTGGCCGTGGTAGCGACGGTCTTCTTGCGGATCAGCGCTGGCTCGGCTGCCATGGGGGCAACGAAATGGAAGTCGCGCTGCGCCTAGAGAGTAACGATGAATCCGTAACAACGTCATAATGTTATTAACTATATATTGTGAAAATGCTATATATAAAAATTGATGCAGATAGCGAAGAGACTAAGAAAATTGCAGTGGGCGTGAAGCGACGTTCTCGCGCATCGCAAAAGAGTTTGAAGGTGAATCTGACCGGCACGTCGTGATACTTGGAGCGGCCAGAATCGATGATCTCTTATTGCATCTATTCAAGAAGCACCTACTGGAGCCTACCACGGCCGACGACAAGGCATTCAAGTCGCAAGGGCCGCTGGCGACGTTCAGTGGCCGTATTGAATGGCATACCGGTTGGGACTTGTTTCGAGGGAATTTCGCGACGCTCTCGATGGCGTTCGAGGTATTAGAAACGATTTCGCTCATAAGTTCGAAATCTCGCTCTCGGAAAGATCAGTGGCAGATAGAATTCTGACTCTTGTCAGCGGTGTCAAAGCTTCGCCCGCGTACCGTGAACTAACAGCAAGATTCTTCAGCGGCGAGGACACACCTCGTCAACAGTTGCAAGGAGTTCTGAGTCTGTTGATTCTGCGGCTGGAGGGCGCAGTGAGAAGGGTCACACGAATCGAAGCGACAGAGCCATTTGAACTCTTGCCACAGGACTGGGCGGTCATGCTTATGCTGAAGGTGACAACCTCTGCATCATGAAAGGCTGGCCAGTAGCCAAACGCATTTAGTACAAGCTCGCTGTTCTTTACCAGCGTCTGACCCGATCCCCCTTTGATAATGTCTATGCTCATGGCCCACCTCCAGGGTCCGGAATTCCTATCTACGTGCAACAACGCAGACCTGACGCGTCAGGTGGAAATTGATGACAGGTATCATTGTTGCCGGAATCTGATATGGTCCTCTTGCTCGGAGATCACAGATATCTATCAAGTGACGACCGCCTAAGTTGAATTGAGCAAACGCCTCGATGTCTGGCTCATCGCGGAACGCTAGCTCCATTGCTCTGTCGTCGAGGTCACAAGACGAGTGGATAGTCAACGTGGGACCATCTACAGGCGGGAGGGCCCGATTACCGGACTGAATAACCCATTCGAGTCCGGCCTTCGTGATTGCACAGCGGAACGACATGCCGTAAATGACACCATCGCCATGCGCCTGCTGCTCCAGCCACCAGTCATTTTGCCAGTCTTCGTAGCCCATTAATGTTCCTTCGAGGCGTTCGAAAACTTCATTCCAACCACCTGCCCTGCCAGAGGTTTCCCCTTATTAGCTTGAAGCTGGGATGCGCCATTCCTCCCCCTTGGCTGCATAATAGATGTAGCCGGCACGGCGGCCGTCAGAATCTGGCAGGTCGGACAAATCCTCCTCCACGTGAAGCAATCCCGCTGCAGCATAGTGGTCAAAAACGTTCCTTCAATCTGCCATCAATACTCGAACAATCTTCACTGTCGTAGTAGAAGAATGCGAGCTTCTTTCTTCCATCCAATAGCAGGGGCAACTCGTAACCTGCATGGAACAGGTAAGGCGAGCGCGTGAACTGCGCACAGTCCTTAAAAAAAACGACTTCTCGTCTCCCGGAGTCGAATCTCAGGTCGAATGCGTCGCAAAGTGCAGCGACTTCATTGGGTGACAACAAGTAAGCTTTGTTTTCGAACGAGGTATCATCATCGCCGATGTCTAAAGCGCTCCTGAGCTTCACCAGATCCCTCGCTCTGAATCGGGTTGCCAACTAGGGATACAGCATATCCTCATCGATGGCTTCTAGGATGAAAGCGGGAGCGTCTAGCGATATGGTCATGGCTAGTTGGTCCGGGTGGCCCAGCGTCGTACCCTGCCATAGCCGGGAACCCGAAGCAACTAGCTCCGTGTTGGCCGACGCACACACAAGCGAGTGGCCTGATCAACAAGGCGAGGTGCGTAGTCGCCTTCGAACGGCGGTTTCCGGGTACGCCGGACGTCCAAACGTCTTAGCAAAGGAGCGATCTGACGCCTCATGGCCGTTCGTGGCCGACTTCAGGCGGTCGAGGAGAAGGCGAGGGTACGCCCGCGTCGGCGCAACCCTCAAGAGCCATTAACGTTGCAGCCGCGTCAATGGCGGCTTTCGAACCATCTTGAATTCCATGCTGACGGCTGTAACGGGCGCTGTCATGGATGACGCTGACGTTGCTGCACCGCGGCAAGCCGAGCCTGCTAGACGTGGTCTCGGGCGCAATCGCCTCACAGGTTGCCATAACGCAAACGTGCGGCTATGTCGGCCCCGTGGGGCTCTGGCAGTTGGGCTGGTGGTGTGGCCGTGCTGCACCCTGCCGATTGAGAAGCCCAGCTAGGATTCGACGGCTCCTTTGACGTGTTCGGTGTTCACGGCGTTGGCGGACTGTTGGGCGGCGTGCTGACGACAGTGTTCGCTCTCCCCGCGCTAGTATCGATAAATAATGGCATGGCGTTCACAATTCATAAAATAAACCACCACAATGACGATTTATTGGAATCAAAATTTATGTCGCAGCGCCACGCGCAGCATTAACTGATTCTGATTAGACGAAATGCCGCTCGCGGACGTCACCTGTGCGAAGTCCAACACGGTACTAGTCGAGTCGCCACCAACGCGCTGGTAGGCACCCTGCACGTAGATGTCCGTCCGCTTCGAGAAGTTGTAGTCCGCCATCAGGCCGACCGTCTGATAGGTCGGATGCTGGACTCCCGTCGTCACATGGAGGTTTGCGCGCGTATAGACGTACATGGCACCAACGAACAGCGCGGGGGTGAGTTGATATCTCGCGTTCAGCTCGAAGTTCTGGAATCGCAGCGACGACGCCGGCCCGGAGGGCGGAGTAATTGCGCCAGCATACCCGTTGCCGAGCGGTTCGATGACCTCGGTATTGGTATACGAAAAGCCCAACGTGGCCGCCCCAAACGCGTAGTTGGTGCCCGCGCCGAAGATTCTCAGCCGTGTGCCAATAAAGTTGGCGTCCCCGGCATTGTTGAGCGCCCCGCCGGCGGTCGCCGACGGGTTGTCCGTTTGCTGATAGGCCGCGGCAATCAGCAACCCGCCATTCGCATACTGGCCACCGAAGCTGTAGTGCCGATTGTTTGCGAAGTCTGTGCTATTGCTAAAGCCGTACATACCACCGAACTGGAAGCCGCCGAACGTCGGGCTCGTGTACTTCACCGACTTGTTGACGCGGAACGAATTGTCGGTGTTATCGTTGTCGTACACGTGCGAAAACATGTAGCCGGCCCAATTCCCGTTCGCGGTGGTCTGCGCAACGTAGTCCACTACCGCGTCGTACTGTCGTCCCAGCGTTACCGACCCGATGCTGTCGTTTCGCAAGCCGACATAGGCCTGCCGACCAAACAATAGTCCACCCTGGCCAAGCGGCCAGTGCTCACGTTGAAGTCCGTTTCGGGCTGGAAGACGCCTTTGTCCCACCACCCGAGATCCTCAACCCCTTTGAAACCCCACCGGCTGCCTTGAGCGAAGCCGCTCTGCAGATCAAACAAGCTATGTCCATCCACATTGTTCGTGTAGTTGATACCCTCATCAACTACCCCATAGATCGTCACCGCACTCTGCGCCATCACCGGAACGGAAACGGTACAGAATATTGACCCAATGATTTTCCTTCTCATTATCTCCTCCTTAGTTTTTTTCTAAGCATGCTGGCGCAGCACCTGGCATCCGGCGCTGGCTGCTGGCTACACAGGATGCACGTCTCCCTGGCCGCTGCTTTTCGTGAAGCTGTTGGTGGCCACATCAACTACCACGGTGATCCCGTTGCTTTGTCGAGTCGAAGACTACGAATCCGCTATGCCCATGACAATTGAAATCGCGGCATAGGGCATACCGCAGCGGAATGCATCCTTTGAATTCGCGATGTCAAACTGCCCGGAAGCTCTTGTCGGTACTTGGTCACGTAGTGCGGTAGCGATCGCAGCTCTCCAAGGTATTCCGGACATGACGCGGGTAATCCCTAGGTGCTCCGACCCGATATCGCGCGGGTGCGGGCCGGATTGGTCGGATTACGACTCGGCGTGATCGGCTGGAAGGATCAGCGCCTGCGGCACGTTCGCTTTACTGCCAAAGTAGTAGTAAATCACGGCTGGAACAACCAGACCCACGATCCAGGATATGTCGACACCACCGAGCGCCTCCACCCATGCACCGGTGTAGAAGCTGGTAGCAATGAAGGGCATTTGCACCGCTACACCCAACACATAGACCGTCATGCCCCTGGCATTCCAGCGACCATAGCGGCCGTCCGGGTTGAAGAGCGCTGGCACGTCGTAGCGCTCCTTGGTGACAAAGTAGTAGTCGACTAGGTTGATGGCGCTCCAAGGAGTCAGAAACGCAAGTAGGAACAAAAGGAAGGCGGAGAACTTCTTGAGAAAGTCATGCTCCCCGGCCGCCAAAGCGAGCCCGGTCGAAAACCCAACCATGACCACGACGAAGAAGAATTTCGTACGGCCTGAGATGGTCCGTTGCCCACCAAGTCCGGTCAGGATGGCGGCGACCGACATGACGCTCCCATACGCATTCAACGTGGTGATCGTGAGTTTGCCCAAGACGATCGTCAGGTAGAGCAAAATGGCGGCTACCCCAGTTGCGCCCAGGTCGACGATGAAGCTCACCTCATGTCCGGCGAACTGGTTGCCGGCCAACGCCGCGGCAAAGACACCGAAGACCATGGAGATCTGCGAACCCAGCACCGAACCAATGCCAACTGCGAGGAATGTCTTGAAAGCCGAGGTCGAGCGAGGCAGATAGCGCGAGTAGTCGGCGACATATGGCCCGTAGGCAATCTGCCATGAGGCGGAAAGGGAAACGGCCAGCAGGAAGTGCCCCACATCGAAGCTGCGATTCTGTAGCAACGCGCCAACGTCCTGCCCTTTGAGTAGGCTGGCGAACAAGTACAGGAACGCCACAACGCCAATCACGCTGGAGACTCGCCCCATGAAATGAATGGTGCGATAGCCGAATGTCGCGAGCATGATCACCAGGCCCGAGAACAGCAGAATCGAGCTGGCGTTGCTTATACCCATCAGATGGCTGAGCGCTTGGCCGGACAGAACCATGCCCCCCGCTGAGAAGCCCACGTACATGATGCAGACAAGCACCAGGGGCACAATCGCACCGTAGACGCCGAACTGGACTCGACTGGAGATCATCTGCGGGAGCCCGAGCTGAGGTCCCTGCGCGCCGTGGAGCGCCATGACCGCGCCGCCCAGGATCTGTCCAATTAAGAGGCCAATTAGCGACCAGAACACATCGCCGCCAAGCACCACTGCCAGTGCACCCGTTACGACAGCGGTGATCTGAAGATTGGCGCCAAGCCACAAGGTACACTGACTGGCTAGACTGCCATGCCTTTCCGATTCCGGGATGAAGTCAATCGAGCGGCGTTCAATGAGCGGGAGGAAGTCGGGCCTGAGGTTAGATCCGGACCTGAGGGTGAGATTGCGGAGGATTCCGCGCCGAATTTCGAAGTGTCCACCTTTGTCTCCTGCGTAGAGGCTTACCTAGCTGTCGATCTCAGTCGACGGCTGGCAGTCTATTTCTTTCGGTGCTGATCAGATGTTCGGAGGTTAGCGCCGCTTTTGCTTGCTGATGTTGGCAGCTAGGACACATAGGATCTCGAACATCAATGTGGCAGCGACCAATGCCGTATTGCCAGTTGGGTCAAACGGCGGCGACACTTCAACCACATCACCTCCGATGAGATTCAGGCCCCGTAGTCCACGAATCATGTGCTGGGCCTCGATCGTTGTCAGCCCACCGATTTCCGGCGTGCCAGTGCCGGGCGCGTACACGGGATCCAGTGCATCGACATCGAAGGTCACATACGTGCGGCCGTTTCCAACTACGCGCCAGGCTTCCTGGATCACGGCATCGACACCCATCGACCGAAATTCATCCATGTCGATGACTCGAATGCCCTGGCGTTCCCCCCAATCATTCTCACTGTCGTTGTACAACGACCCACGAATACCGATTTGTATGGTCCGCCTCGGATCCAGTAATCCCTCCTCGATCGCCCGCCGAAAGGGGGTGCCATGTGTGTAAAGGTTCTGACCAAAATAACGATTCCACGTATCTGTATGCGCGTCAAAGTGAACCATACCAACGGGCCCATCCTTTGCAAGCGCCCGCAAGATCGGCAATGTCACCAGGTGATCTCCGCCCACCGATAGCGGCGCAATATTAGCTTTGCATACTGTGTCGTAGAACGCGGTGATGCGATTCATCGAATCGATCAAATCCACCGGATTGACAGGCGTATCCCCTAGGTCCGCGCAGTTGCAGATATCGAATGGTTTGATGCCGCTGCTTCGGTTGACATTGCGCACCATCGTCGAGATATCACGCACCTGACGAGGGCCATGTCGCGCGCCCGGACGATTGGTGGTGCCACCATCCCACGGCACCCCGATTAACCCGATATCCACGTCTTGAATGTTCTCATCCATCAGCCGATGTGTGGCAGCCGCATCAATGTGGCCAAACCTGCATAACGTGGTGTCACCGTGCCGGTGACCGGCGCAAACATATTTTCTTCCATGAGTAAGGTCCTCGCAGTTAGTACGACTGGAGCCAGCGCTCCGATGCTGTGGTCCGGCCTTCAGCCAGAGGCGTCCATTTAGTCTTGCACACGAGTGCCACATGTTGAATCAGAACTTCTCGAACTTTAGTTTTGGATTCCTCGAACCTTGCCAATCTGCCATTCATGGTCGGCGGCCGTGCTAGGCTGTCCGTGGGATACGACGTAAGCTGTAGGAACCACTAGTGCAAGCCCACGGACAGCGGATGGAGGGGTATTAGTATGATCAGAATGACCGACGTCGATCTACGGTTGTTGCGCATATTCAAAACGGTTGCTGACTTGAAAGGTCTCTCAGCAGCGGAATCTGCACTCAATATGAATTTGTCCACGATAAGCTCCCACATGACGGATCTCGAAAAGCGACTGGGCCTAAGGCTATGCGAGCGCGGTCGGCGGGGCTTCCATCTGACCGAAGAGGGCCATTCTGTTTATCAGGCGGCCGAGAGCTTGCTGAACTCAGTGGAAGAATTCCGGGCGGAAATCGGTGCCATACGTCATGAGATCAGCGGCGAGTTGGCAATCGGCGTTGTAGATAACACCATCACCGACGTGCAGGCCAAAATTACGGATGCGATCCGCGCCGTCAAGCAAAAAGGCGGCGATCTCTTTTTGAAAATGGAGATCAAAGCCCCAGACGAGATCGAGGCCGCGGTGCTTGAGCGGAAAATAAATGTTGGCATCGGACCCTTCCGTATTATGAATCCCGGTTTGACGTACCTGCCACTCTACACAGAGAATCTACGTCTTTACTGCAGCCATCGCCACCCTCTTTTCAAATCGGCTCCGGATGACATCAACACAGAGGATTTGCAGAATCTGGATTACGTTGCGCGGGGTTATATGCGCGAATCCAGGGAGCTGAGCGACGCTAGCAACTTTAAAGTGGCGGCCACCGTCTATCACATGGAAGCCGTCGCGACCCTTGTTTTGTCAGGCAACTTTATCGGCTTCCTTCCGGAGCATTATGCCTTGCAGTGGGTCAAGCATGACCTGATGCGAGCGATAAATCCCGCGTTTCTTAGCCACAGCGCCGAATTCTCGCTTGCGTTGCTAAAAGGTCGTGAACAGACGATGGCTGTGCGAGTATTTGTAGATGCGTTGCAATCTTCTTTACAGCTCAATCGACGTATATCAACGTAGTTCCCGCTCATGGCGACGTTTGAGAGGGGAGACCATTGTGGACTCGCTCGGGGCATTTCGGAATGCGGCGGGTAGCCGAAGTTCGGCGCTCGCGAGAGGCGACATCTTACGCACAGTTTCAACGGCGGATGCGTGACGCGACGCCGCCTTTCGGCGAACGAACGACTCCTCGCTGAGTGAAGTTGCCATTTGAATGTCTCGCAGATGTATGGGCGAAAGTCGCTTCATGGCCGACTTCAGGCCGCCGAGGGGAGGGAGCCAGTCGGCGCGCCCCCCTTGCCCTAATTCGAGAAGTGTCGAACATGACTGCGCCGACATCCTACAGCAGGCTGACGCGGCAGTTCTGGCGCAGGCCAAGTAGACCGAGCAGAACGTACTTGCCCTCCTGAAGTAGTAAGCGATATTGGTATTGCGGCTTGTACACTCGCCGCAATGATATCGGCTGCTCAGCCAGCGGGGGGCCAGGTTCTGGCGCGGCAAGCTGAACGCCACGACTCGATTTCCGACGCCGAAGAGCTGCTTTCATCATGAGCAGATGCGCCGCGGCCGGGATGGACGCAACCTCGAGTCCTACCTGCGCAGCAACGGCTCTGTCACGGTGTACACGCTGACGGACAAGGATGTCACCGCCATCTCAGAGCTTCACGGGATTCAGCTACCCGACGCCGAGTACCTTGCGCACAAACTGGAGAAGCGTATCCTGCTGGACGGGTTCACAAAGTGGGCGTGGAACAAGCGCAGTTGATCCACTCCGGACTTTCCGTCCTTCTCGCTATTAGTCGCCGACCTTCAAATCGAAAATGCCTGCACCGAACAAACTCCTGCGGCCGAAGCTCATCACGGACTTGTTCAAGTTTCTGAACCAGCACCACAAGTTCAACGTCGACGTCCAACACGGGTTCATGACGGAAGCGTTGTCCCCCGCCACTGTTGAAGAGCGCGCGGTACTCCTCATGCGGTGAGTCCTGCAAAGTCAGTCCCAGCCCAAGCTGGACTATATTTGCGAATTCTTTAAGAGCCTTACTGCAGCAGGCGCGCACAAAAGCTTCAAGGAGTTCCGCCGCTACGTCACCCTGGACGGGAAGCATGACCTAGTGGAGGGTCTGCGTTGGCGGTTGGGGCCACAAGATGGCAACCCTCTTCGTTAAAATCTCGCTACATCGAAATGGAGCCGAACCTGAAGAAGCGCTTCTGGAAGGATGTCGATGTCCTTGAAGGCGACCAGATGCGCCTACCGGTTGACAGTGTCATAACCACGGTGTTTGAGTCTATTACCCAGTCCGGCCGTCTCCAGGACGCTCCTAGCGTGACTTTCGCCGGTATCAATCGCTACCTTCGGGACCACCTCGGGTATCGTGATCGCGATCTGCTCGTGTGGGACGACCTCTGGTTCTGGGGGTTCATCACGCAGAGGACCGCCGATGGTCGGCGCACGCATGAATGGAACGAGGCGAAGTACTGGGCCGTGCCGCATGCGCTTAAGGACGGGGTATCGAGAGCCTAGATCGAGAAGTGCGCCGGCAACTTTCTGGCTCTTGTTTGCTAGAGTCTCACAAAATAGGCGAGCCACCAGGGGTCGCTTATCTCTGCACCTCTCTGGCGACTCAACGAGACGTCAACATCCAGTGGGCAGCCAATGACGCACGGCCGCGCTGACGCCAGGCGGAGTGCGCGCGATCCGTCCGCATTCTTCTTTCGTCTACTACATGACCTTGTCGACCGATGACGTGACGTACGTCTCTCGTCGATCGAACGACCGCTTGCGGAGTTGAGCCGCCATGCGAATGTCACGACGACGCATCGGACGAGAGTCCCTTCATGACCGGTCTACGCCGGCTGCCCACAGCCTAGGTGCGGCTGTCTCTGACCGACCACTCCTTGTATTAAAAGTATTTAATATCCCATATGTATTAAAGTTAATACGGATCTCGTGTGAGATCGTCCCCGTTAGACTGGCGGGCATACCTGAGAGGAGTCACGATGGACCCAGATGACGTATTGCGTGAGTTCGAGCGCCTGGCGCTGGATGAAAAGATCGAGCTGGACGTGGACGACGCCATTGCCGGCCTGGCGGTGCTGCTCGCCGATCCCTGTCGTACAAGGAAAGGAACGAGCCCTGCTGACCGAGGTGGGCGCGACGCTCTACAGACTGGGTTTGAATGAGCGTGTAATCGCGGCGCGCAAGCACTGAGGTGCGACCGCGCGGAGGAGCTCGGGCGGCGCAAGCTGACCAGCCATCCACAGAAGTTCGCGATTGCGAGGCGGCGCGGCATGTCCACCTTGGACGAAGTCCACGCCTGGATGAGCGCTACCGGGCGGCGGGCATTCGAGAATGCGGTTCGCGACTTTGGGTCGCGCCCGCGGCCGAAGAGCGAGTGGAGGGGGGTGGACTACATATCTTCTCCTGAAGCTGCCTGCCGCACACGACCTGATGGCATTGCCGCCCGGCAGCGCCTGGCTGTGGCCAAGAGCTCCGCTTCTTTCCAGAAATGACTGACCGCGCGCTGACGCCGCGATATGAGGGGCTGCTGGCCGTGGCTCCGCAACCGACGGCAGAGGCAGCATGAAACTGGCTGAAGCACGTGAGCATCCCGGATGACAACCAACGGTGGCGGAATGCCTCACAAGGAAGCCCCTGCACAGCGCCGCGGCCATGAGGGTGGAAATGTCTGACGGATACGTAAAGAGCGCCACGATTTCCGACTGCGGCACGTACCGCTACCACCTGGCGCGCGAGTGGAGCACCGGCAAACCCATTCTGTTCGTGATGCTCAACCCGAGCACGGCGGACGCTGGCGAGGACGATCCGACCATTCGAAAGTGTCTGGGGTTTGCCACTCGCAACGCTGCGGCTCCATCCAGGTGGTCAACCTGTTTGCCTACCGCGCCACCTACCCGCGCGACCTGAAGCGCGCCGGCTACCCGGTAGGCCCGAAGAACCTTGCCACCATCCGTCGCGCCGCTCTGGACGTAACTGCAAGAGGTGGCCTGGTTGTCTGCGCCTGGGGCAGCAATGGGCGTGGCCTTGCCATGGTAGCCATCGTAAAGGCGCTACTGCGCGACGTCGGCGTTAAGCTGCATGCGTTGGACCTGCTCGCGGACGGCACGCCGGGACACCCGTTGCCGCTGGCCTATACATGCCAACTGCTGGAGCTGCCCAATGGTTGAATCAACAGGAACCGTCGGTCGTCTGGTCTGCTGCGGTCGTGATAAAGCGGCCCATTGTCGCGCAGTGGTGATGGGTGCTTGACGGCCTACTTGCCGCCGCGCTTGCCGCCAATGCCGACTTTGCCGCGCCCGACCTTGCGATGCGGCACGGAGGGGCGCAGTCTCTTTCTGGAGCTAGCCGTCAACGTGACATGCTCCGCAGGGTAGCAGGTCGTCCGAGACAGTTCTGCCTGGTAGGCGGCATGGCCCCGATCTATGCGCTTGATAGCTGACATGACTGGCACCTCCTCAGAGGATTCTAGTCCGTAAAGGCTGCGGCGATTACGTACGGCCCGACGGGTGCACGGATCACGCGCCCGGCCATAGGCGGCTTCGCATGATCGGCGGGACCCGCCAGCGTGACCACGACGGGTCCCGGTGCGCCCGGGTGCTGGCCGAGCACCGCGAAGTTGTTGGTGAACGCATCCATGAACGCGATCGACCAATATCGATCGGGTGGCAGTGCCGCCGCGGCGACCGTGACTGGCCCGCCTGACAAGTCGAGCCAGGCCCGGGAGTACAACGTGTCGTTGTTCGGCGTCATGATCCAGCGGCACGCATTGCTTGAATGACAGCATAACCGTGAGGGCGGATGGCCGAGAATGGTCCGGTTAGAGCCATAGGTCAACCCGCGCACGGCGCATCACCCGGCCAAGGGTGTTGATGCTTGGTGAACCGACTCAACCGCGGTGGTGCGTTCGCGCGCGCCAAGCGTACGATATGACCTCCTTCAGAGCAATTTGCATGCCTCGTCGAACTCCAGGCGAGGGCTGCGCGGAAACAGCTTGGCTGGGTCGCCATAGCCCAGATTGCACAGGAAGTTCGATTTCACATGGCTGTCCGGGAAATACTCGAACTGAAAGGCATTCTCCTTTGGGTCCGCAGGAAAGAATTCGTGATCGACCTTGGCATTATCGAAGCCGGACATCGGCCCGCAGTCGAGCCCCAGCGAACGTGCGGCAATTATGAAGTACGCGCCTGAAGGGAACTGTTTCGCCTCGCGGTGGTGAGTGCGAGTTCCGGTGTGTCGGAGAACCATGAGCGTGCGTCCGCATGCGGGAACAGCTTGGGCAGAAGCTCGTAGAACTTGATGTCATAGGCGATGATGGCGGTGACCGGCGCGGCCATGGTCTTCTCCACATTGCCCGGCGCCAACGCGGGCAACAGGCGCTGTTTGGCCTCAGGGGTACGCAGGAACAGAATGCGCGCGGGAGAGCAGTTGGCGCTGGTTGGGCCCCATTTCATCAAGTCATAGAGCTGTCGCAGGGTCTCCTCGCTCACTGGCTGGTTCAGCCATGCGTTGTGCGTGCGTGCCTCGCGAAAGACCAGATCCATGCCTTCTTCACTCAAGCGCTTTTTCATGGTTGTCTCCTTGTAATGGGATGGGAACACGGGGCTGGCCAGCCGGCTCGCCGCTTCCATCTAGCATAGCCATCGCCGATCGCTGTGGCGCCGCCGGGTTCCGTGTAGATCCGGAGAGCTTGCTTGCGCCATCGGCTTTGCCATCAAGGGCAGGACCTCCGGTAGGTGATCCGTTGGCCCTTGGCGTTGACTACAGCCTCGGAGTCCTTGCTGGCAATCTTCATCAGCATCAACTTCCATCCCGTCGGCGAAAACATTCGCCCCATGCACGCGTTTACGTGAAACCATGGTTCTGTTATGGTACTCGTGTACAATAATGGGATGACGACGTAGAGAGATCATGGGTCGCGCCTTCCGACGGCGATGAGCTTCGAACACAGCCACTCGCCCGCGCCCGACCAAAGCAAAACTTCAGGAGATTCGCATGACTGATCAAAAACAGGCTTTTCATGCCCCCGATTTCGGTCGGGGCAAGGCCATCGCAGGGCGCATCGAAGCGTTCGTGCGTAACCAAGTAATACCTTTCGAGCGTGATCCGCGCCTGGGTGCGCACGGTCCTAGCGAGGAACTTGTTCAGCAGCTCCGAGACCTCGCTCGCCAGGCCGGACTTCTGACCCCACAGATTCTGCCTGATGGCTCCCATCTAAGTCACCGTGAAACGGCTTGGGCATTTCGAGCGGCCGGACTTTCCCCGTTAGGCCCCGTGGCTCTCAATGTCGCCGCGCCGGATGAGGGGAACATGTATCTCCTGGGCCGCATCGCAACGCCCCAGCAACAAGCACGATTTCTTCGACCATTAATTGAAGGCCGCGCTCGCTCTGCGTTCTTTATGACAGAGCCTGCAGTCGACAATGGTGCCGGCTCAGATCCGTCAATGATGCAAACCACAGCGCGCCGAGAAGCAGACGAGTGGGTGATCGACGGGAAAAAAGCCTTCATTACGGGCGCTGATGGCGCAGGCGTCGGAATCGTTATGGCGCGATCGGAGCACGGCGCAACGATGTTTCTGATCGAGCTACCGGATCCGGCTGTTCAGATTGAACGAATTATCGATACGTTAGATAGTTCTATGCCTGGTGGGCACGCGGTGGTGAGCATAAATAGCTTGAGGGTGCCTGCGACACAAACGCTTGGCGACAGCGGGGAAGGCTTTAAGTATGCCCAGATCCGCCTGGCGCGGCTCGACTCACGCACTGTATGCGCTGGCTTGGAGCCTGTGCCCGCGCCCATGAAATCGCCACACAATATGCGGTAAACGTCAAGCCTTTGGAAAATTGCTTATCGACCACGAAGGTGTTGGATTCATGCTTGCTGAAAACCAGATTGATCTGAAGCAAGCTGACTCATGATCGATTGGTGCGCGCAAATTCTCGACGAAGGTGCGATGGGCACGGTCGAGTCGTCAATGACAAAGGTTGCCGTTTCTGAGGCTCTCTTTCGCGTGGCCGACCGTTGCGTTCAGGTGATGGGAGGAACTGGCCTCACCGGCGATACGATTGTCGAACAAGTGTTTCGGGAGATTCGCGCTTTCCGGGTATATGACGGTCCTACCGAAGTTCATAAATGGTCGTTAGCTAAAAAGATCAAGCGAGATGCTTTGAAGGGGCACGCCGATGGGCAATAAGCTTGAGTTTACGGGGGCGACTAGCGTCCGCAAGGAGCACCGTTTCAACGAGGCGTCGTTGAAACAGTGGATGACCGACAACGTGGCTGAGTTCTGCGGTCCGCTGACGGTGGAGCAGTTCAGAGGCGGGCAGTCGAATCCGACATACAGGTTGACGACGCCAGCAAAGTCCTATGTCCTGCGACGGAAACCACCAGGCGTGCTGTTGAAAGGGGCGCACGCGGTGGAAAGGGAGGCTAAGGTTCTCCAGGAATTGTGGTCGATGGGTTTTCCAGTT
>LRMT01000175.1 GCA_001725945.1 Cupriavidus sp. UYMMa02A | reverse complement strand
GGCGGTATCAGCTCGGGCACGCGCACCAGCGGCGAGACTTCAGCTTAATGCGAGCGCCGGGTCCATGGTGATTTCCTGCCGTGCGCTTTGCCACCATGTGGAACTTCGACTTGCCGCGCGGCATCGTGACAAAGTCAACTGGCCGCCCGGAGCTTGGCGCATCGGCAGCCCCTCATCGCCGACTGAGGTGGCGCGCAGACTGTACATTTCGAAAAGCTGAAGGACTGCTCCCTGAAAAGCCCTACAGGGTTTTTCGCAAGCTTCTTCTCCGCACAAAGCATGCCGACTAGGTTTTGCCGCTGACGCGTCACCAGCGGAAGACTAGCGCTTGCCAGAAATCAGTTCGTGCATAACTTCGCTTGCGCCGCCCATAGACGCGCTCGCGCGCTTGTCAACGAAGGAGCGCGACCAGTACTTGAGCATGTAGCCGCCGCCGTGCAGGTGCACCATCTCGTCAAGGGTCTTGTCGAGCGTCTCGGTGGCAAACAGTTTGGCGACATCTGATTCCTCGATCGTGAGACTACGGCGCATGTGCTCACAAGGGTAGTGGTATGCGCACGCTCCCCTGAAGCCGGAAAATCCCGTACGGTCTGCCCGAAGCCTTGCGATACCTGACGTCATCGATGGTCCGCCGGAGCGAGCCTTCCAGGCGCGCTGAGCCGGCTCTGACGGCCACCAAGTGGCGCTGTGGCGCCAGCGGAGCCATCGATGCTCTTCGCAAGGACACGGCCTGCACTGGGTCGCAGTCCGCGCCACATTGCCTGCTATCCGGGACTGCAAATGCCCAAGTTGCGGAGCGGACGGCATGGATTTAGCCGTGACGACGCCACGCGGCAAGGCGAAATTCCACATCGTGGCAAAGCCACGGCAGGAAAGACCACAGGCTCTGCCCTTGTATTTAGACTGAATTCTCGCCGTGACAAGCGAAGAACAAAGAACTTTGAACTTTTAATTCCTGCGAGTACGGCCGAAAAGCCATACGTCAGGACGGAATGACAAAACTGCCGGCGGCGCTTTGATCGCCTGGCCCCCAAATTGAAGGACATGGACCCATGACTTCCAAACTCGAAGGCAAGGTTGCGCTGGTCTCCGGCTCCGGCCGCGGCATTGGGCGTGAGATCGCGCTCAAGCTCGCCAGCGAAGGCGCCCGCGTCGTAATCAACGACCTGGACGCGGAACCCGCTGCCCAAACCGTCGCCGATATCGTGGCAGCAGGCGGAACGGCGACGGCCTGCGTCGCAGCGTGACCGACGGCGATTTCGCCGATCGCTTCATCGCCACCGCCCTGGACACCTACAGCGGCATCGACATCATCGTGAACAACGCCGGCTATACCTGGGACAACGTAGTGCAGAAGATGACCGACGAGCAGTGGGAGGCCATGCTCGCGGTGCACCTGACGGCTCCGTTTCGTATCCTGCGCGCCGCCTCAGCCTTTATCCGCGAGGCCAGCAAGCGTGAAACCGAAGAAGGCCGAGAAATGTTCCGCAAGGTGGTGAATATCTCGTCCACGTCAGGGATGTACGGCAATGCGGGGCAGGCCAACTACGGCGCTGCCAAGGCTGGCATCAACGGTTTGACCAAGGCCATGGCCAAGGAGTGGGGTCGATACAAGGTCAATGTCAACTGCGTTGCTTTCGCCCTCATCAAACCCGCCTGACCGAAGCGGACGCGGACGCAGGCGCAAAGATCGACATCGGGGGCCATGAAATCCGCGTTGGCGTGAATCCGCAGATCCTGAAGAACGCCGAAGCCATGATTCCGCTGGGCCGGGCCGGCACGCCGCAGGAGGCGGCAGGCGCTGTCTACATGTTCTGCATTCCCGAATCGAACTACGTCAGCGGTCAGGTGTTGGTCTGCGGCGGCGGGAGGCATTGACGAGCATGAGCAATAAGACGCGCCCTTGGATGAACGAAGAGTTAGACATGTTGCGCGAGACCGCGCGGCGTTTCTTCTTGCGCGAGTGCGTACCCAACGAGATGCGCTGGCGCGAGCAGCACCACGCGGAACGCGAGCTTTGGAACAAGGCGGGCGCGCGGGCCTGCTGTGCGCCGCCGTGCCCGAGGAATACGGCGGCGGTGGCGGCAACTTCCTGCATGAAGCGGTGATCTGCGAAGAGCAGGTGTACACGATGTCGGTGGCCTTCGCCAACAACGTGCACAGCGGCATCGTCGCTCACTACATCCTGGCCTACGGCAGCGAAGCGCAAAAAGCGCTGGCTGCCGCGCATGGCCACCGGCGAGCTGGTGGCGGCCATTGCGATGAGCGAGCCCGGTGCCGGCTCCGACCTGCAGCGCATCAACACCCGGGCCACGCTCGAAGGCGAATTCTGGCGCATCAATGGCGCCAAGACGTTCATCACGAATGGGATGCACGCCAACCTGGTCTGCGTCGCCGTGAAGACCGGCACGGAAGTGGGCGCCAAGGGCATCTCGCTGCTGATGCTCGAGACTGACGGCGCGCAAGGCTTTCGCCGCGGCCCGTTGCTGGACAAACTGGGCCAGAAGACGCTGGATACCTGCGAGCTCTTTTTCGATGGCGTCCAGGTGCCGGCGAACAACCTATTGGGCGCCGAGGAAGGCAAGGGCTTCATCCAGCTGATGCAGCAGCTCCCCCGCGAGCGCATCCTGGTGGCCGTAGGCGCCGTGGCTGCGGCTCGCCGCGCCGTCGATGACACGCTCGCCTATGTGCGCGAGCGCCAGGTGTTCGGGCGGACGTTGCTGTCGATGCAGAACACGCGCTTCAAGCTGGCCGAATGCGAGACGCAGGCGCGAGTGGCTCAAGCTTTCGTGGACGATTGCATCGTGCGCCTGGCGAAAGGCGAGCTCGACAGCGCGACCGCGGCGATGGCCAAGTGGTGGACCACCGACATGTGCTGCCGAGTCATCGACGAATGCCTCCAGCTGCACGGCGGCTATGGTTTCATGAATGAGTACCCGATCGCGCGGCAGTACGCCGACATGCGTGTGACGCGCATCCTGGGCGGCGCCAACGAAGTGATGAAAGAACTCATCGCCCGCACAATGGAGAAGCGATGATTGACAAGACATCGCACTGATAAGCGCCACACTAAAAGGAGACAAACCGTGAAAAGATCGATTCGGCGCAGGCTCTTTCTTGCCGCCGGCCTGGCGACGCTGCTGTGCGCGTCCGTGGGCGCCAAACGCCTACATACCCCAGCCATACGATCAAATTGATCGTGCCCTATCCGGCCGGCGGTGTGACCGACACGCTGACCCGCACCGTGGCCCAGAAGCTGCAGGAGGCGTGGGGCCAGACCGTGCTAGTGGAAAATCGTCCGGGCGCGAGCGGCACCATTGGCAATAATTTCGTAGCCAAGGCCCCGGCAGACGGCTACACCGCGCTCATCGCCATCACGGGGATTGTTCAGCTGCCATCGCTGATGAGCAATCTGCACTACGACGTTTTGAAGGATTTCACGCCCGTCACGCTTCTTGCGAGCGGCCCGAGCCTGTTCGCTGTGCCGCTGAACTCCAGGGCCAAGACCCTCAAGGAATTCGTCGCGATGGCGAAAGCCCAGCCGGGCAAACACAGCCTCGGCAACTACGGTGCGGGCACTACATCGCACATTTATGGCGCGCTGTTGAACATGCAGGCCGGACTTGACCTGGTCCATGTGCCCTTCCAGGGCGGAGCACCGACGATGACCAACCTGATCGGCGGGCAATTGAGTGGGGCCTTCATCGACTACGCCACGGCACTGCCCAACATGAAATCCATACGCCCGCTGGCAATCACAGGCAAGCAGCGCATGCCCGCCCTGCCCGACGTGCCCACCTTCGCGGAGCTGGGCTACCAAATGTTCGGGCCGTCTGGATGGATTGGGGTGTTCCTTCCGGCAGCTACGCCCGCGCTGTGGTGCACAAGCTCTCCGACGAAATCAACCGGATCCTGCGTATGCCCGACGTGATCGCCAAGATCGACGCTTGGGGATATCAAGTCGGTGGTGGCAAGCCAGAGGACTTTCAGAAGACCCTGCGGTCCGATATGGCTACCTGGGCCAAGATTATCAAGGACGCCAATATCCAGCTCGCGCAATAACGGCGGCTTCGAGGCCGGCACCAAACATTCGGAGTCGGGCACACGAGATCAACATTAGGATAGGTGAACAGCAATGAGTAGAATCTGCGAAGGTCGGGCGGTGATCATCACGAACGGTGCCGGCGAGATTGCCGCCGGACAGGCATAACCATGGGACTCGATAGAGGCGCCGTCGGGCGCACGGTCGGACCCAAGGAAGTGTCATGGGACTCGCGAGATGCCTTGATCTATGCGCTGGGGGTCGGCGCGGGCCAGGCCGACGCCGGAACTGAACTCGCGTTCACGACGGAGAACAGCGGCGGCATCGCACACCGCATGCTGCGACGTATGCCGTCGTCATCGTCCAGAAAGCTAACGTCAGGCCGGACCTCGGCGCCGTCGATCTCTCAAAGGTCAGACATGCCGAACAGAGTTTCGAGCTTCATCGACCGTTGCCGGTGGCTGGCAAGCTGCTGGTGAGCAACACGGTTACTGCGATCTACGACAAAGGATCAGGTGCGCTCGTGTGCACGGAGGCGCGCGCAGTCGATCCGGAAACACGTGAGATCGTCGTCAGCAGCACCTCGGCGGCGTTCATCGTCGGCGAGGGCGGTTTCGGGGGCGAGCGGGGGCCGTCAGCGACCACCATCAACCAAGATCGCGAGCCTGACATTGAGATCAGAGTGCCGACGCGGCCCGATCAGGCGTTGCTGTACCGCTTGAGCGGCGATCGCAACCCACTGCATAGCGACCCGTCTTTCGCTGCGCGCGCGGGGCTGGCACATCCCATCCTGCACGGCTTGTGCACTTACGGAATCACGGGACGCGTGCTACTAAATGCCGGCTGTGGCGGGGACACGAACCGCATCCGAGCGATGTCCGCGCGGTTTACACGGCCGGTCGTGCCAGGCGAGACGTTGATGGTAAAAGCCTGGCGCGATGGCGAAAGGATTCTCTTCCGCACTCTTGGGCCAGAGGGCGAACCCGTGCTCGATTACGGCGTGCTCACGCTCAACCCCAACAAGCAATCATGAATTCCGTAACTTCAAACAATCAGGCCATTCCGACAAAAAGGGACCACCAAAGGCCGCACCGGTGCCGACGCGGTTACTCAAGCGTTCTGGGAAGGTACGAAGGCCGGAGAATTGCGGCTGCCGCGTTGCCTCGCCTGCGAACGTCCGCACTTTTACCCGCGTATTCGCTGTCCCTTCTGTGGCTCACCTCGGATCGAATGGTTCCGCGCCAGCGTCGCGGGAAGCTTTACTCCTACGTGATCAATCATGCTGCAACACCTGGGTGGGAAGAAGAAGTTCCGTTTGTCATCGCCGTGGTCGAACTCGACGAGGGGCCGAGATTGCTGACAAACCTGCGAGGCGTCTCCCCCGAGCCCGAGAACCTTCCGCTGGACATGTTGCTTGAAGTTGCCTTCGAGCCGCGCGGAGATCAAGTCCTGCCGGTGTTCAAGCCGGCCGCGGGAGCCACGCTATGAGCGCCGCGGCAATTGCGATCGTCGGGGCTGCGGAAACCGATCTAGGTGCGTTGCCCCAAATGTCGGAAATGGACCTGCGCGCCGATGCAGCGCACCGTGCCCTCGCCGATGCGGGACTGACGCTGGCGGATGTGGACGGCATCACGAGTGCCGTTGACTCACCCTTGGCCGTCGCACACTACCTCGGCATCACGCCCGCCTGGTACGACGGGACGTCGGTCGGTGGATGCTCTTTCCTTATCCACGTCCGTCACGCTGCCGCCGCGATCCGCGCGGGCCTGTGCGAGACCGTTCTGGTGCTGCACGGCGAGTCTGGGCGATCGCGCGTGGGTAGCACCCCGTTCGTTCGTCCGCCGTTCTCGATGATGGGCCAGTTCGAACTGCCTTATGGTGTGTCCATGCCGCCGAACACCTTCACGCTACCGGCGCTACGCTTCATGAAGGAAACGGGCACGACACACGAGCAGCTCGCCGAGGTGGTCGTTGCACAAAGCCATTGGGCCGAGGCCAACCCACGCGCCAGCCGAAAAAACGCCTCACGGTGCAAGACGTGCTGGACTCCCCGATCATTGCGTACCCGTTCCACAAGCTCGAGTGCTGCGTAGTCACCGACGGTGGAGGCGCATTGGTTGTCACCTCGGCCGATCGCGCGAAGAATCTGCGACGCGCCGACACTCCTGTGTACCTGCTTGGCGCTGGGGAGTCTTGCGACAGTCCGCTGGTCTCGCAGATGGAAGACATGAGCTCGTCCAAAGGCTTCCGACGGTCAAGCCGGGCAGCTTTCGCCGAGGCCGGGATCGTGCACGGCGACGTCGATCACCTGATGATCTATGACGCCTTTGCGCATCTGCCGCTTTATGGGCTTGAGGACCTTGGCTTCGTCGGCCGCGGAGAGGCGGGGGCCTTCATCCAGGCGGGCCACACCCGCCCCGGGGGCAGGCTGCCCCTGAACACCAACGGTGGCGGCATCCTCTACACCCACACGGGTCACTATGGCATGTTCGCCATCCAGGAATCTGTTCGCCAACTCCGCGGCGAAGCCTTCCGACAGGTCGACGGCGTAAAGACCAGCGTCGTGCATGGTGTGGGCGGCATGTTTACGGCGGCAGCCACATTGGTACTTTCAAATCAACAGCCATGACGTCATGCTTATACGATCCAGGGGGCGCGCATCGCGAAGCGCCCGCCATTGCCGACTACCCGACGCCTCCAGGCTGAATACTAGCCGCCACCGACCGGCACCCAGGAGACTTTCATGAGCGTGTTGAGCGGTATTCGCGTGCTGGAGTTTGAAGCGATCGGCCCGGCGCCGTTCGGCACCATGCTGCTGGCGGACATGGGTGCGGACGTGCTCCGTGTGAACCGCACGGAGGAAGCGTCGACCTCGGCCTTAGAAGCGAGGGGCGGCGCGTCGACACCACGGGGCGGAACCGCCGCTCCGTGACGCTCAACCTAAAGTGGCCGGACTCTGTAGAAGCCGCGCTCGAGCTGATCGCACGCGCCGATGTGGTCATTGAAGGCCTGCGCCCCGGTGTCATGGAAAAGCTGGGCCTCGGCCCCGAAGCCGCCCTCGAGCGCAATCCCAAGCTCGTCTATGGGCGCATGACCGGCTGGGGTCAGACCGGCCCGCTTGCCGAATGTGCCGGCCACGACCTTAACTATATCGCGCTCTCGGGCGTGCTCTCCGGCATTGGACCAGCGGGCGGCAAACCGGTGGTGCCACTGAATCTGGTCGGCGATTACGGTGGCGGCGGTATGCTGCTGGCCATGGGCGTGCTTGCCGCCTTGCTCCACGTACAGCGCGGCGGCGCTGGTCAAGTTGTCGACGCTGCCATGACCGAGGGCGCGGCGCAGCTCGGCGCTGTTTTCTGGGGCATGCTAGCCAGCGGCACGTGGCACGAGCAGCGGGGCGCCAACGTGATCGATGGCGGCGCGCCTGGTACGACACCTACGAGACGCGTGATGGCCGCTACATGGCGGTCGGGGCTATCGAGTCGCGCTTTTATGCCGAACTTGTGCAAACGCTCGGCCTAGCCGACGCGGGCCTGCCGAAGCAGTACGACCGAGAGGGTTGGCCACGGCTGCGCGAGGCCTTTGAGGCCGCGTTCCGCAGCCGCACCCGCGATGAATGGAGCGCTGCGTTCGAAGGCAGTGACGCCTGCGTCGTTCCAGTGCTCGGTTTTGCCGAGGCGCCCAATCATTCGCACAACCGCGCGCGCGGCAACTTCATCGAGGTGGATGGCGTAGTGCAGCCGGGTCCTGCGCCGCGCTTCTCGAACACGCCGTCGGCGTTGCCGCGGCGCGCGCCCGCTCGCGGGGAGGAGGGAGAAGCGGCGCTGCGCGACTGGGGCTTTGACACAGCTGCCGTCGGGCGACTCGTGGCTCGGGGCCTTGGCTTTGCCGCCGCGCATTAAGCTAAAAGGCCCATCCACATCAAATCATCCGAATCGGACCATGAAGATGATCATCATTGCCGTCAAGCGGGTCATCGATTACAACGTCAAGGCGCGCCTCAAGAGCGACGGTGCCGGAGTGGACATCGCGGACGTCACCAGCGCCTTCGCTCCGGCGCCAGCCAGCGGCGGCAGCGCTGTTTTGGAAAGAGCAGAGGGCGTGGTCGATTCGGGCAAGTCCAGCGTGGTGGGCCGCGAGGTCACCAAAAGCGGTCGTCCCGAGCCGACGGCCGCCAAGGTCATCGTCTCGGACGGACGCGCACTGGGCAGCGCCGAGAAGTTCACCGAGGTGATGACACCCTTGGCCGACAAGCTCAACGCGGCTCTGGGCGCCAGCCGTGCGGCCGACGATGTAGGCTACGCGCCCATCGTCAGCGTCGCCGACTACGGCCTCGAAGCCGACCTGTTCACGGCGGTACCCGAACTCGCCTCCGCCCTCTGATCGCCACCCACGACCGACCTGGCCTCACCCACATGGCTGCGGCGCTGGCGCCGTCCTTTGTGCCGATCGAGGATTCGGGGGACGTATTCCCTGGGACCTGGGTCTGAGGGGCTCCGCGGCCTTCACCGTTCCCAGCGACTGGACCGAGATCTGCGACACTGCATTCTAACAAGGAGACAAGACATATGACTTTCAATCATCCTCATCCGGCGCGCCGGGCGTGCTGGAACGGCCGGGAAGTCCGCTGCTCCTCGATAAACGCCATGCAAGGAAGGGTTTAGCCGAAGCAGTGAACATTCCCGAGACCAGCGTCTTCTACAACCTGGAGGTCGCGGCGCGCCGCTTTCCGGCGAAAACAGCGATCCAGTTTTTTGGTGCCTCCACGAGCTATGCGCAGTTGCTCAGCGATGTCGAGCGAATCGCGGGCTATCTGCAGCAGGTGTGCGGAGTAAAACGCGGCGACCGCGTGCTCGTCATCAGTCAGAACTGCCCGCAGTTCATTGCCGCATACTTCGCGATCCTGCGCGCGGACGCCTGCTTTGTGCCTGTGAACGCTATGCTGCTGGAGGACGAGGTGCGACACATCGCCAACGACAGCGGCGCCGTTGCCGCCTTCGTGGCCGAGGAGCTGATGCCGCAGGTGGTGCCGCTCCTGGCGGACACGCCGCTCTCGCACGTGATCGTGCATGCCTACGCCGACGCGCTCGGCGATGACGACGCCGGCCTGCTCGTGCCGAACTGGCTGCGCGCGAGGTCGCCCGACGCCGCATGGCCGACTGGTGTGGCGCGCTGGCAGGCTGCGCTCGACAGCAACCGGAGCCCGGGCCCGCATCTCGCAGGCCCCGACGACCTTTGCATGTTGCCCTACACCTCGGGCACCACCGGCGCGCCGAAGGCCTGCGTCCACACGCACGGCACGGTGACTAGCTCCCTCGTCGCCGCGACGCTGTGGCGGCGCGTGAACGCGGAGTCAACCTTCCTTGCCGTCGCGCCGCTGTTCCACTTGCTGGGCCTAGCCCACGTGAACACGGCGATCTATGCTGGCTCCACCATCGTGCTGTTGCCGCGCTGGGACCGTGAAGCGGTGGCGATCCTGCTGGAGCGCCATCGGGTGACCTTCTGGGCCGCGCTGCCGGCCATGTTGGTGGATTTTTTCGATCAGCCGGGTATCGAGGAGCGTGACTTCAGTTGCCTCACGATGGTGACCGGCGGCGGTGCGGCCACCCCGCAGCACGTAGCTGAGATTCTCCAGCAGCGTTATGGATTGGACTACATCGAGGGCTATGGCATGACCGAGACGGCCTCCTTTCTCTGCGCGAACCCACTTCACAAGCCTAAGCAACTCTGCCTCGGTGTGCCGACCTTCGGTGTTGATCTGCGCCTGGTCGATCCCCTCACTCTGGCGCCGGTGCGCAGGGGGAGGTCGGCGAGCTCGTGGTACACGCCGCGCAGGTCATGCTTGGCTACTGGAATAATCCGCAGGCCAATGCCGAGAGTTTCATGGTGATCGATGGGAAGCGCTTCTTTCGCACGGGAGACATCGCCACCGTCGACGAAGAAGGTTACTTCTTCATGCGTGACCGGCTCAAGCGAATGATTTCCGCGTCCGGTTACAAGGTCTGGCCTGCCGAGGTTGAGGCAGTGCTGAACACGCATCCGACAATCTTCGAAGCCTGTGTGATCTCGTCGCCGGACCAAAGGCGCGGAGAAACAGTCAAGGCAGTGGTGTCTATCAAGCCCGGAGCCAGCGACACAGCCGAGGAGATCCTCGCTTGGTGCAGGGAGCACATGGCCACATACAAGGCGCCACGCATCGTGCAGATCGTTGAGCGGCTGCCCAAAGGCGCCACCGGAAAGATCGACTGGCGCGCACTGCAAGAGCAGGAACATAAGCCCATGGTGAGTGGCCAGCCATCCCGTCTCGAATCGGCGAGCGGCGCATAGATGGGAGAAGTCATGTTGACGGCGGAGGGCTGCCGTAGGAGCCTTGTGTGGTATTGAGTTAGGCGGACAGATGGCCCGCCGGCGGGGCGCGAGGGTGCGCTGCCGTGTTGCGCCAATGGCTGCGATGATCCGTGTAGAGGTGTGATCACCTTGGTGCAGCAGGCAGCGCATTGCCGGGTGCGCATGATCGACATCGCGTAGATCGACCCCTTCAAGCTCGAATGCCTGGCCGCCCAGCAACTGCGCGAACTGACCCGTGCGCTGCTGCAGCGCACGGGAGGCGCAGGAGATCGCCTGGCGCGATGCCAAGACGACCAGCTGACATTCGAGCTGGCGCAGCTCAAGCGCCGAAGTTCGCCGCTTCTAGTCCGCGGCGTGAAGCGAGTCAAACGGACTGAGGATCGATGCGGCGGGCGGAGCCGGCGCAAGGACCGGTTCGATATCTCAGTCGAGGACGATTATGCCGCGGGGATTACGCCCGCTGTCCAAATCGTCAAAGGCCTGCGGTGCTTCTCGGTAGCGGCGCGTGAACACAGGGCGAGTGAACACAGCTTATCAGAGCTTGAGTTTGCCGGCCTGGCAGAGCGCGGCCGGGTTGAGCCGTAGAAGCTGCCCTTTAGCGCCTTCTCTTCTAAGGCAAAGCTGGCGGTAGGCAGCTGGGTGAGGTCGGTGGGCTTGGCCGCGCAGAGGACTACTGCTGGGCCGCCGCGGCGGGCAGGGAGGCGGCGCATCTGCTCCCTGGTGTCTTCCACTGCAGCCTGCCCCTTCCGGCCAATCCGGATGACCTCGCGATCTGCTTCACCAGCGCGCGGTCGGCCCTATCGAGTCGCACCGACCGCATGGGTTTTCCATGTGGCGGTGACGACCACCGGCAACACCGGATCCGGCGAGTCCGGCCAGCCACGATGTTGATCCCAAGAGGCCGATACACCCTTTCGGAGCAGTCCGAGCATCACCGTCTGCACGGCGGAAACGTTGTCTTCGTCGATTGCCAAGAATCCGTCCCTTGAGCAAGCGCCCGGACTTCGCTCCCTAGTTGTGAAGCGTCAAGACGTTATTTCTCGACGCTGGAAGTCGGGACATAGGCGCAAGTCCGCCGATGCCGCTATGCGGTCGATGCCAGTTGTAGTGATGCTGCCAATTGTAGTGATGCTGCCAATTGGCTAGGGATTGGGCGCGCTCCTGGGAGTTCTGATAGGTCCAGGCATAGGCCTACTCGCGCAACTAGTGCCGAATGCCCAGCGTCTGGCAGGCTCGGCAAACTCGCGTGAGCGGAAGGGCGAGCCGTTGTCGGTCAGCAGGCGACGCACGGTGATCCCGAGGCTGGCGTAGTAGGCCACAGCGTCGCGCAGGAACTGGACGGCGCTTTCCTTCTTTTCATCCGGATGCATGGCTGTGAAGGCGATGCGGGCGTGGTCGTCCACCGCCACAAAGAGCACGATCCGGCCAAGGCACTGCTGATCGTGGAGCTGCGCCAGCGGCGCATGCTGCAAAGGCAGATTGCCCGCAGCGTGGGCGTGTCCGAGTCCAACACCCATAAGAATGCCCGACTCACCTTTGCCCGTCGCTGGAAATGGTCAAGGACATTACCGAACACGGCCTGAGCGTGCCCGAAGCGGCTGCCAGCCACGACGTCACGGCGCCCACCGCGCGCAAACGGGGCGCTATCTGGTCGGTCTGCCGGCGCTGGCTGACGCCTCGTCACGGGCCGCATGCTCGCCGCACGCCATCTCATCCGGCTGAGGTCCTGGAGGTCTGGGTGTTTGGCGACTTCCAGTTTTCCAGACTCAGCTCGGATGGGCCACGAATACAACGTATTGAAGCTTCACAACTAGTCCGCCGCCGTACGGTCGAGATATTGCACAAGCCCCCGGCGGAGGATCTTGCCCGTCGGACCTTTTGGCAATTCTGAAAGAACGTGGATCGCTACTGGCACCTTATATCGAGCCAAGCGCTGCAAGATGAAATCCTGCAGGATTTCCACAGATGCCTCGGACCCAGGTTTCAATACCACAAAAGCGACTGGAACCTCTCCGAAGACAACATCCGGTTGGCCGATCACACCAGCTTCGGCGACCATGCCGGTATCGTAAAGAACTTCTTCCACTTCGGCCGGATAGATATTTGCGCCCCCGCGGATTATCAGGTCCTTCTTGCGGTCGATCAGGAAAAGGTAGCCTTCTGCATCGAAAGTGCCGAGATCGCCCGTATAGAGCCACCCATCTACTATCGTCTTGGCTGTCTCATCCGGCTGTTCGAAATAGCCCGCGCAAACATTCGGCCCACGCACCACAATCTCGCCGACCTCGCCCACCGCCGCGACCGTTCCATCTCCACGCCGCACCTCTACGTCGACGCCATCGACTGGCTTGCCCACGGTCTTTGCGCGGACAATCTCACCATCTTCCCCGAGGCGAACCTCGTGCATTGTGGAAAGAGCGGTGCTCTCAGAGAGACCATAGCCGGTCAAGACGGTTAGATTCTTTCCAATCTGCTTCTGTGTCTGTCGTAGCAGTTCGGCAGGTACTGGCGCTCCACCAACCAGTATCGTTCGCAACGAACTCAGATCATAGCTCTCGCTTCCCTCAGCAAACAGCATCTTGTGCAACATGGTCGGAACCAGCGGCATGAAGGTGCAGGAATGTTGCTCGATCGCCTGCAGGCACTGCTGTGCGTCGAACTTGGACAACAGGACCAGTTTCATACCGGCGAAAGCCATGAGGTTTATGCATTGGTTTTGGCCGAA
Source organism: Cupriavidus sp. UYMMa02A (assembly GCA_001725945.1). Taxonomy (GTDB): domain Bacteria; phylum Pseudomonadota; class Gammaproteobacteria; order Burkholderiales; family Burkholderiaceae; genus Cupriavidus. The sequence goes on along the minus strand of LRMT01000175.1, from coordinate 2,921 downwards.
AGTATTGTTGAGCGGCAAAGCGCCCAGGACTACGTCTTGCCGTGTAACTCCCAGCCACTCGGCGTGCCGATCGTAGTTCTGCCGCATATTGCCGGCAGTGATGACGACCAGTTTGGCCTTTCCGGTCGTCGCGCTCGTCGTCAGCAAAAGCGCGGGCTCTAGGGGCGAAACAGAGGCCAAGGCCGGAAACGGTTCTTCATAGTTCCAACCTTCGGGATATCGCAGCCCATCATTGGGGTCAGAAGTTCGGCTCAAGACAAAGGAGCGAACTTGCGTATCCGCATTGCGCATCGCGTCCTGCAGTCGTGAAGAAAATTCATCTTCGTGAACGATATAGCCTAGGCGTCCGCCGACTAAGATGTGCTCAATCTCGGCGGCGGTGTAATGGCTGTTTAGCGGCACCACCGTTCCGCCAAGGATGAAGGCTGCAAATTCCAGGACAATGAATTCGGGGCATGTCGACATCAGCAGTCCGATCCGGTCCCCCTGACGAAAGCCTTTTCGTTGCAGCGCGGCAGCATTTTGCAACGCGGCAAGCTTCAGGTCATGGAATGTCCAGCTCCGCCCCTCATGCAACAGCGCAACCTTCTCAGGTGTCGCATCGGCGTGTGCCAGAAGAGTCGCTGCACGGTTGTGGTTGTACATGGGCTCTTATCCTTGGAGATCATCAAAATTGGGCTTGCGTTTCTCTCGCAGCGCAGTGGCGGCTTCCTTCGATTCTGGCATGCCGGAGAGGATTGCGGTCCCGAATTGCTCGATGTGATAGCCGTCCTCGACGCTGGCTGTTTCAATCAAATTGGCGACTTCCTTCATCAGTCGCATGGCTGGTGGGCTCTTGGCGGCGAGTTCGTCGGCAAGAGACAGGGCCGTCTGAGTCAGTTGATCCCGTGGAACCACCTTGATCACACCGCCATAGGACATGACCTCCGCCGCGCTCAGCCGGTGTCCACTAATGGCCATCCATCGTAAGACTTTGGGTGGCACGAGCCCGGAGAGGTGCTTCACCCCTCCAAGAACGCCGACGAAAATCTCAGGTAACCCAAACGATGCGTTCTCGCTCGCCACAACCACGTCAGAAGCCGAGGCGATGGCAACGCCTGACCCGAGCGCAGGTCCATTAACTGCCGCGATGACAGGAACAGCGCAATTTCGGATAGCCTCGAACGCAGGTCGTATGAGCCGCGCACGAATGATCGCCGATTTCGGGACCATCGTCGTGTGTTCCCGCGTATCGCTGCCGGCGACGAAGGCGCGCTGCCCGACGCGGTCAGGACGACACACCGGACCTTGCCATCAGATTCGATCGAAGAGAAAATCTCTTGCAAACGACCGTACATCGCCGTGGTCATTGCATTCACGGGCGGATTGTCTATGGTCACCATCATAACGTGAGGGTGTTCAGCAGGAAACGCTACGCTGATTGTTTCAATTGACATCTTGATTACCTGATCTTGTTTACCGTGTTGGCGACGACACACTTTCAACCTTTCCATGGCGGAGGAAGGTATTTGCCGCGCTCCAACCTCCGCCACCGCCAACACGACACCGCTGATGAAGCTAGCCCGCCTCGGCGCACAAGAAAACGCGCGCATTGGCGATTTCCGAAGGCAACGACAAGCCGATCCAGAGCAAGGACCGCCTCCGACGAGCGGCGGCGCGAGTTACTGCAAGGTGAGTTGCCATGACCGCCTCAATTCTTTGCCGCGCCACTCTCCCCAACGAGCGGAGCCCATCTCTTAATTTCGTCGAATACGAGCTTTCGGGTCGAGGCCGGGGTCGACGAGGCAGATGGTTGGATGCTGAAGTCGGCAAGCTTCTGAGCGAACTCCGGACTCGCCTTAGCTTCGTTGGAAGCCTTGCTCAGCGCGTCAACGATTTTCTGCGGCATGCCCTTGGGCGCGGCAAGCGCAAACCACGAGGAGACTTCGTAGCCCGCCAGCCCCGCCTCGGCCACCGTGGGCACATCCGGCATACGATTCGACCTCTTCGATCCCGTAGTAGCGATAGCCTTCAGGGCACCGCTCTTTATGTACGGTAGGCAGACGGAAATCGAGCAAAGCATGAAGGTGCCCCGGTTACCCAACAGGTCAGTGAGAGCCCGTGCCTCGCCAGGTAGGGGACATGCAATGGAGCGACGCCTGCCATCTTCGCCAGCAGCGCGCCTCCGAGGTGCATGGGGCTCCCGATGCCAGCCGATCCGAAACTGGCGTTAGGCTCTTTCTTCATGAATTCGAGCAGGTTGGATACGCTTGAAACCGGCGTCGAAGGGTGCGTGACCACGACGAAATCCAGCGATCCAATCGTGCTGATGAACTCGAAATCGTTCATCGAATCGTAAGGCAGACTCTTGTTCAGAGTCGCATTAATCGAATGCGCCAGCGTGATCAACAGCAACTTGTATCCATCTGGTGCTGCTTTTGCGACCATTTGCGTGCCGACAATGACGCCAGCGCCCGGCTTATTCTCGACGACGACCGGTTGCTTGAGTCTGGCAGACAGGCGATCTGCGAACAGTCGCGCCACCAGATCGGCAGAGCCGCCAGCCGGGTAGGGCACGATCAAACGCACCGGCCGGTTGGGATAGTCTACGGTTTGGCTATGTGCAACCGGTGCGGCTATGACCGCCATGGCGAACGCCATCAACAGTAGGCGGCAACAGCTTAGGAAGGTATTCATCGTATTCTTCTCAGACTGCTTGTTTCAAACTTGCAGAATCGTGCTCACGTCGTCCAGATTCAGCACATTCCTGCATGTTGCCAATAGCTTTTCCGCACGAGCGGGGGGCCAGGATGGTTCACCCAAATTGGAGGAGTATGCGCATTGCGCCAATAACTTCGCGTCGATTTGTTCGCTGGTCATAGGGCGGGCGGCCGATCCGACCGCATGATCGATCTGCACTTCGATGGTTCGCCCGCCGGCGA
>LRMT01000174.1 GCA_001725945.1 Cupriavidus sp. UYMMa02A | reverse complement strand
TCGCGCGCGGCACGCGCCGCTTGCGTGGCAGGCGGCGAGACTCGGGCGCGGTCGTGCAGGCGCTAGGCGTGCGCGCGTTGCGCATCGGCGCGCAGATCGCGCCGGGCGTGCCCGCTACCGTCACGCTCGATGCGCAACCGCTCGCCCTGGCCTTGAAATCGGGCAACTTCGGCGGCGCGGACTTCTTCACCGAAGCGCTCGCACAACTCGGAGGCCAGTGATGAACCAGGAAAGCAAGCTGCGCGAAGAGATCTGCCGCATCGGCGCGAGCCTCTACCAGCGTGGCTATACGGTCGCTCGGCCGGCAACATCAGCGCGCGGCTCGACGACGGCTGGCTGATTACGCCGACCGATGCCTGCCTGGGCATGATGGATCCGGCGGCTGTCGCCAAGGTATCGGCCAATGGCGACTGGGTCTCGGGCGACAAGCCATCGAAGACGCTGACGCTGCACCGGGCCATCTACGACAACAATCCCGAGGCGAAGGCGGTCGTGCATACGCACTCGACGCACCTCGTCGCATTGACGCTGGCCGGCGCGTGGCTGGCCGACGATATCGTGCCCCCGCTCACGCCCTACTACGTGATGAAGGTCGGCCACATCCCGATGATTCCCTACCACCGCCCCGGCGACCCGGCCGTGGCGGCACGTGTTGCCACGCTGGCCGCCAAGGTGCGCGGCGTCATGCTGGAGCGGCTGGGGCCGGTGGTGTGGGAATCCAGCGTCTCGCGCGCGGCTTTTGCGCTCGAGGAGCTCGAAGAGACCGCAAAGCTCTGGATGATGATGAAGGACGTGCCGGGCTTTGCCGCCCGCGCCGCGCTGAGCGACAGCGCACTGGCTGAACTGCGGGACACCTTCCAGGCCCGCTGGTAACGACTCACTGATACCGACGCGACCCGAACGCGGCTGCCACCAGGACGCCGCGCGGAGAACACTCGCGCCCCCCGAAACCCGAACCGGAGACTACCGTGACCCCTAACCAACCCGCGGCCAGCGTGCCCGCCTACGACAGCCTGGGCGTCAATGCCCGGCTGGACGCCGACGCCCAGATCGAAAAACGCGCCTACAACAAGGTGTTCTGGCGCATCATGCCCTTCCTGATGCTGTGCTACGTGATCGCCTATCTCGACCGCGTCAACGTCGCTTCGCCAAGCTCCAGATGGGCCAGGACCTGGCCTTCTCCGAAACCGTGTTCGGCCTCGGCGCCGGCCTGTTCTTCATCGGCTACTTCCTGTTCGAGTTGCCCAGCAACCTGCTGATGCACAAGCTCGGCGCGCGCATCTGGATCGCACGCATCATGATCACCTGGGGCATCGTCTCGGCGCTGTTCATGTTCGTGCAGACGCCGACCCAGTTCTATGTGATGCGCTTCCTGCTCGGCCTGGCCGAGGCGGGCTTCTACCCCGGCGTGATCCTGTACCTGACCTACTGGTACCCGGCCAACCGCCGCGCCAAGATGATCGCGCTGTTCATGTCGGGCATTCCCATTGCCGGCATGTTCGGCAACCCGCTGTCGGGCTGGATCATGGACGCCTTCAACGGCACCCACGGGCTGCGCGGCTGGCAATGGATGTTCATCATCGAAGCAGTGCCTTCGCTGCTGATCGGCGTGGCAACCGTGTTCGTGCTGCGCGACGGTATCGACAAGGCGCCGTGGCTCGACACCGACGAAAAGCGCGTGCTCAAGCGCAATGTCGAGGAAGACCAGCAGAATGCCAGCGCTGCGGCCGGCAAGTCGCATGGCCACTCGCTCGGTGCGGTATTCAGCGACAGCCGCGTCTGGTGGATGTGCCTGATCTACTTCTGCTTCGTCACGGGCCAGTATGCGCTGACGTTCTGGATGCCCACGCTGGTCAAGGCCAGCGGCGTCAGCGGCAACTTCAATATCGGCCTGCTGTCGGCGATTCCGTTCCTGTGCGCGATCGTCGTGATGAACATCCTCGGCCACAGCGCCGACGCCCGCAGCGAACGCCGCTGGCACCTGATCGTGCCCGCGCTGATGGGTGCCGTGGGCTTTGCGGTTGCGGCCTCGTTTACCGACAATACGACCGTGGCCATCGCCGCGCTGTCGCTGGCCGCCGCCGGGGTGCTGACCTGCGCGCCGCTGTTCTGGTCGCTGCCGACCGCGTTCCTGTCGGGCATCGCCGCAGCGTCGGGCATTGCGGTGGTCAACTCTGTGGGCAACCTGGCCGGCTTCGTGTCGCCGTATATGGTCGGCGCGCTCAAGGACCTGACTCACAGCACGCAGTTGCCCATGTACGTGCTGTCGGCGATCCTGGTCGTCGGCGCCGTGCTCGTGTGGCTGACGCCGGCCAAGCTGGTCAACCGCTGACCGGCCCGCATTCAAGACTGACAACCGGAATCCAACCATGCCGCGTTTTGCCGCCAACCTTTCGATGATGTACACGGAGCACGATTTCCTGGACCGTTTTGCCGCCGCCGCGGCGGACGGCTTCCAGGCGGTCGAGTATCTGTTTCCGTACGAACACCCGGCCGCCGAACTGCGCGCGCGTCTCGACGCCAACGACCTCGTGCAGGCGCTGTTCAACGCCCCGCCGGGCGACTGGGCAGCAGGCGAGCGCGGCATGGCCGCCCTGCCCGGCCGCGAGGCCGAGTTCCGCGCCGCATTTGGCCGCGCGCTGGAATATGCCGGCGTGATCGGCAATGACCGCATCCATGTGATGGCCGGCCTGATTCCCGCCGACGCGACCGAGCGCGCTGCCGTGCCACCTATCTCGAGAACCTGTCCCACGCGGCCAACGCCGCCGCCGCGCAAGGCATCACCGTGCTGATCGAGCCCATCAACACGCGCGACATACCCGGCTACTTCCTGAACCGCCAGGACGAGGGCCAGGCCATCTGCAAGGAAGTCGGCGCCGCCAACTTGAAGGTCCAGTTCGACTGCTACCACTGCCAGATCGTCGAGGGCGATGTCACGAAGAAACTGCAGCGCGACTTCGCGGGCATCGGCCATATCCAGATCGCCGGCGTGCCGGAGCGGCATGAGCCCGATATTGGCGAGCTGAACTACCCGTACCTGTTCGACGTCATCGACAACCTGGGCTACCGGGGCTGGATCGGCTGCGAATACCGCCCGCGTGCCGCTACCTCGGCCGGCCTGGGCTGGATCAAGCCTTACCTGAAGCGCTGAACCAACTGAGAAGCATTGCCATGAACGTACTGATTACCGGCGGCGCCGGCTTCCTCGGCCTGCAACTGGCGCGCCTGCTGCTCAAGCGCGGCACGCTGCAACTGGACGGCCGCGCGGTCGCCTTCGACCGCCTGACGCTGCTCGACGTGGCCGCGCCGCAAGGGCTGGACGATGCGCGCGTGAGCGTGGTGACCGGCGACCTGTCCGACCCCGCCGTGCTGGCGCAGGCCATCGATCCTGATACCGGCATCATCTTCCACCTCGCCGCCGTGGTCTCGGGTCAGGCCGAAGCCGACTTCGAACTGGGCATGCGCGTCAACCTGGACGCATCGCGCGCGCTGCTGGAAACCTGCCGCCAGCTCGGCCACAAGCCGCGTGTACTGTTCACGAGTTCGGTCGCAGTCTATGGCGGCGAGCTGCCGCCCGTGGTGCAGGACGACACCGCGCTGAATCCGCAATCGTCGTACGGCGTGCAGAAGGCGATCGGTGAACTGCTGCTGTCGGACTACAGCCGGCGCGGCTTTGTCGACGGCCGCGTGCTGCGCCTGCCGACCATCAGCGTGCGGCCGGGCAAGCCCAACGCGGCGGCTTCGTCGTTCGCGAGCGGCATCATTCGTGAACCGCTGGCGGGTGTGGAAGCCAATTGCCCGGTGGCGCCGGACACGCCGCTGTGGCTGCTATCGCCGCGCGCTGCAGTGGCGGCGCTGGTCAACGGCATCGAACTCGATGGCGAGCGGCTCGGCAATCGGCGCGTGGTGAACCTGCCCGGCTTGTCGGTCACGGCGGCGGGCATGGTCGAGGCGTTGCGCCGTGTCGCGGGCGATGCAGTGGCCGATCGTGTCACCTGGCAACGGGAAAAACGTGTCGAGAACATTGTCGGCACGTGGCCGGCCGCGTGGAATGCGGAGCGTGCGTTGTCGCTGGGGTTCCAGAGTGACGCGAGTTTTGATGAGGTGATTCGGGCGTATATCGAGGATGCGGGGCTGGCGAAGTAAGCCACAAGGCTTAGCTACTGCCAACGCTTTCGCATCTTCCGACGACCTGTCCCCTCTCCGCTCGCGGAGAGGGTTAGGGAGAGGGCCTGCGCGTCGCGGCCTTGCGCCGTTTGTCGCGGGGCACAGGCCCGCCCTCTCCCCCAGCCCCTCTCCCGCAAGCGGGAGAGGGGAGCAAACCAGCGGGATAGTACAGCTGGCAGTCGGCTTCACCCTGCCGGCTTCACCACCTCATACCCCTCGATAATCTCCCGCACCGACCCCGGAATCGGCGCCGACGTCTTAGACTCCGGATCCGCGCACACGTAGACGATCTCGCCCGTGATCAGGTGTTCGTCCCCGCGGTACATTTCCACCCGGAACAGCATGCTGGACCGCCCCATGCGCGCCATGCGGCCGCGGATATCGAGCACGTCGTCAAAGCGCGCCGACGCGTGATACTCGAGCGTGGACTTCACGACGAAGATGTCCACGCCATGCGCGTGCAGCACGTCCTCGGGATAGCGGATGCCCGCATCGCGCCAGTACTCGGTGACGCAGATATCACAGTAGGTCAGGTAATGCGCGTTAAAGACGATCGACTGCGGATCGACTTCGGCCCAGCGCACGCGCAGCGGCATGCTGTGGCGGAAATCTTCTTTTGCCATCTGGCTAGTCTCCTTCGAACGGTGTTGCCCAACGGCATTCAGGCCGCCACCCCGACTGTTGCGGCAGGATGGCGGCCTGAGCCGCAAAACAGGAAACGCCTGCGGGATTACTGCTTGGCCAGGCCCAGCTTCTCGATGATGGCCTTTTCCTTCTTCACCGTGTCCGCGGCGAATTGCGCGTACTGGGCGCTGTTCATGTAGTACGGCTCCATGTCGAACTTGGCCAGCGATTCGCGGTAGTTCGGCATTTCCATGGCCTTCTTGAACGCGTCATGCAGCTTCTGCACGATCTTCGGATCGGTCCCCTTGGGGGCTACCAGGCCGAACGGCGAGGTCTGCACGATGCCCATGCCGAGTTCCTTCAGGGTCGGCACGTTCGGGAAGCGCGCCGAGCGCTTGTCGCCCCACGTCGACAGCAGGCGCAGCTTGCCTTGCTCCACGTACGGCGCCCACGCCGGCGTGTCGGCCACCGACATCACATGGCCGCCCAGCAGCGCCTGCATCGATTCCGAGTTGCCCTTGTACGGAATGTGCGAGAACTGCACGCCCTGCTTCAAGGCCAGTTCTTCCATGGTCAGGTGCAGCGTGGTCATGGTGCCGGGCGAGCCATACGTCAGCTTGCCGGGATTCGCCTTGGCGTAGGCGATGTAGTCCTGCATGGTCTTGATCGGCGAATCGGCCGGCACCACCAGGCCGAACGAGTAGCCGGCCAGATTGATGATGTAGCTCAGGTCCTTGACCGGATCCCAGTTGATCTTGGTGGTGTACGGCAGGCGGTAGACCGGCATGGCCACCTGCGCCAGCGTGTAGCCGTCGGGCGCCGTGGACTGCATCATCTGCGCTGGCAGCACGCCGCCGGCGCCGGGCTTGTTCTCGACGATGACGGGCTGGCCGAGGATCTTCGATGCGTTATCGGCCAGCACGCGGAACGGGATATCGGTGGAACCGCCTGCCGTGTAGCCGATGACCAGGCGGATCGGACGTTGCGGGAACTTCTCTGCCTGTGCATGCGCGGGCATGGCGGCAAGCCCAAGCGCGGCGGTGGCGGCGGCGAGACCCGCGCGGGCGATGAATTGGCGGCGTTGCATTTGACGATGTCTCCTTGTGCTGCAAGTCACTGCAAAAATTTTGAATACGGGCGCGGTTCGTACCGCGGCCCGGCGTTATGGCCCGGTGCCGAATGCGGACCGGAGCGCCGCCACGGCGTCGGCATGTGCCTGCGCCACGGCGGGCACGAAGCGGCCCATCTTGAAGAAATCGTGGATCATGCCGGCATAGTCGCAAGCGTGACGGTCACGCCTGCCGCACGCAATTTTTCCGCGTAGGCCACCCCTTCGTCATGCAGCGGGTCGTAGCCGGCCACGGCAATCCACGCGGGACAGCAGCCGCGCACATCGGCACCGGTGCCGCCGCCGTCAAGCGGGGCAAAGCGCCAGTCGTCGCGGCTGGATTCCTGGTCGAGGTAGTGCGAGAAAAACCACTGGATCATGTCCGCGGTGAGCAGGTAACCATCGGCCAGCGCCGGTGGGACGGCGTGTCCTGCCGCGCGCAAGTGCCCGGATAGATCAGCAACTGAAGCACGGGTGCCAGGCCGGTGTCGCGTGCGTGCACGGCGCAGGCCGTGGCCAGCGTGCCGCCGGCACTGTCCCCGCCCAGCGCAATCCGCGCCGGATCCGCGCCGAGCCGGGCGCCTCTTCAAAGACCCAGTGCAGCACGTCGAAGGCATCGTTGGCAGCAGTCGGGAAACGCCACTGCGGCCCGAGCCGGTAATCAACGGACAGCACCATGCAGTCGGCGCGCGAAGCCAGCATGCGGCACAGCGCATCGTGGGAATTGACGCTGCCGACCGTGAAGCCGCCGCCGTGGAAATACACAAGCAGCGGCAGCGGCTCCGCCCAGCTTGCCTCGCGCGGCGAATACAGGCGCACCGGGATGGCATGGCCGTCACGCGCGCAGACATGGAGGTTTTCGACCGCATGTACCGCCGGCGGCGAAATATCGAGGATCGGCGCACTCTTCTCGTAGGCGACCTTGGCGTCCTCGACGTCCATCACATGGATGGGTGGCCGCTTGGCGCGTGCAATCAGGTCGAGCAGCGCAGCTACCTGCGGGTCGAGCGGCACGGACGGCATGCCAGCCATAGGCTGGCTCGGTGCGGCGGACGAGGCGGAGGGTACGGCAGAAATGGCAGACACTGGAGTCGATACGGCACTGGCGGCCGCCTGGCCGGCATCGCGGAAAGGTTCATGGCTTCCCCTGGCATACGGGGGAAGCTCCAATTGTGAACGATCGTTCGTTTTTAGTATCATGCCAGTGTTTCAGGAAGCGGGCATTACGAGATAACCCCATGTATGCGCACGGCGGGAGATTCTGGGCGATGATCGCCCTATCCGCTCAGCTTGGCCAGTTATTCCCAAAAAGCAAAATTCGCGGCGGATAGCCGCAGGAGACAGCGAACCATGGCCTTTATCTACTATCTGACCCATATCCATCTCGATTTTGGCGCGGTGGGCCTGCTGAAGGCGGAATGTGAGCGCATCGGCATCCGCCGTCCGCTGCTGGTCACGGACAAGGGTGTCGTCGCGGCCGGCGTCGCGCAGCGCGCGATCGACGCGATGCAGGGCTTGCCGGTAGCGGTGTTCGACGAAACGCCGTCGAATCCCACCGAGGCCATGGTGCGCAAGGCCGCGCAACAATACCGCGACGCCGGTTGCGACGGTCTGGTGGCCGTTGGCGGCGGTTCGTCGATCGACCTCGCCAAGGGCATCGCAATCCTGGCCACCCACCCGGGCGAACTGACCACCTACGCGACCATCGAAGGCGGCAGCACGAAGATCACCGATCGCGCCGCACCGCTGATTGCCGTGCCCACCACATCGGGCACGGGCAGCGAAGTGGCGCGCGGCGCCATCATCATCCTCGACGACGGACGCAAGCTGGGCTTCCACTCCTGGCACCTGCTGCCGAAGTCGGCCATCTGCGACCCTGAGCTCACGCTGGGCCTGCCCGCGGGCCTGACGGCCGCGACCGGCATGGACGCCATTGCCCATTGCATCGAGACCTTCCTGGCCCCCGCCTTCAACCCGCCGGCCGACGGCATTGCGCTGGACGGCTGGAGCGCGGCTGGGCCCATATCGAGCGGGCCACCCGCGACGGCCAGGACCGCGACGCGCGGCTCAACATGATGAGCGCATCGATGCAGGGCGCCATGGCGTTCCAGAAGGGCCTCGGCTGCGTGCATTCGCTGTCGCATCCGCTCGGCGGCCTGAAGATCGACGGCAAGACCGGCCTGCACCATGGCACGCTCAATGCCGTGGTCATGCCGGCGGTGCTGCGCTTCAATGCCGATGCGCCCACCGTGGTGCGCGACGACCGCTATGCGCGCCTGCGCCGCGCCATGCACCTGCCGGACGGCGCCGACATCGCCCAGGCCGTGCATGACATGACCGCCCGGCTCGGGTTGCCGACGGGCCTGCGCCAGATGGGCGTGACCGAAGCCATGTTCGACAAGGTGATCGCGGGCGCCCTGCTCGACCACTGCCACAAGACCAACCCGAAAGAGGCCAGCGCGGAGGATTATCGGCGTATGCTTGAAGCGTCCATGTAGGCCAGCCTGGCCTTGGCCGGCCCAGGGCACTCATCCACTGTGGGAGACAGCGAATGACTGGTGAACATTTGCAGGTTGTGCATGGCGACATTACCCGGATGGAGGTCGATGCGGTCGTCAACGCGGCCAATAGCGGGCTGTTAGGCGGCGGTGGCGTCGACGGCGCCATCCACGGTGCCGGCGGCCCCGCGATCGGTGCGGCGTGCAAGGCCATCCGCGATGCGAAGGGCGGTTGCCCGACCGGCGAAGCCGTGATCACCACCGGGGGGCTGCTGCCCGCGCCCTACGTCATCCATGCGGTTGGGCCGGTATGGAAGGGCGGCGCGCAGAACGAAGACGCGCTGCTGGCGAACGCCTACCGCAACAGCATCCGGCTGGCTGCCGAGCATCATCTGCGGACGGTCGCTTTCCCCAATATCAGCACCGGCATCTATGGCTTTCCACGCGAACGTGCGGCCGATATCGCAATTCGCGCGGTGCGCGAGGCGCTGGCTGGGGCGCGGGGATTGAGCAGGTGACTTTCGTTTGTTATGACGATGAGAATTATCGGTTGTATCGGGAGAGGCTTGTTTGAAGGCTGATTGCGGCGCGGTCGGTTTTGGCGGGCGCGCTGGTAGAGATCCGGTGGTCGGGACAACCCAGTCCCGACCAGGCAAGCCTCCTATTTCACCACCGCCCGTATCAACCGATTAACCAACTCCGGCTCCTCATGCACCACCCAGTGCGTCCCATCCGGAATCCGCTCGAGCCGCATCTCGGGCACGAACTGCTCAAGGCCGTCGAGCAGAGACTTCGGCAACGCGCGGTCCCGCTCGCCCCAGATCACCAAGGTCGGCACGCGCACCACGAAGGCCGCGGGATCCAGCCGTGAGATATCCGGCGGCGGCTCGCCCGGCCCGGGCGGGTGCATCGGCGAAGCGCGGTAGTAGTTGACGCCGCCCGACAGCGAATGCGAGTCGCCCTCGCCGGGCTGGGCCCAGGCGGCGAGGTATTTCTCGCGCGTGTCGCCGGTGAACCACGGTGCCGGCTGTTCGCCGCCGGCAGTGAGCATGCTTTCCAGCATTGCGAAATGGTTGGCGGCCAGGATCTCTTCCGAGCCCGGTCGGCGCAGCCAGTTCATGTAGGCCGACGCCGCCTGCTGCGCCGGATCGGTGGCCAGGGCCTTCGCAAACACGTAGGGGTGCGGCGATGATGATCACCAGTTGCTCGACCAGTTGTGGGAACTGGATGGCCAGGTTCCAGCAAATCGCCCCGCCCCAGTCGTGCGCCACGACAATGCAGCGCTCATAACCGAGCGCGCGGACAAACTGCACCAGGTCCTCGACGATATGGCGCGGACGGTAAGCCTCCACCGCCTCGGGCTTGCTCGACAGGTTGAAGCCGCGCAAGTCCGGCGCCACCGCAAAATGCGTGTGGCCGAATTCGGCGAGCTGCGCCTCCCATTCGAACCAGAATTCCGGGAATCCGTGCACGAACAGCATCAGCGGCTTGCCGCGCTCGCCCGCGCTGGCATAGTGCAGGCGAGCGCCATTGGGCAGGCTGGCAAACTGCAGGTGTCGGATGACGGCGGGGGTGGTCATGGCTGTCTCCATGCGGGGGCCTCGTCGGTGATTGCTGCAATGCGTCAGCCGCGCAGCGCGGCAACCAGGCCGGCGCGCACCTCGGGCTTGTCCGCGAACGGATCGCCGGGATTGCGCTGGCCGATGATGTCCTCGAATCGCTGCTGTACGGGCGCGAGGGCCTGCGGGTGCGAATAAATATAGAAGCTTTCCTCGCGGATGGCATCGAAGGTTTTCCGCGCCACGTCCTCGGCCGTGACCTTGCCCGACGTGACCGCCTTGTCCGTCAACGCCTGCGACACCAGCTGCGAACGCGTCGGCGGCGCGTCGTTGGCCATGTCCGCGGGCCGGTTGCGCTGCGACTGGCTGATGCCGGTCGGCACGAAATACGGGCACAGCACCGAGCAGCGCACCTGTTCGGTCACCAGCCCCAGGTCCTGGTAGAGCGTTTCGGTCAGCGTCACCACGGCATGCTTCGAGACGTTGTACACGCCCATGGCCGGCGGGCTGAGCATGCCCGCCATCGACGCCGTGTTGACGATGTGGGCCTGGAACGATGGGTCTTTGGCGGCAGCGGCAAGCATCAGCGGCGTGAAAATGCGCACGCCGTGAATCACGCCGTACAGGTTCACGCCCAGCACCCACTCCCAATCCTTCAGCGAGTTTTCCCACAACAAGCCGCCCGCGCCCACGCCGGCGTGTTGAACAGCAGGTTGACCTGGCCGTAGCGTTCCATCGCCGCATCGGCCAGCGCCTGCACCTGCTCGCCGCGCGATACATCGGTGCGCAAGCCAAACACGTCGGCACCTTGCGCCTTCAGTTCCGCGACGGCCGCGTCCAGCGCATCCTGCTGTACATCGGCCAGTACGAGCTTCATGCCCAACGCCGCGCCGATGCGCGCAAACTCCTTGCCGAAACCGGATGCACCGCCCGTGATGACGGCTACTCTGCCTTCGAATTGCTTCATGTCTTTTGTCCCCTCTTGCTATGTCTTGTACGGGTCCGTATCGGACCTGGCCCGGGTCTGCGACTCAGTCCAGCAGGTCAGGCTGCTCCTTGACGATGCGGGCATACAGCGGCTGGAACTGGAACCAGCCTGCCTGCGCCGTGCCGACGATCGAATAGGCCTGGCTCGCGGCGGCCTCGGAGATGACCTTGAGCGGCGCATTGGTGCGCGCCGCGGCGGCCTCGGCCAGCAATTGCACCTGGCACGAACGCTCCATCGTGATGAACCACCACGCGGCCTCGTCGACCGTCTTGCCGACGGTCAGCAGTCCATGGTTCTGCAGGATGGCAGCCTTGTGCGGCCCCAGTGCATTGGCAATGCGCTGGCCTTCGTCCAGTTCCACCACCACGCCGCCGAAGTCGTCATAGACGGCATGGTCGTTGTAGAACGCGCAGACGTCCTGCGTGAGCGGATCGAGCGGACGGCCCAGCGTGGACCATGCGCGGCCATAGGTGCTGTGCGAATGCGCGGCGGCCACGGCGTCGGGGCGGGTCTGGTGCACGCGCGAATGGATCGCGAATGCGGCGGCGTTGACCGGGTAATCACCTTCCACGACGTTGCCGTGATGGTCGCAGCGGATCAGGTTGGACACTGTCACCTGGCTGAAATGCACGCCGAACGGGTTGACCCAGAAGGTGTCGGTGTGCTCGGGATCGCGCGCGGTGATATGACCGGCGACGCCTTCGTCGAAGCCGAATTTCGAGAACAGCCGGAACGCCGCGGCAAGGCGTTGCTTGCGGTGCAGGCGCTCCTGCGCCGGCGTATCGAACTGCGGCGGACGCGGCAGGTTGCGGTAGCGGGCCTTGACCTCTTCGGACAGGCCGGCGCGATCTCGTCGGCGGATACGGGATGGGCTTGCGGGGCGTTCATGCGTGTCTCCTGTGGTAGTCGTAGTGCGCAGGTCCGCCAACCGGGCGCCAGGCCCGGCCAGCGACGCCTGGCGCTTACACCAGCTTCACCAACTGCTTGCCGAAGTTCTTGCCCTTGAGCAGGCCCATAAACGCTTCGGGTGCGCTTTCCAGCCCCTGCGCCACGGATTCGCGGAACTTGATCTTGCCTTGCGCGACAGCCGTGCCCAGTTCCTTCAGCGCCTGCGGCCACACGTCCATGTGCTCGGACACGATGAAGCCTTCGATGGTCAGGCGCGACACCAGGATCAGCTGCGGGTTCTTCATCGGCAGCGGCTGGCCGTCATAGCCCGCGATCATGCCGCACATGGCGATGCGGCCGAAGGCATTCATGCGCGTCAGCACGGCGTCGAGAATGTCGCCGCCGACGTTCTCGAAGTAGCCATCGATGCCATTGGGCGTGGCTTCCTTGAGCATCGTGTAGAGCTCCTTGGAATCCTTGGCGGCCTTGTAGTCGATGCACGCGTCGAAGCCCAGTTCATTGACCACATAGTCACACTTGTCCTTGCCGCCCGCAAAACCCACGGTGCGGCAGCCGGCCAGCTTGGCAAGCTGTCCGACCACGCTGCCAACCGCGCCCGACGCGGCGCTGACGGCCACGGTCTGCCCCGCTTTCGGCTGAATGATCTTGTTCAGCCCGTACCAGGCCGTCACGCCCGGCATGCCGACCGAACCGAGATAGGCCGACAGCGGAATATGCGTCGTATCGACCGGCTGCAAGGCGGTGCCGTCGCTCACGCCCATCTCCTGCCAGCCGAACATGCCGACTACCTTGTCGCCCGCCTTGAACCTGCTGTTCTTGCTGGCCACGACTTCGCCGACCGTGCCGCCGATCATCACCTCGTTGAGCGGCTGCGGCGCGGCATACGACTTGCTGTCGTTCATGCGGCCGCGCATATACGGGTCCAGCGACAGGTAGTGGTTGCGCACCAGCACCTGGCCGTCGGCAAGTTCCGGCACGGGCACTTCCTCCAGGCGGAAGTTGGCGGGCGTCACGGCGCCTTCGGGGCGTGACGCAAGGACAATGCGCTTGAATGTGTCGGACATGATCGGTTCCTTCCAATGGGAGTTGGAAAACTGCAGAAAACTGCGTGAAAACTGAGCTGCGACGCCGCCGTTCAGCCGTCGGCGCCGGTATCGGTGGCGCCCGCACGCTGCGGCGGCATACGCCGGATGTACTTGAAAGTGCCCGAGCCCCGCGCCACGATCTTGCCGTCGGTGTCGACGATCTCGGCCTCGCAGAACACCATGGTGGTAGTGCGGTGCACCGTGGTGCCGCGCGCGGTCAGGTGGCCGCGCCCCGGCGCCATGAAACTGCTCTTCATCTCGATGGTGACCACGCCGCGGCCGTCGGCATCGCTGCTGCGGCCGGCTATCGCCATGGCCACGTCGAGCAGCGTCATGATCACGCCACCGTGGGCCATGTCCCAGCTATTCTGGTGGCGCTTCTCGATCGGCAGCGTGATCTCGCAGCGCCCGCCCTCTGCCATGGTGCAGGTCACGCCGAGATCGGCAAGGAACGGAATATGGCTCAGCGAGCCGGTGTACTGGTTCATGGCAATGCGATTGAGTGTGGGGAATGGTGTGGCGCCGGCAGGCTTCGCTGCCGGCAACCGATTCCGCATTATTGCCGCAAACTCCGACCATCGCTCGGACAGTGAGCAGATGGCACTCAGACCGCGCTGACGCCGCCGTCCACCGCCAGGATCTGGCCGGTAATGTGCTTGCCTGCATCGCTCGCGAACAATAGCGCGGCGCCCTTGAGGTCTTCGTCGTCGCCGAGGCGGTGCAGCGGCACGCCTGCGCACATGGCATCGACGCCCATCCGCTCGAGCGATCCCTTGGTCATCTTGGACGGGAAGAAGCCCGGCGCCAGTGCGTTGACGGTGATGTTGTGCTCGCCCCACTCACCGGCCAGCGTGCGCGTGAAGTTGACCACGGCGCCTTGGAGGTGTTGTAGGCAATGGTTTCCATCGACCCCGGCGGGTTGCCGGCCAGGCCGGCGATCGACGCGACGTTGATGATGCGGCCCTGGCGGCGCGGGATCATCGACAGCTTGCCGATACGCTGGGTCAGCAGGAACAGGCCGCGGATGTTGAGGTTCATCACCTTGTCCCAGGCCTCGACCGGGTGGTCCTCAGCGGGAGCACCCCAGCTGGCGCCGGCGTGTTGACGAGGATATCGACATGGCCGAGCTTCGCGAGCGCTTCGTCGGCGAGGCGGGCGATATCGGCGTCCTGCGCGCCATCGGCGGCGATCCAGTCGGCTTCGATCCCGCGCGATTTCAGGTGCGCCTGCGCGCCTGCAGTTCATCAGCCTTGCGCGCGGACAGCACCAGGCGCGCGCCCTGCTCGCCCAGCGCTTCGGCGATCTGGAGCCCCAGGCCGCGCGAACCGCCGGTGATCAGCGCGGTACGGCCCTTCAGGTCAAACAATTGCTGGATGGTACGCATGTCTTTCTTCCTTGATGGTTCCCGATGTCGGTCAGATTTGGCGCCGGTCAGAACCAGGCGTCCTGCATGTCGAGCGTGGTGCGGTCCAGCGATGCCAGCAGGTCGAGCTGCGGCGCGACCTTCGGCAGCTCCCAACGCGAGAAGTACGCCGCCGCGGCCAGCTTGCCGCGATAGAAGGCCTCGTCCTCGCCACTGGCGCCACCAGCCAGCGCGGCGTGCGCGACCAGGGCCTGCTCCAGCCAGATCCATGCGACCACGACGTGGCCGAACGCTTCCAGGTAGATGCTGGCGTTGGCGAGCGTCACATTGGCATCGCCGGCGCTCCACAGCATCCTGGTCACCTCGGCCAGGCGCGTGGCAGCGCTTCCAAGTGCGCGTGCCTGGCTGGCTAGCTGTGCATCGTCCGTCGACAGGGCGCGTTGGCAGGTCGCCTGCACACGCTCGCCCAGCAGACTGAAGGCGGCGCCATCTTTCATCACGACCTTGCGGCCCAGCAGGTCCAGGCCCTGAATGCCGTGCGTGCCTTCGTGGATCGGGTTGAGGCGGTTGTCGCGATAGAACTGCTCGACGTTGTATTCGCGGGTATAGCCGTAGCCGCCATGGACCTGGATGGCCAGGTTGTTGGCTTCCAGGCACCACTGCGACGGCCAGCTCTTGGCGATCGGCGTCAGGATGTCGAGCAGCAGCGACAGGCGCTCATGCGCGGCCGCGTCACCAGCCGTAACGGCGGCGCGCTCTTCGTCGACCAGCTTCGCGCAATACAGGTTCAGCGCCAGGCCGCCTTCCACGTAGCTCTTCTGCGCCAGCAGCATGCGGCGGATATCCGCGTGCTCGACCAGCTTCACCTGCGGGCTGGCGGGATCCTTGCCGCCAGGGCCGATCGGGCGTCCCTGCGGACGGTTGCGCGCATAGTCGAGCGCGTGCAGGTAGCCGGTGTAGCCGAGCATCACCGCGCCCAGGCCCACACCGATGCGGGCCTCGTTCATCATGTGGAACATGCAGGCCAGGCCCTTGCCGGGCTCGCCGACCAGGTAGCCAATCGCGCCGGCCTTGCCGCCGGGCTTGTACTTCACGCCTTCGCCGAAGTTCAGCAGGCAGTTGGTGGTGCCGCGATAGCCCATCTTGTGGTTCAGGCCGGCCAGCACCACGTCGTTGTGCTCGCCCAGCGAGCGTCCGCGTTGACGAGGTACTTGGGCACGATGAACAGCGAGATGCCCTTCACGCCTGGCACCAGCTTGCGTCCGGCCCCGGAATTTGGCCAGCACCAGATGGACGATGTTGTCCGACAACTCATGCTCGCCGGCCGAGATCCACATCTTGTTGCCGCGCAGCCGGTATTGCGCGCCCAGTGGCGATTCGCCTTCGTACTCGGCACGCGTCGTCACGTCGGACAGCGACGAACCAGCTTGCGGCTCCGACAGGCACATGGTGCCGAAGAAGCGGCCTTCCATCTCCGGCTTGACGAAGGTGTCGATCTGCACGGGCGTGCCGTGCGTCAGCAGCAGGTTGGCGTTGCCGATGGTCAGGAACGGATAGGAACTCGTGCCGACATTGGCGCCCTTGAAGTAGGCAAAGCCGGCTTTCTCGACCAGCACCGGGAGCTGCATGCCGCCCAGTTCGTAGTCCTGCCCGGCGGCCATCAGGCCGGCCTCGCAGAAGGCCTTCAACGCCGTGCCGACTTCCGGAATGATGGTGACGGTCTCGCCGTCGAATTCGGGTTCGTGCTGGTCGTTCTTCTTGTTGTGTGGCGCGAACAGGTCGGTGGCGATTTTCTCGCACGTATCGAGCGCCGCGTCGAAGGTCTCGCGCGAGTGGTCGGCGTAGCGCGGGATGCGGTTCAGCTCATCGGCCTTTAGCCATTCGTACAGGACGAAGTTCAGGTCACGGCGGGAAAGGATCAGCGACATGATGTCTCCATGCGGCGCACTGGCTGGCGTACCGCGATTCTTCTTGTCTTGCTGGCGAGCCCGAGGGTGCGAGAAATCCCTATTGAAAGGGAATGACCCCGGAGCCGTATTGAGTTTGCAGGAACAGCTGCCTTTGGATGACTACGTACTTGCTCCCTCTCCCGCTTGCGGGAGAGGGTTGGGGAGAGGGCCGGCGTCTCCATGAAATGCGGCGCGTCGGTACTGCCGACGCCTGCC
>LRMT01000173.1 GCA_001725945.1 Cupriavidus sp. UYMMa02A | reverse complement strand
AGAGTCATGGCTTTGAATACAAGCGCAACGGCACGCTCAGCCTGTGGGTTGCGGTGGCGTCGGCCGCGGCGTGGTCACCTTGACCTGCTTGGGCAGTGTTTCCGCCTTGGGCTTGGGCGGCTCCGGCGCGGGCGGCTGGGGCTGCTCGAGCGGAATGATGCGGGCGATGATTTCCGGAGAGATCACGGCCTCGGTCATCTTGCGGCCCAGGCCGCTTTGGATCAGGTAGAGCAGGCCGGCGTGCAACAGCAGGACGGCGAGCGTAATCTTGAAGAAGCGTTGATCGAACATGGGGTGAACAGCGGGTTCTACCGGCCGGCACAGAGTCACTTGCGATAGAACAGAATCAGCGAGATGCCACATCCGACCAGCAAGCTAACAAGCAATTCCATGATAAACGCTCCTGCAACAGGTTTGCCGGGGAGCGCCACTCTCGGGCGGCGTGTCAGATCGGGAGTATAAACGATAATGATTCTTATTTGTTGTGATTTGTGCGTCGCACCTGGAAATTTCTCCGAAGCGCAGTTATACCCCCAAATCCAGACTGCATTTTGAATTGGTGGCCGGCACCACAGTAGCCGGCATATTGCGGGGTTTGCCGAATGCGCCGGAAGCCGCAAAGCGCGCTAGCATAGGGAAAAAGACTGCAAGCGTGGCGGTGCGCACGGTCATGGGGCCGCCAATGGGTGCACGGGGACGAGGCCATGGACTTCACACGATTTGCTGAAGACGACCGTTCGAAGATTCTGCGCTCCGGGCCAGGCATCTCGGCCAGTTCAGCGCTGGACTGGATGTGCGCCCAGTTTGCCCTGCGCGTCGTATGCGCGCTCGGTCCCCGCTTCAACCTGCGCAGCAATATCAATGACGTGCTCACGGTCAGCGCGCAGGAGATGGTGTGGCCGTATGGCGTCGTGCTGCGCGTGCAGCGTTTCCTGTCGGCGCGGTGCGCGACATGCCGGCCTGGAAAGGAGCAGGGCGCCTGACGCCCGAGGAGTTCCTGGAGCGGCATGGCCAGTGGAACAGCGCATTCGACGAGAGTGCGCTGTTTTATTACCTGGACGAGTACGTCAAGCACCACGCGAAGGACATGTTCGCGGTGTTTGATGCCTCGGCCTCGGCCATTGCGAGCCGGCTCGATGGCGAACGTGTGCTGCTGGTCCGCAATATCGACATGCTCAGCCACGTGCTGGACCTGCCCGAGCACGAGCGCAAGCTGCTGCTGTATGCAGCGCTGGCCAAGTACAAGCGCGACCTGCGCGCGGTGATGGTCGACTGCAAGGTTGCGCATAGCCAGGAGGCGTTTCAGATCCTGTCCGGTCTGACCGGCGCCAGCCCCGCGGATGTAGCCGCTTCGCTGCGGCCCGGTTCCCGCCTCGAGACGCTGAACCTGATCGAGCAGCCGCTGCCCGAGAACAGCGTGACCGACCTCGGTGACCTCATGCGCCTGTCCGACCGCTTGCTGCACGTGCTGCTCGGCAACTATGCGAACGAAGCCGAGATGATGGCGGTGTTCACGCGTCCGGCCGCGCCGCCTACGCTGACGGTTGCCGACTATCCGCATGTCGACACCGATGCGCGCTATCTTTCCGCGCTGCTTTCCAATGCCACGCGCCAGCATGCCGCCGGTGTCAACGTGCTGATCTACGGGCCGCCCGGCACCGGCAAGACCGAGTTCGCGCGCCTGCTGGCGGGAGAGGCAGGCTGCGAACTGTATGAGGTCGATTGCCTTGACCGCGACGGCAACAGCCTCTCTGGCAAGGATCGGTACCGGTCGCTGCAGGTGTCGCAGGCCTTCCTGCGCGGGCGGCCGCGTACCGCGCTGCTGTTCGACGAAGTCGAGGACGTTTCCCCCGGCAGCTCGGCGCGAGCTGATGAGCCTGTTCGGCCAGGAGGATGCGCGCGCGTCGGTGAACGGCAAGGCGTGGGTCAACCAGACGCTCGAACAGAACCCGGTGCCCGTGATCTGGATCTCGAATTCGATTCGCCAGATCGATCCGGCCTACCTGCGTCGTTTCCAGTTCCACCTGGAGCTGAAGATCCCGCCGCCGCTGGTGCGCGAGAACATCATCCGCAAGCACCTTGGCGGGCTGGACGTCAGCGATGCCTTCATCACCGGGCTGGCGGGGCGCAAGACGCTCACGCCGGCGCAGGTGCAGTCAGCCGCGCGCTTCGTGCAGCTCGCGCGGCCCGACGTGGACGAGCCGGTCGAGGCCCTGATCCTGCGCCAGCTCGAGCACGCCGACCGTGCCATGGGGCTGCGGCCGGAGGCCGAGGCGAGGCCCGTGGTGACGCACTACCGCCTGGACAACCTGCACTTGGAAACGCGCTACGAAGTCGCCAAGATCACCGAGGCGCTGCGCGTGCGGCAGCGTGGCACGCTGTGCTTCTACGGCCCCCCGGGCACGGGCAAGACGGCGCTGGCCGAACACATTGCCGCGGCGCTCGACATGCCGCTGATGATCCGGCGCGCGTCCGACCTGATGAGCAAGTACGTGGGCGAAACCGAACAGCAGATTGCCGCGATGTTCGCGCGCGCCGAGGAAGACGGCGCCGTGCTGCTGCTCGATGAGGCCGACAGCTTCATGCAAAGCCGCCAGCAGGCCGTGCGCAACTATGAGGTCTCCGAGGTCAACGAGATGCTGCAGGGCATGGAACGGTTCAATGGCATCTTCGTCTGCACGACCAACCTGTTCGACCGCATCGACGAGGCTGCCTTGCGCAGGTTCTCGTTCAAGATCCGTTTCCTGGCGCTCAAGGCCGGGCAACGTGTCACGATGTTTGTCGATGAAGCCCTGGACGGCGACGAAACCCAACTGACGGATGCCATGCGGCACGAACTGGACGCCCTGGACTGCCTGACTCCGGGCGACTTCGCCACGGTCAAGCGCCAGTGCGTGCTGCTCGGGGACGCGCTCACGCCGGAAGAGTTTCTCGTCCAATTGCGGCACGAGCATTCGGTCAAGCCGGACGTGCGCGCACACCGGCCGCTGGGCTTCCTGCGCTAGTCCATGGCGTCAGAAAGCGGGGGCTGGTTCGATCGTCACCGTTTCCGCTCGCGCCTCGATATGCAGCAGCGCGGCAGCCATCTGGCGCAGGTGGGCGGCATCCTTGGTCGAAGCGAAGCGGTCTTGCGGCGCGGCGTCGGATGCGGCAGCCAGTTGGTGCTCAGCCAGCTTGCGCGCGAGCTGACGCGCTATGGCACTGCCCGTATCGACCAGCGTTAGCTGGTCGCCCACCATGTCGCGGATGGTGTCGGAGAGAAAAGGGTAGTGGGTGCAGCCGAGTACCAGCGTATCAGCACCGGCTTCGAGCATCGGCGTGAGGTAGTTGTCGAGCCGCCCACGGATGTCGGGGCCGTCGATATCGCCTTGCTCGATCAGTGGCACCAGGCCCAGCCCAGCCTCGCAGATGAAGCGGCTTTCTCCATCGAGTGACGCCAGCAGCCGCGCGAACTTGCCGCTACGGAGGGTGTTGGCCGTGGCCAGCACACCGACGACCTTGCTACGGCTGGCTGCCGCCGCAGGCTTGAGGCCCGGTTCCACGCCGATGATCGGCACCGGCAGCGTCTGGCGCAGCAATTCCACGGCATGGCCGGTGGCAGTGTTGCACGCGATCACCAGTGCCTTGCAGCCTTGCGCAAGCAACCACTCGCACGCTTGCAGCGTGCGCGCCTGCACGAAGGATTCCGGCTTCTCGCCATAGGGCGCGTACTTCGAGTCGGCCAGGTAGAGCAGCGATTCATGCGGCAGCAATGCGCGGATCTCGCGCAGCACGGACAGGCCGCCGAGGCCGGAATCGAAGACGCCGATGGGAGCGGAGTTCACGTGGCGGGATGAAGGGATTGTTTTCTCCCCTCTCCCATTTATGGGAGAGGGGCGGGGGAGAGGGCAGGAGTTCCCACGAAGTGGAGCGTCACGGTGCTTGCCACGCGCCTGCCCTCTCCCCCAACCCCTCTCCCGCAAGCGGGAGAGGGGAGCCATGCCTGCCTGTAGGAGTTAAGCGCCGCGACCGGAATCTTGCCGATCTTGGCCTGCCATTCGGCGGGGCCTGTCTTGTGCACCGAGGTGCCTTCGCTGTCCACGGCGACGGTCACCGGCATGTCCTTCACGTCGAACTCATAGATGGCTTCCATGCCGAGATCTTCGAAGCCGACCACCTTGGCCTCCTTGATCGCCTTGGCCACCAGGTAAGCGGCGCCGCCGACGGCCATCAGGTAGGCCGACTTGTGCTTCTTGATGGCCTCGATGGCCACCGGGCCGCGCTCGGCCTTGCCGATCATCGAGATCAGGCCGGTTTCGGCCAGCATCATCTCGGTGAATTTGTCCATGCGCGTGGCGGTGGTGGGGCCGGCCGGGCCGACGGCTTCGTCGCGCACCGGATCGACCGGACCGACGTAGTAGATCACGCGGTTCTTGAAGTCCACCGGCAGCTTCTCGCCTTGGCCAGCATGTCGGCGATGCGCTTGTGCGCGGCGTCGCGGCCGGTCAGCATCTTGCCATTGAGCAGCAGGGTCTGGCCCGGCTTCCACGAGGCGACTTCTTCCGGCGTCAGCGTGTTCAGGTCGACGCGCTTGGAGGTTTCCGTGTTCGGCGCCCACTCAACTTGCGGCCATTGCGACAGGTCCGGCGCTTCCAGCTTGGCCGGGCCCGAGCCGTCCAGCGTGAAATGCACGTGGCGGGTAGCGGCGCAGTTGGGGATCATCGCGACCGGCTTGGACGCGGCGTGCGTCGGACAGGCCATGATCTTGACGTCCAGCACGGTGGCCAGGCCGCCCAGGCCCTGCGCGCCGATGCCCAGCGCGTTGACCTTCTCGTACAGCTCGACGCGCAGTTCCTCGACCCAGTCCTTCGGGCCGCGGGCGATGATGTCCTGGATGTCGATGGACTCCATCAGCGATTCCTTGGCCATCACCATGGCCTTCTCGGCGGTGCCGCCGATGCCGATGCCCAGCATGCCCGGCGGGCACCAGCCGGCGCCCATGGTCGGCACGGTCTTCAGCACCCAGTCGACGATCGAGTCGGACGGGTTCAGCATCACGAACTTGGACTTGTTCTCCGAGCCGCCGCCCTTGGCCGCGACCTGGATGTCGACGGTGTTGCCCGGCACCACTTCGTAGTGGATCACGGCCGGGGTGTTGTCCTTGGTGTTCTTGCGGCCACCTTCGGGCGGGCTGACGATCGAGGCGCGCAGCACGTTGTCCGGGTGGGTGTAACCGCGGCGCACGCCCTCGTTGATCATGTCGGTCAGGCCCATGGTGGCGCCGTCCCAGCGCACGTCCATGCCCACCTTGACGAAGACCGTGACGATGCCGGTGTCCTGGCAGATCGGGCGCTTGCCTTCCGCGCACATGCGGCTGTTGGTCAGGATCTGGGCGATCGCATCCTTGGCAGCAGGACTCTGCTCCAGCTCGTAGGCGCGGCCCAGGCTGGTGATGTAGTCCATCGGATGGTAGTAGCTGATGTACTGCAGGGAGTCTGCGACGCTCTGGATGAGGTCTTCTTGCTTGATGACGGTCATTTTATGGGGGGTGGCAGCGGTGAAACACAGCCCGAAATCATACACCGAGCCGGGGCGCTCTGCCCGGCTGCATACAAGCGTCTACATGGCGCCAGGCGCCGCGAGCGCCACTAAGCGTCGACGGCGGCGCACAAGAAAAACCGCGGCAGGGGAGCCGCGGTCTTGCACTGCACAGCGGCCGGTGCTGGCCTAATGTGCCGCTTGCTTCCCATAATGACCAGGGCCATGCGTGACCATCCTGTCGACCCAGGCCATTGCCACCGCTGACAGCAGGAACGCCAGGTGGATCGCCACCTGCCACATGATCGTATGGGTCGTGCGCTGCTCGGCGTCGATGAAGGTCTTGAGCAGGTGGATCGACGAAATGCCGATCAGCGCCATCGACAGTTTGACCTTGAGCACGCCCGCGTTGACGTGGTCGAGCCATTCGGGCTCGTCGGGGTGGTTGTCGATCCCCAGGCGCGAGACGAAGGTCTCGTAGCCGCCCACGATCACCATGATCAGCAGGTTGGAAATCATCACCACGTCGATCAGGCCCAGCACCACCAGCATGATCTTGTTCTCGTCGTACTCGGTCACGTGCGACAGCAGGTGCCACACCTCGACCATGAAGTGGTAGACGTAGACGCCCTGCGCGACGATCAGGCCGAGGTACAGCGGCAACTGGAGCCAGCGCGAAGCAAAAATAAGGCGGGGGATGGGTCGCATCGGGGTGTAATCCATGGCAAGCAGCGAAAGGTCTATGTAATAAGACAATCGAAATGGGGTTGGATTGTACATGGGCCTCATTACGCGCCGCGATGGCTGTCACCACCTGAAACGTTTCAGGCTGCATCCTGCAAAGCCCGGCGGGCCATCGGCCCCGGGCAACTGGCCAGCACGATGCCGCCCAGCACGCACCCCAGCGCCACGGCGTGCGGCCAGCCCGGGGTCTCGCCAAGGAATACGATGCCGTAGGCCGCCGCCACGGGCAGCACCGAGGTGAACACGCCCGCCCGTTGCGCCGGCACATGCCGGATGCCCTTCATCCACAGCCAGAACGAGAACACGCTCGCGGACAGCGCATACCACAGCAGCATCAGCCAGGTTGTGTGGGTACCGTGGACGGGTCGAATTCGAGCAGCGGAATCAAGCCCAGCGGCAGCATCAACAGGCCGCCGATCAGGTGGGTGTAGGCGCAGATCTCGATGGCCGCCAGCGTCTGCGTGAGGCGGCGCGACAGAATGACGTAGATCGATTCGCAGACCACGCACCCAGGATCATCAGGTTGCCGAGTAGCGCCTGGCTGCCGGCGCCGCCGCCATGCGATCCACCGCGCGCCACGTTCAGCACGGCGACGCCGGCCACAGCCAGCAGCACCGAAGCGATCGTCCTGCGCGAAAGCCGTTCACGCAGCCATAGCCACGAGAGGATGGCGACCGTGGCGGGAATGGTGCTGGTGATGACGCCCGCGGCCATTGCGCTGGTCAGGCGCACGCCATTGAGCATCAGCAGCGTGAACAGGAACGTGCCAAAGAACGCCTGCAGGAACAGGTTGCGCCATTCCGCGCGCGACACCTCGCGCATGCGCGACGGCCGGTACCAAGGTGCCAGGCAGACGATGGCAATGACAAAGCGCAGCAGCGCGAACAGCAGCACCGGCACATGCGCGATGATCGATTTGCCCAGGCCAACATTGCTGCCGACCAGCGCCATGGAAGCGATCAGGAAGAAGGGGTAGATGGACACGGATACTGCCTCGGGAGTCGGCACGCTGCTCCTCGTGAGGGCAAGGTGCGGGCGTTCCGCAAACGCCAGGATTGGGTGCCGCCGGCAGCGCTCGGGTGCCTCAATATGGGGCCGGGGCATTATAGCTGTGCTAGCCTAATGAAGAAGGCTGCACATTCATTGTCAGGCATTGGGCGCGCTCGTTTGTTGCTCTGCGGCAAGATTTGGCGATCCGTCGAGGGTGCCGCGGAGCGTCAGGTTTAAGTAAGCCGCCGGGCGTAGTTTTGCAGCCAAGCCGTTCAGTCAAATACCAGGAGACCCGTCTATGTCCGCCATCGAATCGGTGATGCAAGAGCATCGCGTTTTCAATCCGCCCGAGTCCTTCATCCGCCAAGCCACGATTTCGGGCATGGATGCGTACCGCGCTCTGTGTGCCGAGGCGGAGCGCGACTACGAAGGCTTCTGGGCCAGCCGTGCGCGCGACCTGCTGCACTGGAACAAGCCGTTCACCAAGGTGCTGGACGAGAGCAATGCGCCGTTCTACAAGTGGTTCGAGGATGGCGAGCTCAATGCCTCGTAC
>LRMT01000172.1 GCA_001725945.1 Cupriavidus sp. UYMMa02A | reverse complement strand
CGCTGGCCGCAGCGGGCACAGCGCCTGGCGTGGCCTCAACGGGCTTGACCGGTACGCCTGGCGCCAGGCGCAGCGTGCCGCTCACCGCCACGCGCTCCCCGGCCTTCAGCCCGGAACGCACCACCCAGTTGTTGCCGGTCCACTCACCAACATCGACCACCCGCTGCTGGGCCTTGTTGTCGGGCCCGATCACCCACACCGTCTGGCCGCGCTGGCTCTGGATGATCGCGTCCTGCGGCACGGCAATGGCTTTCGTGCGCGTGGCGCCGTGCACCTTGACCCGCACGAACTGGCCGGGGCGCAGCACGCTTCCGGGTTGCTCACCTCGGCACGGACCAGGTAGGTGCCGGTTTCGGCGTTGAACGATGCATCGGCGAAAGCGATCCGCCCGCGGTTCGGGAACACCGTGCCGTCGGCCAGCACGATGGCCACCTCGAACTTGTCCTGCTCGGGGTAACGAATCGCACCGGATTCGCGCTCCGTGCGGATCCGCAGCACCTCGTTCTCGGACAGGCTGAAGTTCACCCACATTGGGTCGAGCTTCGCCACGTAGGTG
This sequence comes from Cupriavidus sp. UYMMa02A, assembly GCA_001725945.1. Lineage (GTDB taxonomy): Bacteria > Pseudomonadota > Gammaproteobacteria > Burkholderiales > Burkholderiaceae > Cupriavidus. The sequence continues at coordinate 15,991 of LRMT01000172.1, read as the reverse complement.
AGCAGGCTGTTGGTCTGGTCAATGTAGGAGCCGACCTGCCGCTTCGCAAAGCTGGACAGGCCTGCCACGGGGGAAGTAATGGTGGTGTAGCCAAGGTTGAGCTTGGCGGTGATGACATTTGCCCGCGCGCCTTCGACGGCCGCCGCGGCAGCCTGTTCCTTGCCAGTGGCGTCGTCCAGGTCGCGCTGGCTCAAGGCGTTGCGCTCGGCCAGCGGCCGCACCCGCTTCAGGTCGGCGCGAGCGTGGACAGGCGTGCCTGCTGCTGCGCCAGCTCCGCCTCGGCCGCCTGCAGGGTGGCCTCGAATGGCTTGCGGTCCATCACGAACAGGGTCTGGCCGGCCTTGACCACGGCGCCTTCGGTATAGACCCGCTTGTCCAGGAAGCCGTTGACGCGCGCGCGGATTTCCACCTGCTGCGAACTCTCGGTCTGGCCGACGAAGTCGTAGACCAGCGGCACGTCCCGTAGCGCAACCGTCATGACCGCGACCTCGGCCGGCGGCGGCGCGACTGCTGCGGGCTTTTCCTTGCCGCAGGCGGCCACCAGCAAGACCGCAAGCAGCCCCGCTGCACTACGCCAGTTGAGCATTGTCCTCACGTGACCTCCTGTGCCAGCAACCATGGCCGCCCTTAGTGCCGGACACGGCGGTCCAAGCCGGCCGATCCGGTGCCTGTTCAGGCAGGTTACGGCGCGCCGGGGGGCGCGCCTATTCAACTTTGTGTCCGTGTTTACTCATTTCGTCGCGCATCTCGGCGGCCATGCTGTTGTGCCGATTCGCGCCGTGGCCGCGCCTCAACGCCGGAAGCCGCCGTGGAACCCGCCGCCGCCGCGGAAGCCGCCGCCACCGAAGCGGCCGCCACCCTGCCACTGCCGCGCCGCGCCCTGGAAACGCTGCTGGCCGATCTCGCGCGCCTGGCGTTGCTGATCCAGCTGGCCGGTGACCTCGTTGTTGGACTGCACGGGTTCCCAGCCGCCCGGCGTGTGCTTTTGCCAGCCGTTGTCGGTGTGCTGGTACACAGACCCGTCATGGCCGGCATAGACATTGCCGTTGTTCCAGGCCACGGCATTGCCCTTTTCCGGGTTGGCGACAAAGCCACGGCTGCCCGCCGCGTACTGCCCGGTCTGGGCATTGCCGGCGATGCCGGCCTCGGCCGCGCCCACGCGGCCGGTCTGGGCGTTGTAGCCGGCTGCCTGGCGTCCGGCCGCGTAGTTGCCGGTGTATTCGTTGCCGACGACGCCGCCGCGCCCGACGCCTTCACGCCCCGTGGACGGATTGGCGAACGACCCTTGCCGCCCCGCCGCGAAATTGCCCGAATACGGATTGAACGCCGCCCCACGGCTGCCCTGGAAATGCGCGCCCGTCGCCGGATTGAATCCGGACGCCGCGGTACCGCGCCACTCGGTTCCAGTCCAGGCATTCCAGCCCTGCGCATGCGTGACCGTGCCCTGGCCCCAGCGACCGTAGAAGTTGGCCTGGTTCACGTTCACGTAGTTCCAGTTATAGGGGCCGCCCCACCAGTATGGTCCCCAGTACGGCGACGCCGCGCCCCAGAAGGCCCCAGCCGCGAAGCCGAACGCAAACCCTTCGGCCAGGCCAATGCCGAAACCGGCTCCATAGCCATAGGTGACCGGGTAGCCGTAGTAGACCGCGCCTACGTACGCCGGGTAGACATAGCCGGTGCCATACACCACGGTGCCGTCGGCGCTGACCACCACGCCCATGTAGCCGGGTGTGTATCCCACGACGACGGTGTCCGGCGTGACCGAATAGATGCGCACGTAGGTCACGTAGTAGACCGGCGAGCTCGGCGGGATCGTGTAGATGGACGAGGGCACCTCGGTCGCCACGTGCCAGGCGCCGGTCGCGTGGGCGCCGAGAACCAGACGCCGTTGGCCACTGCGTAGTAATGGCTGCTGTCCACCTCGATCACCGGCGTGCCGGTATTGACAGCGTAGCTGAGCGAGGTGCCGGTGATCGGCACGAAGCGCGGCGCGCCATCGTAGGCTACCGTCAGCACCGCCTTCGCGCGCGACACGGTCGCCGTCTGCGGGATGGTGGCGGCGATCGCGGCTTCCTTCGCCTGCGGCGTGCCGGGTACCGACACCAGCACATTGGCCTTGGGATCGCTGGGCGAAATTTTGGCAAAGTCGGCCGGCAATTCACTGCCTGGCACGTACTGCCAAGGGCCAGGCAACATCGTGGCGCGGAACCAGCGGCCCGATACCAGCACGTAGTAATCGTTGGAAGCCGGATCCACCAACACCGCGTGGTCGGCATTGGCCATGGTCAGCAGCCCGCCACCGCCTACCGGCTTCATCTGCGGTGCGCCATTGGTGACCACCAGCTCGGTCGGCCGCGTTGCCAGCACGATGTCAGGCCCGCGCGCAGGGCGCTTGCCGTCCGCCGGCAGCATTGCATCGGGCTTGGATGACTCGGCGGCCTTGGTCGCCGCGGCCTGCAGCGCCTTCGGCACGGTCGCCATGACTTCCCATGCCCCGCCGGCCGATTCCGACCGGTACCAATAGCCGGCCGCCTGAAGATATAGCTCGCCGCCGGGCTCGCGCAGCAACATGGCGCGGCTGTTGAGCGCGCGTTCGTACCCCGTACCTGGTACGCGCGCCAGGCCGGGTCGCCGTCCACCAGCACCAGCAGTGTCGGCGTGGTGGCAAAGATGATCTGCGGAGCATCATTCTTCACGGGCACCTTCGCAGCACTGGCCAACTGGCGCGACACCGCGTAGCTGGCCTGAAGCTCGTCCAGCGGCACGGTCAGGCCGCCCGGCGGCAGCCGGGCCAGCAGCGCATTGCGCACCTGGTCAGCGGCTTCGGGGCGCGTCGGCACTTCGACGCTTTCGATGGTGATCTGGGTAAGTTGCACGAGCGCCGACGGCTTGTCGATATCGGCGATCGCCGAGAAATGGACCACGCCATAGGTAGGCGCTCCATCCTTCGCCCCGACCGCCACAGCGGCGCGGCCGGACATGCGGTTGCCCTCCCACTTCTCGATTTCGGCTGGTACAGCTCCACATGTTCGCTTGCGGCGTCGAAATTGCGCGGCCAGGTCAGCGGGGTCGCCGCCCTGGGCGGCGTTGCGGCCTGGGGCGCTACCGGCGCCAGCGCGATGCAGACGGCGGCCACCAGCGCACTGGCGTGCTTCAGGCGAAACGACATGGTTATCTCCAGGTAGGACAGACCGCAGCATGGCCCCGCTGCTGTGCCGGCACGGGCAGGACAGACGAACGCCGGGCACGATGCTGCACAACTGGCGCCCTTGCGTCCGAATCTAAATGAGCCCGCAAGAGCGGACAATCCGTTTCAAAAACATTCAGCACGCGGCCGCAAAGGGCTCAGATCACGAGCGGTCGGAGGCGTGATATGCGCGCTTGGCAGCACATATCGATGCAGATAGATGCCCCGCAACCGACGAAAAATCCTCTATGGGGTCGGCAATGGCATATTGCGCCCCGGCGTCGTGGGACAGCCCCTTGAACGTGCGCCGCGCCGGCCCCACCTCTTAGGGACTTTCCCCCTTGCCCGCCCAATGCCCCCACGGACCACCATCTTTACCGCCGGCGCCATCACGGCCCTGCTCCATGCCTACATCGCCTGGCGCCTGCTGCCCGACTTGCCGGTGCCAATGCTGGTCAAGGCACTCGGCGGCGTCTGGCTCGCCGTGTCATGCGCGCTGCTGCCCGCCGGCCTGCTGGCGCGCCGCGTGAGCCAGCCCTGGTCGGACGCGGTGTCCTGGATCGGCATGCTGGCCATGGGGTTCTTTTCCTCGCTGCTGATCCTGACGCTGGCGCGCGATATCGTGCTTGCCGTGGCCTGGTTGGCGGGCTGGCAGCCCACCGGACTGCACGCATACAGCGCTGCCGCGGTGCCATGGATCGCCCTGTTCGTGACGCTGGTCGGCTATGTGAATGCACGGCGGGTTGCCCGCGTGGTCGAGGTCGACGTGCCGGTCAGCGGCCTGCCCGAGGCGCTGCATGGCTTCACGATCGCCCAGATCAGCGACATCCACGTCGGCCCGACCATCAAGCGGCCCTACCTGGACCGCATCGTCGACCGTGTCAACGGCCTGCAGGCCGACGTGGTGGCCATCACCGGCGACCTCGTCGACGGCACCGTGCGCGAGCTGTCGGCCCACACCGCGCCGCTGGCGCGTTTGCAGGGGCGCCATGGGGTGTACTTCGTCACGGGCAACCATGAGTATTACTCGGCGCGAACCCTGGATCGCGGAACTGCGGCGGCTCGGCCTGCGGGTGCTGATGAACGAGCACGTCGCGCTCGAGCATGGGGGGATATGGTGGTGCTCGGCGGCGTGACTGACTACTCTGCCGGCCGCTTCCATGAACATCACCGCAGCGACCCCAAGCGCGCGCTGCACGGCGCGCCGTCCGCCGGCGTACGCGTATTGCTCGCCCACCAGCCGCGCACGGCGACGGCAGCTGCCGAAGCGGGCTTCGACCTCCAGTTGTCAGGCCACACCCATGGCGGCCAGTTCTGGCCATGGAACCTGTTCGTGCCGATGCAGCAGCCGTACACCGCGGGATTGGCGCGGCATGGGTCGATGTGGGTCTATGTCAGCCGGGGGGACGGGATATTGGGGGCCGCCGAAGCGGTTCGGCGCGCCGTCGGAGATTACGCGGGTGAGGTTGGTGCGGGCACAGAGCCAATCCGGCTGAAATGCGGCGACAAGTTCGCTTGCGGACGGAAGACCATTGGCATATGCTAGAACATATGCCAAGGAGAGCATCATGACTTCAGTTGAAGCCCGGCATGTCCGGATCTTTCGTAATGGCCGCAATCAGGCCATCCGCATTCCTCGGGAGCTGGAGCTCCCCGGCGAAGAGGCCATTCTTCGGAAAGAAGGCGACTGCTTGATCATCGAGCCGGTAAAGGCCACGCCATTGAAAGATTTACTGGCGCAATGGGCGCCATTGGAAGAGGATTTCCCGGCCATTGACAGCCTCCCCGCTGAGTCCATCGATCTCTGATGCCACGCTACCTGCTCGACACCAACATCATTTCTGACGCCATTCGCAATACGCGAGGTGCATGCGCGACCCGGATTGGGCAAGCTGAACCGGAAGATCTATGTACGTCGATTATCGTTGCTGCTGAACTTCGCTTCGGCGCAGAGAAGAAGGGTTCAAGGGAATTAACAGAGCGCATTGAACGAGCACTGTCTGGCTTGCCAGTCAAGGCGCTTGGCGGCGACGCCGATCATTGGTATGGAAAGCTGCGCGCGGATCTCGAGCGCCGAGGGCAGCTGATTGGCGCCAATGACATGCTGATCGCGGCCCACGCCCTCGCCATGGAGGCCGTCCTCGTGACAGACAACGTGGCAGAGTTCTCTCGAATCCGCGAGCTTGCCATCGAGAACTGGTTGGAACGCGGTCCGGGCTGAACCACGGTCATCGCCAACTGAAACGCAAAGCGCCCCTTCAATCGAAGGGCGCCTGCTTTACGGCTTCACCAATCAGCGCGAAATCGGCTTGTAACGAATCCGCTTCGGCTTGGCCCCTTCCTCGCCAAGACGGCGCTTCTTGTCGGCCTCATATTCCTGGTAGTTGCCCGGGAAGAACTCCACGTGCGAATCGCCTTCGAAGGCCAGGATGTGCGTGGCGATACGGTCCAGGAACCAGCGATCGTGCGAGATCACCATCACGCAGCCCGCAAATTCCAGCAGCGCGTCTTCGAGCGCACGCAGCGTTTCCACGTCGAGGTCGTTCGACGGTTCGTCGAGCAGCAGTACGTTGCCGCCGGCGATCAGCGTCTTGGCCATGTGCAGGCGGCCGCGTTCCCCGCCCGACAGCGTGCCGACCTGCTTCTGCTGGTCGCCGCCCTTGAAGTTGAAGCGGCCGATGTAGGCGCGCGACGGGGTTTCGTAACGGCCCACGGTCAGGATGTCAGCGCCGCCCGAAATCTCCTCGAACACGGTCTTGCTGCCATCCAGTGCGTCACGGCTCTGATCCACAAAGGCCATCTTCACGGTCGGCCCGATCTTGATCTCGCCGCTGTCTGGCTGTTCCTTGCCGGTCAGCATCTTGAAGAAGGTCGACTTACCAGCACCGTTCGGGCCGATGATGCCGACGATGCGCCCGGCGGCACCTTGAAGCTCAGGTTCTCGATCAGCATCCGATCGCCAAAGCCCTTGCTGACGTTGTCGAACTCGATCACTTCGTTGCCCAGGCGCTCACCCACCGGATGAAGATTTCCTGGGTTTCGTTGCGCTTCTGGTAGTCCTGGCTGTTCAGTTCGTCAAAGCGGGCCAGACGCGCCTTGGACTTGGCCTGGCGGCCCTTCGGGTTCTGGCGCACCCACTCCAGTTCCTTGTGCAGCGCCTTCTGGCGGGCCGATTCGCTGGCCTCTTCCTGCTTGAGGCGCGCTTCCTTCTGGTCCAGCCACGAGCTGTAGTTGCCCTTCCAGGGAATGCCCTGGCCGCGGTCCAGTTCCAGGATCCACTCGGCGGCGTTGTCCAGGAAGTAGCGGTCGTGGGTCACGGCCACCACGGTGCCCGGGAAACGCGTCAGGAACTGCTCGAGCCAGTCCACCGACTCGGCGTCCAGGTGGTTGGTCGGTTCGTCGAGCAGCAGCATGTCGGGGCGCGACAGCAGCAGGCGGCACAGCGCCACGCGGCGCTTCTCGCCACCGGACAGGTTGCCGACCTTCGCATCCCACGGCGGCAGGCGCAGCGCGTCAGCCGCGATTTCGAGCTGCAACTCGGCATTGTTGCCATCACTGGCGGCCAGGATCGCCTCGTACTTGGCCTGGTCGGCGGCGAGTGCGTCGAAATCCGCATCGGGCTCGGCATAGGCGGCGTAGATCTCATCCAGCTTCTTGCGCGCCTCGAACACGCCACCCAGCGCGGCTTCCACCGACTCACGCACGGTCTGCTCGGGATCGAGCTGCGGTTCCTGCGGCAGGTAGCCGATGTTCAGGTTCGGCATCGGCGTGGCTTCGCCTTCGATCTCCTTGTCCAGGCCGGCCATGATCTTCAGCAGCGTGGACTTGCCCGAGCCGTTCAGGCCCAGCACGCCGATCTTGGCGCCGGGAAAAAAGGACAGCGAGATGTCCTTCAGGATGTGACGCTTGGGCGGAACGATCTTGCCCACGCGGTTCATGGTGAAAACGTACTGAGCCATTGAGCCTGCTTACCGGGATGTTTGCGAATGGGCGGAGTTTAACAAAGCAGGTGCCCGCCGGTCTGCGAAATGCCTGCGCGCCCGGTACAATTAAAGGTTCGCCGTAGCGCTAACTCGTTGATTTCATTCGACCATGAGCAAACCCGCCCTGACCCTGAAGTTCAAGTGCAAGAAGTGCACGAAGCCCGTCACGCTGTACCTGCAGAAGACGTCCGCGTGCTCGCACATCACGCCGTATCAGGGCTTCTGCAAGTGCGGCGAGTTGATGCGCCACGCCACCGGCGACAAGGGCGCCGTGGAGTCCTTCGTCAATTCGCTGGACAACAGCTGGATGCACCACCATCACCACCACCACTGATCCACGCGCGGTGAACGGAAACACCTGGCAACCGTCCGCGAAGGACCCGATGCGTTTCCTGGGCGGCTACCCGCCCGGCGTGCTGGAGCAGGTGCGCGCGCTGGTCGTGGCCGGCAAGCTCGGCGATCATCTCGCGCGCCGCTATCCGGATCGCCACAACGTGCAGACCGATCGCGCACTGTACGACTACACCACTGAACTGAAGCAGGAATACCTGCGCAGCGCGCCGCCGCTGCACAAGGTCGGCTACGACGCGCGCCTCGATTCCGCCCACAAGGCGCTGGGCCTGCACACCGCGATCTCGCGCGTGCAGGGCGGCAAGCTCAAGGCCAAGAAGGAACTGCGCGTGGCGTCGCTGTTCAAGGACGCGCCGCCTGAGTTCCTGCGCATGATCGTCGTGCACGAACTCGCTCACCTGAAGGAGCGCGAGCATGACAAGGCCTTCTACCGGCTGTGCGAGCACATGGAGCCGCGCTACCACCAGCTGGAGTTCGACACGCGGCTGTTCCTGGCGTGGCGCGAAATGGAGAAGGCCGGCGCCACGCGGCCGGACTAGGCTCACAAGAAGCCGACGGAGAACCACGGCACAAGCGTCAGCAGCAACAAGGCAATGCACAGTGCCGCCATATGCGGCCAGACGCGCGGCATCGCGACGTCCGGCGACACGCGCCCGATTGCGCAGGCAGCATAGAAGCCCACGCCGAACGGGGGCGCAAACAGACCCAGTCCCATCGCAAAGATCACCACCATGCGTAGTGCACCTCGTGCACGCCCACCAGCTTCGCAATCGGGAACAGCAAAGGCCCGAACAGCACGATGGCGGGAATGCCCTCGAGCAGGCTGCCGAGGATGACAAAGGCCAGCGCCGATACCAGCAGGAAGCCGGTCTTGCCGCCGGGCACGGCAGACATGATCTGCACTAGGTCCTGCGCAAAGCCAGACTGGGTCAGCGCCCAGGCCATGGTGGTGGCGCAGCCGACAATCAGCAGGATCGCGCCCGACAGCGCCGCGGTGTCCAGCAGCATCGGGTAGATCTTGCGCAAGTCGAACTGGCGGTAGATCAGCACGCCTGCCAGCACGGTGTAGAAGATGCCAATGGTCGAGACCTCCGTGGCGGTCGCCACGCCCTCCACCACGCAGTGCGGATGATGACCGGCAACGCCAGCGCGGGCAGCGCTACCAGCAGGGACCTCAGCAGCGTCGCTCGCGACGGCCGCGCCAGGCCGCGCATATCCTCCTTGCGCGTCTGGAACCACACCACGCACGCCATCATCACCAGCCCGACCACCGCCGGCATCAGCCCGCCGATAAACAGCGCAGTGATCGATACACCGGTCACCGACCCGACTGTGATCAGCACAATGCTGGGCGGAATGGTTTCCGACATCGCGCCCGATGCCGACAGCAGTCCGATCAAGTCGCCGTCCTTGGCGCCGCGCTGCTTCATTTCGGGGAACAGCGCCGGCGCCACCGCGGCCATGTCCGCAGCCTTGGAACCGGAGATGCCAGAGACGATGTACATCGCCCCGAGCAGCACATACTGCAACCCGCCGCGAAGGTGGCCGATCAGGTTGGCCAGGAAATTGATCATCGCGCGCGCCAGGCCGGTCATCTCGATCAGCCCGCCCAGGAAGATGAACAGCGGCACCGCCAGCAGGATCAGGTGGGACATGCCCTCCTGCATGCGGAGGGGGATGATGGACAGCGGCGTTGCCGTCGACAACGCCAGGTAGCACAGCGTGGACAAGCCAAAGGCGAAGGCGATGGGCACGCCGATGGCCACGCACAGGACCAGCATCAGCAGAAAGAAGATCACCAGGTTGGCATTACCCAACGCCATCAGCACGGGCGACAGCAGGCACAGCACTGCACCGCCGGCCGCCACCAGCAGGCCGCTGACCGCCACCTGCTTCCGGCTCGACCGTCGGAGCAGTTGCGTGGCGGCCGTCACCAGCATCAGCACGTCCCCGACCAGGACCGCGCTGGCGCGCCAGGCTTCGCTGACCTCCAGCGTTGGCGTCGATACGTCCAGGTGTTCGGTCAGGTGCTCCCACGCAGGCCAGGCCAGCAACAGCAGGAACACCATCACCAGCCACATGCCGAACGCGTCCACCCAGGCGCGCGTTGCGGGCGACAGGTTCTTGATGAACGTGGTGAGTTGCATGTGCGCGCTGCGATGCAGCGCAATGATGGCGCCGAGCATCGCCAGCCAGACGAAGAGAATGCTGGCCAGCTCCTCCGTCCATGGGATTGGCGCGTGCAGCGCGTAGCGCGCGAAGGCCCCGCCCCCAAGTATCAAGATATCGGCCAGCACGATCAGGGCCGCCGGCAATTCCACCATACCGGCAAGAAACCGGCTCCAGCGCCCTCCGGCTGGCAGGGGCGTATAGGCGGCAGGTGTGTCCAGGGGTTCGGCACTGTGCCGCATCGATGCCTCCTGTTGCGTGGGGTTCATTCAGGCCCCGCCCTTTAGGTCAGCCGGCCGGTGTACTTTTCCAGCGCCGACCACGCATCCTCGCCGTACTTCCTGCGCCATTCCGTGTAAAAGCCCGCGCCTTGCAGCAGGTTGCGGAATGGGGCTGGATCCGGCCGGTTGAAGGTGATGCCGTAGCGAGCCATCTCGACCTGCGCTTCGGCATTGACGCGCGCAATGTCCTCGCGCTGCTTCAGTGCCGCAGCGGTGAAATGGGTGGTGAGCGCTGCCCGCACTTCCCCAGGCAGCGCCTGGAACTTCTTCGCTTTGCCGAAAATAAAATGGCCGTCCCAGGTATGCCCGGTAAGTGAACAGAATTTCTGCACTTCATAGAGCTTGCCGCTACGGATCAGTCCGAGCGGCGTCTCCTGGCCATCGACCACCCGGGTCTGCAGCGCGGAATAGAGATCGGCAAAGGGTATGACCGTCGGCGCCGCGCCCAACGCCTTGAACATCGAAACCCACAGCGGAATCGCCGGAACCCGGATCTTGAACCCCTTCAGGTCCGCGGGCGTGTTCACCGGCCGGCTTGCCGACGTAATGTTGCGATAGCCGTTGTCCAGGCTTTTCTCGAACACATGCAGGTTCACCTTGCGCAGCAAGCCACGCACATAGCGCCCAGGTCGCCGTCCATGGCGGACCACACCGTGGCGTAGTCCTTGAAGGCAAAGGCAATGCCGTTGATGCTGGCGGCCGGCACCCGCGTCTGCAGGTTGGTGCTGGCGTCGACATGAAGTCGATGGCACCGGCGAGCGTCTGCGAGACCATGTCCGGCTCGCTGCCGAGCTGGCTGTTTGGATAGATCTGCAGGTCGACCTTGCCGCCGGTGTCCTTGCGGATGGCCTGCGCGGCTTCCATGATGCGCAGCGTGCCCGGGTGGTCCGCCGGGAAGGCGGTGCCGTACTTCAACCTGATGGTGGCGGCCTGGGCGAGCACGCATCCCATTGGCAGCGTCATGGCGACGCCGCCGGCGGCGAGCGCGCCAAGCGGCGGCGGGTGAACCGGTTGGTCATGGTGCGGTTGTCTCCTTGTGGTCTGGTGGTGATGATTCAGAACGACAGCAGCGCGGCGGCGCCGCCAAGGCGCAGCACCGCCAGGTGGCGGGCAAGCCGGCCGGCCAGCGGAGGCGGCCATGGCTCGCTGCCAAACACCGCGGCATGCGCCAGCGCCGCACGGATGGCGTCAGAATCGCTGTGCGCGGCGGCACGCAGGCGTGCTGCCAGCGCAGGCGCCCCGGGATCATGGAAGGCAAGCGCCTGGCCGCTGTCGCTGCGCTCGCCCCGCAGGCAATGCAGCCAGGCCGCGAGCGCCCGCTCCAGGTAGGGTCGCTCGACCCCGGCGCTGGCGCGCAAGGTGGGCAGCCACCGCAGCGGCACCTTCTGCGTGCCGTCTGTCGCAATCTGAGCGGTGCGATGCTCTAGCGCGGTATTGCGAAAGCGCTGCAGCAACGCCGCGCTGTAGCGGCCGACGTCATACCCCAGCGGCGCTTGCACGGTCGACTGCAGGTCAGCCATCACGCCGGTGGCGAAGGCGCCGACGAGCGGATCGGCCATGGCATCGGCAACGGTCTGCAGGCCGCACAACTGCCCCGCATAGGCGATGGCCGAGTGCGTGCCGTTGAGCAACTGCAGTTTCATGGCCTGGAAGGGACGGACATCGCCAGTCAACAGTGCCCCGCCCGCCTCCCATGTCGGCCTTGGCCCCGCAAAGCAATCTTCGATGACCCACTGCGTGAACGGCTCGCAGACGATGGCGGCCTCGTCATGCAAGTCCAGCCGCTCCAGCGCTTCCTGGCGTGATGCCGGCGTGGCGGCCGGCACGATGCGGTCCACCATGGTGTTGGGCAATGCCACCTCGTCGCGCACGCGCCGGGCCAGCGGCGGATCGATCAGCGCCGCGTATTGCGCCAGCAGCTTGCGCAGCGTATCGCCGTTGCCGGGCATGTTGTCGCAGCACACGATGCTGAGCGGCGCCCCGGCAGGCCGGCGGCGCAGGCCCGCGGCCAGTACGCCGAGCGTGCTCCTGGGCGTGTCGGGATGGGCCAGGTCATGCAGGATATCGGCGTTGCCGGTATCGAGGTCAGTGCTGGACGGAAGCTGGCAGTAGCCCTTTTCCGTCACCGTGCAGGTCACCACGGGAATGCCCGGATCCGCCAGCGCGCCGATCACCTGGGCCAGCGCGTGCGGGGCATACCAGGCCTGCACCACGGCGCCACGATGCGCGTAGTGGCCGCCGCGCCTTCACGCTCGGTCACCGAATACAGGTAGTCCTGAGCCGCCAGAGCCCGGGCCGTGCGCGGCTCCCTCAGGCTGACGCCGACAATGCCCCAGCGTGCATCGCCTGCGCAGATCGCCGCCTCCGTGTACAGCGCCTGATGCGCGCGATGAAACGCGCCGAGGCCGAGATGGACCACGCCGCGGGACAAGCGGCTGCGGTCGTATCCGGGCAGGCGCACGTCGGCGCGGGCGCTGCAACAGGTGCGTTGCGTCAGCCTCATGATCGGTACCTCGGCAACTCTGTTGGCCGCATCGTACGTGCACCCGGCGTTATCTTCATGCGATGAAAAAGTAACACGCAGGAACGGTGCGGAATGTGCAGTGATTTCGCGATTCAACTGCAGCAGGCGCTGCATTTCATTGCAGAATCGGCCGTACTCCGCCCCATCCGCCACGCAGTACTCTGGGTCGGATCCACTCCGATGGAGGCGCTGCGCGAACTAGCGCCCGTCGGGCCACTTCCATGACGATCCGGCCGGAGCCAGCCTTGAAGATCGAACAGATACGGACCATCGTCACCTGCCCCTGCCGCAATTTCGTGACGGTCAAGGTGATCACCGATGAAGGCGTGTACGGGCTGGGCGACGCCACGCTCAATGGCCGCGAGCTGGCGGTACGCGCCTACCTCGATGAGCACGTCATCCCCTGCCTGATCGGCCGCGACCCGCGCAATATCGAGGACATCTGGCAATACCTCTATCGCGGCGCCTACTGGCGGCGCGGGCCGGTCACGATGACCGCCATCGCGGCCATCGACATGGCGCTGTGGGACATCCAGGGCAAGCTAGCCGGCATGCCGGTGTACCAACTGCTGGGCGGCAAGAGCCGCCATGGCCTGATGGTGTATGGCCATGCCAACGGCCGCGACCACGCCGAGGCTGTCGATGCCGTGCACAGGCACATCGAGGAAGGCTACAAGGCGATTCGTGTCCAGTCCGGCGTGCCGGGCCTGTCGAAGGTGTACGGCGTCGGCAAGCAGCAGGGTCACTACGAACCTGCTGAAAAGGGCCTGCCGCCTGAAGAGCCCTGGGACACCTCGCTTTACCTGCGTCACACGCCGGAACTGTTCCGCAAGGTGCGCGAAGCGGTCGGCTTCGCGCCCCACCTGCTGCATGATGCGCACCACCGCCTGACGCCCATCGAGGCGGCCCGCCTTGGCAAAGAACTGGAACCCTGCACTCTGTTCTGGCTCGAGGACGCGACGCCCGCCGAGAACCAGGACGCATTCCGCCTGATACGCCAGCACACCACCACACCGCTGGCCGTGGGCGAGGTCTTCCATTCCATCTGGGATTGCAAGGACCTGATCAGCCACCAGCTGATCGACTACATCCGCGCCACCATCGTCCACGCGGGCGGCATCACGCATGTGCGGCGCATTGCCGATTTCGCCGCGATGTACCAGGTGCGCACCGGCTTTCATGGCGCCACCGACCTGTCGCCGGTGTGCATGGCCGCCGCGGTCAACTTCGGGTTGTGGGCGCCAAATTTCGGCATCCAGGAGCTGATGCCGCACAGTGCCCTCGCCGACCAGGTGTTCCCGCACAACTATCGTTTTGAAGACGGCTATCTCGTCATGGACGAAGTGCCGGGCCTTGGCGTCGACATCGACGAGACCCTGGCCGCGAAATATCCGTACGAACGCGCCTACCTGCCGGTGGCGCGCCTGCGAGACGGCTCGATGTGGAATTGGTAATCCGCCGCCCCGTCGCCCTCAGGAACAAGGATCCCGTATGTTGAGTGTCGTCGTCGACCAACCGAATCGCATGGCCGTGTGCGAACGGCCTACCCCTGATCCCGCTCGGGGCGAAGTCCGGGTGCGCGTACGCTATGCCGGCATCTGCGGCTCGGACCTGCATATCTTTCGCGGCAAGAATCCGTTCGTGGCCTACCCGCGCATCATCGGCCACGAGTTCGTGGGCCGCATCGACGCGGTTGGCGCCGGCGTCAGTGCGTCACGCATCGGCGAACTGGTGGTGGCGGATCCGGTGATCAGTTGCGGCCACTGCCATGCTTGCCGGATCGGCCGGCAGAACGTGTGCAGCCGGCTGCAGGTGATCGGCGTGCACCGCGACGGTGGCTTCAGCCAGTACGCGTGCGTGCCGGCGGGTAACGCCTACGTCGTTCCAAATGGCTTGTCGGCAAGCAGCGCCTCGGTGATCGAACCGTTTGCCGTGGCGGCCAACGTAGCCCACCGCACCGGTGTGCTGGCCGAAGACATAGCGCTCATCTATGGTGCCGGGCCGGTCGGGCTCAACCTGATGCAGGTGCTCAAGCGCGTGTACGGCGTGCGGACCTTCATCACCGACTATGTTGACGAACGCCTTGCGCTGGCGCTCGGCTGCGGCGCGGAAGAGGACGAGATCATCAATACCTCGCGCGAGCCGCTCGAGCAGGCGCTGGCCCGGCGCGGCGTGGAAGGCGGACCGACCCTGATCTACGACGCGGTCTGCCATCCATCGATATTGGAGGAGGCGGTGCGCATTGCCGCGCCGGCGGCCGCATCGGCGTGCTGGGTTTTTCCGCGGCGCCTTCGGCGATCCCGCAGCAGGAGCTGACCAGGAAGGAACTGACGCTGTACGCCTCGCGCCTGAACTGCGCAATGTTCCCGACCGTGATCGACTGGATCTCGCGCGGCCTCGTGAACCCGGGCCACATCGTCACGCATCAGGTCGACTTCCGCGATGTGGCGAGCGCGTTCGACCTGGCCGAACGCAATCCGCGCGAAAGCTGCAAGGTGCTGCTCGATTTCGGTGAGCACGCCTGATATGAGTGCGAGATTCCCGACAAGCCATCGCCCGATTCAAAGGCAACGCTATTTCGCTGACAGCCATGTTGATGCAGCATGCTGCGGGTTCGTACGGAAATGCGAAGTGTCCTATCGAATCGCCATTGGCGACACGGGACACTTGAGGCCGTCATCGCATAGCGGTGACCGGGTATGGAAACCGTGCAAGCCCTCTCTTCTATGGCGGGCCGGACGAGGCAGCCGCAAGGCTGACCGGCGATAGCTGTGGCACCGGTTTTCCATCCTCGTCGTCAGGCCCGCCACCCCTACCCCGATACGAGCAGCAGGCCTTCAACCAACGATGGAGGTCATATGTCCACGATTGATGTATCCGCAGCCAGTTACAGCCTGGAACAAGTCAGTGCAAGCCTTGAAGGCGTTCTCGATTTGCTGGAGCAGCAAAGCGAGCAATCGGAGAAATGCTTCAACGCGTTCTGTCTGCTTGGCTTGCTGAAGGCGCAGCTGACACATGTTGTCGCTGAGCAGATGGCGGTGAAATAACGGGCATGCCCTTCTGACGGCGTTGTCGGAAGGTCCGCTGCCTGCAAGGTCGTTGCCGGCCATTATGGGAAGGAGGTCCCGAGAGGAACGGGCTACGCGTTCACATAGCCCCAACCCCCTATCGCGACAACACCCACGTCGTCAACGTCTTCAGGTCCGCCTCATCCAACTGCGGGAACCCCGGCATCGGCACCTGCCCCCACTTGCCGCTGCCACCGCTGCGAATGCTTTGCATGACCTTGGACGCGGCATCGCTATTGCCGGCGTACTTCGCCGCGACATCATGGAGGCCGGCCCCACTACCTTCTTGTCCACCGCGTGGCCCCGATGGGTCTTCCGCCTCGTAGCGATATGTCGCGCCGCTGGCAATCGAAATCATCTCGATCGACGGCCTCTGGCTCGCGGCCGTCAGCGTGCGGACCGACTGGTCGCAACTCTGCTGCAGCACA
>LRMT01000171.1 GCA_001725945.1 Cupriavidus sp. UYMMa02A | reverse complement strand
ATGCCGCCAGCGTTCAATCTGAGCCAGGATCAAACTCTTCAGTTCAATCTCTGTGTGGAAGCCTCGCGGCTCCCTCGCTCTTTCGAGCGGTCGCTCACTCTCAGAAAACTGACTGACCAGATCCGAAGACCCAGTCACGTTTTACTGTGCGAGCACTTTGTAACTTTTGAAGCTCGAAGTCCGAAGACTTCGTGCGTCCGCTACCCAGCGCCCACACTTATCGGTTGTTTGGTTGTTAAAGAACTTCGCTGCCGGCTTTGCCGTTCAGCGCGCTGCGTTGTCTGCAGCAGAGAAAGAGATTATGAAGCGCTTTCTACGTTTCGTCAACCGGGTCAGCAATCTTTTTGCTTCGGTCAGTCGCGCCAACTTCGCGCTTCCAACCACCCCAATCGACCCCGCAACCCTTGCTACGTCTGCTTTGCAGCGCCGCGTTGTGTTGCGAGGGGGCGAATATTAAGGCAGCAGGCCAGCGTTGGCAAGCGTTTTTTAAGAACATCCTCACACGGCCCCGCCGGGCCACTTAGAATCTGCTCATGCAGGACATCTCCCCCACCCCCTCCGACCACCCGCCAGCAGAGATCGACTACGTCGACGCACAGGCACTGGCAGCCAAGCTGTCCCGCCCGATCGTGTTCGTGGACCTGGAAACCACCGGCGCCGACGCCCAGGACGACCGGATCACGGAGATCGGTGTCGTCGAAGTCGGTCCCGACGGTATCCAGGAATGGGATACCCTGCTCGACCCCGGCGTGGGCATTCCCCCATTCATCCAGCGCCTGACCGGCATCTCTGATGAGATGGTGCGCGGCCAGCCGACATTCGCGTCGATTGCCGAGACGCTGGCAGAACGCCTGCAGGGCCGGCTTTTCGTCGCGCACAATGCGCGTTTCGACTACGGCTTCCTCAAGAATGAATTCCGGCGCGCCGGGCTGACCTTCCGTGCGGATGTCCTGTGCACGGTCCGCCTGTCGCGTTCATTATTTCCTTCGGCGGCACGGCATGGCCTCGATGCAATCGTCGCGCGGTTCGGCCTCCAGCCGCGTGCGCGCCACCGGGCGCTGGCCGATGCCGAACTACTCTGGCAGTTCTGGCAGAAGATCCATGCCCTCTACTCCGTGGAGCTGATCGACTCGGCCACGCAGGCCCTGGTCCGGCGCGCGAGTCTGCCCGCCGGCCTGGAAGAGACGGCGCTGGACGACGTGCCCGACACCGCAGGTGTCTATCTGTTCTTCGGCGACAACGATGCCCCGCTCTATATCGGCAAGAGCGTGCATCTGCGGCAACGGATCGGCGCGCATTTCTCGGGCGACCATCGTCTGGGCACTGACATGCGCCTGGCGCGCCTTGTGCGGCGCGTGGAATGGCGCGAGACCGGCGGGGAGATCGGCGCGCTGCTGCTCGAAGCAAACCTGGTGAAGTCCATGCAACCGGTCCACAACCAGATGTTGCGCCGGAACACCCGGCTATACACCTGGGAACTACTGCCGGAATTGCCTGTGCCCCGTCTGCGCTCGGACGAGAATACCGATTTCAGCCGACGCAGCCATCTGTACGGCGCGTTCGCCAGCCGCGGCGCGGCGCAGGCATGGCTGCGCCGGCTGGCCGACGAGCGTCAGCTCTGCCAGGCAACCCTGGCACTGGAGAAAACGAGGCGCGCGGGCAGCCCGTGTTTCGCACGGCAGCTTCACCGATGCGAGGGTGCCTGCGTCGGCGAAGAGTCGTCGCGGAGCCACCGCATGAGAATCGCGACAGCCATGGCCGGCTCGGAACTGAAACCGTGGCCATTTGACGGGCCGGTCGCCTGGCCGGAAGTCTCGGGGACACAGACCTGGTGGCATGTGGTCGAGGACTGGTGCTACCTGGGCTCGGCGCCAACGCGGGAAAGCACTGCAGGCTTGCTTGCAGCGCCTGCGCGCTTCGAACTGGACACCTATCAGATTCTTGCTTCGCGGCTGCCGCAGTGGATGCCCCATGTCATGCCACTGGCATCCACGCGCAGCTTCGAACTTTCCTTTTGCGAGCCGCCCGCACCCGAAGAACATGTCCTGCCGACAACTCGGCGCCCGCCTGTCCGGAGCAAGGCACCGGTCCACCCTCAACCGGCCCCGGGCCTGTTTGACGACTGATACGGCCCGGTTCCCGGACTTGGGTGCGCCAGCACGCAAAGCCGGCTTGCACCGGCGGGAGCGGCTCCGCTAGCCTTTGCTGAGGGGCCTGGCGCCCTGAAATGCAGTCGCGGAGTCGCCCATGCCGGCCTCATGTCTCCCTCCCCTTGTCCGGCGCGCCTGCCGGGCCGCCATCTTTCGCTTCGCACCCGCAGCAGCAGCGGCCTTCGCCATGGCCTTGCCCGGCGCTTGCGCGAGCATCGAAAGCAGTACGATGCAGGACGTGCTCGACTCATGGAAGGGCGTACCCATCGATGATGCCAAGACTCAGTGGGGACCGCCCCAGACCGTTCAGGCGGTACCGGGCGGCACGGCCTACGTCTGGCAGGACATCTTGCCGCAGCCCACCAAGCCGCAGGCACGGAAGCACACCACGCCGGTGTGGAAGCGCCGCACCCGCCCGGTCGCTGCGAACGCCGGCTCGTGGCCGGGCCCGACGACGCTGTCATATGGGGAGAATGGCGTGGCGACGCCTGCTGCGTCACGACGCCGGTCGGCTCTTGCGCCGGACTCAAGCACCGCCCCCGCCAATAAGCGGCGAGCACTAGCACCAGTTCCGCACTGAGCGACTCAGTCAATCTTGGCGCCCGACACCTTCACGGCCTCCCCCCAGCGCTTCTGCTCGGCAACGATAGTGGCCGTGAAAGCCTCTGGCGACTGCCAGGCGGGCTCGGCGCCCTGCTGCTCCAGCTTGGTCTTGGTATCCGGATCCGCCAACACGGTATGCAAGGCGTTCGACAGGCGCGCCACGATTTCCTTGGGCGTTCCGGCTGGCGCCAGCATGCCGTAGAAACCGACCACTTCAAACCCCTTCAGGCCGCCTTCCTCCATGGTCGGCACGTCCGGCAGCGCCGGCGAGCGCTGCTTCGAGGTCACCGCCAGGGCACGCACTTTGCCCGCCTTGATGTATTGCGTGAATTGTGGGATCGAGTCGGCCATCATCTGCGCCTGCCCGCCCATCACATCGGTCAACGCCGGGGCGCTGCCCTTGTAAGGGATGTGCACGATGAAGGTGCCAGATGCCTGCTTGAACATCTCCGGCATCAGGTGGGAAATGCCGCCGTTGCCGCCCGAAGCAAAGTTCAGCTTGCCCGGATTGGCCTTGGCATAGCCGATGAATTCCTTGAGATTGCGCGCCGGTACATTGTTGTTCACCACCATCACGAGCGGGATCAACGCGGTGCGCGCGACCGGCGCGAAGTCTTTTGGCATGCTGTATGGCAGCCGCGGATACAGCGAATTGTTGATGGCCATCTGTCCGGTGTTGGCCAGCAGCAGCGTGTAGCCGTCAGGGGCGGACTTCGCGACGTTGTCCGAACCGATATTGCCCGCAGCGCCGGCCTTGTAATCGAGCACGAACGTCTGGCCCAGCAACGGCTGCAGTTTTTCGGCGAGCAGGCGCGCGTGGGTATCGACCGGACCGCCCGGCGGGAAGGCCACCACCAGCCGGATCGGCTTTTCGGGCCATGCCGCATGCGCGGTGCCGGCGGCAATGGCCAGCGGCGCGGCGGCCAGGGCGATCAGCGCACGCCTGAACCGGTTCGGATGGGACTGTGGCTCGTTCTTCGACGTCTTCATGTCTTTTTTCTCCTTATCTGAGCCTGACCGAACCCCTGAAGCAATCATTGGCAGGCGCCATGGCCAGCCTCTATTGTGACGTTTTTATGACATTTTTGTGATTTTTGACGTGACTACTCCTGTCGTACTCTGGGACCCTGGCCAATCGTTCATGATCGCGTGTCCCTCCCCGCAGTCCAGATTCCCGTCTTGTCCAGCCACCGGGAATACTCATGAAGCTGCCAGCGCCAGGGCAGCGCATGCTCTCGGTGCACCACCTCCGCCACATGCAGGCGCACCAGCCTCTCGCGCCGGCAAACGCCTGTACCTCCTCGCCATCCCATATCACTTCGGCATCGCCGCTGACATGGAGCACGGTGCCGTCGCTGAAGTCAGGCACAAGGATCCCGGCGCGGGGATTGGCCAGCAAGTTGCCGATCGTGTTGAAGAGATTGTTGCCGTTGAAATCGGGGAAGATCAGCGTGCGCGCGTCGTGGATGCGGATGAAGCCTGGCCGGCCGCCACGGTGGGACACATCGACGCCTTCGCCGCCATCGCCCTCGCCTGGAGGGGCCCGGTAGTGGCTCGCGATAAACAGCGTGTCCGCGCGGCGCAGCAGCGCGGAGGCCGCGGCATCCAGCGCGTTCCCTCGCCATGCGACTGCCGCAGGCTCCGCGGGCCCGGCAGGATCAAGGCCACGCACCTGGATATAGCGCGGGCAGTTGCCGAAGCTCTGCTCGACTGTCACGGTGAAGCCCTTGTCGTCGCGCACGGCAATGGTGCCATTCATGCGATTGCGGCGACGCGTCGCAGCTCGATCCCGAGCAGCCCGATGCTGGCCCCTTGCTCCATCGACTGGAGCAGCGGATCGCCGGGCAGCGGCAGTGCATCGATGCGCAGATGACCCGGATCGGGCGACCAGGCAAACCCGGGCTCCCCTGCCAGCAACGTGGCCCACGGCAAGCCATCGCCATCGACGGCACCGGCGACCATGAACGGGAGCTGGCTGAAGAATATCCGGTGCTGCTCGGGCATCTCCGCGCGGATCATTCGCTGGCCGATGGCTGCCATCTGATCGCGCACGCCGGCCCTCTCCTGGGCGGCGATCTCGCCGGTGTGGAACGGTGAATCGTGATGGGGACGTGCGGGCAATTCCATGATGTGCTCCTCGATGGTCGAACACCTTGCTGGCAATCGGCTTGACGTGCCGTTCAGGCAGCCAGCCCGACACGCGACACCGGCATGGGCAGCTCGGCAGCACGGTGCGCGTGGCCCGAGATCGGCGAGCGGTACAGGATCAGAGGCAAGCGGGGCTGGGTCGGACTTGGCATGGCAGGCTCCATTGGGGGGTGGGATAAGCCATTCTGGGGTCGCGCTGCCGCGCAATAAAGACGGCAATCCGTATTTGACTACTCCGAAGTTCGGAGTAATGTGCGGCCATGGACAAGCTGAAAGCCATGCAGACCTTCGTGCGCATCGTCGACGACGGCAGCCTGACTGCCGCTGCCGCATCGCTCGACTCTTCCCTTCCCGCAGTCGTGCGCACGCTCGCCGCCCTGGAGTCGGCGCTGCAGGTCCGCTTGCTCAACCGCACGACGCGCCGCCTGTCGCTCACTGACGAGGGCCGGCGCTACCTCGATAGCTGCCGCCGCATTCTTGCCACCATCGACGAGGTCGAGGCCGGACTGACCGAGCGCCACGTTGAGCCGACCGGTCAGCTCAACCTCACCGCGCCGATGCTGTTCGGTCAGATGTACGTGGCGCCCGCCGTGACACGCTTTGCACAGCGCTACCCGAAAGTGCAATGCCGCATGTCGTTTGCCGACCGCGTGGTCAACCTGCTCGAAGAGGATCTGGATGTCGGCGTGCGAATCGGTCCGCTGGCCGATTCCACGCTGGTCGCCCAGACCGTGGGCCATATCCGCCGCGTGGTCGTGGCCACGCCAGCCCTGCTGCGCCACCATGGCGTGCCCAGGCACCCGGATGAACTTGCCCATATCGCATGCATCCGCGTGACAGGCTCCAACGCGCACTGGTGGACCTTCCAGGAAAACGACAAGGAATTCCAGGTGCCGGTCATGGGCAACCTGGAGTTCAACCAGACAGCCCCCGCCGTGGCGGCGTGTGCGGCCGGCGCAGGCTTCGGTCATTTCCTGTCCTACCAGGTCGATGACCTGGTCCGGCAACGGCAACTGCGCATCGTGCTCGAAAAATTCGAGCTGCCCGCCTGGCCGCTGTCGCTGATCTATCCCCACGCCCGCCTGTTGCCAGCCCGCACACGCGCCTTTCTTGCGTGGATGCGCGACGATCTTGAGCCGCGCTTTCGCTGAAAGCGCCCAGCGGAGCCAGACCACCACGGCATGCGTGGAAATGCTTCGGCCCTGCGCCAGCGAGTGACGCTGCAGGCGTAAATGCAAACAGACGCTTGACGTCCACGCCGTCGAGCCCGTATGGTGCAAAAACGAATCATAATTCGAATTATCTAAATACAAGCGATGCGAGACATGACACCAGGAGACGCCTTTCCCACTTCATCCTTTCCCCGGGTGGAAACCCCTTCCATCCTGCAACCGCCGCGCCAGCGCCGTGCGCGCGAAACGGAACAGGCTCTCCTGAGCGCCGGGCGCGAACTGCTCGCGCAACGCGACTTTGCCGCGGTCTCGGTGGCCCAGATCGCCGCGTCCTGCCAGGTGTCGGTAGGCGCCTTCTATGGCCGCTTTCGCGACAAGATGGCCTACTTCGAGGCGCTGCGCACGCTGGTGATCGAAGAAACCGCCGCGTCGGTCGAACGCTACCTGGACCAGCAGCGCTGGGAGGACGTCGCCACCTGCACACTGCTCGAAAAGACGATGCGCTTCCTCGTGCTCGGCGTCATTGCGAACCGCGGCGTCATCCGCGCTTCGCTCAGGCACGCCTCGACGCGTCCGGAGGAATGGCTGCCGCACCGCCAGAACGGCGATGCGATGGTCGATCGCATGGTGCTGCTGCTGGTGCCGCGCCTGTCCTTGCCGGCTGCCGAGGCCGAGCACCGCGTGCGCTTCGCCATGCAAGCGGCGTTCAGCGTGCTCGTCAACGCGGTGCTCAACGACTCCGGACCGTTTCATCTCGAAGACGAACGGCTGCCCGGCGAGATGTGCAGGCTGCTGACCGGCTACCTGGGCGTGGAGAACGCACCGGCGTGAACCGCCTGAACCGCCACTTGCGGGCGCTTCCCTCTGCCGGCCGCAGGTAATGCAGGCCGGCGATAGCCGCTATGAATTTGCGTGGGCGTTGCTTTGAAGGCGCGAGCGCACCCCCTAGAATCCGCAGGCACACTGGCCGGCCCGAGGGCGCATTGCCCCGGCGCTGGTCCGCGGATGCGCGGCATATCGAACATCGAGACCCTTCATGGCAACCCTTTTCCTTGTCCGGCACGGACAGGCCTCGTTCGGCGCGGCCAACTATGACTGCCTTTCCGGAACCGGCCGGCAACAGGCCCGCTGGCTGGGCGAGTATTTCCGCGAGCGCGGCATCGGCCTGAGGCGCGTCGTGGCCGGCACGCTGGTGCGCCAGCAGGACACGGCATCGGAAATCCTCTCCGCCATGGGTGTCGTCGGTTCCGCCATTGAATCGCACCCAGGCCTCAATGAATACGACGGTGAGGCACTGTACCGGTCCTATACCGGCGGCGCCGACCATTGCGCGCACCAGAATGGCGACTACAACGATTACTGGCGCACGTTCCGGGCGGCCTATCACGCATGGACCCAGGACAGCCTGGCCGATATGCCGGAATCCTGGTCGGAGTTCGGTGCGCGCATCCATGGCGCGCTGACGCACGCATGCG
The DNA here is from genome assembly GCA_001725945.1 of Cupriavidus sp. UYMMa02A. GTDB lineage: Bacteria > Pseudomonadota > Gammaproteobacteria > Burkholderiales > Burkholderiaceae > Cupriavidus. Next base: position 7,777 of record LRMT01000171.1, on the reverse strand, counting down.
AAGGGGCGGCGCGTGAAGAAGCCATCCTTGTGGTCAGCTCGGGTGGTGCCATTGGCCGCGCTGCGGCGGACCTGCTCGGCGCGCCCGCGCAAACGGCCATCGAACTGAATCTTCAGTTTCGCAATACCGCCTTCTGCGAAATCATCGTTGGCCGGGGCACCCGGCGCCTGCTGAGCTTCAACAGCATTCCGCACCTGGAATTGCCGGATCGCCGCAGCGCACAGACATTTGCCTGAGCTGCTGGACTGATTGGATCGAAGCCCGGGAATCCGGGTTCACGATGGAATGGCGCGCCGGCTACTGGCGCGAGCACTTTGACATGCCCGCGCCGCCGGTCCTTCTCCCTTTACGCTTCTCTGCCGGCGTCGTTGCGACGCCAGTCCGGGCAGTTGCGCTGCCACGTACCGTGGCTACCGCTGATCCGGCGACTGGCGCAGGCACTTTGACATGCCTGCGCCGCCGGTACTGCTCCCTTTACACTCTGTCTTCCGCCATGCCTGGCGGAGGCCGGTTTCCCGGCGCAGCGCTTACAGGCGCTCGATGATCGTGACGTTGGCCAGCCCGCCGCCTTCGCACATGGTCTGCAGACCATAGCGCTTGCCTTGCCCATGCAGCGCATGGATCAGCGTGGTCATCAGCTTGGCGCCCGAGCCACCCAGCGGATGGCCCAGTGCGATCGCGCCGCCATGCACGTTCAGGCGTTCAGGATCGGCACCGGTGGCCTTGAGCCACGCAAGCGGCACCGGCGCGAAAGCCTCGTTGACTTCGTACAGGTCGATGTCGTTGATGCTCATGCCCGCCTTCTTCAGCGCGTGCTGCGTCGCCGGCAGCGGCGCTTCGAGCATGATTACCGGGTCATGGCCGATCACGGTCATGTGGTGCACGCGCGCCAGCGGCTTCACGCCCAGCTTCTTCAGGCCGGCTTCGTTGACCACCATCAGGCCCGCTGCGCCGTCGCAGATCTGGCTGGCGGTGGCTGCGGTCACGCGGCCGCCTTCGGCGATCAGCTTGACGCTGCCGATCGATTCCAGCGTGGATTCCGCGCGAATGCCTTCGTCGGCGGTATGCATCTCGCCGTTGCGGGTGCCATCGGCCAGGCGGACTTCCACCGGCACGATCTCGGCGTTGAACAGACCGGCGCGAGTCGCGGCGGCGGCGCGCTGGTGGCTCAGCAGTGCATATCGGTCCAGATCCTCTCGTGAGAAGCCGTAGTTGCGCGCGATCATCTCGGCGCCCGTGAACTGGCTGAATTGCACGCCGGGGTAACGCTGCTCGACGTTCGGGCTCTTCGGCACACCGAAGCCGTTCTTGGCCGGCAGTTGCGACGAGAGGCCCATCGGCACGCGCGTCATGCTTTCCACGCCGCGGCGATGACGATGTCCATCGCGCCCGACATCACCGCCTGCGCGGCAAAGTGCAGCGCCTGCTGCGACGAACCACACTGGCGATCGACCGAGGTGCCCGGCACGCTTTCCGGCAGGCGCGAGGCCAGGATGGCATTGCGCGCCACGTTGCCGGCCTGTTCGCCGACCTGGCTCACGCAGCCCATGATCACATCTTCAACCAGTGCGGGATCGGCACCGGTGCGGTCGAGCAGCGCGTTCAGCACCTCTGCCGCCAGGTCGGCCGGATGCCAGCCGGCGAGCCTGCCGCCCTTGCGTCCGCCCGCGGTACGTACCGCTCCAACGATGTATGCCTCTGCCATGTGATCTCCTTGAACGGTGCCGGCAACATTGGCCAGCCATGTACCCTAGATGCACGTATTCTGGTGATGCTGGCCGGCGCGCGCGCGTCGGAATCGACGAAACGCGCGCCCCCGCTCAGGTGCGCGGCCCGAGCACGGCAAAAATGGCGGTGGCGCGCAGCAGGCAGCGCTCCCCGCTCATCACGCGGCAGGTGCCGTAGCGCAGGCGCGAGCCGAGCTTGTCGAACTCCACGCGTGCTTCCAGCCAGTCGCCGACGCGCGCGGCATCGAGATAGTCCAGGCTCAGGTTGACCGTAACGGCGTTGTGCTTCCGTTCGGTCTCGATCTGCATCATCATGCCGATCGCCGTGTCGGCCAGCGTGGCCAGCATGCCGCCGTGCGGGATACCGAGGTTGTTCAGGTGGTGCTCGCCGACGCGCACGGCCAGCGTGCGCCTCGGCACGTCCGCGTAAAGCTGGCCGAAGTGACCCATGTAGCCGTCCAGCTTGCTCATGGCCACGAAGCCTTCGGGCACGGCTTCGGCGCCCATCGTTGCATCCTGGCTCGATGCCATGGCGGCAATGTCCCCTTCCGCCATCGCGTCAGCCGAAGTAGCGCGAGGCGGTGCCGAGCTGCTCCCGGCACTCCGCCACCATGCGTGCGATCAGTTCCTCGCAGCTCGGCACGTCGTCGATCAGGCCCACGCACTGGCCCGCGCTGACGATGCCGCCATCGGGCTCGCCGGCCACCAGCGCCGCCTTGCCGCGCTGGCCCGTGACCAGGTGCCGCACCTCTTCGAACTGTGCACCACCGGGGCGGCGTTCGATGCTGACCACCTCGTCGGAGATGGCGTTCTTCAGCACGCGCGCGGTGTTGTGCATGGTGCGGAAGATCAGGTTGGTATCGCGCTCGCTGGCGGCGACCAGCGCCTGCTTGATGTTGTCGTGGATCGGCGCTTCACGCGTGGCGCAGAAGCGCGTGCCCATGTTCACGCCTTCGGCGCCGAGCACCAGCGCCGCTGCCATGCCGCGGCCGTCGGCAATGCCGCCCGAGGCAATGACGGGAATACCGAGACGCGCGCCGCCAACGGGATCAGCACCATGCCCGGCACGTCGTCCTCGCCAGGATGACCCGCGCACTCGAAGCCGTCGATCGACACCGCATCGACGCCCAGGCGCTCGGCCGACAGCGCGTGGCGGATGGCCACGCACTTGTGGATCACCTTCAGGCCGGCGGCCTTGCGCGCGCAATGTGTTCCTTCGGATTGTTGCCCGCAGTTTCCAGCACCTTGACGCCGCTTTCGATGATGACATCGAGGTAGCGCGCGTACGGCGGCGGATTGATCGACGGCAGCAGCGTGAGGTTGACGCCGAAAGGACGATCCGTCATGTCGCGGCAGCGGCGGATCTCGTCGCCCAGCGCCTCGGGCGTGGGCTGGGTCAGTGCGGTCAGAATGCCCAGGCGCCTGCGTTGGAGACGGCGGCCGCCATCTCGGCATAGCCAACCCATTGCATGCCACCCTGGATGATCGGGTAGCGGATGCCCAGCATGTCGGTGATACGTGTCTTCATGGTTGTCCTTGGTTTCAGCCGCGCGGCCTGCCAGCGCTGGGCAGACTGCGCCACGCAGTGGCAGTCTAAGATGCCTCGGCACGCCCTAGCTTCGTCGGAATCGACGATTGCGGGAGACGCATTCTGCACTAGTGTGGATCGGACCCATCCGCTCCGCCTGACAGCCGACAGCCATGACCGAACCGACCCCGACCTTCGAGACCCTGCGCTATGCCGTGGAAGACGGCGTAGCGACCATCACCCTGCACCGGCCCGAGCAGCTCAATGCGTTTACCGGCCAGATGATGCAGGACCTGATCGCCGCCTTCGACGCCACCGACGCCGACGACAACGTGCGCGCCGTCATCGTCACGGGGGCCGGCCGGGCGTCTGCGCGGGGGCGACCTGTCGGCCGGGGGCGCCACCTTCGATTTCGAGAAGCGCTATGGCGCGACGCCCGACACGGCGCACCGCGATGGCGGCGGCCGCGTGGCGCTGCGCATCTTCCGCAGCCTCAAGCCGGTGATTTCCGCGGTGAACGGCGCCGCAGTCGGCGTCGGCGTGACCATGCAGCTTCCCATGGACATCCGGCTGGCGTCGACCGACGCCAAGTTCGGCTTCGTGTTCGCGCGGCGCGGCATCACGCCTGAAGCGGCGTCATCGTGGTTCCTGTCGCGCGTGGTCGGCATTTCGACCGCGCTGGAATGGTGCTATACGGGCCGCGTGTTCTCGGCGCAGGAAGCGCTCGAGCGCGGCCTCGTGCGCTCGCTGCACGCGCCGGACGAACTGCTGCCCGCGGCTCGAGCGCTTGCGCGGGAAATCGCCGACAACGCCGCGCCGGTGTCCGTGGCGATCTCGCGCCAGCTGATCTGGCGCATGGCCGGCGCCAGCCACCCGATGGAGGCACACAAGCTCGACAGCCGGGCGATCCAGTCGCGTGGCCGCTCGGCCGACGTCAAGGAAGGCGTCAGCGCATTCCTGGAAAACGCCCTGCCGCGTTCCCCGAGCGGGTGTCGCAGGACATGCCGGACTTCTTCGACTGGGGCGCCGAGCCTCCGTTCGCCTGAGGAAGGAGCCAACATGAAAGTCAGCCAGGCGGTGGACAGCCGCAAATCCGTGCGTGGTTTCCTGCCGAAGCCCGTCGATTCCGACACCATCCGCCGCGTGCTCGACACCGCGTCGCGCGCGCTCGGCGGCAACCTGCAGCCCTGGCACATCCACGTGGTGGGCGGCGAGGCAATGCAACGGCTCAAAGGCATCATGCGCGAGCGCGTGGCCGAGGCGCCGGGAGGCGAAGACCGCGAGTACGACATCTATCCGCGCGAGCTCGCCACCCCATACCGCGATCGGCGCTTCGAAGTCGGCGAAGCGCTGTATCGCTGCCTCGACATCCCGCGTGAAGACAAGCGCAGGCGCCTTGCCCAGTTCGCCAACAACTTCGCGTTCTTCGGTGCACCGCTGGCACTGTTCTGCAGCGTGGACCGCCGCATGGGTCCGCCGCAATGGTCCGACCTGGGCATGTACCTCCAGACCGTGATGCTGCTGCTGCGTGAAGAAGGCCTCGATAGCTGCGCGCAGGAATGCTGGGCGATCTATCCGCAAACCCTCGGCAGCTTCCTGTCGCTGCCGCCCGAACGCATGCTGTTCACCGGCATGGCGATCGGCTACGAAGACCCGGATGCTGTTGCCAATCAGTTGCGCGCTCCCCGCGCGCAACTGCATGAGTTCGCCGACTTCATGGGTATCTGAATCCGCGGGCAGGCGCGCCCGCTGGCGCGCCGCTCACAGCAGCCCGAGCTGTCTTGCGATGGCCACCGCCTGCGTACGGTTGCTAGCGTGCAGCTTGGCGCTGATATTGCGCAGGTGAGTGCGCACCGTGGTTTCCGACACGAACAGCCGCTGGGCCATGGCTACGTTGGAAAACCCCTCCGCCAGCAGTTGCAGGACCTTCTGTTCTTTCGGGGTCAGAGGCTCCACGAGCGGTGCCGGCGCGGCATGGGCCGCCGGTGCTGTATCCGCACCCATGCCGCAGGCTTCCAGCAGCTTCTCCACATACGCCGTCGGCAGGCTGCCGCTTTGCCTGGCGCACGCCTGCGACACGAGACGACGCACCTCGTCACCCTCATCGGCAAAGATGCGGATGAACCCCTCGGCCGCGCCGAAGCGCAACGCTTCACCCATGACCACGAGCGCCTGCGCGCCGTCGCCGGTGCGCAGGCAGGCCTGCGCCAGCAGGATGCGCAGCTTCACGCGCGGCGCATGAGCTGATTGGCCACCGCAGCCGCGAGTTCGCGCTCGACGGCTTCGCGCAACTGCACGGTCGGCTCGACGTGCAAGGACAGCCGCAGGCGACCGACGGTGATGTCCTCGACATCGCTGGCGAAGGAACTCACGCCTGGGCGCGTGCGCCACAGCGCGGGGTCGGCCGCGCGCTGCAGCGCTTCTTCGGCGGCATGCCGGTTGCCTGGCGCAAAGCGAGTCGAGCACGCTCGAGCATCGCAGACATGACGAGCCGCGTCAGGCCACGGTTGTGGCCCAGGTGCTCCAGCGCGGCCAGCCACTCGTGTGCCTGGTCGGCTTCGCCGCGCTCAAACGCAATGCGGGCCAGCACGAGGTGGCCGGTAATGATCTGGTCAGGCAGCCCCAGGTCGCGCGACAGCGGCAGGTACACATTGAGCAGGCGGCCGGCGCGGTCGGAATCGCCGCTCTCGTATAGTCCCTCGGCCAGCAGGATGCACGCATGGCGTTGCCGTTGGTCGGCCCGAACCGGTTCGGCAGCATCGTGCGCGCGGCAATGCGGAAGCGCCCCAACGCCTGCTGCAGCCGCCCCTGGCGCAGGTCGATCAGCCCTTCGACCGACTCGGAGAAGATCTTGTTGAAGTTGCTGTCCGAGCCGCGCACAGCCTGGCGCGCCACGGCGAGCAGGCGGCGCGCCTCGACATAGTCGCCGCTGACTGCCGCAAGCCGCGCCATCGACGTGGCGAGAATGGCATCGGGAAACGCATAGCCCATCGGCAACGGCGGCAGCTCATTACGCGCAAACGCGCGTGCATCGTCGAAGCGGTCCATCATGTTGAGCAGCATGTGCCGCAACGCGCGCACATGCGCCAGCAACTCGCCCGCCGCGCCTTCGGTGGACGCTGCCTGCAGCAGCGCGATGCCCTCGCCAGGGCCGCGCGTGAACGACACCGCCCAGGCGCGCGCGATCTGCAGCTTCGGCCAGCGCGCCAGCTCGTCCGGCGGCACCGCCTCCAGCAGCGCGTGAGCAGCCGCATGCGGCCCTGCGCCAGCAGTTCGTCGGCAGCACTGTCCAGCAGTTGCAGGGCATGCGCCACGGCCCCGGCGGCAAACGCGTGTTCGATGGCCGGCACCGGGCGGCCCTGGCTTTCGTACCAGCGCGAAGCCGCCATGTGAAGCCCGGGCACCGCCTGCGGCATGGTCTGCGCGAGTTGTCCGCGCAGGAAACTGGAAAACAGGCTGTGATAGCGATACCACTGCTGCGGCTGCTCGCCCGTGCCGCGTTCGCCGTAGCGCTCGCTCTCCAGCGGCAGCAGGAATAGGCTGGCGCGTTCGAGCCAGGCGAGGATGTCCGCGCTGTTGCCGGCCGGGGCATCGCCATCGGCGGGTGCCGGAGCCTGTGGACCCGACTCGTACAGCGCGTCGCACAGCGGTCCGCATAACTGGTCGAGGATCGACGTGCGCAGCAGGAAATCGCGCACGGGCTCGGGCAGGTGGTGGAAGACGTCTTCGACCAGGTAGTCGGCAATGGCCGCGTTCGAGCCCGAGAAACCGGCGATGAACGTTTCCGGCTGCGCGCGCCGCTCCATGGACACAGACGCCAGCCACAACGCGGTGGGCCATCCCTCGGTACGCCGGTGCAGCGCGCTGATGGCGGCCTGCTCCAGTTTCAGGCCACGCGCCTGGCGCAGGAAGGATTCCGTTTCGCTGGCGCTGAAGCGCAATTGCGCGGGTTCGATCTCGAGTAGTTCGCCGCGCGCACGCAGCGCCCGAGGCCGGTCTCCGGCACCCAGCGGGTGCCAACCACACGCGTGCGCCCCGCGGCAGGCTCTCGACAAGTTGCCAGACCAGGCCAACGACGGCCGTGTTCTGGAGCGCCTCGAAATCATCAAGAAAAAGGGTGAAGGGGCCATGATGCCGCGCCACCCGGTCCATCAGCGCAAGCGCCTGCTCGCCGGCATCCGCGCCCGCATGGTCAGCGGTACGCCTGGCGGCGCCGTCCAGCACTTGGGACAGCGCGACCTCGAGCGAGCCGAGAAAGCGGGTGGCGTCATTGTCGGCGCGATCCAGCGTCAGCCAGACCGTCGGTACACCCGCCGCCTCGAGCCGCGCCCGGCATTGCAGCATGGCAGTGGTCTTGCCGAAGCCCGCCGGCGCGCGCACCAGCACGAGCCGCACGAAACCCGCCGCGCAGACCGTATCGCAGATCGCTGACCGCTCCACCTGGTAGGGGGTCAGCAGGGGCGGCCGCAGTTTCGCCGTCAGGGCGCCAGTGCCCGCGCGCGCGGCGCGGGCGGCGCGTTCG
>LRMT01000170.1 GCA_001725945.1 Cupriavidus sp. UYMMa02A | reverse complement strand
GAACTGGCCACGCTGGTGGCCTACCCGTGGCCCGGCAACGTGCGCGAACTGCGCAACCTGGCCGAGCGCCACGTGGCTTGGCCTGGGCTGCGATCCGGGCCACGGCACCACCGCCCCGGAAGCCTGCCGCTGGCCCAGGCCGTCGAGCAGTTCGAGCGCGCGCTGATCGCCGACGCGCTGCGCCGGCATGACGGCAACCTAAGCCGCGCCAGCGAGGCGCTCGGCGTGGCCAAGACCACGCTGTTCGACAAGACAAAGAAGTACGGGCTGTAGAGAGACCGCATGTCTTTCTGGCCCCTCGTCTCGCGCCTTGGTGAAAGCACGTATCTGCTGCCTGCCGCGTTGCTGATTGCGCTGTGGATGTACCAACGTGGCGAGGTCAGCAGCGCACTGCGCTGGCTCGCGGGCGTGGCCACGGTAGCGGGCCTCACGCTGGTCTCCAAACTTGCCTTCCTGGGATGGGGTATGGGCATCCATGCGCTGGACTTCACCGGTGTTTCCGGGCATAGCGCGATGTCGGCCACGATGCTTCCCGTGCTGCTATACCTGTGCGCGCCGCCCTCTCGCCCCTGGCTGGCCAGGTTCGGCGCGGCTTGCGGGGCCGGCTTGGCGCTGCTGATAGGCGGGTCGCGCCTGGTCCTGCATGCGCATTCGCCATCGGAAGTCGTGGCCGGGGTGGTATTGGGACTGGCCGTGAGCCTGACCTTCCTGAGTTGGCCGGGGTGCAAGGTGTTGCCACGGAGCATCGGCCCGCTGGCCGCCGCGATGGTGATATTCACCGTGCTGCATGCGTTGCCGTTGCCTGGCACCAGTGGTGCTACGCACCGCCTGGTCGTGAGCATGGCAACGTTCCTGTCGGGGCGCGAACAACCGTACCAGCGGGGACTTTGAACGGGCAGCTGTGGCGGCGTGCGTGCTGCGCGCGATGATGCGGAATGCGAACCGTCTTATCGACTGCCCCTGGGCAAGCGGGGAAACTGCACGCTTCGCCGAAGACATCGGCGAACGGGTCGGGATACCCGAAAGGACTTGCACATATCGGCCGCGTCATGCGGCCAAATTCATCGCGCGCGCACGCCAACTGATCAACGGCGGGCCGAGCGGGGCCGGCTGCAAAGCCGACCGGAAAGACATGTGCGAGTCCCGGTATCCCTCCCCGCTGTCAGGCCCGCCACCTCTTCTTGCTTCCCTGGCGGACCATCCAAACCCAATCAGGAGTCTGCGATGTCCGTATCCCCTATCAAGTTTGAAGTCAACGAAGCCACCCTGCTCGATTCCACCAGCGCTGGTCTTCACGGCGTGCTCGCCTTGCTCGAAATCGCCAGCGAACGATCCGAGGACTGTTATGCGGCGCGTTGCCTGCTGGCGCTGCTGAAAACACGGATCGATGATGCGTTGCAAGGGACTTACGAGGGTTGCTGACGCTACCCGGTGGCAGTTGTCCTCTCCCTCCGGGGAGAGGACAGAAAGACGAGCGGTCTGGCAAGGCCCTACACCAACAGCACCGTGCCCTGCTCTCAGAAGCCCGAAAACCGCACGCCGATCGACGCGTAGCCGTAGTAGCGGTCCATCCGCCCTGCCGTAGCGGCGTTGTACAAGAACGGAATGGTCCCGACGAAGTTGTACTTGAACGCCTGTCCGCGCACGTACAGTTCCACGTTCTTCACCACGTTGTAGGCAAGCTCAAGCCCCAGGGTATGGTTGGACTTGATCGGCGACACGCCGAAGCTCGACAAGCGGTCGTCGATATTGCTGCGGAACAGGTACTGGAACTGATAGCCGAGCTGAGTCGAAAAGCGTTCGTACTTCCAGCGCCAGGATACGCCCGTGGTAAGGAAAGCGGCCGTGTAGTTCAGATCCTTGCTGACGTCGAGCCCGAACTGCGAGGCATTGGCGGAAAACGAAGCGTCCTGCAACACGGACCCACCGACGCGGCAAGGCGCGGCGAGCGTGCCGTTGGCGATGTTGTCCGAGCCGATCTTGACGTTGAAATCGCAGCCGCCGCGGCGCACTTGCGCGCTCAGATCGCCCACCGAAACATTGCTGAAGCCGCCCCCAAGAAAGCCGGTCAGCATACTGCGCTCGGTCAGCTGGCCCGAGAAGATCATATCGGCCTGCGCCTGGAAATCGTTCGGGTCGTTGACCCGGATCTGGCTGAAGGTGGTGCCGCGCACCTGCGTGGGCGATGTCTTGCTGACCGAACCCGCACGGTCGCCCCACAGGGAAAAACGGAAGATCAGGCGATCCTTCGCACCCGGCTCGGCCAGCGGATCGTAGTGCAGCGCGAGCTGCCAGGTATCGATGCTGTTGGTGTCCTGGCCGTAGTCGATATTGCGGCGCAGATAGGTGGCGGCGCCCGACCAGTAGGGCGAGAACTTGTAGCCAAGCATGACCCGGCCGCCGCGATAGTCGCCGGCGTTATCGGGCGTCGGGCCGCTGCCGCCCTGGCTGCGCAGGTTGAAGACATCCAGCGCCTTGTTCACCGCGTCAAAACTACCTTCAGCGCGAAAGCCGGTGAACTCGCCCGTGGTCGGCTCCGCACGCAGGAACACATCTTCCGATGCAGCCTGCGCCGTGCCGGCGGCTGCCAGGCCGAACACTGCCACCGCCGTGGCCAGGGTCTGGCGCGAACAAAACTCGAACATCGTGAACTCCGGAGGCGCAAACGTCCTGCAAAACGAATGAGCCGCGGACCAAATTTGCCCGGCACGTAAACAACAAACCGGGCGGCCGCGACACACGCCGCAAAGCGGCAGTGCGCGAACGCCCGGTGACGCCCCGCACAGCGGAGCGTCTGCCAGAAGCGAATCGACTGCTTATTGGTTCATCGTGATGGTCGACTTCAGGCCATAGCCGCTGACCTGGCTGCCGCTGGTTTGCACGGCGACCTTGCCGGTGTACGTCGCCGCGGTACCGGTGCCGATGCCAAGCTTGACGGCCGAGCCATCCACACCAGCCACGGCAAAGGCGACGTCCACCGTGCCAGGCGCGCTCGGCGTCAGCGCGGCGAGCTGCGAACTGTTCAGTGCGCCACTGTTCTTCACCTTGTTCAGGACGGCTGCATACGGCAGCGTGAACTGGCCGCTGCCGCTGGAGAGGCTGTCCGCCGATGCGTTGGTCAGCGTGGCCGAAGCCGGCGCTGCGCCAGTGACAACGAAGGAGTAGCTGGTATTGGCCGGGAACGTCGCCGACACCAGGTTGCCGCCGCTGAAGACCAGGGACACCTTCTCGAAGATCACGTCGACCGTGCTGCCCTTGTAGCTGTAGTGCATGCCCAGGCGGACATCCGCAGCACCCGTGCCGAACGGCGCGCCGACTTCCTTGATCGTCACCTTGATGTCCGACAGGCCGCCGGTGGTCGACATCTGGTCGCCCAGCGTGGCCGGCAGGTTATTGATCAGGACGTTGCTGGCTTGCAGGTAGTCCTTCAGCGTGACCTTGTCAACGACGGTGCTCAGCTTGCCGCTGTCGAGGCCCGAAATGAGACCGGCCTTGCTCTGCACGTCGGCGGCCGAACCAGTCGCCACGGCGTTACCCAGATCGGACAGCTTGGCAGTGTTGCTGCTGTCGGTCAGCACGGAGGCGGACGTGGTGGAAGCCAGCGTGGTCGACAGCGTCGACTGGCTGCTGTCCTTCAGCGCATTCAGGGCACCGCTGCTCTTGAGCGCCGCCACGGTGGACGACGCATTGCTGCCCAGCTTGATCGTGCCCAGCGCTGTGCTCACGTCGCCGACCTGCTTGCTCACCAGCGGGGCGGCCAGCGCTGCAACATTGGCGGCAACGGTGTCGATGCTGCCCTGCAGGGTGGACGGCAGGCTCGACTGCGCATTCTTCACGGAAGCCTTGATGGCATCGGAGACGGTGGACGCGCTCGTCAGGTTCACCGTACCGCTGGAGCTGCTCACCACGCTTGCCACGGCCTTCGCGGCGGCGGCGGCGGCCGCATCCGCGCTCAGGCTGCCACCGGCACCGGCGGCCACGCCCTGCAGCGTCTTGCTGATTTGCTCAACCAGCTGCTCCACCACGATAGCTGCCTTCAGCACGTCCGGATCGGTAAGCGGATCGGCGTTCAGCAGGTCCTTGCCGCTCAGGCCAAGCTTGGTGGCCAGCGCGGCCGCCTGGTCAGCGCCCAGTTGTGCCACCAGCGTGGTCAGCGGGCTGATCATCGGGGTAATGCCGGCGCGGTAATCCACCGCCGGTGCCTGCATCACGCCGTTGAACGGCAGGCCGGTACCGATATCGGTACCGCCCGATACGGACAGCGCGCTTTTGGTGCAGTTTGCCGGGAACGTGAAGTCGCCGTTCGCGCCGGTGATGACCGTCAGGGCCTTGCCCGCCGAGTCCTTGCAGTCCAGGAAACTCACCGTCGCGCCGGACAGGTAGAAGTCAACGGCCTTGCCGCTAATGGTGGCCGAAGGCGTGCTGCTGCCGCTATCTCCGCCACCACCGCCGCAGGCTGCCAGCAGCATGGCCGCGGAGGCTGCCGCCACCAGCGTAAAACGTTTCGAGAGGCTCGCTTGCATTGTTTTTCTCCAACATCCCATCGTCAATAAGTGCTTTTCTGCCGACACCGCTTATCGCGGCCGGAGGCTGCGTCTTGATCTTCTAATGCCCGTCTTCCCGCCCGTGTCCCGCGCTGGAAAACTTTGCGGCCAAAGTCTACCGCAGAAATCCGCAAAAATACCAAAATCATCACGCCCACAGCTTCGGCATATATTCGGCTCGCAAGCGTTACGCCGCTGTGTCAATAACGCGATTACAAGCGGGTGCCGAATGCCCACGGGGCTTGCAGCCCGCGAGGAAGATCATCGCCAGACAGCGCCCACTGCCGGGGGTCGACCTAGCAACGGCGGGTTAGAAACCGATATGAGACGGCGCTGCAACCCCCATCAAGCGGGGACGCGATTGCGTTTTGCCACAGACATCCGGGGTCACGCAGCCCCCGAACGGGTGAGCTGCTGCAACGCCGCAACTTCCCCTGAAAAATGCTACGGGACAAGCCCCTTTCGGTTTGCTGGACGCCCTACATGTATGCTAATGTGCCGCCATTATTATAAGTATCAAAAGTATCACGCGACTCAGTTTTGGCACATGCTGCCGCTGGGTCAGGCGCGGTCCTACCCTATGGGTTTTTGTTTCGACGGGGATATCCAGCCATGCGCATGCGCGCGGCCGGAGGGACAACGCTACCCGGGGTAAGCATGGGAATTTATCGCAACATGTTTGTGAAGCACCACGATTGGCTGGCCATTGCAGTGCGCCTGGCAGACGTGAGCACCATCTGGCTGGCCGGCTACCTTGCCACCGAGCTGCGCTTCTCCCCTGACTTCGCGGTAGCCGCGCCCATCCATCAGTTCATCGTTTACTTCAGCTGTGTGGTAGCGCTGATCGTGCTGCCGAGGCTGGACTTGTACACCTCCTGGCGCGGCCGCAGCTTTCTTTCCCTCGGTGCCCGGCTAGTGGGCGCATGGTCGCTTGTCTGGCTTATCGGCATCTTGATGAGTTTCTTGATGCATCAGGCGGGCTCGCTTTCGCGGCTGTGGGTGGTGTACTGGTATGTGGGAACCGTGGCCGCCCTGCTCGCCCTCCGCATTGCGACCTACAGCCTGCTGGCGCTGGCGCGTGGCGTCGGCCGCAATTCCAAGCATGTGCTGATTGTGGGCTTTGGCACTACCGGCCAGGAGATGTACCGCCGCGCTACGGCAAGCCGCTGGAACGGCTTCCGTGTCGCGGGCATCTACGCTGGCCCCGACGATGCCACGCCAGAAGGTATCCCCCGGATTGAAGACAGTGATCACATCGCCGGCTTCGCCCGTAATCACCAGGTTGATGAAATCTGGATCACCCTGCCCATCGGTGCTTCACGTCAGATGCAGAGCATTGCGTATGCGCTACGCAACGACTTCATCGACATCAAGTGGATGCCCAGCCTGATGGACTTCGAGTTGTTGAATCACCAGATGCAGGACTTTATGGGCATGCCGGCGGTGGAGCTGAACCGACCGCCTTCGCTGGGCGTGCGCGGCTTCATCAAGCAGCATTTGATCGCGCATTTGCTGCCGTGGTGCTGACTTTGCTGTCCCCGCTCCTGGTGATCATTGCCGTGCTGATCAAGAGAAGCTCGCCTGGCCCTGCGTTCTTCAAGCAGGAACGCCTTGGTCTGGATGGCCGCGTGATCCATGTCTACAAGTTCCGCAGCATGAAGGTGCATACGGAGCATGAAACCGTCACGCAAGCAAAAAAGGGCGACAGCCGTGTGACGCCCATTGGGGCCTTTCTCCGGCGTACCAGTTTGGATGAACTTCCGCAGTTTATTAACGTGCTGCGCGGGGAGATGAGCGTGGTGGGGCCGCGACCGCATGCGATGGCGCACAACGATATGTATAAGGAGCAGCTCGATCTATATATGCTGCGCCATCGGGTCAAGCCCGGAATTACGGGGTGGGCGCAGATTAATGGGTATCGGGGAGAGACGGATACCTTGGATAAGATGGCGAAGCGGGTGGAGCATGATTTGTTCTACATTCGGAATTGGACGTTCCTCATGGATCTCAGGATCATTTTTTGGACGGCGTTCAAGGGTTGGACGGGACGCAACGCCTATTGATGTCCTCGTTCAAAACGCACGCCGCAGGCTCCGTTCCCTCACACGTGTCCCAATAAGCTCTTACGCCTAAGACACACACCCTCTGCTCCCTTACCGATCCAGCCTCTGGTAAGCCGTTCTGCGACAACTCGAAGTAATGCCGTCGCAGAACGCTCCCTATTTCGAACATCATCGTATGAAAATCACCATCATCGGAACCGGTTATGTGGGCCTCGTAACCGGGACTTGCCTGGCGGAGCTTGGCAACGACGTGTTGTGCCTAGATCTGGATGTCGCCAAGATCGCGATGCTGAACTCGGGTGAAGTTCCGATCTACGAGCCAGGGCTTAAGGAGCTAATCCAGCGCAACCATGCCGCTGGTCGGCTGCGCTTCACCACCGACATTGAGACCAGTGTTGACTTCGGCGATCTCCAATTCATTGCCGTTGGCACGCCTCCTGGTGAAGACGGCTCCGCGACCTGCGATACGTGCTGGCCGCCGCGCGCAATATCGGCCGGTATATGACAACGCCCAAGATCGTGGTCGATAAATCCACAGTTCCGGTCGGTACTGGCGCCAAGGTGAGGGAGTGCATTGCCGAGCAGTTACAAGCACGAGATCTGCCAGCGGTGGAATTTGCCGTAGTCTCGAATCCGGAGTTCCTTAAAGAGGGCGCTGCCATTGAGGATTTCATGCGACCAGATCGCATTGTCATTGGCACAGAGCCGGGAGAGAGAGGGCAGAAGGCGCGCGAAACGATGCGAAGCCTTTACGCCCCATTTACTCGAAACCACGACCGTATTCTCAATATGGATATCGCGTCGGCCGAGTTCACCAAGTACGCCGCAAATGCAATGCTGGCAACCCGGATTTCGTTCATGAACGAGCTGGCTAACCTGGCGGACGTTGTCGGCGCTGACATCGAGCTGGTACGGCAAGGCATCGGATCCGACCCTCGTATCGGCTACAGCTTCCTATATGCGGGAACCGGCTATGGCGGATCGTGCTTTCCGAAAGATGTGCAGGCACTAGAGCACACCGCCGCAGAATACGGTCAGACCATGCGGCTTCTGGCCGCCGTGGAAGCCGTCAACCAGGATCAGAAGCACGTCTTGGTTAAGAAGATCATCACCCACTATGGTGAAGACCTAAGTGGCCTCACCTTTGCGTTGTGGGGGTTGGCCTTCAAGCCAAATACAGACGACATGCGCGCTGCACCAAGCCGCGTGGTTATTCAGGAGTTGGTGTCACGCGGCGCGATCGTCCAGGCGTTTGATCCAATAGCAACGGAAGAAGCCAAGAAGGCAGTCCTCTTCGACCTAGCGACAAACCATGAGGCACAGAGGCGAATCCGATTCGCACCGGACCAAACCACTGCGCTGCAAGGCGCGGACGCACTAGTCGTCGTGACGGAGTGGAAGTCATTCAGGTCACCGGATTTCGCAGCGATGAAGGCCACCCTGCGGGAGCCAGTCATCTTTGACGGTCGAAATCTGTACGAGCCCGGAGAGCTACGCGAACTTGATTTCGTGTACTACACCATTGGACGGTCCGGTTCCCTCTCCTCTTCAGCGCCACTCGCTCCGTCGCAATCCCGTAGCCACACGGTGACCGCACGCGCCCTCTCGGAGGGAGCATGACGAAATCAACTTCCGGACACCGTGTCCTTGGCGCATTTATCAATGCCCTTACTTGGGATGACGCCATTGCCTCCATACACAACTGGGGTACTGCGCGGGAATCTCGTTATATTTGCATTTGCAATGTGCACTCTGTAGTCACCGCACGATTCAATCGCCGTTTTTCCAGCGTGATAGAGAATGCGGACATGGCCACGCCCGACGGAGCGCCAGTCGCGTGGATGCTGCGGCGGCTCGGCGTTCCGACGCAAGAGCGAATCAACGGTCCGGACTTGATGCTCCGGTATTGCCGCTTTGCCGCGGAGGCTGGTGAATCCATCTTTCTATATGGCGGCCGCTCCGAAACGCTGCAACTACTTGAGCAACGACTTAAGAGAGATTTCCCGAGTCTCAAGATCGCCGGAATGATTAGTCCTCCGTTCCGGACTCTTTCAGTAGACGAAGATCAAGAGATCGTGGACAAAATTAACGCCAGTGGAGCTAGCACCGTATGGGTGAGTCTTGGCTGCCCCAAGCAGGAACAGTGGATGGCGGAACACCGCGATCGTATTTTGCTGCAATGATCGGAGTAGGTGCAGCTTTCGATTTCCATGCCGGCACGCTTGCACGCGCACCGGGCTGGATGCAGAGAAATGGGTTCGAGTGGCTCCATCGGCTCTGCAATGACCCGGTACGGCTGTGGAAACGATACCTCGTAACTAATACTCTATTTGTTGGCTTGGCTGCGGTTCAGCTATTACGTGGGATAGTGTCTAGGCGTGCGTGACAGTTCCAAGCTAGCTACGTGGCACCAAATCGTGCCTAAAAGGCCACCCGACCAATGCTAGCGCCAGGTGACGAGTAGGTCGGCTTCATTTCAAAGAAGACTCTCGGCCCCAATGGTCCCTTCTTTGGCATCATACCGAACCCCGCCTAGCTCTTTTGACATAGGGCTGCTACGCTCCCCATCCAACGAATTTCGCGAAGAACCTCCGCCAACATGGGCATGCCGAATGTCGTAGTAGTTCAGCGACGACTCCCTCATTACAGAGTTTCTTTTTTCTCTCAACTCCGCGCGGAATTGCGGAACCGGGGCATCAATCTTTGCCTTGCATATGGAGAACCAACCTCTGCAGAAAAGAGGAAAAAGGACTCCGGATTTCTGGATTGGGCCACCCCAATCCCAACTCGCTATCTCCTGGGTGGCCGCCTATGTTGGCTTCAGCATTCGAGCACAATGAGGGACGCAGATCTTCTTGTTCTTACCCCCGAGAATAAGATTCTCTCAAATTTGCCCGTGCAGTACTTCGCGCGACATCAGAAAGTCGCCCTTTGGGGTCATGGCGCCAATCTACAAGGCAATCCGAAGTCATTTCGTGAGCGATTTAAGAGAATTGTCGCCAGAAAGGCCGACTGGTGGTTCGCGTATACGGCCCTGAGCCTGCCCTTGGTATCGCAGACCGGCTTTCCACTTGATAGAGTCAGTGTCGTTCAGAACTCGGTGGACACCGCTGGACTCGCTGTTCTGCACGCCGCAATAACGCCTAAGACACAAGACTACTTTCTAAAAAAATATGGTCTGCATAACGGACCTATTGGCGCCTTATTGGTTCAATGTATACCGAAAAGAGAATCGATTTTCTTCTAGAAGCAAGTCTTCGAGTTAGGGCACAGATACCAAACTTCCAACTCCTAGTTATTGGCGATGGCCCATTACGACCCCAGGTTGACCAGTTTTGTGAGAGGTACCCGTGGGCTCACGCTCTAGGCCCTCAATTAGGAACGGACAAGGTCACAGCATTATCGCTCGCGCGAGTCATCCTAAATCCTGGGCTTGTTGGGCTGGGCATATTGGATTCCTTTGTCACCGGGATTCCAATGGTAACCACTGATTGTGGGCTTCATAGCCCGGAGATTGCTTATCTAGAATCCGGCGTTAATGGACTCATGAGTTCGAATTGCATTGACGATTACGTGACACACACCTCGAGGCTACTTCAAGACGATAAGGAGTGGAGTATTTTACGAGAGGGCTGCAGGATCAGCAGTCGTCTCTATACGCTCGAAAATATGGTCAAGAATTTTTCTGACGGAATAGAGTCGTGTCTCGCTGCGCCAATGCATAGGTAAATCCATGAACGAACGCATTCTAGTGGTACATAACACATACCAACAGCGCGGTGGTGAGGACACCGTGGTCGAAGCCGAAATCGAACTACTTCGATCTAACGGACACGAGGTTGAGACGTTACTGGAGTGCAATGACGATTTGCACACCATGCCGAAGTTGAAGGCCGCGCAAAGAACTTTTGGTCACATACCTCACAGCAAAAAATTCGAGGCAATATTAAAGAACTTCAAACCTCAAATTTTACACGCTCACAACACATTTCCACTAATCTCTCCATCGATATTTTGGTCAGCCGACAAGTACGGCATACCTGTAATTCAAACGCTGCATAATTTTCGCCTTCATTGTCCGCAGGCCATGTACCTTCGTAACGACGTTATATGCGAAGACTGTCGTGGCACTGTCCCGTGGCGTGGCGTCATGCGCGGTTGTTATAGAGAATCTCGACTTCAGACCGGCGTGCTAGCGGCGATGCTGGCTTTTCATCGTACAATCGGCACTTGGTCCGATAAAGTTACTCGTTATATTGCTCTAAATAATTTCTGCCGAAACAAATTCATAGAAGGTGGACTACCGGCTGATAAAATCAAAGTCAAACCAAATTTCTGTGAAGTCTCTCCACCTCCTCTCCAGAGTCGATCAGGTTTTCTATTTGTTGGCCGACTGTCGCCGGAAAAAGGTATTACCACCCTTCAGTCTGCCGCCAAGCTGGAGCCTTTCCGTATAAACGTAATTGGAGACGGACCGGCGAGAGATTCCCTACGGAATATACCCGGACTGGCCTGCGTGGGGAGATTGCCCTCGCAGGAGGTACAAAGGTATATGTGGGGAGCCGAAGCTCTCGTAATGCCGAGCACCTGGTATGAGGGATTCCCGATGGTGATCGTTGAGGCATTTGCAGCCGGTCTTCCCGTAATTGCCAGTCGCCTCGGGTCAATGCTTGAACTGATTGAAGAGGGTTCAACTGGTTTGCTGTTTGAAGCTGGCAATGGCAAAGATCTTGCGCAAAAATGCGCTGGGCCACCGAGAATCCAGAGCGAATGAAAATAATGGGCGAAAAAGCGCGCGCCACATACGAATCCCTTTACAGCGCGAAACGAAACTATCAACAGTTAATCGAAATCTATAGGGAAGCCATTGAGAGCAAAAGCATGGAGCGTGCTGCAGCCCATTGAATATGTATCGATGATCGAATCCGTGCGAATGGCGTGGCACCTCACCCATTTCGGGCGGCTCGCGAGTTCGATATTTCGAGCCCTGTCTCCGCGTCTGGCCGGCCACCTCTAGCATTGGCGCGACTTCCAAGACCATCAGCGCCAAACTCTTGTAATGGGACTTTGGTCGACAAAGCGGCAAAGCTCATATTTGACAAGACGATTGATACCCGTAAATTAGTTGCATGTTCGCCCAGCCTCCTCCGGCGCGCAAGTCAAGGCATGCATAGATGTCGCGCACTACACGAAACACTGAGAAAGTGGCCGGCGCACGCGTGCCCGCAGGGTCTCGTTGCAGGCATCTGATTTCGATGAACCCTATGGAGTGCGCCTGACCCCCGAATGTGAATCCGACGGACTTCGTGTTGGTTAATGGAGGCCACACGCTTGACCTAAGACGCTTACAGGAGGGAGCCTATCAGCCGAGATATCAGTAAGAAAGGTGACCTCTCAAATCCCAAGTAGATTAGCGCATATTCAGTCGCGCAATTGAAAATTTTCCCGTTTAGTTCTTCCCTTTGGTGGCACGGGGATCGCAAAATCTTCTTCCTGCCCTTCAATGAATTCCCCGAGCTCTATGCCATTCTTTGCATTCTCATCAATCGAAAATGGTATCCCCCTAACAATTACATTTCCCCCGCGCCACGTTGTACTTTGGAGCGCCTATGTCATCCTCTCGGATTTTCGACAGATTTGGATAGCGGCTTGCAAAGGGCTCACTCCTGTATGGCAGCGCATCCAGTTTGCTTTGCAGTTCTCCTTTGGGATCCAGGGTTGCCATTCTTTGCCCGGAAAGGCCTCTGGCATCAAGGTGTATCGCGGGACTACTTTCGTAAAAGATGTTCTGCTCAATTACGTTATCGCGGCCACCCCCAATAAAAACTGGCTGCTGCACCCGGGAGAAGATATTATGGCGAATAATAATACCACTGGCCTGATCATCCAGATATATACCCTTTACTTCTTGCTTTGGATCACTTGATCGTATGTCGTGCAGAAAATTATCTGCAATTACTGTGCCGCGCGCTGTAAAATCTCGACCAGTATAAATTGCACCGGCATCGCTTGTTTCCAACACGACATTGAATATCTCGTTTCCCGTGATCCGATGATCATTACCCCGAAAAATAATTGCGCTATGTGGCGCATCCGAAATAGTGTTGCCCTCTATGGACTGTCCAACTCCAGCAACCTCAACGGCAGGTCGATAGGTTTTCACCAGGCGACTAAAGCGCCGAATCACGTTCGATGCAGCAAAATGCTCTCCCGGCTCCAGCGTCCGTCGGTCTCCTCCCGATAGCAATACTCCACCTTCGCCGGTATCCTCAACTATGCTGTCACGCAAACCACAGCGAGCACCTCCCATAACGACCAAAGCGCGATTACCTGCATCGCGAATCGTGAGCCGCTCCAGTACGACATTTCTGCTTTGCCTGACCGTAATCGCATCACCGCGGGTTTTTCGATGAACATATCCCGTACAGTCACGTTTTGGGAATACTCAATATTCAATAGCGTCTCTGCAATGGAAATCTCGATCTCCCCATCATTCAAGGTGTCTGGTGGCCAAAAGTAAAGCTCTCCCCGTCTCCGATCCAGATACCACTCCCCGGCCATGTCGAGCTCGGCCAATGAATTCTCGACGCGAACACGCTGTCCTTCCCTAATACCATAAGGAGAGCCACGATCCGCAAGAGTCATTACGTTCGCCGCTGCGTCCCGCCCTGCGACCCGATAGCTTTGCGCCGCCCAATCCCAAAACCAGTAGCCAAATGCTTGCAAATCTGGTTCGTTTTGCCATGCTCGAACTGTCCTGCCAGCAACAGCGAAACTGATCTTATCCGTCGCGGGCAATCCTTCTGGGCGAAGGATACGGCCGTAACCCTGGTTCGGCCATGCGGCCAACGGCTGAGGGGCATTCCGGTAAAAGACTTCTGTTGTTGTCGGTATGATTGGCAAGCCAAATCCGCGCGGAGGCGGGCTTAAAGAAAGATCCAAGCCCAATTCCGACACATCAGCGACGTGCACATGACTCCTTGCGAATAGAGGAAGACGAGAAGCGGCCTCTCCAATAGTGGCTGGACGCCAGCGCGTTACTTCGGCAGCAGCTGAGAGCACCGTTCCCGCGCCGCTACCCGTAACCTCTAAAGGGACATTGCTCGTTTCTCCTTGGCCCCAACGCAAACTTAACGGCATCGTCAGGCGATAAGTTCCTTCAGCCAAACGCAAGTGGACTTTTGTATATCGCCCGCCGAGCTCTCGCTGCCACTCGGGGCTTTGAATTAGCGCAAAAGCTTCGTCCAATCGAGCTGAGCACCGAGGCACAGGCTTTGCTGGACACCGAACCTCATTAGACCCGAACACTGAAACATCCGGGCGGATAGCCATGTCCAATACTGCGGCTGCAGAAACAGCGGTTTTACAAACGAGAACGGTTCCGAGAAAAGCCCGCTTGCAACGCAAGCAGGTACTGACACGAGAACGGAACTTGAGGAACATGTGGGACATCTCGGCAACTTATACCGTGGCAATACAGCAGATTACCATCACTGCAAAGACCTGAGCGGGCTAATAAAATCGGATGTACGCTCCCTCCGGTCCACCTTTGGCAACTACTCGGACGTGGTGATTGAGGACAATCGCAATTAGCACCAAGGTGCGACAGGTTCTCGTGTGCATCTATCAGGAAATCGTGACCTCATTCACGATGCGCGAAAGCCAACTGGTGAACAACGTATGGGGCACCGTTCACCTTCAATTCAGGGTTGACGTTCCCCGGCACCAACAACATCGGCGGTAACGATGCAGTCCACACCACGGTGCCGTCCGTCACAGTCGCGCAAATGGTCGTCGGGAAGTCGTGCAGAGGCAGCTGTCGATCCGGAGGTCGTAACCCCTTGTAGGTGTTGGAACCGGTGTATCTGACGACGCTGAGACCTTCATCAGAGTTCTGCTGTGATGGCAGTCGTGATGTACTGGCCGGCTTGGGTGCGGACCCTATACGGTGAAGAGCCCCACAGCGGCGCGCTGTTCTTTGAGCACCTGGCTCTTGACATAGCAGGAGTCGGCCACGGGGCTGCTGACAATTTCGGTGCCGATGTCCATTTTGAGTCCCTGTGGTCGGGGCCCTTCACTGCCAAGAACATCAACCAGTCCTGGCTAAATATAAATGTCAGAACAATTGTGAAGATAGAGGCCAAGCCACAACTATCGGAATAATGGTAGAGCTAATCGTAAGCGTTGCCTCAGCTGCCTCAGCACCGTCTGTTCATAGGCGTCCATAGATGGCAATCCGCTTCCCATCAGATTCTGGTGGGTGCGCCCGAGGAAATGGAAATCAAGGCGCGACTCGAGACCGACGAAGGTGCCGCACCATCCCAGGGCACCGCGGACGCGCCGGAACAGATACAACGCAAGTCGTTGCCGGGACTGACCCGGAAGCTCGCCGCCACATATTTGAGTTGTTCGGCGACCTCATCGCCAAGTTGCTTGATTGGTGCAGGGCATGCTGTGCAGGGGCTTCACGTGATTCGGGCCAATGGGTCTGGATCTCGCGTGTAACTCTATCGTGCATTATTCTTTTTCAAATGTTACCTAAACTCCCCGCAGAACACCAATTCTCAACTGATCCTATAGTAGTTCATCGTAGACTGTCTCCAACTTCCGAGTTTGCCTGCTGATATTGAAAACATCACAAGTGAACTCACGGCCGCGCTTTCCTAGTTCTGCACAAAGACCTACATCTTTAAGGAGATAATCGAAATAACGAGCAATCTCGTCGCGGCTCTGCTCGGCGGCCAAAAATCCAGTCACGCCTTCCACCACGGTCTCCGGAATTCCTCCACTTCTTGTCGCAACAATAGGCAGCGCACAGGCTGCCGCCTCGTTCAAAACGATACCGAGAGCTTCCCTCTGTCCGTTCTCCGCTGTGCGACTAGTGAGCGCAAAAATAGACGATTGTCTCATCCATTTAGTAATCTCCGCATGTGGTCGTGCACCTAAAAAAAAGCATCGATTTTCCAGGCCCAGGTCCTTTGCAAGGATTACCAACTGCTCCGTTAGGGGACCCGCTCCTATCTGAACCAGATCCACATCGGGATATTTCCAAGCCACCTTAGAGAAGCCGACTATGACATCATCGATGCCCTTGCACTCAATATGTCGTGCAACGTTTAGTATGATTCGCCGCTCCTTCGGAGCTTTCATTTTCGCTGGAGTAAATTTATCGACATCCACTCCAATATATACCTGCCGAATACGATCCGATGGAAAACCAAGTCTAAGCAGATTTGCTTGGACATATTTAGAAACCGCAACGAATCTGTCCCCATGATTGCGCAGTTCCCCACGACGAATCATATAATTTATAAATGTAGGCTTCTTGCTTCTGATGAGCGCGATGTTATCAAGCGTCACATCGAAGCCATGGAATGTCGTTACGAGTGGAAGACCTAGCTTTCTGGCGGTGGGTAACACCATTACGCCATCCGACCCAAAATGCGCATGTATCACTCCAGGTGCCCAGCGAAGCAACTGGTCCTCCAGCGCCGGACTATTCCGAGTGAACGTAAACATCAAATTGCTTACCGCCCTACCCTCAGGAATAATCTCTTCGACCCCCATTTCGAGTTCATTTGCACTCGGCAATTTTGTTCTTACGTAAAAACGGGGCACGAATTCGGTCAAACTACGCGCCTGCTCGATAATAATGGCTCCGAAAATTGCGGAAAGGAGGTGCGATATATTGCCACTTTTTTCATAATGCTGCCTTATTTTAATGCGGCCTCATGTCAAAATCCTCCTCAGCGAAGCGATCGATATCGCCCAACTAACTTCCATACAAACAAGCACGTTTGATGAAATCGATTATGGAATTTTAGCTGTATGCGATAACTCTCTGTAAGAGCCCCGACGGTATCGTAGGAACTTAGGCCACCAGTATTAAAACTGCCCGCCACAAAATCAGCTTGATGAACAATTGCCCCACCTTTACAGGCAGTCATGATAAAGAGTTGATCAGCAGCGATGGGAAATCGATTGGAATAAAAGCCAAATTTCTCATGCAATTTTCGCCGAAAAGCGGTAGAGACCGCATGACTGGAAACAAAAGCAAACTGCCTCTCAACAGCGGAATTTCCACCTCTAACTCCGCGGACGACGCCACCAAAATTCACCTTTGCTGCGACAATATCTGCATTGGAGGTTTTAATGTGATATCTGAACCGCTCGATGGCATCGTGGCTAAGCTCATCATCGGCCCCAATAACGATGTAATAATCACCGATAGATTCGCTGATAGCGTTGTTTAAGCCGTCATATATGCCAAAATCTTTTTTGCAGATTATCCTTACATTCAAACCTTCAATCTGCCTTAGGTACTCGACCGTCCCATCCGTTGACCCACCATCCGCTACCACCCACTCGAATTCTTTATCGGTTTGCAAAAGCAGGCTCGTGGCAAGAACTTCAATGTGCCTTCTTGCGTTCAGCGTCGCCGTAATAATGCTTAGCATGTCTCTTATCCTCCGTCGCAATATTCCCAGCAATAATTACCTCGCCCCTCTTTTTCTTAAGGCGCAGTTGATAATATCGATAGAAATCAAACACCATGAACAAAACAAAGGATTGTATATAACTAAACGTTGAGCCGATAAAATTAATTTCCAAAATGCAGAAGATAAATGCCAAGCTCACGCGAGCTTGCGAATCCTTCCAACGCACAATCAAATTCAGACACACCAACGCCCAAACAAATATAAGCAGGAGGTACAGCGATAAACCTACGAATCCACTGACACCTAGCAGATTCGAATAGGCATTATCGGGGGATCCTGCGTATAGGAACGCCCCCCCAAGATGAGCCTCCTGAACATTAACAAAGCCCAACCCAACCAAGGGATTGAAACTTAACACTCTAGACAGAATCTCGAAGAACTCCTGGCTTCGGACACTTGCGTTATCGACATTTGAGACACCAAACCGCAACTCGTCGAACCGCGATGAAAGCACATTAAAATATCCAGACACGAGATCATCGAAAAGCAAAGTTCCCATCACTGCAATAATGGAAATCACAATCAACGCCATTGCAGTCGATTTGATTCGTCCGCTGATTAGCAGCGTCAGAGGGATAGCCGACAGTCCGGCGATTAGGAGGCCTCGGGTCAGTGTTAGACCGACGCATAACAGGAGAAGCCCAGCACCAACAAGTAGCAATGTTTGCCGAATAACATTGCCACTTCGAAATGCATAAACTAGGAAGTAGATATAAAAATAGAACCCGAAGTAAGGAAAAGCCGCGAAATTCCTTTTTACTTCCGCCCCCGAGTCGGCCGAGAATACCTCGTAAGCTTCGTCAGCGTAAATTTCCCAACCAAATAAATTGTACAAGACATAGGCGAGCGCACTAGCCAAAGTGATCCATTTCAACCACTTAATAACTAACGCCTCGAATTCTGGGCCGGAGGAAACAACATACAAATAAGCCAGAATTCCGACAATCGCAAATAAGAAGACACGCCCCAACTTTATAGGCCATTCCATGCCTTGCATTCCCACCGAAAGCAGGAAGACAAAGAACATGTATAGCACGTAGGTTAGCAATATACCGAAACCGACAAAACCAAAAAGCGGGCGAACTACATGCTGACGCAATGAGCGATTTAGCAGCAGTCTTACTGCAAAGAAATATAATATTACTGAAGTAATTATAATTGATGTGTCCTTGAATTTTAGCCCCCCGGCAAAACCCGCCTCCACGCCAATAAGACCATTCAGCTAACCGCAGCAAGGGTCACATATATATATATAAGCACTCGTTGAATGACAATTCTATCTTTCAATTTTCAACGCCCATTCAAGGTTGAATCTTCGTTACTTTATTAATTGCGACCCGCGACCACCCGGCGCTGGCGCCGATAGGATGTCCAACCTTGGTTGATGATTTCAGATACACCAAGGACCGAATCACGGAATATTCGTCCAAAGAAAGACGGCATCAAAAATGGAGCTGACACACCAAAGACAAATAATATAATTATGACAACCGCATTCTGACTGTTAGCGCCCCCATCCAAACCATACCGGAATATCCATGTCACGACTGTTGAAACAAACCAAAAATATACTGCCGTGGCAACTGACAATTTAAGGAGTGAGGAAAACGATATTGAGAATAATTTATTGAAACCCGCAAGAGTAGAATTGCGCGTATAGCGTATGCGCCTGAGACCGCGATGGCGACGGCCTTTATTCCATAGGGCGCAGCACCATAAGAAGCCCCACTTAAGAATAGCGCCATCAACATCTGAGTTCTCGCATCCCTCTTAACCGAACCTGATGCCCACAGAAATGGAGTAATTAAGCATCCTACAGCCCAAAATGTGAAGGCTATACATAGCACTTGAAATACCGGAACAACCCCCACCCATTTCGGGCCGTACACAATTAGAATGATCTTTTCAGCAGCACCGAATGTAATTGCATAAAATGCTGCAATTACAACTGTTCCCAATGCCAGCGTCGAAGTAAATGCCTTCGCAAGGCCCGTTGCTCCTCCACCCATCTTTGCACCAGCCGAAAAGGCAACTTGCTGAAATGTCCCAAAGAATTGGTTCAGAGGTGAAACCAGGAGGTTGGCGGAGTTTGCATAATACCCGAGAAACGTTGGCGAAAATCGGTGAGAGACCACCACTCGGTCGACGTTACTAATCGCCCATGTACCGAAATCGCCCAGAATGAGGTCACGCTAAACCTGACAAGAGCAAGTCCGGTTTTACAGAAAAAGAGTGGTTTTAAAGAGTGCCGCGCAAAACAATAGTATAAAGATGAAGTGACTATGGCCTGAGCCACCCATGCGAATACCAGGGCATTCTCATTTGATTGATAGAGTAGTCCATATGGTAGGCCGACAAAGGCATAGCCAACAACATACCCTGAGATTTGACAAAATTGAATTTTTTTGAAACTCAGATTTTTTCTTAGTAAGCTGCAAGAAACACCACCGAATGCAGTGAAAATACAAATCAGCGACAGAACTCGAATTGCGAAAACTGCATTTTCCCCAACACTTAATGTTGCAATAGTCGGTGCAATGAAGTAAATCACCAGCGCCGCTAGTGAACTGACCAGTATCTGCCAGGTGAAGGCAAATCTAACCTCTTCCGCTCGGACCTCCGCTTGAAGAATGAGTGCTGAACTCGCCACATCTCCAAAAAACATTGCAAAGGACACCACGACCACGCCGACAGCGAATATCCCAAATGCTTCCGGTCCGAGAGCTCGTGCAAGGATAGACTGGACGCCAAACTGAAGCGCAAATTTAAGAAAGGTGCCGGCATATCCCCATGCTGCGGCACCCAGAGCGCGAGATAGTATGGTCATCGCGCGAATTCGCGAACCGCTCGTTGCTTTTTCAGATCTATCCGAGTAACGATGGCGGCATCTCCTGTCGCTTCCAGGCTTCTGACAATAGCGGCTCTGACCGTTTCACGGTGGCCGGCATCAAGAAATTGAGGCTTCTTGTTCATGTTCACTTACTCGACACCAACAGCAACTTCGTAGCCGTGATTTTTCAGAAGAGCATGGCGTCGAGCTAAATCGAGATCATTTGCCACCATCTCTGAAATCATTTGGTCCAAAGATACCTCTGGCACCCAGCCGAGCTTTTCTTTCGCTTTTGTAGGATCACCGAGAAGAGTATCGACTTCCGCTGGTCGGAAGTAACGTGGATCCACTTTCACAATGACGTCGCCTACTTCAAGCGCGGGTGCCTTATCTCCTGTCACAGCCGCTACCAATGCCACTTCATGTACACCCACGCCTTCAAATCGCAAATCAATGCCGAGTTCCGCTGCAGCGCGCTTGATAAACTCCCGAACGCTGACCTGCTTTCCGGTAGCGATCACAAAATCCTCCGGCTGCTCTTGTTGCAGCATCAGCCATTGCATACGCACATAGTCGTAGGCGTGCCCCCAATCCCGTAGCGAATCCATGTTGCCCATGTACAGGCAGTTCTCCAGGCCTTGCGCGATATTGGCTAGGCCACGAGTCACCTTGCGCGTCACAAAAGTTTCGCCGCGGCGGGGGCTTTCGTGATTGAACAGGATCCCGTTGCAGGCGTACATCCCGTAGGATTCCCGATAATTTACGGTGATCCAGTAAGCGTAAAGCTTCGCCGCCGCGTAGGGCTGCGCGGATAGAACGGGGAGTCTCTTTCTGAGGAATCTCCTGTACCAAGCCATATAGCTCTGATGTGGATGCCTGATAGAAACGCGTCTTCTTTTCGAGACCGAGTATCCGGATCGCTTCGAGCAGACGCAGCGTCCCCAGGGCATCCACATCCGCCGTATATTCAGGTGACTCGAAGCTGACCGCCACGTGGCTCTGTGCGCCGAGGTTATACACCTCATCCGGCTGCGTTTGCTGCACTATGCGGATCAGGTTGGTACTGTCACTCAGGTCGCCGTAGTGCAGCACAAGTTTCGATGGCTGACGTGAGGATCTTGATATATGTGGTCCACTCGGGCGGTGTTGAACGAACTGGCCCGGCGCTTGATACCATGGACAATATAGCCCTTTGCCAGCAAAAATTCTGCAAGGTAGGATCCGTCCTGACCAGTGATACCGGTTATCAGAGCAACTTTATTGGAAGTCATAACAGTTTGATTTTTCAGAATTCGAGCTGAGGGTCATTGACAGAATGGCGCTGCGGCATATGCCTGCCGTATTCCATCGCGCAATGATGTACGCGCGGACCAACCCAGAGAGGCCAAACAGCTTACGTCCAGAAGCTTGCGCGGGGTGCCATCGGGCTTGCTAGCGTCGTAGACGATTCGACCGCGGAAGCCCACCACATCCATCACGGTTTCAGCCAATTCGCTGATAGTGACATCCTGGCCGGTGCCGATGTTAACCAACGGACCGTCGTAGCCTTGATCCATCAGGTACACGCAGGCGTCGGCCAAGTCATCCACATAGAGGAATTCACGGCGAGGGGTGCCGCTGCCCCATACCACGTATTCACTGTCGCCGCGAAGGTTGGCTTCATGCGCCTTGCGAATCAGCGCCGGCAGCACGTGGCTATTTGCGAGGTCGTAGTTGTCGTTGGGCCCATAGAGGTTGGTGGGCATGACGCTGACGTACTGGCGTCCATACTGACGGTTGTAGCTCTCGCACAGCTTGATGCCAGCAATCTTGGCGATGGCGTAGGGCTCGTTGGTCTGCTCTAGCGGCCCGGTCAACAGATATTCTTCCTTAATGGGCTGAGGACAGTCCCGCGGATAGATGCAACTGGAGCCGAGGAACATAAGTCGCTGCACGCCCGCTAAATGGGCACCATGAATCAGGTTGGCCTCAATCAACAGGTTTTGATAGAGGAATTCAGCGCGATATTGATTGTTAGCCTGAATGCCTCCCACCTTAGCGGCCGCTAAGAAGATGTAGTCTGGCTTCTCGGCCGCCATGAAAGCATGCACCGCCCTCTGGTCAAGAAGGTCCAGTTCGGCACGCGTGCAGGTCAGAATTTGCGAATAGCCAGCTGCTTGTAGTCGGCGCACAATGGCGCTCCCGACCATGCCGCGGTGGCCAGTAACGAAGATTTTGGCGTTCTTATTCATATTTGAGTAAGTCAGTTACTTGTTGCCGGCCATAGGTGTCGTCAAACCGGACAATGTCGTCTTCACCAAGATACGCGCCACTCTGCACCTCGATCAGTTCGAGCGGGATTTTTCCGGCGTTTTCGAGGCGGTGGACTGTGCCAAGCGGGATGTAGGTGGACTGGTTCTCAGTGAGCAGGAAGGTCTGGTCACCGCACGTCACGCGGGCAGTTCCCTTGACCACGATCCAGTGCTCCGCCCGATGGTGATGCATCTGCAGGGAAAGCTTCGCGCCCGGCTTGACGGTAATGCGCTTGACCTGATATCGGTCGCCGCTGTCAACGGAGTCATAGGCACCCCATGGCCGGTATACATTGCGATGCTCGGTGGCTTCGCTTCTTTCCTCTTTTCGTACACGGTCGACCAGCGCCTTCACGTCCTGCGCCTTGTTTCGGTCAAGCACCAGCACGCGTCGGAGGTCTCCAGCACCATCACGCCATCCAGGCCCGCTACCGCCACCAGGCGGTGCGAGGCGTGAATCAGGCTGTCTTTCGTCTCGTGCATGAGCACGTCGCCGACGCAACGTTGCCGTCTTCGGTCTTGTCGCTGGCTTGCCACACGGAGTCCCACGATCCCACGTCGCTCCACTGTGCGGCCATCGGTACCAAGCAGGCACGCCGAGTGTGTTCCATTACCGCATAGTCGATGGAGTCGCTGGGGCAATGGGCAAAGCTATCTGCGTGTAGCCGGAAGAAATCGAGGTCCTGATGGCCTTGTGAGACGGCTGCCTGTACCGACTTGCAGATTTGCGGGGCGTGGGTTTCCAGCTCGGCCAGGTAGGAGGAAGCACGGAACAGGAACATGCCGCTGTTCCAGAAGTAGCCGCCTTCACTAAGGTACTGTTCAGCGATTTTCCGCGACGGCTTTTCAACGAAGCGCGAAACCCCAAAAGCGACGCCCGTTTCAGGCGCACCCGCTTTGATATAGCCATAACCGGTAGCCGGCTCCGTCGGAACGATGCCAAACGTGACAATGGCGCCGTCCTGTGCGGCCGGGACGCCACCGGAGATGGCCTGCACAAAAGCCTGCGTATCGCGTATCGCATGATCGGCCGGCAGCAGCAGCAGCAAGGGGTCCTTGCCTCCGGCCATGGCATGCAGCGCCGCAGCCGCAGCGGCCGGCGCGGTGTTGCGGGCATGCGGTTCGAGGATGAGCGCGGCATCATGGATGCCAACTTCGCGCGCCTGTTCCGCCACCATGAAGCGGTGCATGTGGTTGGAGACAAGCATCGGGCTGACGGCACCGGGGATGGCGCGCGCACGCAGCAGCGTGTCCTGCAGCAGCGAGCGTTCCCCTATCAGGCGAAGAAACTGCTTGGGATACCCTTCCCGCGAAAGCGGCCATAAGCGAGTTCCCGAGCCCCCGCACAACACAACGGGGATGATGACGGTCGAGGCTTCCATCCTTGCACTCCTACAAACAACAAGATACGGAGCCCCCTAGGCGACAGGCAGCCCCTCGCTCGCGCCGCCCATCATGGCGGCGCGTCCCGTCTTTGAATTCGTGCCGGCTCACTGCCTTTGGGACTGCAGCGCTTGCGCCGTGCACAGGTCAGAATCTTTTCTTGTCGCCCACTCGCCGGAGTGGCGCAGCAGCGTCGCACTGCGGCGCGAGACAGTCTGACTCTGCCTTTCCGCGCTTATTCAATCTGAAGTTACGCGATTACGCCGTTTGCTCCGGATCCGCCGCGTACCCGTAGTAGGCATAGCGATAGCGCCCGTACTTGGAGCCATAGCCATAGCGGAAGGCGTTGGGGTTCAGGCCGTTGAAGATCACACCCTTCACGTCTGCCTTTGCGTGACTCAACTGTTTTGCACTCTCGGTCACCTCACCAATGGTGGTGGCCTCAAATCGGGTCACCAGAAATACGGTGCCGCAGCGGGCAGCCAGAACTGCTGTATCCGCCACGGCCAGCACAGGTGGTGTGTCGATCAGTACGAGGTCGTAGCGCTCACTGAAGCGGTCCAGCAGTTGCACCATACGTTCATTCAGGAGCAATTCGGAAGGATTCGGAGGAATCGTGCCGGTGCCGATCAGATCCAGATTAGTGGCGACATCGCGATGAATCACATCGTCCAGAGTGGCATTTCCGGCGAGCACATCTGATAAGCCCGGGTTGCGGTCCTTGCCGAAATACTGGTTGAGATAACCCTTGCGCATGTCAGCATCAACAAGCAGCACGCGCTTGCCGCCGGAGGCCATGACCGCTGCCAGGTTGGCAGAGATGAAGGATTTGCCGACCCCCGGGGTTGGGCCGGTCAACAAGACGCGGTTGTTATCCGCGTCCAGCATGGCAAATTGGAGTGCGGTCCGCAGGCTGCGCAGGCTCTCGATAGACGGCTCGTTGGGGAACCGTTCGGCGAGCAGATATTGTCCGCGCTTGCGAGTGCGGAGTTCATCTGCCAGAGAGTTTTGTGCATGGGAAAGCGGGACGGTGGCATACACATTGAGCCCAGTATGCTGCTCGATATCCTGAGCATCCGTAATCCCGCCATAGAGGGCCTCGCGGACGAACGCAACGATTACACCCACCATCACGCCTAGGATCGCAGCCAATACAACAACCAACGCTCTTTTGGGCTTAACAGGCACCTCCGGAATCGGCGAGCTATCAACAAGTCGCACGTTACCCACTTTTCCCGCTTTGACCAGCTTGAGTTGCTGCATATTGTTCAGCAAGCCAACATAGAGTTCGTTATTGACTTGAACATCACGCATGAGGCGCACGGTGTCCTGTTCCAAATTGGGCAGAGCCTTGACTCGGTTCTCAATACCCCCTGCCTTGGCCGTCATTGCTGCAATCTGCTGATCAATTGCCTGCAGGGCAGGATGTCCCGGCGCAAAGCGAGTGACCAGTTCAGCCCGCTTCTGCTTCAGCTCTTGAAGCCCGGATTCGGCCGCCACACTTTGCTGCAGGAAAGCCCTGCCCTCTTCGCTCAGATCGAACGTGCCGCGCTTATTGCGCATCGCGTTGTATTTGACTTCAGCCTGCTCAAGTTCACGCTTCAGTTGGGGGAGCATGTCACCAAGGAAAACGAGCGACTTTTCAGCCTCTGCGGCCTTACGCCTGATGTTTTGCGCAACATACTCTTCGCCAATCTCATTCAGGATGGCGGCGGTGAGCGCTGGGTTCTTACCTTCCAGCGAGGCGCCAATGATGCCGCTCTGCTTGCCCTTTTCCGCGATCTTCAGTTGATCTTGCAACTTTTCCAGCGTGTTCAGATGGGAACCCCGGACCAGCGTAAATACGATACCTGGCTTTGCCTTCAGCTCTGCCACGAGCAGACTGATGGTTCCAATGCTCTGGGTAACCTGCAAGGACTCACCGACCTTGCCCTCGATCGGCTTATCCAAACTGCTTTGCTCTAACCGAAAGCGACCATCGCCCAATGCAGTCAGGGTGAACTTTTCACCCTCCAGTTCTTCCGGCACATCGAACAGGCTTACCTTGATGGACTCTGCCGCCCAAGCATAGCCACCGACGCCCATCAGCCCCGGCTCAGAAAGCCCCTTGGACCGCTTGGCAATCCAGGATCCAATCAATGGAAAGTACTTTGGCTGCGCGTTGATATATAGGAGCAGGTTGTCCACTGCCTTGCCGACGACCATACGCGAACGCAGGATTTCGATCTCGGCTGTAGCCTGAGTCTTGACGTCAAAAAGCGAAGAAACGTCACCCAACAGGCTATTGGCGCTGTTAGGGTTGTCTTCCACCTGAACAAGGATGTCGGCCTCGTAGATCGGGGGCGAGAAGGATGCGTAGGCAATACCAAGCACCAGCACCACAGCTGCAATGCTTGCGATCAGCCACCGATTTGCGAG
The DNA here is from genome assembly GCA_001725945.1 of Cupriavidus sp. UYMMa02A. GTDB lineage: Bacteria > Pseudomonadota > Gammaproteobacteria > Burkholderiales > Burkholderiaceae > Cupriavidus. The sequence continues at coordinate 70,839 of LRMT01000170.1, read as the reverse complement.
CAGAACATCCAGATAGCGCACAAGATCAATCTCGTCATCCGGCATCTGCTGTCCGGCAACTGGAACGTAGGGGAGATTCTGGCTCATATGTCAAACTGCCAATGCTGTTAAGCGAGTGCCCGAATACGGGGCACCCACGCACTCACGCCCTGCTGGATGAGTTGAAAGGAATGTTCAAACGCAGCCCGTGGCTTGCGATAAGGGTCGGCAATATCGAACTTGCCAATTTCGCCGAGGCGGAAGACCTTACCGGATGCAGCCGGATGGCGCCGCTGAATCTCACGCTTCTGTTCGCTATCCATCACAAGAATCAGGTCCGCGTGGCTGGCAAGCACGCTAGTGAGCTGTTGAGCACGGTGCTGCGAGATATCTACGCCGGTCTCGGTGGCAAGCTCAATAGCGGTAGCATCGGCAGGCTTGCCCACCAGTGCGCCAATTCCGGCAGAGAAGACATCCAACTCCGGCAATTCCTGGCGCAGCAGCCCCTCCGCCATCGGACTGCGACAATATTCCCAATGCAAACAACAAGCACGCGTTTAATCATTTCAGCGTATTCGCAGTCGAATTGAAGAAGTTGGCGCTCGGAATCAATTGGTTGATTACGCGGCTCCAACGCACCACCCCAGCGGCGTCCACGTACACCACGTCTTTGGGCTTCAGCTCAAATGCTTCAGCCAAGGCCAACGACACAGGCGATTTGCCGTCAAGGTGGAATACTTCCGCCTCGCCGTCAGTGCTCTTACGGATAACGTAGACTTCCTTGGCATCGGCAGAGATCGGATTCAGCCCTCCAACTTCCCCAATCGCCTCATTCAGCGTCAGGCGGCCGTTGCGCGGCAGTACGGTAGATGGCCTTACCACTTCACCCGCGACAAACACCTTGCTGTCCTCGCGCTGTTCCACGCGAACGATGTCGCCGGAGCGAAGTAGGACATTTGCAGGATCAACGCCTTGCTGCAGCATGGCGGGCATATTGACGTAGTAATTCTTGCCACCACGCGTAATGCGAACGCGGCTGTTGTCGCCAGTGAGGACGTTGATCCCGCCGGCACGATTCAGCGCCTCCACCAGGGTCATGGGCACGTCATCGATGTTCTGCGGTCCCGCGACTTTGACTTCGCCGTCCAGGTAGACCCGCTTGCTGCGGTAGGCAAGCACGCGAACCGTGAGCTGGGGCATGGTGACGATGTTCTTGAGCGCGACACTCAGCTCACCGCGGACCTGATCTGGTGTCTTGCCAACGACCTTTACCACGCCCGCATAGGGGAACTGGATGGTGCCGGCCGGACTGACAACATAGCCCGGTACGTTGGCAGCACCACTGTAGTTGGGGATGTCATACGCGGCGCCAATCGAATAGGTCTGCGTCGGGAAAACCAGCTCGGGATGGTCCCACACCACGATGGACAAGATGTCCCCCGCGCCAATCGTATACGGCTGCGGCGTGCCAAACAGTTCTTCGACGCCTTCATTGGTCGGCCGGGCCGCGGCCTTCTGCGCCCTGACCAGCTCCGGCGTGATGGGCGTCACCTTCGGGACCGATTCGGATCTTCCGGATTCAGCGGCCGCTGAGGATCAAAGCGCATGCCCGGCGCCAGCGCGCACGATGCCAGCACGGGAACCAAGGCGATAGCGACCAGTCTTCGACGGACACTCAAAAGTGTTGACAGCATTCAATACGTCTTCAAAGGTTGACATGACGCCGAAGACGTTTGAAGCAATGCGCTTGCCGGTCGCTATGGCAGCGGCATCTGTACAACGCTTTGCATGTCTTCCCGGCGTGCCTGGTGCAAGGCCGGACTGCCCGGCTTCCACCTACTCCTTACCCAGCAACATGGATTGGCTGTTCTGCCTATCCTCCGCGTGGCGGCCGCCTGGATCTGCATTGCATCTAACGTTGACGCAATTTTTGCGAATTTAGCTATTTTAGCATTTCGACCCTTGAGTAGCCATGGGTTTTCCCGCATTGCAACGGTGCCAACTCATGTCTGGCTGACACAACATTGCCGCGCTGCCCTGCTATCCGCGTGGCGCCTGTTGTCGCAGGAGACCGGAAGCCTAGCAATACCCAAACGGGTGAGTTGCGAAGGCGCGACGTTGTCTGAACCGCGGCGCCCGGAACAGGCGAAGCAATATCAAAAGTGCCAGAAAAGTGCCAAAAATGGCTACGGGCCCTTGGATTGCCTCGTTTTCTATCCGCCGCCTGGAGGGCGCCACCAGGCGCTAGGGCATGATTCCCGTCTTAACCCCTCTCAAGTGGGGAGTGCGGTGCACAAAAGCCGTTCTCATAATCGACGGAACAGCGACCAGAAACAGCCCCTTTTTCAATGAACAGCATGCCCGCCCTTCTGCTTGCCCTGCTGATGTTCGAACTGGCGTGGTTCGTGCCGTTCCAGCGGGTATTTCGGCAAGCTCACTTCTCGCCGGCGTATGCCTACCTGTCACTGGTGCCCATCGTGGGGCCGCTGCTGTGCATCTGGATTCTGGCCGCCAAGCGCTGGCCGCTCAAGGCCAAGCTGGTCAAGACCTACTCCTGAGTGCTCCCATAGGTTTCAAGGTGCCGTGGATACCCGTGCCATAGGTGCCCTTTTTTCTGCCCCCCGCCCGACCTGTACTGAATTCGCCCGGCAGCCCTGAACCGTGTTGGCCCCGGAGAACGAGGCTGGCCGGGCGATCTTCCCCCTTCCTTGCAGCCTTCAAGCGCCCCCGGTGTGTTGCGACACCCGGGGGCGCTAGCACATTCAAAACTTCAAATGTGCGGTAAGTCATAGAAGTGTTGGAACTAGATCGTAATAATACGTGACAGACTCTCGCACTTTGCGCAAGAAGGCATATCATTCCCGTTGTCACATCCCCCGTACGGGGGATTTACGTAGAAGGCTCCTTGGCCATGGCCACGCCCGCGTGGCGCCCGCCCGTCGGTCGGGGCGGATGGCAGGTAATTGAGGAACCAAGGCTACGGTGGCGCAGTCCAGTCGGGGGGAGCCGCCATGCGGCGGCAAGGGCCAGCCTCCCGGAAGTCGGGAAAGCTGGTGCAGGCACCACACGAGTGCAGTCCTTTTTTCTCTCATTAATTACGGGAAATGCATCCATGCCAAAGAATACTGCTGTGGCCGAAAAGGCCTATTACAGTACGCGCACCGCGGCGAAGCTCCTGAATGTCTCGCTAGGAACCGTTCAAAAGATGGTCGAGCGTGGAGAGCTCGGCGCGTGGAAGACCAATGGCGGCCACCGGCGCATCCACAAGGAAACCGTTCACAACCTGCTGGCCACCCGGGTCGCAATTCCCCGCCGGCCGAGCATGAACTCGATCTGGTGGTGTTCCACCCGAATCACCAGGAAGCACAGCGCATCCACGGCCAGCTCAGCAAGTGGGGCCTGCCGCTGCGCGCCGCGGTGGTGGAAGATGTGCTCGACACTGTCATCGCCTCGGTCAGTGCGCACCCACGCGTAGTGCTCTATTACGTCGAAGAGCTCAATGACGTCGAATCCGCGACCATCGAAAAGCTGCAGAACTTCTTCGCGAGCTTGCACGTGGTCTTTGCCGTCATCACCAACCGCCAGGCCTACGACGGCGTCGCCGACGCCCTGCAGCACTGGGGCGTCATGGTGTTCCTGAAAACGCCATCGCTTGAAGAGGTCAAGGGCTTCCTGCGCGCGCAGTTGATGATGGGCCGGGCCAGCTGAATCGCCCGCTATTCTCCGATACCGTCGCTTATCCGGAAAGCGGGTCAGGCCAGCGCCGCTTCCTGCGATGCCGCCGCGCGCGGCGTCTGCGTTTCCATCATCCAGCCATAGAGATTGCGCGGGTCCGGCGGCATCGCGACCAGTTCCACATGCCGGCCCGCATGGCGCGACCGTGCGGCAGCGTACAGCCAACGCAGCGCCGAGTAGTCCTCCAGCGCAAACCCGACCGAATCGAAGATCGTCACCTCGTCCGCGGCGGCGCGTCCGGGCATCTTTCCTGACAGCACCTGCCAGAATTCGGTGACCGGGGCATCAGGAAGCTGCTGGATCTCGCCCTCGAGCCGCGTCTGCGGTTCGTACTCGACCACGATGCGCGCGCGGCGCAGGATGTCCGGATGCAGTTCCGTCTTGCCCGGGCAGTCGCCGCCCACGGCGTTCAGGTGCATGCCCGGCCGTACCATGTCCGGCGTCAGGATGGTGGCGCGCGTCTTGTCGGCGGTGACGGTGGAAACGATGTCCGCGCCGGCCAGCGCCGCATGAACGGTTTCGACGGGAACAATGGACAGTTCGGGAATGCCCGCCAGGTTGCGTGCCAGCCGGGCTGTAGCTTCACGGTCGATGTCATAGGCGCGCACCTCGCGCACGCCCAGCACGGCATGGAAGGCCAGCGCCTGGAATTCAGCCTGTGCGCCGTTGCCGATCAACGCCATCACCGCACTATCCGGGCGCGCCATCGCGCGGGCGGCCAGTGCCGAAGTAGCCGCCGTGCGCAGCGCCGTGCCAAGGGTCAGGTCGGCCAGCATCAGCGGAAAGCCGGACTCGACCTCGGCCAGCACGCCGAAGGCATCACCGTCGGCATCGCCAGGCGCGCATTGCGCGGATGGCCGTTGACGTACTTGAACGCGTACTGCACGCCGTCGGTGACCGGCATCAGCTCGATCACGCCAAGCGGGGAATGGCTCGCCAGCCGGGCCGATTTCTCGAATTGCTCCCAGCGCAGGAAATCCTGCCGCACGTGATCGGCCAGTTGCATGATGGCGGCCGGCACGCCGATCGCGCCGACCAGCCGGGCGACATCGGTGGCATCAAGGAAGCGCGTCATCGCAGTCTCTTTCATGATGGTCTCCGGATTCGTCTGTAGCGTCTGTATCGCAGGGTCACGCGGCAGCGCGCGCGGTCGTGACCGCCCCGCTGCTGCGGTCGAGCCGCAAGGTCATGCAATAGGCGCCGCCGCCCGACAGCATGAAGGGCGACAGATCCACTTCACGCAACTGGTAGCCGCGCCCGCCCAGTTCGGCACGCAGATGCGGCGTGGTGCGCGTCATGACGACCTGGTCATGCAGGTTGACGGCGTTCACGCTGAAGTGGCGCAGGTCGTCCTCGGTCGCCTCGATGCGCAGGCTGGCGGGCACGCGTGCGCGCAGTTCGCGCAGCGACGCTTCGCTGAAGGCCGGCGGGTAGTACAGCACCTCGCCGCCCGACAGCGGGCAGAAGCAGACGTCAAGGTGGTAGCTGTGCTCGGTGGCCAGTTCCAGCGCCACCACTTCGCGACCAAAATGCGCGGACATGGCATCGGCCGCCTCGCGCGACGATCGCGGGCCGAATCCGGCCCAGAAGTGTCCGCGGCTCGCGTCCCAGATGCAGTCGCCCGCGCCTTCCTGGTAGCAATCCGCCGGTAGCTGCAGAACTTCGTCGACCAGCCCGCGCTGGCGCAGGCTTTCGAAGATGCTCGCGAACGGCGCTTCTTCCCCGCGCCGCTGCGGATAGCGGAAGCGCGCCAGCACGACACGGCCGTCCAGCACCACGGCGGCGTTGGCCGGGAACACCATGTCCGGCACGCCCGGAAAGCCCGGCGCGAGTTCGACCGCGAAGCCGGCCAGCCGCAGCGCGTCATGCAGCGCGTCGAAGGCCTGGCTCGCATTGCGGTGCATGCCGTGCGGATCGCGCGCCCACGCTTGCGGATCCATCCACGGATTGATGCTGTAGGACACATCGTAGAACGTGGGTTCGACAAGCAGGATGGTAGGGGTGGTGATCACGGCGGCTCCTTGGTGGCATCGGCAGCGGCTACGGCTGCGGCGCGGCTGTTGTTGATTGCATTCTGGGAGAAGCCGGTGTTAACTAATAGCCAGCAACTTGCGCAATTTGGTTTGCCGGATGTACAAATCGCCAGCCACTAATAGCGAAATGCCAGCCCCATGGATGCCATCGATCACCAACTGCTCTCGCTGCTGCGCGACAACGCGCGCACGCCGGTCACGGCGCTGGCACAGGCGCTGCGCGTGTCGCGCGCGACGGTGCAGAACCGCATCGACAAACTGGAAAAGGAAGGACTGATCGTCGGTTACACGGTGCGGCTACGGCCGGATGCCGAGCCGCACCGCATCCGCGCGTGGATGACGGTGGCGGTGGAAGGCAACAAGGCCCGCACAGTGTTGCAGGCCTTGCGCGGCGAGCCGAATGTGCAGGCACTGCACACCACCAATGGCCGCTGGGACATCATTGCGGAGCTGCGCGCCGACACGCTCGAAGCGTTCGACCGCACGCTGGACCGCATCCGGCTGATCGACGGCATCAGCGCGACCGAGACCAGCATCCTGCTGTCGACCTACAAGCTGTAGTAGCTGCAGCTGCAGCGCTCAGCTGGCCAGTTGCGAGCCGCGCAGGCGCTCGCGCCGGAATTCCTCGTGGAAGACCTGGCCACTTGGCTGCAGCAGGTCTCGCAGCGAGACGATGCCGACCAGCCGCATGGTGTCGAGGCTCTCCACCACCGGCAGCCGCGCCACGCTCGACGCGGCCATGCTGCCCGCCGCCGCGCGCGCGGTCTGGGCCGGCACCAGTACCTGCGCTTGTGCCACCAGCAGGTCACGGCAGCGCAGGCCGGCCGGTGCCGATCCCGCCGCGGCACCGCGCACCGTGGCGCGGTCCAGCATGCCGAGCACGCGGCCGCCCGATACCACGGGATACGCGCGGTGCGCGGCGTGCTCGCCGAAGTAGCGCGCGGTCGCCTCGGCCACGCTAAGGTCCGCTTCGATCGTGATGACGTCGCGCGTCATCAGCTCGGCCACGTGGGCGCGCTCGAGCGGATCGACGCTGTATTCGCGATAGATATGCAGGCCGCGCCGCGCGATTTTCTCGGTCATGATCGAGCGCTTCATGGTCAGCACCGAGAAGCCGTAGGCCACGGCGGTGGTCAGCAGCAGCGGCAGCAGCGCCTCGGTATTGTGCGTCAGCCCGAATGCGAACACGATGGCCGTAAGCGGCGCGCCGAGCACACTGCCGAGCACGCCCGCCATGCACACCAGTGCCCAGAGCTGCGGCGAGCCGCCCGGCAGCCACGGCGCCAGCACCGTGCCCAGGCCCGCGCCGAGCATCAGCAGCGGTGCGAGCACCCCACCGGAGGTACCGGAACCGAGCGCAGCAATCCAGATCAGCGCCTTGACCACTAGCAGCGCCACCGCCACGCTGATCGCAAGGTGGTTGTTGAGCAGGTCGCCGATCACGTCATAGCCAACGCCGAGCGCGCGCGGCTCGAAATAGCCGCCGATGCCGACCAGCAGGCCGCCGATGGCGGGCCACCACATCCAGTGCACCGGCAGCCGCGAGAACGCGTCTTCGGTCCGGTACAGCGCAAGCGTGAGCGCGGCGCCCAGTGCGCCGCACAACAGCCCGGCCAGCACGCAGGAGCCCAGCGCCACCGGGCGGCCGGCGCAGTCTGCAGCGGGAACAGCGGGCCCGCTTCGAAGAAGAACGGCCGCAGGAACCCCGCCACCGCGCAGGCGAGCGCGACCGGCAGCAGGCTGCGCGGACGCAGTTCGAACAGCAGCAGTTCGATGGCCAGCAGCACGGCCGCCACGGGCGTGCCGAAGATGGCGGTCATGCCGGCGGAGGCACCCGCCACCAGCAGCGACTTGCGTTCGCCGGCCGTGAGATGCAGGTACTGCGCGAGCAGCGACGCAAGCGAGCCGCCGGTCATGATGATCGGCCCCTCAGCGCCGAACGGGCCGCCGCTGCCGATCACAATGCCCGACGACAACGGCTTGAGCACCGCCACGCGCGGCGACATCTTGCTCTTGCCGAACAGCACCGCCTCGATCGCTTCCGGAATGCCGTGGCCGCGGATCTTGTCGCTGCCGTAGCGGGCCATCAGGCCGACGATGAGGCCGCCGAGCATCGGCACGACGATGACCCAAGCACCCAGCGTATGCTGCGCCGGCGAATGCTCGGCAAGCGACAGCGTCTGGTAGAAGAACAGGTTGGTGAAGAAGCGGATCAGCTTGAGCAGCACGTCGGCGGCCAGCGTGCTCACGACGCCGATCAGCAATGCGATGCCGCATAGCAGCAACAGGTGGTGACTGACGGCATAGTCACGTTTTTCGGAATGCATGGGGGCTCCAAGGGCTCTTGTGCGGTGCGGCAAAAATCAACGCGGAGCTTTCGCGAAACACGGACTCTGCCGGAGGCGGCCAAATATATCACTCCGTGATATATTACGCGCACCATTCCAACGCGCCCCCGTCCCGAATGCCATCCGCCCCCCCTGTCGCTGCACTTGCACATAACGCCCGTGCCTGGTTGCGCACATTCGTCCCGTTGCCTGTTTCGGCCAGCCGCACCGAGCGCATCAAGAGCTGCATCGGCGCGTTGCTGGGCCTATTCCTCACCGAGTGGATCAGCCACCAGACGCTCGGTGGCTTCAACCCGTGGTTTGTCGCGCCGATGGGCGCTTCGGCCGTGCTGCTGTTTGCCGTGCCTTCCAGCCCGCTTGCCCAGCCATGGTCGATCATTGGCGGCAACCTGTTCGCGGCGCTGGTCGGTGTGGCCTGCGCGCGGTGGATTCCCGACCAGGGACTGGCCGCGGCTACCGCAGTCGCAGTTGCCATCGCGGTAATGTTCCAGTTCCGCTGCGTGCACCCGCCCAGCGGCGCGGTGGCGATCACGGCAGTCTTCGGCGGTCCCGCTGTCAGTGCGCTCGGCTTTGGCTTCGTGGTGGTGCCGGTGCTGTTCAATTCGATGCTGCTATTGCTGATGGCGCTGGCCTTCAACAACCTGTCGCGGCGGCGCTATCCGCACCGCCCGCCCGAGCCGCCGGTTCAGCACCACACCAGCGACGTCCCGCCCGGACAACGCCTGGGCTTCACGCGTGCGGATCTGCATGAATCGCTGCAGGCACGCGGCGAGTTTCTCGACATCGAAGAAGACGATCTCGAGGCGATCCTGGTGGCCGCGCAGCTGCGCGCCTACCGGCGCCGCTTCGGCAACGTGCTGGTCTCGGACATCATGTCGCGCGACGTGGTGACGGTGCGCCCCGAGCAGCCGGCCAGTGAAGCTTCGCACCTGCTCACGCGGCATCGCATCAAGGCGCTCCCGGTCGTCGACGAACACCACCGCCTCGCGGGGATCATCACCCAAAGCGACTTCTTCGCCGCGCAGCGCGACACCGGGGCGCGGCGCTGGCGGGCACCGTGCGCGACCTGATGACGCGCGCCGTGGTCACCGCGCAGGCCGACCAGCCCGATGGTCGAACTGGCGCAGGCGTCAGCGATGGCGGCCTGCACCACGCGCCGGTCCTCGACGACCACCACCGCGTGGTCGGCATGGTGACGCAATCGGACCTGGTTGCTGCGCTGCTCAAGGACGGCGTGATGAGCGCTACGGCCTGATCGCCATCGTTCCCTACGCCAGAAAAGGTCAAAAAAGCTGCGAGTGTTTTCTCCCCCTCGCCCATTTATGGGAGAGCGGCGGGGGGAGAGGGCAGGAGTCACCACGAAGTGAAACGCTAAGGTGCTTGCCATGCGCCTGCCCTCTCCCCCAACCCCTCTCCCGCTAGCGGGAGAGGGGAGCAAACAGCCTGGCATTGTCATCGGCCCGCGGTGAAAAGCGAATGCTGGCGTATGTCATATAGCTGTGGCACTGTGACTTATGCCCCGGCCGCGCCCCCAGTGCCTGCCACGTCACCTGAAATCCCCCTCTCGCCGTCGCCGGGACTGACGTAAGCTATATTTACGCCGTTTCCGTCACTCCGGCGGACTTGGGAGATGTCATGAGTTCCGGTCAGTTGATTGAAAAGATCGCCGCCGTGTTCGCACTGGTCGTGCTGATCGGCGGCTCGTTGCTGGTGCTGGCGCCATTCACCACGGCGCTGCTGTGGGGCGCCATTCTGGCGTTCAGCTCGTGGTATCCCTATACAGTGCTGGCGCGCTGGCTCGGCAACCGGCGCAGCTTGCGGCGCTGATCTGCGTGCTGCTGGCCACCGTGATCGTGCTCGGGCCGTTCGTCTATGCCGGCGCGAGCTTTTCGGCACATATCGGCGAACTCTCGGGCGTGGTCGACCGCTACATGGAGCAAGGCATTCCGCAGCTTCCCGACTGGCTCAGCAGCTTGCCCTATGTCGGCGGCTACCTGCAGACGTCCTGGGAACGCGTGATCCATGCCGACTCCGAAATGGTCGCCAACCTGCGCAAGCTGATCGCGCCAGTCGGGCATGTGCTGCTTGGCGCTGGGCTGTCGATTGGCGCCGGTCTGGGGCAGCTCGCGCTGTCCATCATCCTGGCGTTCTTCTTCTACACCGGCGGCGAATACGCCGTCGACTGGCTGCGCGCCGGTATGCGCCGCATTGCGGGCGCGCGTGCCGACCACCTGCTCGCGCTGGCCGGCAGCACGGTCAAGGGCGTGGTGTACGGCGTGCTGGGCACGGCGTTCATCCAGGCGGTGCTGCAAGGCATCGGCCTGTGGATCGCGGGCGTTCCGGCACCCGCGATCCTGGGCTTCGTCACGTTCTTCCTGTCGGTGATCCCGGTCGGGCCGCCGCTGATCTGGCTGCCGGCCGCGCTGTGGCTTTACCACGCCGGCGCCACGGGCTGGGCCATCTTCCTCGTGGTGTGGGGCGTGGCGGTGGTCGGCATGGCCGACAACGTGGTCAAGCCGCTGCTGATCAGCAAGGGGACGGGCATGCCGCTGATCTGGATCATGATGGGCGTGCTCGGCGGCGCACTGGCCTTCGGTTTCCTGGGTGTGTTCATCGGCCCGACGCTGCTCGCCGTTGCCTACGCGCTGCTGCGCGACTGGACCATCGGCTCGCAGGTCGAAGCGGCTCTGGCGGCGCGGGCGCGGAAGACAGGCCAGAAGCGCCAGCCAGCGGCCCCGCGCCTGCCCTGGTGGACAACCCCGATGCTCCGGCCACCGCGCCGGGCAAGCATCCAGGCTGAGCGTTCCATGGATCAACGTGATACCGGCACGCCGGATGCACGCACACTGCATGGGCTGGTCGCCTGCGAGTACTGCGACGCCGTGTACCAGCGCACCGAACTGACCCGCGGCGAGCGCGCGCTGTGCCTGCGCTGCGGCGGTCAGCTTTACCGCGAAAGCACGCACGCTTACCAGCGCCTGCTGCCGCTCGTGTTCACCGCGCTGATCCTGTTCCTGATTTCCAACGCCTTCCCCATCGTCGAGATGGACCTCAAGGGCGTACGCACGCAGACCACGCTGTGGGGTGCCGTGCAGGCCCTGTATGCCGATCAAATGGGACTGGTGGCGGTGCTCGTATTCGCCACCACCATCCTGTTCCCGCTCTCGGAAATGCTGATGATGGCCTACCTGCTCGTGCCCATGGCGGGCCACCGCATGCCGGTCGGCTTCGACCGCATCGTGCGCGGCATCCGCCAGACGCGCCCGTGGGGCATGATCGAGGTATTCATGATCGGCGTGCTGGTCACGTTGGTGAAGCTGTCGAGCATGGCGCAGGTGCTGCCGGGCATCGCACTGTGGTCGTTCGGTGCGTTGGTGGTCGTGCTGGCGGCCATGCTGTCGTTCGATCCTCGCGACCTGTGGCAATACCTGGAATCGCCAGAGGCCGAGGCCGCCGACGGAGCGCGCCAATGAGCGACAAGCAGCCACCGCGCCGTCCGCTGCCCCGACTGGCCAGCGCGCGCGAGCAGCTCGAGCGCTCGCGCAGGCTCGCGGCCACCGTGGTGCAGGAAATCACCGACGACGACGAGCGCACGCCGCTGCCGCAGGTGCCGACGGCCTCGCGACTGGGCCTGCTTTCGTGCCATGCCTGCGACCTGGTCAGCCCGCGCTCGCTCGAAGGCGAGCCATGCCCGCGCTGCGGCGCCACGCTGCATCACCGCAAGCCCAACAGCGTGGCCCGCACCTGGGCGTTCCTGCTGTCGGCCTACATGCTTTATATTCCCGCCAACCTGTTGCCGGTGATGGTCACGCAGTCCATCCTCGGCACGCAGCAGGACACCATCCTGTCCGGCGTGATTTACCTGTGGCTGTCGGGCTCGCGCCTGCTCGCGGGCATCGTGCTGATCGCCAGCATCATCGTGCCATTGCTGAAGATGCTGATCCTGACACTGTTGCTGGTGTCCGTGCATATGCGCTCGACCTGGCGCATCCGGCAGCAGACCAAGCTGTATGGACTGATCGAGGTCATCGGCCGCTGGTCGATGCTGGACATATTCGTGGTGGCGCTCCTCGCTTCGCTGGTGCGGGCCGGGGCACTGGCCACCATCATTCCCGGCGGCGGTGCGCTGGCCTTTGCTTCGGTCGTGGTACTGACCATGCTCGCGTCGCTGAGCTTCGACCCCCGCCTGCTGTGGGACTCGCTGGAACAACAAGATGCCCGAGACTGACAACCTTCCGCCCGCGCCGTCGGGATTGCCGCAGCCCGAACGCCGCAAGCGGGCGCGCTGGCTGCCCTCGCTGGTCTGGCTGATCCCGATCGTCGCGGCCGTGGTCGGTATTTCCCTGCTGGTCCACACGCTGGCCTCGCGCGGGCCCGAGATCACCGTGACCTTCCGCTCGGCCGAGGGCCTGACGCCGGGCAAGACCGCGGTGCGCTACAAGGACGTGGATATTGGCCTGGTGAAGTCTGTGCGGCTCGCTCACGACCGCTCGCACGTGCTGGCCATTATCGACCTGACCAAGGACGCCGAGAGCTTCGCCGTGGCCGACACGCGTTTCTGGGTGGTGCGGCCACGCTTCGCCGCCAGCGGCGTATCAGGACTGGAGACGCTGCTGTCCGGCGCCTACATCGGCGTGGACGCGGGCAAATCCACCGAAAGCACGCGCGAGTTCAAGGGGCTGGAGGCGCCACCCGTGGTGACCTCGGACTCGTCCGGCAAGCAGTTCGTGCTGCGCGCGTTGGACCTGGGCTCGCTCGACATCGGCTCGCCGGTCTACTACCGCGCGTGCAGGTGGGCCAGGTGGTGGCCTTCCAGCTCGATCCGAACGGGCGCGACATCACGCTGCGCGTGTTCGTCAACAAGCCCTATGACCGGCTCGTGAACGCCGACACGCGTTTCTGGCATGCGAGCGGCGTGGATCTCAAACTCGATGCCTCGGGCCTCAAGCTGTCCACGCAGTCGCTGGTGACGGTGCTGCTCGGTGGCGTCGCCTTCCAGGCGCCCGAGGGCACCAGCGCGACCGATGGCGCCGCCGAGAACACGCAGTTCCTGCTCGCAGCCGACCAGGCCGAGGCCATGAAGGAACCCGAGGAACTCGCCCCGACGCTGGCCGTGCTCAACTTCGACCAGTCCGTGCGCGGCCTGTCGCCGGGCGCGCCGGTGGACTTCCGCGGCGTGATCGTGGGCCAGGTGCGCTCCATCGGCATCGAGTTCCAGCGTGACAAGAAGGCGTTCCGCATGCCGGTGGTGGTGGAGCTGTACCCGTCGCGCATGGGATTCCGCGAGCGCGACGTGCAGGACACCAACCGCCGCCACGAGATCATCGCGGGGCTGCTCAAGCGCGGCATGCGCGCGCAGCTTCGCACCGGCAACCTGCTGACCGGTCAGTTGTACGTGGCGCTCGACTTCTTCCCGAAGGCGCCGCCCGCCAACGTCGACCTGAACGCGCCGATCCCCGAATTCGCCACCACGCCGGGCACGTTCGACCAGCTCCAGGCGCAGGTCGGCGACATCGTCAACCGCATCGACAAGGTGCCGTTCGACCAGATCGGACAGGACCTGCGCAAGTCGGTGGCGGCGCTCAACGTCACGCTCGCGAGCGCCGACGAGCTCGTGAAGCAGCTCAATGGCGACGTCGCGCCGCAGGTGCTGGCCGCGCTGCAGGACGCGCGCAAGACGCTGTCGACCGCCAACGGCACGCTGTCGTCCGACGCGCCGCTGCAGCAGGACACGCGCCGCATGATGCAGGAACTGACCCGCACCGCGACCTCGCTGCGGATACTGACCGACTATCTCGAACGCCATCCTGAAGCGCTGCTGCGCGGCAAGCCGGAGAAGGAATGATGAATCGCATCCACGCCATGCGCGCATGCGCGCTTGCTGCCGGGCTCGTCACCGTGCTGGCGGGCTGTGCCTCGCCGGAACCTCGTTACTACACGCTGGCGCAGGGACCGGCTGCCGATGTCAGCGCCGTGACGCCGGCTGTGCCAACGACGGACCCGATCTGGATCGAGGTGGCACCTGTGCGTGTGCCCGAACGCCTGAACCGGCCACAGCTTGTGGTGCGCGACACGCGTAACGGCAACGAAGGCGGGCTCAAGCTGCTTGACCTGTCACGCTGGTCGTCGCCGCTGCCCGAGGAGCTGCGCGATGCGCTGTCGCAGCGCCTGCAGGCCAGCCTCGGCGCGGTGGATACGTATCAGCAGGGGCTGGTCGATGTGGCGCCGGTCTATCGCATCACTACGGAAGTGGTCCGGCTCGATGCCGACGTCGGCCAGCGCGCCGGTGCGACCATCAACTGGACTGTGCGACGATTGCCGGATGGGAAGGTGGTAAGCGGGCGGACGCAGTCGGAATTGCCAGCGCCCGGCGAGGTGGAGGGGGTGGTGACTGCCTACCGGGAGATTCTGGCCGGAGCGGCCGGGGAGATTGCGGCAGGAGTGCAGTCTTTGAGGCGGTGAGTTGGCGAGGCACGAACTGCCCGGCCCATTGCCAACTGTTTGCTCCCCTCTCCCACGCAAGTGGGAGAGGGGTCGGGGGAGAGGGCCGGAGTGCCCACGAAGTGAAGCGCCACCATGCTTGGCATGCGCCTGCCCTCTCCCCCGGCCCCTCTCCCGCAAGCGGGAGAGGGGAGCGAACCGCCTGTGGTCCTTGTCCTGCTAGCGGTTATTAGTCGTTCGCATCCCATAACGCTGCATCGCGCTCCCGCCGCACGATACGCCGCCGTTCAGCATCCGCCATGGCCTGCAGGCACTCCAGCGGTCCACCGCGAACGAGCCTCGCCGGGCAAGCGAGCATCAGATTTTCGGCAGTCCAAAATCTTCAACGAGGAAATCGCGCGCATCACGCACCCGCCCCTGATCATCAATACCAACCCCTACGCGTTCACGCAGCGAGCCGGCATCGCCAAGATACCCCCATACCGGCTTCTGCAGCGCCACAGCAAACCCGACTTCAAAGGCCGTCCCCGAATCCGGCTCGCCCGGTCCGCGAAAGTCATCAAGGTTGGCCATCACCATGTCGGCCTGGCGAATCAACGCGATATTGGCATCGTAGATCCATCGCGCTGCCTCCGGCCCATGCAGGCCGGCCGGCACCTGCTTGTCCAGCGGATACAGCCCTTCAAAGCCGTACTCGGCGCACAGTGCCTTGAGCTGCTTGCCCCAGTCGAGGGCATCTTCGCGGAACACATCGAAACCGGCCAGGTAGAGGCTCTTCATGGCATGGGCGCGTACGCGCAGCGGTTGATCAGCACGATCGCCAGCATAACGCAGCGCGCACGGCAGCGGCGGGCAAGATCGCCGGGCCTGCGCTACCATTGCCGGCTCGGGCGCGCAGCCTGTGCGCGTCTCTGGCTGTTCCGCTGTTCCGTTCACCCTCCCCCGATTTCCGTTCGCTCCCATGTCCGCTATCCAGATTCTCCAGGTCGGCCCGCTCGCGCCGCAGACCAATCTCACGCTGCAGGAGCGCTTCAGCGCGGCCGCGCTGTGGCAGCAGGCCGATCCGCTGGCCTGGGCACGCGAACATGGCGGTGAGGTGCGCATCGTGGTGACCTCGGCACGGCATGGCTGCAGTGCCGAGCTGATCGACGCGCTGCCCCGGCTCGAGGCCATCGTCAGCTTTGGCGTGGGCTATGACGCCATCGCGCTCGACGCGGCACGCGCCCGCGGCATCCAGGTCAGCAATACGCCCGACGTGCTCAACGACTGCGTGGCCGACCTGGCCTTCGGCCTGCTGGTCGACGCCGCGCGCGGCATCGCCCATGGCGACCGCTTCGTGCGTGCGCAGCGCTGGCCGCAGGGCGGCTTTCCGCTGACCCGGCGCGTGTCGGGCAAGAGGCTGGGCATTCTGGGCCTGGGCCGCATCGGCGAGATCGTCGCGCGCCGCGCAAGCGGCTTCGACATGGAGATCGCGTACCACAACCGCCGCCCGCGCGACGGTGCGCCGTGGCGCTTTGAAGGCGATCTGAAGGCGCTGGCAGCATGGGCCGACTTCCTCGTGGTGACTTGCGTGGGTGGACCGGAAACCGCCGGCCTGGTCTCGCGCGAGATCATCGAGGCGCTGGGGCCCAAAGGCATCCTCATCAATGTCTCGCGCGGCAGTGTGATCGACGAAGCCGCGATGGTGGAGGCGCTGGCCGAAGGGCGGCTGGGCGGTGCCGGCCTCGACGTGTTCTGCGACGAGCCCAATGTCCCGCCCGCGCTGCTGGCGCTCGACAATGTCGTGCTTGCGCCGCACATGGCCAGCGGCACCCATGAAACGCGCGCCGCCATGACCGCGCTCACGCTGGAGAACCTGGAAGCATTCCTGTCCACCGGCAAGGTTCTCACTCCGGTGCTGTAACCAGGCCGGTCCCGCGCCCTATACTTGGAAACGCCGGCTTTCCTGGCCGGCGTGAGGAGGCGATATGGGACGCAAGTATGTCGATTGCCGCGAATATCCGAGCGACACCCACTGCACGGTCGCGCTGAGCGCCGACAGCGAAGACGAACTGCTCGAAGCCGCGGTCCAGCATGCGGTGGCGGTGCACCAGCATCAGGACACCCCTGAGCTGCGCGCGCAGTTGAAATCCTTGTTCAAGGAAGGCACGCCGCCAGCCTGAACCCCAGACCTGGCGCGCCAGCTCCGGCGCGCCTGCCCTATCCCCTCCCGCTGTTTCTTGCCTGTGCGGCATTCGCCGCCTGTGATACCGGCCTTGTGCCGGTGGCAATACCCATGCCGACCGTCATGGCGCATCATTGACGAATCGCTATATACAGCCTTATATTGCGCCTGACAGTACGCCCAAGGCCATGCGCGCGTCCGCGCGCTCCAGGAACCTTCCCATGCACTCCCTGCGCTCCGCCTGCACGCCGGGCTCGGCTTGCCGACGCCGTGCCGTTCATTTCGCCAGCGCCGCGCTGGCCGCCCTGGCGCTGGCTGCGCCGCCGGCCTTTGGCGCCGACCTGGTCGTGTCGGCGGCGGCGAGCCTGACCAATGCGTTCAACGTCGCTCGCCGAGTCGTACGAAAAAGCGCATCCCGACACCAAGGTCGTGCTGAACTTTGGCGCGTCGGACGTGCTGATGCAGCAGATCGTCAAGGCGCGCGGCCGACGTCTTTGCCTCGGCTGACCAGGAAGCCATGAACAAGGCCGAGGCCGAGAAGGTCGTGGTCCCGGCCACGCGCCACGACTTCGCCGCGAACCAGATCGTGATGATCGTGCCGCATGACAGCAAGCTGAACCTCGGCTCGCTGCAGGACCTGACCAAACCCGGCGTGAAGCGCATCGCCTTCGGCAATCCGGCTTCGGTGCCGGTCGGCCGCTACACCAAGGCGCGCTGGAAGCTGCGGGCTTGTGGGATGCCGTCTCCGCCAAGGGCGTGTTCGCCCAGAACGTGCGCCAGAGCCTGGACTACGTGGCGCGCGGCGAGGTCGAGGCCGGCTTTGTGTTCGCCACCGACGCGGCGGTCATGCCCGACAAGGTAAAGGTGGCCGTGCGCGTGCCGAGCCGTACGCCCGTGACCTACCCCATCGCCGTGACCAGCGTGACGAAGCAGAACGCGCAGGCAACGGCCTTCGTCAGCTATGTGACGTCCGCCGAGGGCCAGGCCATCCTGGCGCGCTACGGCTTCCAGAAGCCCTGACCGGAATCACCGCAAGCCATGGACGCTGTCTGGGTACCGCTGCTGCTGTCGCTGAAGGTTGCTGGCTGGGCCACCGCGCTCAACGCCGTGCTTGGCGTAGCGGCGGCCTATGCGCTGGCACGCTGGCGCTCGCCCGCGCGCGACGTGGTCGATGCGGTGCTGACACTGCCGCTGGTGCTGCCGCCGACGGTGCTCGGCTACTACCTGCTGGTGCTGGTGGGCCGGCGCGGCGTGTTTGGCGAGTGGCTGGACAGCCTCGGGATCGAGCTGGTCTTCACCTGGCAGGGTGCCGTACTGGCCTCGACGGTCGTCGCCTTTCCGCTCGTGCTGAAATCGGCCCGCGCGGCCTTCGAAGGCGTGGACCACCAAGACGCCGCGCGCGTGCTCGGCGTGCCGGAGGCCGGCATCTTCTTTCGCGTGACGCTGCCGCTGGCCGCGCGCGGCATCTTCGCCGGCGTGCTGCTGGCCTTTGCGCGCGCGCTTGGCGAGTTCGGCGCCACGCTGATGGTGGCCGGCAACCTGCCCGGACGCACGCAGACACTCTCGGTCGCCATCTACGAGGCCGTGCAGGCCGGGGACGACAACACCGCCAACCTGCTGGTGCTGGTCACGTCGGTGACCTGCATCGTGATCCTGGTCGTCGCGGGTCGGCTGGTGCCTGCCAGGGCGCGCAATCCGGCCGAAATTTACGAACGCGGTCGCCTGCGGCGGTCGCGTGCATCACAGTGAGGGCGCCATGAGCATGCAGATCAGCATCCGCAAGCGCATGGTCTCGGCCGACCGGCAGTTCGAGCTGGACATCGCTTTCGATTCCGACAGCCGCCGCATTGCGCTGTTCGGCCCGTCAGCGCGGGCAAGAGCCTGACCTTGCGCGCCATTGCCGGGCTGCTGATGCCTGATTCGGGCCGCATCGTGCTCAACGGCCGCACGCTGTTCGATGCCGAAGCCGGCACCAACGTGCGCCCGCAGGAGCGCCGCGTGGCCTACCTGTTCCAGGAATACGCGCTGTTCCCGCACCTGACCGTGGGCCAGAACATTGCCTTCGGCCTCGCGAAGGGCTGGCGCAATCCGCGCCGCAGCGCCACGCATCCGGAAGCCGAGCGCTGGATAGAGGCTTTCGGCCTGCGCGAGATCGTCGGCAACTACCCTGCGGAGATTTCAGGCGGGCAGAAGCAGCGCGTCGCACTGGCGCGCGCGCTGGTGGCGCGGCCCGATATCGTGCTGCTGGATGAGCCGTTCTCCGCGCTCGACCCGGCCCTGCGCATCCGCATGCGCGAAGAGCTGCGCGCGCTGCAGGCCAGCCTGGACGTGCCGATGCTCGTCATCTCACACGACCCGGCCGATGTGGAAGCACTTGGCGAGCATGTGCTGGAGATCCGTGAAGGCAAGATCTACGGCAGCGGCAACTCGCGCCGGCATCCGCCCGTCTACGCGCCGCTGCCGGCCGCGTGGTCTGAGCCGCGCGCAGCAGGTCGACATAGGCGCCCTCGATCAGGGCGTCCGCGTCCACCCCGAGCCGTTCCAGCAGATCATGCGCCTCGGCCACGCCGGGGCCGCTGTCGGCGAGTGCGGCGACACGTGGTTCGATGGTGGCGATGCTGTGCAGACGCGCCTTGATTTCTACGTTTCTTGCCATGTTGCGTGCCGAAGACGGTTAATTGGTTTCTCCCCTCTCCCACACCGTGGGAGAGGGGTCGGGGGTGAGGGCCGAAGCTGCCACGAAGTGAAGGTCATCGCAGTTGCAAGCGCTGACCCTCACCCCCGGCCCCTCTCCCGCGTGCGGGAGAGGGGAGAAACCCCTGATCAGCCCCGCAGCAGCTTCACCGCAATCGCCCACATGGTCACGCCGATGACCACTTCCAGCACCTGCCACGCGCGCGGACGCGCGAACACCGGCCGCAGCAGCGCCGCGCCATAGCCGAGCGCGAAGAAGAACAGGAACGACGCGGTCATGGCGCCGGCGGCGAACTGCATTTCCCTGCCGTGAAACTGCGTGGACACCGAGCCGATCAGCATCACGGTATCGAGGTACACGTGCGGATTGAGCCAGGTGAACGCCAGGCAGACCCCGAGCGTCGCCAGCAGCGGCCGCGGCTCGGCATTGCTGGGGTCGAGCACCGCCGACGAGCGCATCGCCGCCAGGAAGCTGCGCGCGCCATACCAGAACAGGAAGGCCGCGCCGCCATAACGCATGGCCGCACCGAGCCATGGAAGCTCGCGGATCATGACTGCAAAGCCCGACACCCCGGCGAGGATCAGCAACGCGTCGGACGCGGCGCATACCAGGCAGACCCAGAACACATGCTCGCGGCGCAGCCCCTGCCGCAGCACGAAGGCGTTCTGGGAACCGATGGCAAGGATCAGGGAGAGGCCAAGGGAAAAGCCGGCCAGCGAAGCGTCCATGTGCGGGTATGGCGGGTCACGCGTCAAAACCCGACATTATGGACGACGTGTGGTGGCTGTGCTGCCGACCCTACCCGACCACGCCCAGGATCACGGCCGACGCCTTGAAGATCGCAAGCGCACGTTCGCCCGGCGCAAGCCCGAGCGCCTGTACGCTTTCATTGGTGACGATGGCCGCCACGCTGCCGCCGCCGTCGAGTTCCAGCACGATTTCGGCATTGACGGCGCCGGGAACGACGCGCGACACCACGCCGGGAAGCTGGTTGCGCGCGGACAGGCGCAGGCCCGGATCGGGCAAGCCGATCAGCACCGACGACGCCTTCACCAGCGCAAAGGCCTCGACGCCGGGCCGCAGTTCGAGCGTTTCGACACTCTCGTGCGTGATGGTGGAGACAATGGTCTGGCCGCCCGGCAGCGCCAGCACCACCTCGTCATTGACGGCGCCGCTGCGGACGCTGTCCACCTTGCCGAAGAGCTTGTTGCGCGCACTGGTACGGATCATGAAACGCCTCATCACGTTAAGGCCTTCGGCCGCGCTGTCGCCGAGCGGGCCGAGCCGGCCGAGGTGCGCAACGAAGCGCCGGTGTTCTTCCTCTAGCGCGCGATAGGTGCGGATCAGTTGCTCCGCGCGCTCGGTGAGGCGCGTGCCGCCACCGCCCTTGCCGCCGGCGGCGCGCACCACGAGCGGTTCGCCCGCGCTGTTGTTCATGGCGTCGATGGCGTCCCACGCGGCCTTGTAGCTGATGCCCACGGCACGCGCCGCGGCCGTGATCGAGCCCTGCTCGCCGATGGCGGCCAGCAGCGCGATGCGGTCCTTGCCGCCCCAGTCCTGCGAGCCGGAGCGGAACCAGATGGCTCCCTGGAGTTCAAGCATGGCGTGAGAGCACCGCCCGGCGAAGGCGGCGCGACAGAGTCGGAATGCGATTATGGTAATCGCTTTGCGCCGTCAGCCGCGTCTACGGGCTCCTGATGCACCGGGATATACCAGTGCATGCGGCCGCCGGCGAAGCACTGCCTGTCCAGCTGGCGCATCAGCCTCCACGCCATGAAACGGTCGATCGACAGGTCCACCCATGCCCATGGGCGCTCGGGATCGCCTTCGCGGACGATCTCGACGGCGTTGACCGGCGCATGCTGCGCGAGCATGTCGTGCAGCATCGCTTCGGTGACGTTGCGGCGCAGGCCGCGGATCAGTATCTGCATCGGTCCGTGGTCAGGCAGCGCGCCAGGCGCGCTCAGGCCATGATGTGCACGCCGCCATCCACGTACACCACGTTGCCGGAAATCCGGCGCGCATACGAGGTGGCCAGGTAGGCTGTGGCAAAGCCGACATCCATGATGTCGACCAGCTCGCCGAGCGGCGCGCGGCCGGCAGCCTCGGCCAGCAGCAGGTCGAAGTCCTTCAGCCCCGACGCCGCGCGAGTCTTGAGCGGCCCCGGGGAAATCGCATGCACACGGATGCCGCGCGGCCCGAGTTCATGCGCGAGATAACGGCAGCTCGCTTCCAGCGCGGCCTTGACCGGCCCCATCAGGTCGTAGTTGGGCACCACGCGGTTGGCGCCTTCATAGCTCATCGCGAACAGCGTGCCGCCCTCGGTCATCAGCGGCGCCGCGCGCCGCGCCATGCGGATGAACGAGTGGCACGAGATATCCATCGCGCGCGCAAAACCCGCGGCCGACGAGTTGATCAGGCCGCCCTGCAGGTCCTCTTTCGGTGCGAACGCGACCGAATGCACGACCGCGTCGAGCCGGCCCCAATCGCTGGCAATACGCGCGAACAGCGCGTCCATCTGCGCGTCGTCCTCGACATTGAGCGGCATCAGGATCGGCGCCTGCACTGCCTCGGCCAGCGGCGACACATGCGGATAGGCCTTGTCATTGAGATAGGTCAGCGCGAGCTCGGCACCCAGTTCACGGAATGCGCGCGCGCATCCCCAGGCGATGGATTCGGCATTGGCCACGCCGACGACGAGCACGCGTGCGCCGGCCAGCGGCGGATTCGATACCTGCATCATGGCGGACTCCCGAAAAGGCTTGTCAGTGAGTGCGAGGCTTGCCGGCGACCATCGTGCTTCCCGCCTCGGAACGCGTCACCCCCGCGCGCCCGTTGCCTATCTTCGCCGGTGGTGCCACTGCAGGCGGCTTGGCAGGCTGCGCTCCGCCATGCGCATGATCCGTGCCCAGTACATCGGCCACTTCGCGGTAGCGCGCCAGACGCTCGTCCTCGAGTGGGGCGATCACGGTCAGTACGCGATGCGCAGCCACCATCAGCCGGCGGCGCTCGTCGTGGTCCGGCACAAGCAGCGGCAGGGCTTCGAGCGCGCGCTGGCGGTCTAGCTGCACGATGGACGTCTGCTGCCGCACGAGCGACTTGAACTCGGCCAGCGTCAGGCGTCCGCGCCCTTCCGGCTGCTCGCGCGCCATCTGACGCAGCAGGTTGAACGGACGCTCCTCGATCGCCGCACTGGTGTCCGCCACGTAGGCCAGGATGCGCACGAAGGCTTCGTGCATGCCGCCCTGTTCGATGGCGGCTTGGGCATCGCTCAGGCGGCGCTGCGCGAGTTCCTTGCGCAACTGCACGGTCACCGGCGATTCCAGGTTGACCGGCGCCTGGGCTTGCATGCCCACCAGCGCCGCCATCAGCGGCGACTGGTAGAGGGTTTCGAACGCCAGTTCGTACCAGGCATCGCGCGCATCGCGGTACTGGTCCAGCGCGCTGGTGATCTGCGCCGACACCGCACGTTCCATCGTCAGGAACGGGTTGTCCTGAGAGACGGGCTGACGGTGCTCGCGAACCATCGGCGCATGGCGCGGATCCATTGCATCCAGGGATTGGCATCGGTGGCCAGGGAGCGCTCCAGGCGCGAAGCGTGAGCGGCGCGCGCCGCCTCCGCGGTGACCTCCGTCGACGCCGCGCGCACCACCGGCGAAGCGAAGGTATCGTAGAGATGCTGGTTGACGTCGGCCACCCGGCGCACGACCTCGAAGGCGCGCTCGTCCTCGCGGCCATCGTCCAGCGCGAGGATATCGGCAATCTTGCGGCGCTCGAAGCGCACCAGGTAGCGCCCTTCGATCAGGTCGCGGTGCGGGGTGCCTGGCGCGATGTCCTCGATCTTCGCCTCGTACAGCCCCGGCGGCAGCACGTCGATCAGGTCCAGCGCGCAGAACAGTTCGCTGTGTTCGCGATTGGCCACGCCCGCCGAAACGAAGATGCCCAGGTGCCCGACGGTTGGATGCAGGCAGTACACGATGACCTGGTCGTTGGCCACCAGCTCCTCCTCGGTGGCGTACAGGTCGGGAATCCAGTTCAGCGCCTGCTGCGGCGGCGTGATGTTGTCCCCCCAGGACGCGAACACGACGATCGGTGAGCGGATATTGCGCAGGTCCACCACGGTCTTGCCGTCGGCGCTGCGCACCTGCCCCGCGGTCAGGCGGTTGCCGACGAACAGGTTCTGCACGATCCAGTCGATTTCTTCCCGGTTCATCAGGAAGTGGCCGCCCCACCAGCGCTCGAACTCCAGGAAGCGCGGGCCCTCGGTGTCGGCGTTCGCGTAGACGTTGTAGAGCTTGCCCCACAGCGTGTTGGACGGGTTGAGCTGCTCGAAATTCTGCACGAGCCATGCGCCGTCGAAGCGGCCGTTGCCCATGTCCGCGGTGAGCGATGCGAGCCACGAGCCGCCGAGGAGGCCGCCGCTGTAGCGCATCGGGTTGTGCCGCGCACGCCGGACCAGTACGCCAGCGGCGCGCCCGCCACCAGCAGCGGGCCGACGGCCTCCGGCGCCACCGCCGCGAGGATCATCAGTGCCCAGCCGGCCTGGCAATTGCCGACCACGAACGGCTTGCCGGGTGCGTCGGGATGGCGTTCATTGATGAGCTTCAGGAAGCCGGCCTCGGCGCGCGCGACCGCCTCGATGGTCTGGCCCGGACACGGGTCACGAAAGAACGTGATGAAGTAGCACGGGTGCCCCATGCGCAGCGCGATGCCGATCTCGCTATCGGCCTTGAAGCCGCCGATGCCGGGGCCGTGCCCGGCGCGTGGGTCGATCACGACGAACGGGCGCTTGGCCGGATCGGTCGGCATGTCGGCGGGCGGGATGATGCGCAGCAGGGCGTAGTTGACCGGCTCGGGCAGCGTGCGCGCGTCAGCGAGCGTTTCGTGGTCGAACACGAGCACGGGCGGCATGCCTTCGCGCTCGTGCTCGGTGGTTTCATTGCCGCGCTGGCGCAGGATGTCCTGCAGCAGGATGGAGCGCTGCCACGCATCGACCCCATATTCAACGGCGGCCCATGGCCACGCAAAAACGGGGCGAAGGCGCCGAATTGCGCCAGCGCGCCGCTGGATTCAGGCTGGCCGGGCTGCGTGCCGGGCTGGCCGGTGGATTCACTAGCTGGCATTCCACTTCCCCTGATTGGTGTGGGCGGACGCGCCACGCGTGCCGGAACAGTCCCTCGGAATAACCTGGATGTGACGCGTTGTGCTTCGCAGCAAAAACAAGCCTAGCAGCGGGACGTGGTAATGGCAACCGCGCCATATGGAACACGGTGAGTAGCGCTTGGCGCACCTTTTGTGGAGTGCAGCCGGCATTCCGGGCGTCATTCCCAAATCACCGAACGGACAGAAACGTCGCCTATACTGGGCGCGATGCGCCTTGCGCAGCGCAACATGCCGACCCACCCCAACCGGATTCCGCCATGACTGCTGCCTCGTCCGTCCTGTCCATGCCTGCCGAGCCGGCGCCACCGCGCACGGCACCGACAAGTACGCCACGCTGCTGGCGCGCTGCGCCGGCCTGCCGCCCATTCCCACCGCGGTGGCGCACCCGTGCGACGCGTCGTCGTTGAGCGGCGCGCTCGAAGCCGCCAGCCTCGGCCTGATCGTTCCGATTCTCGTGGGTCCGGAGGCGCGCATCCGCCAGGTCGCCGCCGAACAGGGCCTGCCGCTCGGCGACACCGTGATCATCGATGCGCCCCACAGCCATGCGTCCGCCGCGCGCGCGGTCGAGGCCGTGCGCAACGGCGATGCCGAGCTGCTGATGAAGGGCAGCCTGCACACCGACGAACTGCTGCATGAGGTCACCGCCTCGGCCAGCGGCCTGCGCACGGGCCGGCGCCTGTCGCATGTGTTCGCGATGGATGTGCCCACCTACCACAAGCCGCTGTTCATCACCGACGCGGCCGTGAACATCTTCCCGACGCTCAACGACAAGGCCGACATCTGCCGCAATGCGATCGACCTGGTGCGCGTGCTCGGCGTCGAGCGCCCGAAAGTAGCCATTCTCTCCGCGGTCGAGACAGTGACCGACAAGATCCCGTCTACCATCGACGCCGCGGCGCTATGCACGATGAGCCGACGCGGCCAGATCACCGGCGCGCTGCTCGACGGCCCGCTCGCATTCGACAACGCCATCAGCCGCGAAGCCGCGATCACCAAGGGCATCGACTCCGAAGTGGCCGGCGACCCGGACATCCTGCTCGTGCCCGACCTGGAAGCGGGCAACATGCTCGCCAAGCAGCTCACGTTCCTGGCCGGCGCAGAAGCCGCGGGCATCGTGCTCGGCGCGCGCGTGCCCATCATCCTGACAAGCCGCGCCGACAGCGTGCGCGCGCGCATCGGCAGCTGTGCCATCGCGGTACTGCTCGCGCACGCGCGCCGCAGCGCCGAGGCTGCCGTAAGCGTCTGAGCCGCCCCCCCAACCTTATGCGGAGTGCATCGAGCGTGAGTGCCACCCATCCCGTCATCCTCGTCGTCAATGCGGGCTCGTCAAGCGTCAAGGTATCGGTCTACACCGTGCCGGAGGCGCGCATGACAATGCCGACATCAATCCCGTGCCGAGCGCGCACGGGCAGATCGAAGGCATCGGCGTCGCGCCGCGGCTGCGCGCCAGCATGGCCGACGGCCACGTCGTCGCCGACGAATCGTTTCCCGTGTCGCAGGTCGCCGACCACGACGCCGCTTTCCGCCTGGTGCGCCTCGTGCTCAGCATCGGCCTGCGCGACAACCCGCCGGTGGCGGTCGGCCACCGTGTCGTGCATGGCGGCAGCGACTTCTCCGAGGCCGTATGCATCGACGACGACGTCATCGCACGGCTCGAAGCGCTGATCCCGCTCGCCCCGCTGCATCAGCCGCACAACCTCACTGCCATCCGCGCGGTGCGCAAGGCAGCGCCGGACCTGCTGCAGGTGGCCTGCTTCGACACCGCCTTCCATGCGGGCCACGACATGCTGGCGCAACTGATGGCGCTGCCCTACTCGTACTACGAACGGGGCATCCGGCGCTATGGCTTCCACGGCCTGTCCTACGAGTACATCGCGCGGCGCCTGAGCCAGGTCGCGCCCGATCTGGCCGAAGGACGCGTGATCGTCGCGCACCTCGGCAACGGCGCGAGCCTTTGCGCGATGCGTAACGGACGCAGCGTCGACAGCACCATGGGTCTGACCGCGCTCGACGGACTGCCGATGGGCACGCGCTGCGGCGCGATCGATCCGGGCGCGGTGCTGTGGCTCGCACAGCAAGGCATGACCGCCGATGCGATCCAGACGATGCTGTATGGGGAGTCGGGGCTCAAGGGGTTGTCGGGCGTGAGCAGCGATATGCGGGTGCTGCTGGCCAGCGACGAGCGCGCGCGCGGCTGGCGGTGGATTTTTACGCGTACCGCGCGGCGCAGGAGATCGGCAAGCTTGCGGTCACGCTTGGCGGGCTTGATGCGATGGTGTTCACGGCCGGCATTGGGGCCAATTCACCTGCGGTGCGCTCGCGCATCTGTGCGCATCTGGAATCGCTGTTTGGCGTCAGCCTTGATGCTGCGGCCAATGAGGAGAACGGGCAGCGGATCAGCAGCAATGGCAGCCGGGTACCCGTGCTTGTCTTGCCTACGGATGAAGAAGGAATTGTGGCCTTGAGTACGGCGAGGATTATGCGGGGAAGGGGGAAGGGGTGAGGGCCTGGTTATGGCATCGTGCTGGCCACGCGCCGCTGTTTCGCCGCTGTTTCGCCGGCGTGGCGGCGCGTGGCCAGCACGGCCCCTCATTCAAGGTAATGCGCTCTAACCCCTTCAACATCCACCCCCAACCCTTCCGATAGATACCTCCCCATATCCCCATAGCCATCCTCGATCGCCTGCATCGAAGCCTCCAGATAACTGCCCCTGACCTCCAGCAACGGCATCATGACTTCCGGCCGGATGCCAAATTGCGCGATGCGCTCCAGCGCCTGCGTATTGAAGCGCGCATTGCGCTGATTGGATTCGAGGTAGTTGGCGAGGATATCGCCCTGCCCCACACCGAGCGCCGAGAGCAGCAGCAACGAGGCGAACCCCGTGCGGTCCTTGCCCGCGGTGCAGTGATACAGCAGCGTCTTTCCCGCCTGCGCATTGCGCATGAACTCGCCAAAGACCTGCCGGTAGCGCACCGGAAAATCACGATAAACCTCGAGCATGAAGGCATCAACCTGTTCAGGCGTGCTTTCGCGCAGGCGCGGCATCAGAACGTCCATGGTCATGCTGCCTTCGAGCACCGGCATCGCAATCCAGTTGAAGCGTTCGCCGAACGGAGCCTCGTCGGCGGACTTTTCGCCCGGCGAGCGGAAGTCAACCACGGCGTCGAGCCCCCACCCCTGCAATCGCTCGATGTCCGCGCCGCACGCGAGCGCCGGATTGCCGCTGCGGTACAGGCGGCCATGCCGCACCCGGCGGCGCCTGCGCCGAACAGGCCGCCGAGGTCGCGCGCATTGCTGACGGTTTCCAGTCCCAGTTCGCTCCCGTTTGCGGCAGGCCCGAACGGGACTACCGTGTGCAGGCCTGCCGGCTGCAATGCACGCAGGCATCCGGCCCAGGCCTTCCATTGGCTCATCATCTGTCTTCCTTTTTCTGTCTTCTGTGGCGCCGTCCGTTCGCGCCTCGTTCCTGACTATCCTTCAAGCCGCTGCCGGCGCTGCCTTGCGGCCGCGATAAGCCGGCACGTGCCAGCGCAGATGGCAGCCGGCAATGTAGCGGCCATCGAGCCGCGCCACCAGTTTCCATACCGTCAGCGCTCCCGCCGCGATGTCGACCCATGCCCACGGACGCTCGGGATCGCCATCGCGTACCAGTTCCACTGCACGCACATCGGCGTAGGGCCTGAGCGCCGCACACAAGGTTGCGGCGTCAACGCCGGGCCGCAGACCACGCACTAAAACCTTCATGATCAAGTCCTAATTATTTCAGATCCCACCCGCGCATGCGTCACCTGCCGGTTTCCCGCATTGCGCGAAGCCTCAGGCCATGCCGCTTTGCTTTGCTGCATGCGCCTTTACAGGTGAGACGCCCCTGGCACGCGAGGAATCCCCACATCGACCAAAATCTTGATCCATCTCATGCGGCCGCAATCTGCGCCGATTCCGCCTGGACAAGCGCGCGCGCCGCTACCGCGCGGGGCTGGCACAATACGCGGCATGAAAAGTCTCTGGTCCGCCTTTGTCAAACTGCTGGTGCTCGCCGTGATCGGCGCAGCGCTGCTGGCCACGGTTGCCGTGCTGGTGGCCAGTCGGCAGCTACCGTCGCTCGATGCACTGGCTGCGTTTCGCAGCACGCCCGACTACGTGCCCCTGCGCGACTTCCCGCGCGACCTGACTGACGCCGTGGTCGCGATCGAGGACGAACGCTTCTACCTGCATGACGGCATCGACTATGTCGGCGTCATCCGTGCCGGCATCGCCAATCTGTCCGATGACCTGTCTCAGGGCGCGTCCACCATCACCATGCAGGTCGCGCGCAACTTCTTCCTCTCGCGCCAGAAGACCTACACGCGCAAGCTGTATGAGGTGCTGCTGTCGTACCGGATCGAGAAGGCCATGAGCAAGGACGAGATCCTCGAGCTTTACATGAACAAGATCTATCTCGGGCAGGGAGCGTATGGATTTGCGGATGCTGCGCAGACCTACTTCGGGAAGCAGTTGGGGCAGTTGACGCTGGCGGAATGCGCAATGCTTGCGGGACTGCCGAAGGCGCCATCGGCCAACAACCCGGTAGTCAATCCCCGGCGCGCGCGGCAGCGGCAGGCATATATCCTGCACCGGATGCTGGAGCTCGGGAAGATTTCAAGGGGGGAATATGACGGGGCGTTGCTGGAGCCGATGAGGCTGAGATAGGGGATCGGGCCTTGATGGGCTTGTCGTGCTTGGCGCGCGCAGGCCAGGCACGACATCCTCCCAAATGCCCTATTCCAACACCCCCCGATGCCTCGCCAGGGCCTCCTGCACAACCCCCAGCAGCCCGGCGCCAGCATCGGCATCCACATGTCCCAGCAAAGCCTCCGCATCCGCGGTTCCCACGAACCGTTGATATGCCCGGCAATATCAGCCAACGCCTCCTCACGATCCGGCATCGCCTCGAAAAAGCTGCCGATCTGGTTGGCCATCGTAATCAGGTTGTCGATCTTCATGCCGGGCTCGCTTCGTGTTGCAGGCGTTGGGGATGGGAATAAACCACGTGGCCACTCGCGCGAACGAAGCCGGTCAGCGTGATGTTGGCCTGCTCGGCCAGCCGCACGGCCAGCGCCGTCGGGGCTGATACCGCAGCCAGCACGCCGGCGCCGATGGCCGCGGTCTTGAGCACCATTTCATAGCTGGCACGGCTGGTGACCAGCACCGCGCCGGTGGCGATGTCCTCGCCGCTGAGGGCGAGCGCGCCGGCAAGCTTGTCGAGCGCATTGTGGCGCCCCACATCCTCACGCACCATCGCCACATGCCCGTCGGCGCGCAACCACGCGGCGGCATGCGTCGCGCCAGTCTCGCGCTGCAGCGCCTGCCGCAACTGAAGCTGCACGAACGCAGCCTGAATCACGTCGGTGTGGAAATTCGCTTCGCTTTTCACCGGCGCAGGCATGCGCATCACCTGCTCCAGCGATTCCGTGCCGCACAGCCCGCAGCCGGTGCGGCCGGCCAGCGACCGGCGCCGCGCCTTGAGACCCATGAAGGCCTCCGACGCAATCTCCAGCCGCACGGCAATGCCATGCTCGCGCGTCTCGGTCTCGATGCCATACACATCACGCGGACTCGCGACGATGCCCTCGCTCAGGCTGAAGCCGAGGGCGAAGTCCTCCAGGTCCGCGGGCGTGGCCAGCATCACGGCATGCGAGATGCCGTTGTACTCGAGCGCGACGGGCACTTCCTCAGCGAGCTCATCGGGGCTCAGCACGTTTTCGCCATGGCGCCAGCGGCTCACCGCAAACGTGCTGTGCGTGGCGGGCTCGCCGTCGGCTTGCAGCGCTGGTTCGAGTTCCGGCGCGTTCAGGCAGCGCATCATGATGCAGTCCTCCTGTCAGCCGACCGTGGCCTGGGCCGGATCGGCGCTGGCGGCTTCGAGCAACTGAAGCTGCTGCGTGTTGAACGCGTGGTACTGCTTCTGCCACGCCGACGGCTGCGCGACCGGCATCACCTGCACCGCGGTCACCTTGTACTCGGGGCAGTTGGTAGCCCAGTCCGAGTTGTCGGTGGTGATCACGTTGGCGCCCGACTCCGGGAAGTGGAAGGTCGTGTAGACCACGCCCGGCTGCATGCGCTCGCTGACGATCGCGCGCAGCACGGTCTCGCCTGCCCGGCTCTGCACGCCGACCCAGTCACCGTCCTTGATGCCGCGTTCCTCGGCATCGTGCGGATGGAGTTCGAGCCGGTCCTCGTCATGCCACTGGACGTTCTCGGTGCGGCGCGTCTGTGCGCCCACGTTGTACTGCGACAGGATGCGTCCCGTCGTCAGGATCAGCGGATAGGCGCGCGTGATCTTCTCGGTGGTCGGCACGTACTTGGTGATGATGAACTTGCCCTTGCCCCGCACGAACCGGTCGATGTGCATGGTCGGCGTCCCTTCCGGCGCTTCGGCATTGCACGGCCACTGGATGCTGCCCAGCTCGTCGAGCCGCTTGTAGCTGACGCCGTGGAACGTCGGCGTCAGGCGCGCGATCTCGTCCATGATCTCCGACGGATCCTTGTAGTCCATCGGGTAGCCCAGGGCATTGGCCAGCAGGATGGTCGCCT
Organism: Cupriavidus sp. UYMMa02A; assembly: GCA_001725945.1. GTDB lineage: Bacteria > Pseudomonadota > Gammaproteobacteria > Burkholderiales > Burkholderiaceae > Cupriavidus. The sequence goes on along the minus strand of LRMT01000170.1, from coordinate 39,708 downwards.
CCCAGTCGGCATAGCGGCCTTGGGCGGCATCACCTTGCGCACGCGCGAGATGCGGCGCTCCGCGTTGGTGAAGGTACCGTCCTTCTCCAGGAACGAGGAGCCCGGCAGGAACACGTGCGCGTACTTGGCGGTCTCGTTCAGGAAGATGTCCTGCACCACGATGCATTCCATCGATGACAGCGCTGCGGCCACGTGCTGGGTGTTCGGGTCCGACTGGACGATGTCCTCGCCCTGGCAGTACATGCCCATGAAGCTGCCGCCGAGCGCGGCCTCGAACATGTTCGGAATGCGCAGGCCCGGCTCGGGGCTGATTTCCACGTTCCATGCCGATTCGAACAGGCTGCGCACGGTCGAATCCGACACGTGGCGGTAGCCCGGCAGCTCGTGCGGGAACGAGCCCATGTCGCACGAACCCTGCACGTTGTTCTGTCCGCGCAGCGGGTTCACGCCCACGCCTTCGCGGCCGACGTTGCCGGTCGCCATGGCGAGGTTGGCGATGCCCATCACCGTGGTCGAGCCCTGCGCATGTTCCGTGACGCCCAGGCCGTAGTAGATGGCCGCATTGCCGCCGGTGGCGTAGAGGCGCGCGGCACCGCGCAGCTGGTCGGCCGCCACGCCGGTCACCGCGGCCATGGCTTCGGGCGAGTTCTCGGGCAGCGAGACGAAGTCGCGCCATTGCTGGAACGCACGGTCCTCGCAGCGCTCGGCGATGTAGGCGTCAGCCAGCAGGCCCTCGGTCACGATCACGTGGGCCAGCGACGTCACGAGCGCGACGTTCGTACCCGGACGCAGCTGCAGGTGGTAGTCGGCGCGGATGTGCGGAGAATCGACCAGGTCGATCTTGCGCGGATCGACCACGATCAGCTTCGCACCGGCGCGCAGGCGCTTCTTCATGCGCGAGGCAAACACCGGGTGGCCGTCGGTCGGGTTGGCGCCGATCACCATGATCACGTCGGACTTCTCGACCGACTTGAACGTCTGCGTACCGGCCGATTCACCGAGCGTCTGCTTCAGGCCGTAGCCGGTCGGCGAGTGGCAAACCCGTGCGCAGGTGTCGACGTTGTTGTTGCCGAACGCGGCACGCACGAGCTTCTGCACGAGGTAGCCTTCCTCGTTGGTGCAGCGCGACGACACGATACCGCCGATCGAGTCCTTGCCATGCTTGGCCTGGATGCGCTTGAATTCCGATGCCGCGTAGCCGATGGCCTCTTCCCACGACACCTCGCGCCACGGATCAGTGATCTTCGCGCGGATCATCGGCTTGAGGATGCGGTCCTGGTGCGTGGCGTAGCCCCAGGCAAAGCGGCCCTTCACGCAGGCGTGGCCGTCATTGGCCTTGCCGTCCTTGTATGGGACCATGCGCACGACCTCGTTGCCCTTCATCTCGGCCTTGAACGAGCAGCCCACGCCGCAGTAAGCGCAGGTGGTGACGACGCTGCGCGGAGCCTGGCCCAGCTTGATGACGGATGTCTCGGTCAGCGTCGCGGTCGGGCAGGCCTGCACGCAGGCGCCGCACGACACGCAGTCCGATTCCATGAACGACTGGCTCGTGCCCGGCGACACGCGCGAGTCGAAGCCGCGTCCCGAAATCGTCAGCGCGAACGTGCCTTGCGTTTCCTCGCACGCGCGCACGCAGCGGTTGCAGACGATGCACTTGGACGGATCGTAGGTGAAGTAAGGATTGGACTCATCCTTCTTCATCTCGGTGTGCGTGGCGATCGGTCCGCCGTCGTTGTAGCGCACCTCGCGCAGGCCCACCTCGCCGGCCATGTCCTGCAGCTCGCAGTTGCCGTTGGTCGGGCAGGTCAGGCAGTCGAGCGGGTGGTCGGAGATGTACAGCTCCATCACGCCGCGGCGCAGGTCGGCCAGCTTGTCGCTCTGGGTCTTCACCTTCATGCCGGCTTCCACCGGCGTGGTGCACGAGGCCGGATAGCCGCGGCGCCCTTCGATCTCCACCAGCACAGGCGGCACGAACCGAATGATTTCAGGCTGTCGGTCGCGCACAGCTTGGGTACGCTGACCTCTGCCTCCATCGCGGCGCGCATCACCGACGTGCCGGCCGGCACGGTGACGCTCACGCCATCGATCTCGAGGCTGACCATCTCGGTCGATTCACTGGCGGGGGTGCCGAAGTCGATCACATCGCGGCAATCCATGGTTGTCTCCCGTTGTTCTGTTCTGGCGCAGGCTCAGGCCGCCTTGGCTGGGTTGGGGGCGAGGCCGAAGTCCTCGGGGAATTCGTTGAGCGCGGACAGCACCGGGTACGGCGTCATGCCGCCCATGGCGCAGAGCGAGCCGTTGAGCATGGTGTCGCACAGGTCGCGCACGAGCTTGATGTGCTTGACGGGCTCGTTGCCCGCGATGATCCGGTCCATGACTTCCACGCCGCGCGTGGAGCCGATCCGGCATGGCGTGCACTTGCCGCACGATTCGATCGCGCAGAACTCCATCGCGTAGCGCGCCTGCTTCGCCATGTCGACGGTCTCGTCGAACACCACGATGCCGCCGTGGCCCACCACGCCGCCGAATGCGGCATAGGCTCGTAGTCCATTGGCACGTCGAAGCGCGCTTCGGGCAGGTATGCGCCGAGCGGGCCGCCCACCTGCACCGCGCGCACGGCGCGGCCGCTGCGCGTGCCGCCGCCATAGTCGTACAGCAGTTCGCGCAGCGTGACGCCGAACGCCTTTTCGACAAGTCCGCCCTGCTTGATGTTGCCTGCAAGCTGGAACGGCAGCGTGCCGCGCGACCGGCCCATGCCGAAGTCGCGGTAATGCTGCGCGCCGCGCGCGAGGATGACGGGCACCGTCGCGAGCGAGATCACGTTGTTGATGACAGTCGGCTTGCCGAACAGGCCTTCGAGCGCCGGCAGCGGCGGCTTGGCGCGCACCACGCCGCGCTTGCCTTCGAGGCTTTCGAGCAACGCGGTTTCCTCGCCGCACACGTAAGCACCGGCGCCCTTGCGCACTTCCAGGTGAAAGCGCTTGCCGCTGCCGCGGATGTCGTCGCCAAGCCAGCCCCCCGCCGTCGCAATGGCGATGGCCGCGTTCAGCACGGCGATCGCGTGCGGGTATTCCGAACGGCAGTAGATGTAGCCCTGCTCCGCGCCGACTGCCAGGCCGGCGATGGTCATGCCTTCGATCAGCACGAACGGGTCGTCTTCCATCACCATGCGATCGGAGAACGTGCCCGAGTCGCCTTCGTCCGCATTGCAGACGATGTACTTGACCGCGGATTTCGCGGCGAGCACGGTCTTCCACTTGATGCCGGTCGGGAACGCCGCGCCGCCGCGGCCGCGCAGGCCGGAGTCGGTCACTTCCTGCACGATCGCAGCGGGCTCCATCGACAGGGCGCGTTCGAGGCCGGCAAAGCCTTCATACGCACGGTAGTCTTCGAGCGACAGCGGATCGGTAATGCCGACACGCGCGAACGTCAGACGTTCCTGGCGCTTGAGGAACGGAATCTCGTCAGTCAGGCCATGCGCCAGCGCATGCTCGCCGCCTTGCAGAAGACCGGCGTCGAACAGCCCCGCCACGTCATCGGAACTGACGGGGCCATACGCCACGCGGCCCGCTTCGGTCTGCACCTCAACCAGCGGCTCGAGCCAGAACATGCCGCGCGAACCGTTGCGCACGATGCGGACCGATTCGCCGCGTGCCGCAGCCTCGCGTTCGATGGCGCGCGCGACTTCGTCGGCGCCCAGCGCCAGCGCGGTGGAATCGCGCGGGACAAAGATGGTAGTGATGGCGGCGCTCATGCCTGGGCCTCCTCGTTGGCAGGCTGGTCAGCGCGCAGCTTGCGCACCAGCACATCGAAGCGCTTCGCGTCGACATAGCCGTGCAGTTGTTCGCCCATCATCACGGCCGGGCCACATGCACACTGGCCGAGGCAGTAGACCGGCTCCAGCGTGACGGCGCGTCGGCGGTGGTTTCATGGAAGTCGCAACCAAGCGCGCGCCTGGCGTGCTCGGCCAGCGCTTCGGCGCCGACCGACTGGCAGGCCTCGGCACGGCAGACCTGCACCACGTGGCGGCCGGCCGGCTGCTGGCGGAAATGGTGGTAGAACGTGATCACGCCATGCACCTCGGCGCGCGACAGGTTCAGTGCCCTGGCGATGACCGGCACAGCCGTCTCCGGGATGTAGCCCTGGGTGTCCTGGATCTCGTGCAGGATGGGCAGCAAGGCGCCGGGCATGTCCTGGCGCGCGCCACGATCGCGGCAATGGCCGCTGTGCGGGCCGCGTCGGCCGGTGCCGGAGCGGGGGTGGCGGTTTCTGGCATGGCGTCTCCTGTGGGGGCCGCCTCTTCAGCAGGGCGACCGTTTATATGCTATTTTTTTCCTATTTACCGGGGTATAGCGACGGCTTTATGGCCGTTGGAGCGACTATAAGTAAGTGTTTGATCAGGTTCAATAAGCTATTTTGTTCATATGATCCGTATCTCGATCTCCCCCCATCTGCAGATCCGGGACGATGACAGCCCGGCCGGCGAACCGCTGGACGTGTCGCGCCTGGTGGCGCTGCTCGGTCATATCGAAGCTTCCGGCAGCATCAGCCAGTCGGCGGAGGCAGTCGCGTTGTCGTACCGCTACGCGTGGGGCATCCTGCGCGACGCCGAATCGCTGTTTGGCGGGCCGCTGATCGCCAAGACGCGCGGGCGCGGCAGCGCGCTCACGCCGCTCGCACAGCAACTGGTATGGGCCAGCAAGCGTATCGGGGCACGGCTCTCGCCGACGCTGGACAGCCTGGCGTCGGAGCTGGAGATCGAACTGAAGAAGCTGATGGACCGGACCGATCCGGTTGCGCGGTTGCATGCGAGCCACGGCTTCGCGGTGGCCGCACTGCGCGATTTCCTCGACGAGCAGCAGGTCCGGCATGACCTGAAATACTGCGGCAGCGTCGAAGCGGTAGCCGCGCTGGCCGAGGGCGCTGCGATATCGCCGGCTTCCACGTGCCGGTCGGCGAGTTCGAGCACGACATGGTCCGGCACTTCACCACGTGGCTGAAACCCGACACCCATTGCCTGATCCATCTGGCGGTGCGCAGCCAGGGACTATTCGTGCGCATGGGCAATCCGCTTGGCGTCCACGCGATGGAAGACCTGATGCGGCGCGAAGTGCGCTTCGTCAACCGCCAGGTCGGCTCCGGCACGCGGCTGCTGCTGGACCTGATCCTGGCGGCGCGCGGCATCGACCCGGCAAGGATCGAGGGCTACAACAACGGTGAATTCACGCACGCCGCGGTGGCGGCCTACATCGGCAGCGGCATGGCGGACGTGGGCTTCGGCGTGGAGACGGCGGCGCGACGCTTTGGGCTGGAATTCGTGCCCGTGCTCAAGGAGCGTTATTTCTTCGCCATCGAAAAGAAAATGCTGACCAGCAGCGCGCTGGCCGGCGCCGTGGGCGCGCTCACCAGCGAAAACTTCCGCCAGCGCGTCAATGCCCTGCCCGGCTACGACGGCAGCATGACCGGCACGGTGCTGACGCTGGCCGAAGCCTTTCCCGAGTATCGCGAAGGAAAACGCTGAGCGGCATTGCCGCCGGCTTACCGGACCAGCAACGACAACCGGTCGGGGTGATCTGCCCAGTCGGCGTGATCGGGCAGCGGCCCCTTCGCCTTCAGCAACGGCGGCCAGTCCGGGCGGCGTGCCAGTTCGGCGTTGATCGCCACGAAATGGCGCTGGTCTTCGGGCAGGTCATGCTCAGAATAGATCGCGCCTACGGGGCACAGCGGCACGCACATCGAGCAGTCGATGCACTGGTCGGGATCGATGGCGAGGAAGTTCGGCCCTTCGTGGAAGCACGACATGGGGCAGACTTCCACGCAATCGGTATGGCGACACTGGATGCAGGCATCCGTTACAACAAAGGTCATCTGGAAAGGCGAACAGCGGACAGCAAACGGTTCAATGCTAGCGCCCCACCGCGGCCGGCGGGGCGGCGCGCACTGTCGGAGTCGTTCAAAATACCTCAACCGCGGTGGCCCCGGCATCCCGGGTCAGTAGATCTCAGGCACGATCATGTCATCCGGTACGGGCATCCGCACATAGTCGGCGTGCCGCTCGCGCTTGGGCAGCACCACGGTCGGATGTTCGACGTCGGTATAGGGCACCTGCTGCAGCAGGTGATGGATGCAGTTCAGGCGGGCGCTCTTCTTGTCCACCGCCTGCACCACCACCATGGTGCCTCGGGGATATGCGTGCGTTCCATCATGACTTCCTTGGCGCGCGTGTAGTCTTCCCACCGCCGGCGGGACTCCAGGTCCATGGGGCTGAGTTTCCACTGCTTGAGCGGATCGTGGATGCGGCTCAGGAAGCGCAGGTGCTGCTCGTCGTCGGAGATCGAGAACCAGTACTTGACCACCTGGATGCCCGAGCGCACCAGCATGCGCTCGAACTCGGGCACCGAGCGGAAGAATTCTTCGTACTGGTCATCGTTGCAGAAGCCCATGACGCGCTCGACGCCGGCGCGGTTGTACCAGCTCCGGTCGAACAGCACGATCTCGCCCGCGGCCGGCAAGTGCGACACATAACGCTGGAAATACCATTGCGTGCGTTCGCGGTCGTTGGGCGCCGGCAGCGCGGCCACGCGGCATACGCGCGGGTTCAGGCGCTGCGAGATACGCTTGATCACGCCACCCTTGCCCGCGGCGTCGCGTCCTTCGAACAGCACCACCAGCTTGTGCCCGCTACTGACCAGCCAGCTCTGCAGCTTGACCAGTTCCCCCTGCAGGCGAAACAGCTCGTGGAAATAGCGCTGGCGGTGCGCCCTTTCGTCGGGGCCGTCCTCGGCCAGCATGGCCTGGCCGTCAGGGCCCATCACGAATTCGCGGTCCTCCAGCTCGAGCTCCAGCTCTTCGTCGTAGTGGTCCGCCACCTCGCGGTGGATGCGCCGGATCAGCGCTTCTTCATGTTCCGTCATGGCTTGCTCCGTATGCTTGGTTCCGCTCGGTACGCGCTTGTTACTGTTGCGAAGAGCCCGACGCAGGCCCTCCGGGTCGCGATGCTAGCGCGGCAATAAGGCGCTCCTGTGAATATCGCCTGCAACAGGAAGCCATCGGGTGCTATGGCCCTTCCTTGCGGAACGCCCAGCGTCCGGCCAGCACCGTGAAAGTGGCCACAAGTGCCACCAGTATCCAGAAGCCGTGCGGGTGTTCGGCCAGCGGAATGCCGCCGACATTCATGCCGAAAAAGCCCGCGACGATATTGATCGGCAGCGCCAGCACCGTCACCAGCGTCAGGGTGAATAGCGTGCGGTTGGTCTGCTCGTTGAGCTTGGCGGCGATCTCTTCCTGCAGCAGCTTGATACGCTCCACCATCGCCGCAAGGTCATTGAGCACCAGGGAGAATTCTTCTGTCGCCTCGCGCAGTTCCTGCAAATCGTCGTCGCGGATCCATGCCGGCGGACGGTTGAGCAGCCGGAACATGCGCCCGGCTCAGGCGCAAGCAGGCGCTGCAGCCGCACCAGGCCGCGCCGCATGGCACCCAGGTCGGCCCGGTTGGCCTGCAGGCGTTGCGCGAGAAGCTGGTCTTCGATGCGGTCCACGCCGATGCCGGTCTCGCGCACGATCTGCACCAGTACGTCGGCCTGGTCGCGCAGCAGATGCACGAGCAAGTCCAGCGGCGAACGGAAGCCCTCGCCGCTGCGCACCGCGGCGCGCAGCTTGTCGATCGAACGCAGGGGCTTCGCTCGCGCCGTGACGAGCAGGCAGCGGTCGGCGCACGCCCATAGCGTCGAAATATCGTTGGACGACACCCCGAAGTTGTAGATCACGTCATTGACTACCGCCAACAGCGCCGGGTCCTGGCGCTCGATGCGCGTGGAGTGCGAGCCCTGCCGCAACGACTCGAAGAAATCCTCCGGCAGTTCGAGGCGGGCTTTCATCCAGCGCTCGCAGGCGCTGTGCGACAGGTTGAAATGCAACCACAGGAAGGCATCGCCGCCCGGCCCGTCCTGCTCCGCGGCACGCGTGCGCGCGAGCCAGTCGAGCGCATCGGACGAGCCGATTTCACGTGTGGGCTGGCCCGGACTAAAGAGATAGCCGTTGACCAGCCCCACCGGATCGGAACCATAGCCGGGATCGACGATGCCAGGTTGCATGCATGCCCTCGTTGCCGCATTTCTGTTTGACCGGAAACCTTACCATGGCCGCGTGACTTGCTGGCCAGCTCCCTTAGAACCCATCAGAATGAGGAAGGATTCTTAGCCGGCCGCCACATGACCGGGCCTTTAAGTTTCGCTTAAGTCTGGCCCCATAGACTGCCCGCGTACCCATGCACCGGACAGACCGGACAGGAGAGATCTCATGGCCCCCCAGGAATTGCAGGCACTCGAAGCCTTTCTGACGCAGCTTACGCAGGCCCGTGCCGGCGCCAAGGACCCGCAGGCGCAACAGCTTATCGCCGAGGCCGTGGCCCGGCAGCCTGATGCCGCCTACCTGCTGGTCCAGCGCGCCATGCTGCTGGACCACGCGCTGGCAACGGCGCAGGCGCAAGTCGTATCGCTGCAAGGGCAGCTGGCCGCCGCGCAAGCCAATGGCGCCGGCAACGGCAGCTTCATCAGCGCGCAGAATGCCTGGGGCAACAGTGCCGCAGCCATGCCGGCCGCACCGGCGCCCGTACCACCACAGGCCGTGCCCGCGCAACCGGCGCGCACCGGCTTCCTGGGCGGCGGGTTCGGCAGTACGCTGGGCAGCATCGCGACCACGGCAGCCGGCGTCGCAGGCGGCGCGCTCCTGTTCCAGGGCATCGAGAACCTGTTCCACCACAACAGCGGCAGCGGCTTCCTTGGCCAGTCGGGCTCGGGCATGGGCCCGAACGACACGACCATCGTCAACAACTACTTCGGCAACGATGACGCCGCCTTGTCGGGCAACAGGAATACGGCCATGTCGGATGGTTTCCTGGACGACGGCGGACTGTCCGGCGGGCTCGACGACAGTGGCTTCGCGGACGACGATTCGTCACTCGTGTGACGCGCACGCGGTAATCCATGCGCGGCGGCGGTGAAGGTTTGCTAAGCCGCCGCCAGATGCTATGTTGGCAGGTACGGACGCGGGCGAACGGTATCGGTTCCGTGAATGCCGTTCGCGCCGCACAGGACATCGCGCCCAGCGCCCATCAGGGAGGGAATCGCATGCGCGCACGCTCCCGCTCTCCTGTTGCAGGATTCCGCTGGCTGTGGCAGTTGTCATCCACCGGCTGGGGCTATTGCGGGCTGGCTTATGCCAGCGCCGGACGCTGCCGCCGCACTGGTGGCCGGCAAGGTCTGGCATGCCGCTGCGCGACCGCTACTCGTCGCGGCGCACTTCGCTGGTGCTTTTCACGCTGGCGTACCGCAAGGGCGTTGCGCCCGGCGGTGCGGCGCCGCCCAGTGAAATCGTGTCGTGGCGCAATCAGGCCTGGGGGAATGAGTAGGCCGCGAGTCGCTTGCCATCACGTGACGTACACTGGGCATTCGCCCCTGCCGCCACGCGACCATGCTCGATCTCCTGCGCAAGACCACCGATGTGCTGTTCGTCACGAACCTGCGTTTCCGTCAGGCCAGGCAGTTCCATGCGATACGCGTAGCGCTCGCGCTGCTGGCGTCGATCGCGCTCACCACGGGCATCGACATTCCGCACGGCGAGTGGGCCACCATCACGGTGCTGGTGGTGATCGGCGGACTGCAGCATCACGGCAATATCCGGCGGCGCGCGGCGGAGCGCGGACTTGGCACGCTGATCGGCGCGCTGGTCGGGCTTGCGCTGATCTTGCAGCAGTCGTATCTCGGCATGCCGCTGCTCACTTATGCGCTGATGGCAGGGATCTGCGGCTATTGCGCGTACCACGCGATCGGCAAGGGCGGCTATATCGCGCTGCTCGCGGCAATCACGGTGGTGATCACCGCAGGCCACGGCAACCAGAACGTTTATGACGCGCTGTGGCGCACGGTCGATGTGTTCATCGGCACGGCGATCGCGCTCGTGTTCTCGTTCGCATTGCCGGCTTATGCCTCGTATTCGTGGCGCATACGGCTGGCCGCGCTGTTGCGCGCGAGCGCGGCCGTCCATCGCAAGATGCAGAGCGGTTTTGCCGATGCCGCGGAACAGCGCGCGGCGATGCTCGACCTCGGCACGCGGCTGATCCCGCTGCGCGGGCTGATTCCTTCGGTCGCCAAGGAAACCGACGTGCCAGCCGCCGAGTTCGAAGAGATCCAGCACGCCGCGCGCGTCTGCATCAGTGCCCTCGAACTCATGGCCGCGATCGAACAGGACACCGGCCTGCGCGAAGGCGAAGACCCCGGCATCGAGCCTGCCTTGCTGACGATGGCCGAAGCGCTCGAAACCGGGCAGGCGCCAGCACCGGCCCCGCCGCTGGCCCCTGTCGGAACGGACGCCCAGCCCGGCCCGCTCCCGTTCATTGCGCGGCAGCTCGCCGCCGACCTGGCCCGTATGCGCGCCAGACTCGACCGGCTGAGCAGCCAGCATGGATTCCCGTATTGAGCGTGCGCGCTCTTTCGCCGGCGCCTGGCAGCGTGGGTGTTCCGCGAGACACACGCCCGCCCTTCGCCACGCGCCGGCGCCCCGCACCATGCGGCTCTCGCCTACGCCCTTGTCAGACCCCCGCTGATTGCCGCGCACCGTCCTGCGATGAATAACTCAAGGTGTGCAAGTGTGCAAGCAAAAGGGAGGTACCGGTATGAAGTCCCTAGACGTGCATGTCGTCCCGGCGCAGGAAGGCTGGGCCGTCGAGGAAGCCAGCAATCCGGCCGGGCGAAAGCTCTTTGCGACGCAGGAAGATGCCATCGCGGTCGCCACGGAGATGGCCAGGCAGAGCAAGAGCGAGCTCTTCATCCATGGCCGGGACGGCCAGATTCGCAGCCGCAGTTCGTTCGGCCATGACCCGCGGCAAGTCAAGGCTGAGCGCTGCCTGGATGGCGCCCTGCCGCCTTGATGGCGCGATGGCCCGAACCTTGCTGCGAATTCGCTACCAGTCACGCGGAGGCAGTATGGACCCGATTCGGGAAACGGCCCGTTTTCTGCAGCGGCGCGGCCTGCGCCTTGCCACGGCCGAGTCGTGTACGGCCGGCCTCATTGCCTCACACATCGCCGACGTGCCCGGCTGCGGCGGTACGCTGCAGTGTGCCATCGTCGCCTACTCGCCCGAAGCCAAGAAGGAGATCCTCGGCGTAAGCGCCGCGCTGATCGAACGGCATGGCCTGACCAGCGAAGCGGTGTCGCTGGCCATGGCGCATGGCGTGATGAAGATCAGCCATGCGAACGTTGCGGTGGCCAATACCGGCGTAGCGGATGACGGCGCGCCGGACGGTACCGAGCCGGGTACGCAATGCTTCGCCTGGCTGATCCGCTTGCCGGCCGGCGGCGCTACCGCATGCGTTCACCGAAACACGGCGTTTTCGCGGCAACCGTACCGATATCCGCAAGGCAGCGGCCGCATGGGCGCTGCAGCGCGTTCCGCACTACTACGCGCTGGCAACTTCTACGGGCAGGTCGCCGGACACCCCGCCTGTCCTTACCGATTTCCAGGCGCAGCAAATGACCTCCAGCAGTGAAAGTCCCCGCAGCGATGCGCCGGCCGATGCAAGTCCGCAAACGCCGAGACTTTCGAAGTTAAGGTCTCCGGGGAAGGAAACGGCCTGGTCGATGATGAAACGTCTGCCTCCACCGCCTTGCCCGACCCCGGCAAGCCGATCGACACGCGCAAGACGGCCAACGAAATCAACGGCGGCGAAGGCGACGCGGACGCGACAAGCCAGTGAAACATCTTGGGACAAAAGGTGGAAGCACGGCGAGCCGAAGCTGCAACCGCGCAAACGCAACCGGCGGGTTGAGGAACTGGACAGCATTGCCGCGCGCGCGGTCCTCACCTGTCTGTTTCAGGACGGCAGCGATGCAATGCGGCTGCCCGCTACCACGCAAGCCGTGGATGCAGGACGACCAGCAGGTAAATAAATCCGAGCAGGCACAGCACGACCAGCAGCGAGACATAAAAGCGGCTGCGTCCGTGCAGATCTCCTGTTCGGTACAGGCGATGGGACTTCTGGAGATGCGGCTTCATGGCGGGGGCCCTTCCGACGCCGTATGCAGCTCGCTACGAATCAGGCACTCGGGAAGGCAATCGCCCGCCACGGCTTCTATTCGCCTCTTCGTCGCCATATCGCGCACGGTGCCGCGCAGCGTGCAAATGCCCTTATGCAGTTCGGCCTTGACGATGCCGGGATCGACGAATTCCGCCATCTGCATCTCGAGCCGTTCGAGCAGGCGCGCCTCGCTGGCCGGCACTGTGCTGCGCAGGCCGTCGCCGTCGAACTGCCCGGTCACGGGCTCCGGCGCGAGCCTTCGCCCCGGCGATGTCTCGTGCGGTGCCATGCCGGGTGCCACTCCATACATACCATAGCGCTCGACGCCAACCGGTTCGTTGAGCCCGGACGGCACGTACGGCTGCGCAGGAACGTTGTCATGGCTGGTCGGCCCGATGTCAGCGGCGGCGGGCTTGCGGCTATCGTCGCTTACCGCGCTGTGGCCGCCATAGCGATAGTCGGTCAGCCTGGATCTGTATTCGGGCATGGAGCAGCTCCGTGACATGCAGTGGTTGTTCGTCGATAACCATGCGAGCAACCTTTGTTCCAGCCCATGCGGGCGGGGCGGCCAGGCCCGCGCACCGGAAGAGCCTGGGCCGCACTGGCGTGCAAGGGGCGCAAGGGGCGGGCTGCATGGAAGCCGTCGAGCGCGGGGATCTTCACGTCGGTCAGCAGGCGTCAGCCGCGCGGCGATGGCGTGGACAGTAATTCTTTCGCGTGCATTGAAGAAAAGGGAAACAGACGTTGCTTCGTGCTCCGCATCGGCCGTGCCGGTTGAATTGGTCGCGTGTGGCCCCTCTTCACTTCGTGAAGGCCATGCGCCGCCGGCAAGAAGCGGAACAAGCACCTGGCACGCCTGTGGCACGCGCGGTGCTTGATTGACGCGTGATCAGGACATGGTCAAACGGAGGACAGTATGGAAAAGCCTTGGCAAGTGGGCCGCAAGCTGGCCCTGATGCTCGTCACCGCGGCAGGATTGAGCCAGGCCGCAATGGCGGCGGCGACCGACGAGCGCATTCACCAGCCCGGAACCGACGTGCGTACCGCATCAAGCCCGGATGCGCGCGCAGCGAGCGCACCGGCACCGCGCCCCAGCGCGCGGGATACGGGACCATCAACCACGAGCCGGGTCGACCCTGAGGCTCCGCGCCGGCACAGCCTCCGGGCCGGGAGGCTCCGCGGACATGCGCGGCGAGCCCGCACGCAAGCGCTGAGATCACTGAGATCACTCAGACGATGCGCATCGCCCGCCCCGGAGGAGCTAGGACGGCTGGGCCGCTGCGGCTTGCTCGCCGAGCAATTCCGACTTGCGGCTCTCGAGCTGCTGCGCCACCTCTCTCAAGTCAACCTTGGCCTTGATGACCGCCGGGAATAGCTCGTTTTCCTCTTCCTCGACATGGTGGCCCACATACTCGGACAACACGGTATAGCGCGCCTCGAGCATGTCTTTCTCGCCTGACTCGATCTCGGCAATCAGGTCCTTGGCGACGCCGTGCTCAACCTTCGCTTCATCAAGAATGTCGTCGAGCTTGTCGCTCACGCCACGCAAGGCGGGATAGAAGATTTCTTCCTCGATCTGCGCGTGAATCGTGAGTTGCAGGCAGGTTTCCTCCGCAATCGATTCCTTGTCGGCATCGTCCTTGGCGTCCTGAAATTGCTTGAACAGCTTTTTCACGGCGCGGTGGTCGTCAAGCAGCAAGGCCAGCGCTGCACGTTGCTCCACGGGTACTTTGGCTTTGTCCATGATGTATCTGCGATGGGGTTGGAGTCGGTGGATCACCCGGAAGTCCGGGCGCCCCAAGGCAGCAGCAAAATGCGTTCCACGCGGGCGCGCGCCGCCGTTCCGTGTCACCGTCGCAGAAGTCGCGGCAAGCAGGGTTCGGGAAGGGAATGAAAGGACCGCGACAAGCGAGGCAGCAGCCCGGCCGCTTCAGCCCGGCAAGCGCCGCCGCGGCGGCCTTGCAGTATTGCCGGTCCCCACCGGCCGCAACTCTCCGTCCCATGGCAAGGCACCGAGATCTATCAAGTGATCGCCCTCGATGGCCTTGTCATAGATGGCATCGCGTACGACCTGGCCGATCGCGATCCGGCACAGCGCTTCGGAAGACTGGTCGCCTAGCGACGTCAGGTTGCCATCAGCAATTCGCACGAGGAAGGAGCGTCTTCCCGTGCCGACGAAACTCGTGAACTGGACGGCCGCTGGATGATTGGTGTCGCGAAAGCTGACCGACACATGGTAGGCAAGGCCCTTGCCATCGGCGATCAGCGTACAGAGGAAGCTAGACGGCGAGGTTGCACAGTGCATGAGGAGTGGAAGAGTGGAAGGGCCGGACTTATCTGGGAGTCTCCGACTTCAAGACCTGTATTGAACTTGTTGGACACTTTCGACTCTACTCCTTCCGCGCCCTTCCCGGTGATTCAATTTCCCGGCGACATCAAGCCATGGCCCGGAATTCCCGGCAACGCATGCTACATTCGGCTTCCTTCAGGACAAGAGGCCAGTATGCTACTCTGCACAAACTGTCTCACCGTGGCACGGGACACGTCTGGTGCGCCGGGACATCCCGGGCTTCGCATCATCGATACACGGCGAAGCAGGATTCCCCGATCGGTCACGGTCACGATCAGTACGTTCCGCTGCGCCGAGTGCGGCGCGATATGGCGCTACCGCGAAGCCAAGGACAACGGCGCGCAAGGCTGGGCGCTCGTACCGGACGAAGACATCAGCAACGGGTAGGATCGGTCCGAGCCCCGCCTCCGGCAGGGAGTCCCGGAAAGTGGTACTATCTGTGCTTGTCGACATTGGTTCGACACCAGATGCGTCGTCGGCAAGACATCAATAGAAGAACACCGACGGCCTCCCGGGCGTACACCCGGCCTTTTGCGGCGACGATCGCCTGCAATTTCGATATCGACCCGCGGCACGTCCGCTCCGCAGCCACCACGCATGTACTAGCGCGCCGGCTTGCGCCAGCACGGTCATTCCAAGCCAGTTTCTCCGCCTGCGTTGACACACGGGACGCGACACCGGCTTCAGCAAACAGCACCGATCACCGGCACGCGCGCGCCCCCTCTGAGGCGGCAGACGCTGTCTTCCGGCTCGTGCATCTTTCAGATATACAGGTAGCAATTTGAATCAAAACATCAGTCCTTTCACCGTTTCCGTTTACCCCATCCAGCAAGAGCCGGGCGTATGGTTTGCGAACTATATGATCCGGGAATACAGAGACGGCGCTGAACGCGTCGTGGCCAACGTGTCGTTGCGGCATGCCACGCACGGCACCGAAACCAAGGCCAGGCAGGCTGCTCGTCGCGCTGGTGAACACGCGGTGGCGCGCATGTCCTCGCCGTCGTCGCGCCATCTGCCGAAGGCCTCGCGCTCACCATTGCCGCGTCGTATGGCCTGAGTTCCGGACCGCATCCCGCAGGCTTGAAAGCTGGCGCGAAAAGTTTCCTCTAGCGCAGGAAAAGCGCGTACAGTGACCTATCAACCTAGTGGGAGTGCAGTGATGGACAATCATCCAGCAGCCAGCAGCAAAGGCTTTGACATCTACCCGCTGGTCTACAAGTTCGACGCGCCTCGCGAATGGCACGAACGTCGGCCGGACCGGGCCTACAGCGCTTCAGTCGTAATCTGCCGGGAAGGCGAACAACCCTCCGCCGACAATGGCCGCGTGTTTCACGTGCCGGAGGCGCAGTGGGCGGATCTCGGCGCGGCCAAGCGAGCCGCTGTACAGCATGGCTCGCACATCATCGATGGCCTGGTGTCAGGCGAATCGGTGGCCGGCCTGTAATTCCCCGGAAGCTGCTCAGCAACTGCCTCAGCGGCACCGCGCGAACCGCCTGCCCGGTATCGCGCCCCCCTCAGCGTCATCAACGAACCGGCGCAACGCGGCAAGGGCCACGTTGCCAGTCGTTTTCGTTCGGTCTCCGCATAGCGACGCATCGGGTCACAGCGCGATGTGTGCCGGAGCCCGAGCCGGTAGACCAATGAGGCAACGAAGCCGTAATCAACATGCAGCCCCTGCGTGCTGTCGACCGGGACAAGTGTCGGCCATTCGACATTGCGTCCTCGATTGCCCGACAATATGCCTATGCGGTGGAACTGGAAACAAGTTGTTCATCATGGTCCTCATGCTGCGGCGGCCAGGCACGGGTGTTCGCCACAGCTGCGAGTGTCTGCCGGATGCCTTCCCCATAGGGCGTTTTACGAATCGGCCCGATCAGTTGCTGCAGCGCTGAATCGTCCATGAACAGCGGGTCGGTCATCAGATAGTTCATCTCGACCATCTCTCGCATGAATGGGTTGAACAGACCGATCAGGCGCAGCATCGTCTTGGCTGCGACGCGCAACTTGAGCTTCCTGCCCGTCTGCCGCTCCATCTCCGACACCAGCTCGCGCTGCGTCGTGACACCCGCGCCGGCTAAATTCCAGATCTTCCCGAAAGCAGCGGGCGTAACGAGCAGCCGGGCGACGACCGGTCCCACGTCCGGCACGAAGACAAACTCGTGCGGGCAGTCGATCGGCCCGACCATGTCTGCGGTGCCGCCATTTACCGCAGCCAGCGCAGCGCGGTGCAGCAGGCTGGCTTCCACGCCCGGGCCGTAGAAGTCCGGCAAGCGCAGGACGGTCGCGTTGATGCGGCCGGCGTTATGCGCTTGCATAACCAAGTCTTCCTGCGCCTTGCGCATGCGGCCCTTGAACGTGTGCGGCTCGCGCGGGTGGTCCTCGCGCACCGGATTGGCTCTTGCCATGCCGTACGGGTACACGGTGCCGATCAGGATGATGTTCTTTACCCCCGCGGCGACTGCGCCATCAAGCGTCCTTTGCATCAGTTCGGGATGCAGTTCGAACTGCCAGTAGTTCACGCCGACCATGTAGAGCAGCGTTTCGACGCCTTTGGCTGCGGCCTGCACCGAGGCGGGCGAGTTCGGGTTCCAGGTGACGATCTCGGCGAGCGGGTCGCGCCGAACGCCTTGCGCAGGCTTGGCTCGGTCCGGCCGACCACGCGATAGGGACGCCCCTCGCTGCTGAGGGCGGCGGCGATGCTTTGACCGATGACGCCTGCGGCGCCGAACAGGGCTACTTTGGACATGACGATTCTCCTCGGGTTGGAATCTCAGAACGAGAGCTTGCGAAGGATCACCGCGGCGATCGACGAGGCACGAGCGGCTCCGTGGGCTTCGATCGATTTCGCAGTAGGAGACCGTAGATTGCCAAATAGACGGGCAAACGAAAATTGCCTAGAATCGCATCGCCTCTATAGAAAAATGCATACCGTGTCTCAAAGCGAACCGAACTGGGAGTGGTACCGCACCTTTCTGACGGTGCTGGAGACCGGTTCACTGTCGGCGGCCGGGCGCGCGATGGGCCTGACCCAACCGACTGTCGGCCGTCACATCGACAGCCTTGAATCGGCGCTGGGGTTGAAGCTCTTCACTCGCTCGTTCGATGGCTTCGCTCCCACCGATGCCGCGCTCGAACTAAAGCCCTATGCGGCCAGCGTGGCCGCGACCTCCGCGGCGCTCCTCCGGGTGGCTAGCAGCCATGGGTCAGGCGTTCGTGGCACGGTGCGACTGAGCGCCAGCGAGGTGATCGGCGTAGAGGTGCTTCCGCCGATCCTCGCTATGCTGCGAAATGAGTACCCTGAACTGATCATCGAGCTCGTTCTGTCGAACAAGGTGGATGATTTGCTGCATCGCGAGGCGGACATCGCGGTGCGCATGCTCAGGCCCACGCAGGACGCATTGGTGGCCAAGCGCGTAGGCGGCATCGAACTCGGTTTGCATGCGCACGAACGCTATCTGGCCGCGCATGGCACGCCGAAATCGCTGGATGAGTTGTCCCGCCATGCGCTCATCGGCTTCGACCACGAGAACGAGTACATTCGCCGACTGCTGGATCAATTCCCCATGTTCTCGCGCGCTGCCCTTGCGTTTCGTGCCGACAGCGACCTTGCCCAGTTAGGGGCCATCCGAGCGGGCTTCGGCATTGGCGTTTGTCAATCGGCCTTGCCGCGCGGGACAAAGCGCTGGTACGCGTGCTGCGGGGCAAGTTCTCGCTGAAGATGGACACCTGGATCGCCATGCACGAGGACCTGCGCGAAAGCGCGCGCTGCGCAGTGACTTTCGCGGCGCTCGCCGCTGGTTTGGGAACGTACATACAGCGATGAGGTCACCTGCCTGTGCCCGCTTCTCCGACTTCCTCGCTTCGCAGATCGGCGAACAAAAAAGAGAGCCCTCGCTCGGAGGGCTCTCTCTCACTTCGTTCTAAGCTTTAGCGCGCGGGCAGCCAGAGTTTTCCAGACTATCGCGCCATTTTCCAAACTATATTGTCACGCCAGACCGATCAGCCAGCGAAGTTCTTTCCGGCGAAGTCCCAGTTCACGACATTCCAGAATGCCTCGACGTACTTCGGACGGGCATTGCGGTAGTCGATGTAGTAGGCGTGTTCCCACACGTCGCAGGTCAGCAGCGGCTTGGCGTCGGTGGTCAGCGGCGTGGCGGCGTTGGAAGTGGACACCAGGTCCAGCGAGCCGTCTGCCTTCTTGACCAGCCAGGCCCAGCCCGAACCGAAGGTGCCGACGGCAACCTTGGTGAACTCTTCCTTGAACTTGTCGTACGAGCCCCACTTGGCGTTGATGGCATCCGCCAGCGCGCCGGTCGGCTGGCCGCCGCCGTTGGGCTTCATCGATTCCCAGTAGAAGGTGTGGTTCCACACCTGGGCGGCGTTGTTGAAGATGCCGCCGGACGACTTCTTGGTGATCTCTTCCAGGGTCGCGTTCTCGAACTCGGTGCCCTTGATGAGGTTGTTCAGGTTGGTGACGTAGGTCTGGTGGTGCTTGTCATGGTGGAACTCCAGCGTCTCCTTGGAGATGTGCGGAGCCAGGGCATCATGCGCGTACGGCAGCGGGGGGAGCTTGTGTTCCATTGTTCTGTCTCTGTGGGTTGGGGTTGTGGTCGGAGAATTGCCGATTGTAGGAGACTTGCAAGACCCACGCAAACCGCGGCGCAAAGTCCCCTGTGGTCATGTTAGTTTGTCCGCGCGGCATTAGCCGGCGGTCAGATTCCGCCGAGTTTCGCCTGCACTGCCGCAATCGCAATGTCGGCCACGCCATCGGCCAGATGGGCCTCCACCACGCTACCGGCACGCAACTCGGCCGGGGAACGCAGCGCGCGGCCGCGCTGGTCGAGCAGCACGGCATAGCCGCGTTCCAGCGTGCGCTGCGGCGCCAGCAGCTCCAGCGCACCGGCGCGCGTGCCAGGCGCTGTACCTGCCGCTCGTGCATGCGTGTTGCGGCTGCCTGCATGCGTTGCGACAACCGCGCGACATCCGCGCGCGCCGACGCAAAATCGGGACGGCAAGCGGTCCAGCGCAATGCCAGCAACTGGTGGCGGTGGCGCTGGGCCACCACGGTCTCGCGTAGTGCTGAACGCAAGTGTCGCGCCAGATTGTCGACGCGGGCACGCCGCTCCTGGAGCTGCGCCTGCGGGCTGCGCACGCGGCGCGCGAGCCAGTCCAGATGTTGCGCACGCCGGTCCAGTTCGCGACGCATCGACTGTACCAGTGCATCGCCGGCACGCCGGGTCAGGGCCAGCAGGTGCGCGCGATCCGGGCTGACCAGCTCGGCCGCGCCGGTAGGCGTGGGCGCGCGCACGTCGGCGACGAAATCGGCAATGGTGAAATCGGTTTCATGGCCTACGCCCGAGACCACCGGCACGGCGCTGCGCGCGATGGCGTGCGCCACCACCTCTTCGTTGAATGACCACAGGTCCTCGATGCTGCCGCCACCCCGGCACAGGATGATCACGTCGCACTCGCGCCGGGCGCTGGCCTGGTCGAGCATGTCGGCAATCTTCTGCGCCGCGCCGGCCCCCTGCACCGGCACCGGATAGACAGTCACGGGCACATGCGGCGCACGCCGGCGCAAAGTGGTCAGCACATCGCGCAGCGCTGCCGCCTGCAACGACGTGACAATGCCAATGGCACACGGGTGCGAAGGCACGGGACGCTTGCGCTCGGGGGCAAACAGACCCGCCTGCGCCAGTTTTTCCTTCAATCGCAGGAAAGCCTCGTAAAGATTGCCAAGGCCGGCGCGGCGCATGGCCTCCACGCCGAGTTGCAGATCTCCGCGCGCCTCATAGAGCGTCACCACGGCACGGACTTCGACGGCTTCTCCTTCACGCGGCGTGAAGTCGACATGCTGGTTGCGCCCCCGGAACATCACGCAGCGGATCTGCGCGCGAGCGTCCTTGAGCGAGAAGTACCAGTGACCGCTTGCCGCGCGCGTGAAGTTCGAGATCTCGCCCCGCACCCAGGTCAGCGGGAAGCCCCGCTCGAGCATGGTGGCGATCGCATGGTTCAGCTCGCCGACCGGGATCGCTTCCCGCGGGTTCCGGGAAGGGATGGAAGAAGGTTCACGCGAAAAGTTTTGCGGCTCGGGCATGGGGCGTCGCCATCGGTGCGGCGTGGATTGAACATGTCCACAGCATAACGGCTATGTCAAGAGGGGGGCCATGGGGCTGCCCCCCCATGCCGCAGCCCGCATGAGTAGGTACAACTCTTTGATTCTTATGAAGTTTCAGACCGAAATAAAAATTAGGCAATGTAACCATTTTCCTTACGCGTCAATCACTTACGGGCCGCGTCCGCAGCTTGTTCACAAAGTTATCCACAGGAACGCTGGATAAAAGCGGACAATTCGGCGCAAGCGGTGGAGAGGTGGTGCTTTCGCGGCCTGCGTTCGGTTGCTCTTTCAAACGGATCCTCGAGAAGAATCGCCCGAGCCACACCCCGGAATTCGAGAGGTCGAGGCATGAGTTTGCCTAATTTGCGGGCATGCGACATATACCTTCGAAAAATCAAGCAGTTAGCATGGATCTCCACGCGTTGTCCACAGCCCGTCCACAATGCTCTCCTGACGATGTGTGGAAAAAAGCAGATATTGTGCGTGTCTTGTGACGGTCATCTCGCAGTGGCGCATGAGCACCATTGCCAGTTTTTGAGCAAAGCCAGCGATTACCATTCAAATCAATGAGTTAGCCGGCTTCTCAGACAACTTTCCACAAGCCGTCCACAATTCTGTCCCGCAAGGATGTGGAAAGCAGCGGGTAAACCCCGCGGGAGGTCCCAAAGTGACTGTCCACAACCGCATTAATGCCGTTAGAGGGCGATTGCACAAAAAACAGGCGACAGTCGCTTCTCCCTTTCGGATCAACACCTTAGCGTGCTTGTCAGGCCGCTTTCCACACTTCATCCACAATCCTGTCCCACATCGCTGTGGAAAGTGTTCACCACCGCACCGATGCGTTGCCGAGACACCGTTTGCCAGTGTCTTGCCGCGCGCCATGCCGCGGGTTAGAGTGCTGCCTGATTTTCGGAGCAGTGCCGCTGCGCGCAATGCCTCGGTATGCGCGTATCCAAGGGCTGCCATATAAAGCCGGTCCGTTATTTCTGTCGTTTCTGGTTGTCGACTCGGGGGTCCAATTGTTTTCGATCATTCAAGCGGCCGGCTGGCCGATCTGGCCGCTGCTGCTCGCTTCGGTTCTTGCGCTGGCACTGATCGTCGAGCGCTTCCTTACCCTCAAGCGGAGCAAGGTTCTGCCTGCCCGACTCTATGAAGAGGCGCTTTCGGCCGCGCAGCAGCGCCGCGCCACGCCCGAAGTGGTCAATACGCTGGAACAGAACTCGCCGCTGGGCCGCGTGCTGGCGGCGGGGCTCCGGCACGTGGTGCTGCAGCCGCATACGTCCCGGGACGCCGCCAAGGAAGTCGTGGAAGAAGCGGGCCGCGTCGTTGCCCATGAGCTCGAGCGCTACCTGAATGCGCTGGGCACCATCGCCTCGGTCGCCCCGCTGATGGGGCTGCTCGGCACGGTGATCGGCATGATCGAGATCTTCGGCAGCCAGGGCGGCACCGGCGCAAACCCCGAGCAGCTTGCGCACGGGATCTCGGTGGCGCTGTACAACACCGCCTTCGGCCTGATCGTGGCGATCCCCGCGCTGATCTTCTGGCGCTATTTCCGCCGCCGCGTCGACGATTACGTGGCCGAGCTGGAATTCCGCGCCACGGCGTTCCTGGACGCCATCCTGCCGCAACGGCGCAGCTAAGCGCCGGCCCCCCACGCAGGAAAGCGCCATGCAATTCCGTTCCCGCCAGCGGCGTGAAGAGCCGGAAATCAACCTGATTCCGCTTATCGACGTGCTCCTCGTGATCCTCATCTTCCTGATGATCACGACCACCTACTCGCGCTACACCGAGCTGCAGATCCAGCTGCCCACCGCAGATGCCGAGCGCGCGCAGCAGCGCCCGCAGGAAATCGTCGTGTCGGTGTCCTCGCGCGGTGTCTACTCCGTCAACAAGCATGTGATGGAGCAGAACGACGTGACCAGCCTGGCCGACCAGCTTCGCGCCGCGGCCGGCCCCGCCACGGGCGGCCAGCCGCCGGTGGTCATCGTCAACGCGGACGCCCAGGCCACGCACCAGGCCGTGGTCAACGTGATGGAAGCGGCACGGCTCGCCGGCCTGTCGCGCCTGACCTTCGCCACGCAGAGCGCGCAGCCGCGCTGACCGCTGCAAACCATCCCGGTGCCGGCAGGGCGCCGGGGTTGCCGCGTGCGCAGGGCAATGCCCATAATGTGCGCGTCCGGCCGGCCGACAAGCCGGCTATCACCCTTTCGCCCTGCCCTTCCATGCCCGCTCCGCGCCATGCCCTCGCCGATTTCGTGACCGCCCAGTGGCAACGCCGGGGCTGGTTCGCCTGGCTGATGCTGCCGTTTTCGCTGCTGTTCGGCCTGGTCGCGCGCGTGCGCCGCTACGGCTACCTGCATGGTTGGTTCAAGTCCACGCGGTTGCCGATGCCCGTGGTGGTGGTCGGCAACGTGACCGTGGGCGGCACAGGCAAGACGCCGGCCGTGATCGCGCTGGCGCAGGCGCTGACGGAGGCTGGCCTGCGGCCCGGCGTGGTGTCGCGCGGTTATGGCGTGACACTCAAGCATCCACGCCGGGTCAAGCCGACGTCGAAGGCATCGGACGTGGGCGACGAACCGCTGCTGATCGCACGCGCCGCCGACATACCGGTCTGGGTGTTTCCCGACCGCGCGCTGTGCGCGCAGACCATGCTGGTGTCGCACCCCGGCGTCAACGTGCTGCTGCTCGACGACGGCCTGCAGCACTATCGCCTGCAGCGCGACTTCGAGATCGTCATGTTCGATGCGCGCATGGGCGGCAACGGCCTGATGCTGCCGGCCGGCCCGCTGCGCGAGCCGCTTTCGCGTCCGCGCGACGCCACGCTGATCAACGACCCGAACTTCCGCGCCACGCCCGACCGGCCCGGGGTCTATGGCATGCGCCTGGAACTGGACGATGCCTGGCAGCTCAATGATCCGACCATGGCGCGCCCGCTCAGCGCGTTTGCCGGGCGCCGCGTGTTGGCCGCGGCCGGCATCGGCAATCCCGAGCGCTTCTTCGCGAGCCTGCGCGGCGCGGGCCTGAGCCCGAAGACCCTGCCGCTGCCCGACCACTATGATTTCGCCGACGACCCGTTTGCCGGCAACCCTGACGCGCTCGATGCCGACGTCATCCTGATCACCGAGAAGGATGCCGTAAAATGCGAACGATTCGACGACCCGCGCATCTGGGTCGTCCCCACCACGCCCGTGATCGACGCGGGCCTGATCGACAAGATCCGCCGTGCCGTGCAGGCGCGCATCCCGGCCGCGACGGCTGCCGCCGCCGGCCTCAACAAGGAACACCAAGATGGACAACCGGCTGCTTGAAATCCTGGTCTGCCCGCTGTGCAAGGGCAAGCTGGAATATGACCGCGCCGCGCAGGAACTGATCTGCCACGCCGACAAGCTGGCCTACCCGATCCGCGACGGCATCCCCCTCATGCTGGCCGACGAGGCCCGCCAGTCGGTACCGGGGCGCGTGGTCAACCCGGACGAACGCGCGGCCCGGCGGCGGACTGAGACGCGCATCATGAGCATCCCGGCCTTTACCGTCGTCATTCCCGCACGGCTGGCATCGACGCGGCTGCCCGACAAGCCGCTGGCCGATATCGGCGGGCGGCCGATGATCGTGCGCGTGGCCGAACGCGCGCACGCGTCGTCGGCGCAGCGCACCGTGGTTGCCACCGATGCGCCGGCCGTCGCTGATGCCTGCGCCTCGCATGGCATTGAAGCCGTGCTGACGCGCGCCGACCATCCTTCGGGCACCGACCGCCTGGCCGAAGTGGCGGCACGGCTTGCGTTGCCCGACGACGCCATTGTCGTCAACGTGCAGGGCGACGAGCCGCTGATCGATCCGCAACTGATCGATGACGTGGCGCTGCACCTCGCGCACCATGCCGACTGCGCCATCGCCACGGCCGCCCATGCGCTGCACGACGTGGCCGACGTCTTCAACCCGAACGTCGTCAAGGTGGTCTGCGACGCGGCAGGTCGCGCGCTCTACTTCTCGCGCGCCCCGATTCCGTGGTCGCGCGACGACTGGGCCGGCGTGCCCGCGGTGCCCGCCTCGGTCGCGCAGGTGCCGCTGCCGCCCATGCCGGTGCTGCGCCATATTGGCCTGTATGCCTACCGCGCGGGCTTCCTGCGCCGCTTTCCCACGCTGGCCGTGGCGCCGCTGGAGCAGACCGAAGCGCTGGAGCAATTGCGCGCCATGTGGCATGGCGAGCGCATCGCGGTGCTGGAAACCGCCGCGGCACCGGCACCCGGCGTGGACACCCAGACGGACCTGGAGCGCGTGCGCGCGCTGTGGGCCCAGAGCATGGCGCAGGAAGGCCCCTGAGCACTTCGCGGCCCCCATGGCCACCTTTGCGCTGGGGTTCATACAGATGCAACCATGGAATCGGCCTGAATTCGGGCCGGATTCGTTGCGCCTCATGGCATAATGCTTGCCGATACAGAGCCGTCGGGATGGCGCACCAGAATGCGCCGGCCGGCCAAGGCTCGGTGGGGAGATACAGATAGAGCCCGTCCGGTGACCCGCGCAGCGTTCCTCGCAGCGCCGCGCCGGTCGATCGCGTGACCTGATCCAAGCGCGCGCAGTAAGTCCTGCGTCAAGTTACGGCGTTACCCTCGTTCTCATCTCCCGCCATACCAGATTCAAAACTCTGAGGACCCGTAAATGCGTTTGATCCTGTTGGGCGCACCCGGCGCTGGCAAAGGCACGCAAGCCAAGTTCATCTGCGAGAAGTTCGGCATTCCGCAAATCTCCACGGGCGACATGCTGCGCGCCGCGGTGAAGGCCGGCACGCCGCTCGGCGTGGAAGCCAAGAAGGTCATGGATGCGGGCGGACTGGTGTCGGATGACATCATCATCGGCCTGGTCAAGGACCGCCTGAAGGAAGCCGACTGCAAGAACGGCTACCTGTTCGACGGCTTCCCGCGCACCATTCCGCAGGCCGAGGCGATGAAGGAAGCCGGCGTCGCGATCGACTATGTACTGGAGATGGACGTGCCGTTCGACGCCATCATCGAACGCATGAGCGGTCGCCGCGTGCACGTGGCATCGGGCCGCACCTATCACGTCAAGTACAACCCGCCCAAGGCGGAAGGTGTCGACGACGAAACCGGCGAAGCGCTGATCCAGCGCGACGACGACAAGGAAGACACCGTCCGCAAGCGCCTGGACGTGTATTCGCAGCAAACTCGTCCGCTGGTGGACTACTACTCGGACTGGGCCACCAAGGGCGATCCCTCGGCCAAGGTCGCTCCGCCGAAGTACCGCAAGATTTCCGGCGTCGGCGACGTGGACAGCATCACCGAACGCGTGTTCGAGGCGCTCAAGTAAGAGCCCCGGCACGAGCCGCGTGCAAAAAAAGCGACCCTCGGGTCGCTTTTTTCGTTCTTCCGCCACACATGGCTTTGCCTCTTGCCAGCCCGTCCTGCGTCCGTACAATAGCGCGGGAGTTGACGTTTACGTAAACGGCAGTCGCTACCGCGACTGGCTATCGAGGAGACAGCAGATGGACATCCAGGGCAATGTATTCATCGTCACGGGCGGCGCGTCGGGCCTGGGAGCGGGCACCGCGCGCATGCTCGCCGAGGCCGGCGGCAAGGTCGTCATCGCCGACCTGAACGAGGCCGCGGGCACCGCGCTGGCGCAGGAACTGGGCGGCGCCTTCGTCAAGTGCGACGTGGCTTCCGAAGCCGACGGCCAGGCCGTCGTAGCCGCCGCACTGGCGCTAGGCCGCGTTTCCGGGCTGGTCAACTGCGCCGGCATCGCCACGGCCAACAAGACCGTAGGCAAGAACGGTCCGCATCCGCTCGACGCGTTCGACAAGACCATCCGCATCAACCTGGTCGGCACCTTCAACATGATCCGCCTGGCCGCGGCGGCCATGGTGCAAAACACGCCCGACGCCGAAGGCGAGCGCGGCGTGATCATCAATACCGCGTCGGTGGCCGCATTCGACGGCCAGATCGGCCAGGCTGCCTATGCCGCCTCCAAGGGCGGCGTGGTCGCCATGACGCTGGCGATTGCGCGCGACCTGTCGCGCGACGGCGTGCGCTGCGTGACGATCGCCCCGGGCCTGTTCGAGACACCGATGCTGCTGGGCATGCCGCAGGACGTGCAGGACGCGCTCGGCAAATGGTGCCGTTCCCGCCGCGGCTGGGCCGCCCCGCCGAGTACGCCAAGCTGGCCAAGGCCATCATCGGCAACACCATGCTCAACGGGGAAGTCATCCGCCTTGATGGCGCGATCCGGATGCAGCCCAAGTAAGCCACCGCTTTGCCTGCTGCCGTGGCCTCAGGCCGGCAGCAGCATCACCACCATCAAGCCCGGCGCCGCCGCCGGCCACAGCGTGAGCTGCTCGAACTGCAGCACACCGAGCGCCGGATGGTGGAAGCGGCGGCGTCCGC
Source organism: Cupriavidus sp. UYMMa02A (assembly GCA_001725945.1). Lineage (GTDB taxonomy): Bacteria > Pseudomonadota > Gammaproteobacteria > Burkholderiales > Burkholderiaceae > Cupriavidus. Next base: position 12,768 of record LRMT01000170.1, on the reverse strand, counting down.
CCTCGCGGTCTTCCACGTCCTGCGACAGCCAGGCTGCACGGAAGGCCGGGCTTTCCGCCATCAATCCCTCGATCAGCGAGCGCATCGGCGCGTCTTCTGCGTGGCGGATGCTGTGCGCGCGAAATTCGGCCACCAGTCTGCCGGCCCGGTGCGGCCAGTCCTCGACCAGACTCTGGAGGGGCGCGGACAGGAACATCGCGCGCAGCAGGTTACGTTCGTGGCTCTCGCCATCGAGCCAGCCGACGAACAAGCGGGCTGCCTCGTCGTTCCATGCCAGCGCGTTCCACTGGCGGTCCAGCAGGTAGGCCGGACCATGGATGGCATGGACGCTGGCCATCACGGCCGGCGGGACCGCTTCGCTGCCGGCATGCTGCGGATCGCGCCGGCCAGCCAGCTCGAACAGATAGGCGCGCTCTGCGCGCGACAGGCGCAGCGCGGCGGCCAGGCTCGCCAGCGCCCGCGCCGACAGCGCGACGGGTCGCCCCTGCTCCAGCCATGTCACCCACGTGGCGCTCAGGCCGCAAGCTGGGCCACTTCCTCGCGGCGCAAGCCCGGCGTACGACGGCGCCGCCCCGGAGGCAAGCCGACATCGGCCGGCGCCAGGCGCTCGCGATGCGCGCGCAGGAAAGCGCCCAGCACCGCTTCGCGTGTAACCGGAGCGGCGACGCCCGGAACTGGCGCATTGCCAGGCTGGAAAGCGCTTTCGGAATGTGTCTCGACCATAGGCTGGTGCGTGTTATACCAGGATAAAACGGTAACTTGTACCGGGAAAACAGTCGGCCTACAGTAGCCCGGACCCGCACTGCGGGCAAGTCCCCGAACCACCAGAAGACCGGCATGCAGCCGGTTCAGGAGCCAGTCATGCAACAACAGGAACTCGTCGCCGCCCAGTTTGGCGCCACTGCCAGCGCCTACCTCACCAGCGCCGTCCATGCACAGGGAGCGGACCTGGAGCAGCTCCGGCAGGAACTGGCGGACCTGATCCCGGCGGACAAGCGCGCGACGAGTACCGTGCTGGACCTCGGTTGCGGCGCGGGACATGCAAGCTTCGCCGCCGCAGCGGTGGCCGGCACGGTGACGGCCTATGATCTGTCGCAGGAAATGCTCGATGTGGTGGCCGGTGCCGCGCGCGAGCGCGGGCTGGCGAATATCCGTACGCGGCAAGGCGCGGCGGAAACGCTGCCATTCGAAGACGGCACCTTCTGCGCCGTGGTCTCGCGCATGAGCGCGCATCACTGGCGCAATGTGCCCGCCGCGCTGCGCGAGATGCGCCGCGTGCTCAAGCCCGGTGGCAAGGTGGTGCTGATCGACATCGCTGGCGCCGAAGACCCGCTGCGCGACACCTGGCTGCAATCGGTCGAATTGCTGCGCGATCCCTCGCACGTGCGCGACTACACCGGCCCGGCATGGCGCGCGATGTTCGAGGCGGCAGGCTTCGCGGCCAATGAAATCGGCGTCTCGCCGATCTGGCGCATCGGTATCGAGTTCGAAAGCTGGGTCAAGCGCATGCGCACGGCGCCGGCAGCGGTCGAGGCCATCCGCCATCTGTGGCAGGTCGCACCCGCCGAAGTGTGCGAGCACTATCGCGTGCAGCCAGACGGCAGCTTCGACCTGGAAGCGGTCATGGTGACGGCCAGAGCACGCTGAGGCCGCTCAGGCGCCTCCGGCTCCGGCCCGGCCGCCTTGATCGTGAGATTGCGGACCAGCGCCCATACCGCTTCGGCCGCGGGCGACAGCGAGCGATCGTCGCGCCGGACCATGACGATGCGCCGCTCCTCGCGCGGCACCAGCGGCCTCCATACGAGCGGCGACGCCGCAGGCAGCGGCAGCGAGTAAGTCGGCAGTACCGACGCACCGATACCTGCCTCCACCATGCCGAACACGCTGGCCGAGTGGCCCAGCTCCTGGATCACCCGCGGTACGATGCCGTGGCGCCCGAACACGCGATCGATCAGCGGCCGGCTGCCCGAGGCGAAGTCCAGCAGCACCAGCCGCATACCGTCCAAAGCCGACCAGGGGACGAATCTTCCTGCGCGAGCGGATGGTCGCGCCGGCACACGAAGCAGAACGGGTCGGTCACCAGCGGCTCGATGGTCAGCCCGTCGTGCACGAGCGGATCAATCAGCACGCCAAAGTCCACGCCGCCGGCGCGCACCTGCTCAATGCCATCGGCCTGCACGTTGTCGCGCACGGTCAGGCGGATTTCGGGATATTGCGCCGCGCAAGCAGCCACATACATAGGCATCAGCCGCGCGGAGATTGTCGGCGCACCAGCTATCACAACGCGACCGCGATAGTGTTCGCCGAGCTGGCGTGTATCTTCGAGCGTATCGTCGAGCTGGCCCAGCAGGCGCTCAAGCGCCGGCGCAAGCGCCTGCCCGGCATGCGTCAGCACCACCTCGCGCGTGGTGCGGTCCAGCAGCCGCACGCCGAGCGCCTCCTCCAACTCCGCCACACCGCGGCTGACGGCCGATTGCGTCAGGCCGACGGCTTCGGCGGCGCGACTGAAACCACCCGTTTCCGCGACTGCCAGGAACACCCGTAGCTGCCGGAGTGTGTAATTCATGCAACAAAAAGATAAATGAATGCAATAAATGAATTTGCATTCTAGACCTGGGTGGCGTCCAATACTAGGCTAAACCCTTAGATGTCCAGCATGTTTTCCAAGCTCAAGAAACTCTACGACCTGATCGACGGCTTCGTCCTGGTCATGCTGACGGCGATCGGCATCGCGCTGCTCGCTCCCGAGTTCGGCAGCAGCCGCGGCCCGCTGCACCTCGGCATCGTCACCAGCCTGGGCGTGGCGCTCGTGTTCTTTCTGCACGGCGCGGCGTTGTCGAGGGACAAGCTCGTGTCCGGCGCCAAGCACTGGCGCCTGCACGTGTTCGTGCAGACCTTCACCTACGTCGTGTTTCCGGTAGTGGGCCTGCTGCTGATGCTGTCGCTGCGCAACACGCTGCCGGCGGACCTGCTGCTCGGTGTGTTCTACCTGTGCGCGCTGCCGTCCACGGTGTCGTCGTCGGTGGCCATGACGTCGATGGCGCGCGGCAACGTTTCCGGTGCCATCTTCAATGCCACCATTTCCGGCCTGATCGGCATGGCCGTCACGCCGCTGCTGATGGGCCTGGTCATCAGCGCGAGCGGCGCTTCCATGCCGCTGGGCAAGGCGCTCACGGGCGTGGCGCTGCAACTGCTGCTGCCGTTCGCACTGGGCCAGTTGCTGCGTCCGCTGATCGGCAGCTGGCTGGCAAAGAAGAAGCACATCACCAACAAGATCGACCGCGGCGTGATCGTCCTGATCGTCTACTCGTCGTTCTGTGACGCGACCGCCAAGGGCCTGTGGCACCAGTACCAGTGGCAGACCATTGCCGCGGTGATGGGGCTGGCCGCCGTATTGCTGTTCGTGGTGCTGGGCACAACCACCTTTGTCGCGCGGCGCCTGCGCTTCAGCGTCGAAGACGAGATCACCGCCGTGTTCTGCGGCTCCAAGAAAAGCCTGGCCAACGGCATTCCGATGGCCAACATCCTGTTCGCCGGCCATCCGGCTCTGGGGCTGCTGGTACTGCCGCTGATGGTCTATCACCAGTTGCAGCTCATCGTGTGCTCGGTGATTGCCGCGCGGTACGCGAACCGCGATGCGCTGGTGGAGGATCGGGCTGCGGCGCGGGCCTGAGACCGAGAGCACGCATGAAAAAACGGGGGACGCATCCCCCGTTTTTGTTTTCCACACCGCGCCCCACTACACCGACGGATTCTTAGACAACGGCGGATTCCGCGCAAAGTAGCTGCGAATCCCGCGCAGGATCGCATTGGCAAGCTGCTCCTGGTGCGCATCGTCGTTGAGCTTGCGTTCTTCCTCGGGGTTGCTGATAAATGCCGTCTCGACCAGGATCGACGGAATATCGGGCGCCTTCAGCACCGCGAACCCCGCCTGTTCCACGCTGCCCTTGTGCAGCCGGTTAATGCCGCCGATCTCCTGCAGCACGGCCTTGCCGACCTGCAGGCTGTCGTTGATCTGCGCGGTGGTGGACAGATCCAGCAGCACGCGCGCGACCTGCGCGTCCTTGTTGAGGTTGGCCCCGCCGATCAGATCCGAGGCGTTTTCCTTGTTGGCGAGCCAGCGCGCGGCCGTGCTCGACGCCCCGCGCTCGGACAGCGCGAACACCGACGCGCCCTTCGCTTCCGGCGACAGGAACGCATCGGCGTGGATCGACACGAACAGGTCGGCCTGCACGCGGCGTGCCTTCTGCACGCGCACGTTCAGCGGTACGAAGAAATCTGCATCGCGCGTCATCATGGCGCGCATATTGGGCTGCGCATCGATCTTCGCGCGCAGGCGGTGCGCGATCTGCAGCACCACGTCCTTCTCGCGCGAGCCCGAGGCGCCGATGGCGCCGGGATCCTCGCCGCCATGGCCGGGATCGATCGCGACCGTCAGCAGGCGGCGCATCTTGAACGGACGTTCGACAGTCGGATCGTTCTGAGCGACCGGCGGCACCACGGGCGCATTCGGCTTGGGCACCACTGACGCGGAAGGCTTCGGCGGCTTGGCCGCAGCGACCGCGGGCGGCGGCGCCGTGGTCACCGGCACATCGCCTTTCTCGTCGAACTTGCGCACGAGCGCGCCGATGGCGTCCTCCTCGGCACCGGCAGGCGCACCGGCCACGCCGTCAGCGCCCGAGGGTGGCTGGCTGGTAGCGAAGCGGCGCTGCTTCTCCTCGGTGTCGCGCACCAGTTTCCACAGCGGGTCGGGCGGATTGACCGGGTACAGATCGAACACCAGGCGGTTCTTGTAGCTGCCGATCGGCAAAAGCGTGAACACTTGCGGCGCGACGTTTTCCTTGAGGTCGAACACCATGCGGACCACGCGCGGGCGATTCTGGCCGACGCGCACGGTCTGGATATACGGGTCGTTCGGCGTGATCTTGGCCACCAGCTCGCGCAGCGTGGGCGAGAGGTCGAGCCCGTCGATGTCCACCACGAGCCGGTCCGGGTCGCGGATCATCTGGTGCACGGCGACCAGCGGCGTGTCGGATTCAATCGTGACGCGCGTGTAGTCCTCGGCGGGCCAGACGCGTACCGCGACGATGCCGGCGCCAAAGACAAGCTGGGGCCCGGCCAGCGTGAGCACGGCCGTGCCGGCACCGAGCTTCAGGCACTGCGCCATCCATTTGCGGCGGGCCTGCAGCACTCCGTCGGGTCCATCGGGTCGGTCGGTGGCAAGTCGCTTGATCAGCATGCGTTCAGCAGGGTAATTCCAGTGGGAGTATAGGCGCGCAGCGTCGCGATCCGCCGCTCGGCTGCCATATCGCTCATATCGGCAACCGCCATGTCCGATTGGAGCAACACGTGCAGATCCGGTTCCCCAAGCAGGCGCCCGGCCTTCTCGGGCCACTCGACGAGATTGAAGGCGGGCTCGGCGAAACAGTCGCGGAAACCGGCATCGATCCACTCTTCCGGATCGGCAAACCGGTACAGGTCGAAGTGATAGACGGTGAGCGGCGAGCCGTCGGCACGTGCGACGTCGTAGGGCTCGCACAACGTATAGGTCGGGCTGCGGACCTTGCCCGCATGGCCGAGCGCACGCAGGATGGCGCGCGACAGCGTGGTCTTGCCCGCACCCAGGTCGCCGGAGAGCTGCACGTGCACGTTCGCGGGCGGCAAGTTGCGCACCACGCCGGCGAGCGCGGCACCGAGCTGCGCGGTGGCGGCTTCGTCGGTCAGCGTCAGGGAACGTTCTTCGAGCAGGGGCATTGCGTACAATTCAGGGATGACAGAGCGAGCATCCGAAGCGCCAGTCGCCCCCGTTGCGCTGCCTTTGGCCGCTGCCGATGCAGCCGGCCCGGGCGGCCTGGAGGCGCTCGTGCAATCGATCCGGGACTGGGGCGCCGAACTCGGCTTTGCTCGGTACGGATCGCCGGCGTCGATCTCAGCCATGCCGAACCAGGCTGATGGCATGGCTGGCTCAGGGTTACCACGGCGACATGGATTATATGGCGAACCATGGCCCGCGGCGCGCCCGTCCTGCGGAACTGGTGCCGGGCACGGTACGCGCGATCGTCGCCCGCATGCCTTATCTGCCGGCCACGGCCGCGCCTGACTGGCGCCGCCACGAACTGGCCCGGCTCGACGACCCCGCCACGGCCGTGCTCTCGCTCTATGCGCGCGGCCGCGACTACCACAAGGTGCTGCGCAACCGCCTGCAACTGCTCGCGAGCCGCATCGAGGCCGCCATCGGACCGTTCGGCTACCGCGTCTTCACCGATTCGGCGCCGGTCATGGAAGTCGCGCTGGCCAGCCAGGGCGGCCTGGGCTGGCGCGGCAAGCACACGCTGCTGCTCGACCGCGACGGCGGCTCAATGTTCTTCCTCGGCGAGATCCTGGTCGATATCCCGCTGCCGGCCGATCCGCCCGAAGCGTCGCACTGCGGCAATTGCCACCGCTGCATCGACATCTGCCCGACGCGCGCGATCCTTGCGCCCTACACGCTCGATGCGCGGCGTTGTATTTCTTACCTGACCATCGAGCACAAGGGCCCGATCCCCGAGCAATTTCGCGCACCGATGGGCAACCGCGTGTATGGCTGCGACGACTGCCAGCTCGCGTGCCCGTGGAACAAGTTCGCGCACCGGGCCACGCTGCCCGACTTCGATGTGCGCAACGGCTTCGACGCCGCCGACATGGTCGAGCTGTTCCTCTGGACCGAGGCCGAATTCAACCAGCGCCTGGAAGGCAGCCCGATCCGCCGCATCGGCCATGAGCGCTGGCTGCGCAACCTTGCGGTGGGACTCGGCAACAGCCTGCGCGCCGCGGTCTCAGGCCAGCGTGCGCAAGACCAGGCGCTCGCCGCGCGCATCCGCGCGGCACTCCAGAGCCGCCGCGACGACGCCACGCCGCTCGTGCGCGAGCACATCGACTGGGCCCTCGCGCAGGGCCAGGCGGTCAGCTGACCAGCGATAGCCAGAGCGGTGTGGTGACGATGGCCGCGACCGTCATCACGGAAATGGTCGCGGCCACCATGGGCCCGTTGCCACCCATGCGCGCAGCCAGGATGTAAGCGCTCGATGCCGTGGGCAGCGACGCGTACAGCACCACGATCTGGTATTGCAGCTCGGTCAGCGGCAGCAGGCGGCCTGCCAGCCAGGCCAGGCACGGCATGGCCAGCAACTTCACGCCCGTCCACCACGCCACAGGACCGACGGTGCCGGTCGCGCCGCTCATCTGCAGGCCTGCGCCCACCGTGATCAGGCCAAGCGCCGTGGATGCCGAACCCAGCCTGTTAAGCGTCATCGCCAGTACCTCGGGCGCATGCAGCCCGAGCAGGTTGGTCAGCAGGCCGCCGGCGGTAGCCAGGATCAGCGGATTGCGCGCAAGCTCGCGCCACAGCCGCGTATCGCCATGGCGGCTCAGCGCCCACACCGCCGCCACATTGCACAGCGGCACGGTGCAGCCGACGATCACCGCCATCAGCGCCAACCCCTCGCTGCCGCCAAGGCGCGATGCCAGTGCCAGGCCGATATAGGAATTGAAGCGGAATGCCGTTTGCAGGCCCGAGGCGAAGTCCACGGCCTCGGGGCGCAGCACCCACCTGACCGCATACCCGGCCGCCATCCCGAACGCCATGACGCCCAGCGCCAGGCCCAGCATGGCCGAGGTCGAGGAAAAGTCGAACACGGCGCTGTTGGTCGATTGCAGCAGCAGCGCCGGAAACAGCACGAAGTAGACCAGGCGCTCCACGCCGCTCCAGAAGGCGCGATCGAACGGTGAATAACGTACCAGCAGCCAGCCGATGAGGATCAGGCTGAAGTCGGGAACCAGCAGCAGGGCGGAGGACATCTCGTGAATCTTGTCGTTATTGTCGGGCCGGGCGGCCGAGGTGCTGCGAGGGAAAAGTGCCGAATGTGCAGACTAGGGCAGATCCGGATAGGTATTTTTCCAGAAATGAGCCAGCATGGCATACCAAGTTGTACGCCTGCCCCCCATGTTGCACCGCCTCAAACCCTCATCGCCGGGCCTGTTGAACGCCCGGCTCGTGCTTTCACGATCCCGCCAGACCCCGCGCCGCCTGCTTGCCATGCTCGCCGCGGGCCTGGCACTTGGCGTGTTGCCGCCGTGCGCCGGCGCGAGCGAGATCGAGGGCCTGCGCTTTGACGACGCGGCCCGCGTGGCGGGCAAGGAGCTGCAGCTCAATGGCACAGCGCTGCGCTCAGGCCTGCTGGTCAAGGGCTACGTGGCGGCGCTGTATCTGCCTGAAAAGGCGCGCAACGCCACGGTGGTGCTCGGCACGCCCGGCACCAAGCGGCTCCAGCTTCGCATGCTGCGCCAGGTCGAGCCGACTACCTTCGCCAAAGCCGTGCAGAAAGGCATGCGCGAGAACCACAGCGAGCTGCAAATGCAGATGCTGTCCACCCGCGTGGTGCAGTTCGAACGCACCATGGACCAGGTCGGCACCGCCCACAAGGGCGACGTGATCAATCTCGATTACTCGCCGGACGCGGGCACCGTGGTGGCCATCAATGGCACGCCGCGCGGCCGCCCGATCCCCGGCGATGACTTCTACCAGGCCGTGCTGCGCGTCTTCCTTGGCGAACACCCGATCGACCGGGACGTCAAGCGCGGCTTGCTGGGCGGCTGAGTCCGCCCTGCCGGACGTTGCCGCTGTTTTCCCGCCACCTGCGGGAAAACAGTGGTGTTTTCTATCCGGGCACCATCCCCGCCCGGATTTTCCTGACGGGAGACCTGATCTCATGCAAGCTGGCAAAATCGCTTTGACCCTCGCCCTGGCTACCGCGGCCTCGATCGCGCAAGCGCAGAGCTTTCCGAGCAAGCCGATCCGCCTGATCATTCCGTTCGCACCGGGCGGCACCACCGACATCGTCGGCCGCGGTGCCGCGGACCAGATGAGCCGCATCCTGGGCCAGCCGGTCGTGGTGGAAAACCGCGCCGGCGGAGGCGGCTCGATCGGCGCCGACGCCATCGCCAAGGCCGCGCCGGATGGCTACACGATCGGCATCTCGACGGTGTCGACCATGGCCGTGAACCCGGCTTGCAACCCCAAGCTCTCGTACGACCCGATCAAGGACTTCAAGCCCATCACGAACCTGGCCAACGTGGCCAACGTGATTGCGGTGAACCCGCGCTTCCCGGCCAAGGACTACAAGGAATTCCTGGCGGTGCTCAAGGCCAATCCGGGCAAGTACTCGTACGCGTCGTCGGGCACTTGCGGCTTCGGCCATATGCTCGGCGAACAGTTCAAGGTCTCGACCAAAACCTTCATGGTCCATATCCCGTACCGCGGCGCGGGCCCGGCACTGAACGACGTGCTGGCCGGACAGGTGCCGATCATGGTGGACAACCTGCCCTCGTCGATGCCGTATATCAAGGCCGGCAAGCTGCGTCCGCTGGTGGTGGCGTGGAACAAGCGCCTGGAGTCGCTGCCGGACGTGCCGACCTTCGGTGAGATGGGCCTGAAGGAGCCTAACGATCCGGCCTGGTATGGTCTGGTTGCGCCTGCCGGCACGCCTGATGACGTCATCAAGAAGCTGAACGAAGCCGCGGTCAAGGCGCTGCAGGACAAGGATTTCCAGCAGCGCCTGCGCACCGCTGGCGCCGAGCCCTCGGGCAACAGCCCGGCGCAGCATGCGGCTGAGATCAAGAAGGAATTCGACAAGATGAAGAATCTTGTGAAGGTGCAGAATATTCAGTTGGAGCAATAAGGCAGCGATGAGGCTCTGCCGGGTCTCTCGCACTCATGAGCCGCCTGCGGGCGGCTTTTTCTTTGGTTGTCTCCTGATGAACGGGGCCGTGTCTGGCGGCCCGTTCGACAAAACGCATTAAAATCCAGGCTTCGCTTCATTCCGCTGCCATGCCCGCTCCTTTCGACGCCATCCTCCCAGCGCCCTTCGGCAAGGTCGGCGTACGCGCCGACGATGCGCGGATCCGGGAAATCTTCTATCTGCCCGAGAGCGTGGAGAGCGTGGCGCCGCGCAGCGAGGTCATCGTGCGGCTGGCCGCGCAACTGGACGCCTATTACGCCGATGCCGACGCACCGTTTGACGTGCCGCTGGCCATCGCCGGCACGCCGTTCCAGCAGCAGGTGTGGCAGGCGATCTGCGCGGTGCCGCGCGGCGGGCTGACCACTTATGGCGATATCGCGCGCAAGCTCGGCGGCGTGGCGCGTGCGGTCGGGCAGGCTTGCGGGCAGAATCCGTTGCCGATCGTGATCCCCTGTCATCGCGTGGTGTCCGCGAGCGGCATCGGCGGCTTTTCCCATCATGCCGAGGACGGTTTCCACCTGGAAGTGAAACGCTGGCTGTTGCGCCATGAGGGCGCCATGCTGATATGAAGCGCCCCGCCGGCGCAAGCCGCACGGCACGCAAGGCGCGCGTGGTGCACGCCGACGCGGATGCGGTCGCGCTCGATGCGGCCATCGCGCCCGAACTCGACCTTGTCAGCCGCTTCTGCGACGCGCTGTGGCTCGAAGACGGCCTCTCGCGCAACACCATGGACGCCTACCGGCGCGACCTGTCGATGCTCGCGCGCTGGCTGCACCAGTCCGGCAATGGCAACTTGCTGGCCGTGGGCGACACGGAACTGAATGCCTATTTCCTGGCACGGCACCCCGAGACCCGTGCCTCGTCCTCGAATCGCCGGCTCGCCGTGTTCCGACGCTTCTACCAATGGGCGCTGCGCGAGCAGATGATCGAGGCCGACCCGTGCATCCTGCTGCGCCCGGCCAAGCAGCCGCCGCGCGTGCCCAAGACGCTGAGCGAGGCGCAGGTCGAAGCCCTGCTCGAAACGCCCGATACCGCCACGCCGCTCGGCCTGCGCGACCGCACCATGCTCGAGCTGATGTACGCGAGCGGGCTGCGCGTGTCGGAACTGACGCAGATGAAGACCGTCGAGATCGGCCTGAACGAAGGCGTCGCGCGCGTGGTCGGCGGCAAGGGCGACAAGGAGCGACTGGTGCCGTTCGGCATGCAGGCCGGCGACTGGCTGCGACGCTATCTCGGCAGCGCGCGCCCCGCGCTGCTGGCCGGCCGGGCTTGCGACGCGCTGTTCGTCACGCAGCGCGGCGAAGGCATGACGCGGCAGGCGTTCTGGCACCTGATCAAGCGCCATGCACGCGATGCCGGCGTTACCGCGCCGCTGTCGCCCCACACCCTGCGCCATGCCTTTGCCACGCACCTGCTGAACCACGGCGCTGACCTGCGCGTGGTGCAGCTGCTGCTCGGCCATGCCGATATTTCCACGACACAGATCTACACCCATGTGGCGCGCGAACGGCTGCGCGAACTGCACCAGCAGCACCACCCGCGCGGGTAAGACCAGCGGGCTGCGCCCATGGCGCGACACTAAGCGACACTACGCGACAATGAGCAAAGCGAAACATATCTCGGAAACACCAGCCACCCAGTTCCTGCGCCGGCAAGGCGTCGCCTTCGGCGAGCATCCGTACGACTACGTGGACCACGGCGGCACCGGGGAGTCGGCACGCCAGCTCGGCGTGCCCGAGCATGACGTCGTCAAGACGCTGGTCATGGAGGACGAGCGCGCGCAGCCGCTGGTGGTGCTGATGCATGGCGACTGCTCCGTTTCCACCAGAACCTGGCGCGCCACATCGGCTGCAAGAGCGTGCAACCGTGCAAGCCCGAGGTCGCACAGCGCCACAGCGGCTACCTGGTCGGCGGCACCTCGCCGTTCGGCACGAAGAAGCGCATGCCCGTGTACGTGGAAGCGACGGTGCTGGCGCTGGAGAAGATCTATATCAACGGCGGACGGCGCGGCTACCTGGTCAGCCTGGACCCGAAGCTGCTGACCACCCTGGTGGATGCAAAGCCCGTGGAATGCGCGCTGCCTGACTGAACCGGCCGCACCGCCCACGGATATTGGGGAAGTCACGGTCGTGGCGACCCCGCCGCCGCGCTACAATCCCGCCAATTCCAGACAAGGCAGTCACTGCCGCGCGTATCCCCTCATGGCCAACCTGCTCTTCGCCCTCGCCGCCTACCTGATTGGATCGGTTTCCTTTGCCGTCGTCGTCAGCAAGGTCATGGGCCTGCCCGATCCGCACACCTACGGTTCCGGCAACCCAGGCGCGACCAACGTGCTGCGAAGCGGCAACAAGAAAGCCGCGATCTTGACGCTGCTCGGCGATGCGCTCAAGGGCTGGGTAGCGGTCTGGCTGGCGAGCCGCTTCGGGCCCGCTTACGGGCTCGATGACAACGGCCTGGCCATGGTGGCAGTGGCCGTGTTCCTCGGCCACCTGTTCCCGGTATATCACCGTTTCGCCGGCGGCAAGGGCGTGGCCACGGCGGCGGGCATCCTGCTGGCCATCAGCCCGATCCTGGGCCTGGCCACACTGGCTACCTGGCTCATCATCGCGTTCTTCTTCCGCTATTCGTCGCTGGCCGCGCTGGTCGCGGCCATCTTCGCGCCATTCTTCTACGTGCTGATGGAAGGCATCGACGCCATGGCCGGCGCGTCCTGGTGATCGCCATCCTGCTGATCGCGCGCCACCGCCAGAACATCGCCAAGCTGCTGACCGGCAAGGAAAGCCGGATCGGCGAGAAGAAGAAGGTCTGAGCGCGGCGTCGCGGGCGCGTGAGGCTGGTGACAAAGTCAAAATCTGCGATTGTTGTCTCCCCTCTCCCATTTATGGGAGAGGGGCGGGGGAGGAGGGCAGGGAGTCCCCACGAAGTGAGGCGTCACGGTGCTTGCCATGCGCCTGCCTTCTCCCCCAGCCCCTCTCCCGCTTGCGGGAGAGGG
>LRMT01000169.1 GCA_001725945.1 Cupriavidus sp. UYMMa02A | reverse complement strand
TCGCGCGCGCGCGCGGCGGCGGCGCGCGACCGCAATGCGCCGCGACCGGCGGCTCGCTCGCCCGCGGCGAATGCGCGACCGCCGTGGCCGCGATGGCCAGCCCCGCCACCGTTGCCACACTGGAAGGAGCTACCCCATGACATCCCGCACTTTCCTGTCAGGCCTGGCAGCAGCAACTGCAACAGCAACGGTAATGGCGCTGCTTGCCATGCCCGTGCTGGCACAGGACGCCGGCGCGCCGCCGGCGACGGCCAGCGCCGGAACGCCGGGGACGCCGGCGATGTCGAATGCGGCCACCAGCCAGCCAGTCCCCGACGAGGTCGGCGCAAACACCCGCGCCATTCTGGCCATCCAGCGCGAAGGCACGCAGGCCGGCGCGCTGGTGCCCATGACCGGCGAGCAGGCGGCGCTCGGTTACCAGCGCTACCTGGACAGCTTCCGCTTCGCCTTGCCGGAGTTCTACACGGGGCAGGCTGATGCCACCACGACGCGGGCCGGCTCGGCCGGGCAGCCCATCGGCCGATGACATTGGGCGCCGATCGCACCATCGCGCGTGAGCGGGGCGCCGTCAGCACCATGGCGGTGATCCTGACCGCGACGGTGGTGTTCGCCACGTTGCTGTCGATCGACGTGGGCCATGTGTTCTTCCGGCAGCGCCAGCTGCAGAACATGGTGGACCTGGCCGCTCTCTCCGGCGCGCAACAGCTCAAGCTGGCGACCACTGCCACGCAGCAGAGTGCTGGTGTACTCGGCACCGTGCAGAATATCGGCCGCCAGAACGGCTATCCATCGGGTATCTCGGCGGGCTGCGCCAACGCCAGCGCCGGCAATGCGGACGCCATGACCGCGTGCCTCGGGGTGTGGGATCCGGCGTACAGCAGCGGCAGCGACACCGCGCGGCACTTCAATGCCGCCTACGACCCGGCCACGCTCTCGCCCAATGCCGTGCGCGTGCAGGCCACACAGACCGTGCCGATCCTGTTCGTGGTGCCGGGGGGTAGATCGCGCCAGCTGCACGCCGAAGCGATTGCCCGCGGCAGCCCGCCGGTGGCGGCGTTTTCACTGGGCAGCGGCCTGCTCGCCTTCAACTCGGCGAACAGCCTGCTGGGTCTGCTGCTGGGCAACTCGGTCAACTTCTCGGCGGTCGACTGGCAAGGGCTTGTCGATGCAACGTGACGCTGGACCAGTTGCGGCTCAAGCTCGGCGTGGGCACGGTGTCGGAACTCCTGAATGCCCGGCTTACCTTGCAGCAGTTTGATGCGCTAGTGCTGGGCGCCGCCGGCAAGGATGCGCTGCTGAACACGGCGCTCGGCAGCCCCCGACACAGTTGGGGGCGAGCGGCGCATCGGCCAACATGACGCTCGCGCAACTGATCAACCTGGGTGTGCTGGCGCCGGCATCATCGTCGGCGGCCGAGGTAGGGCTCAACGTGGCGAACCTGCTGCTTGCGGGCGCCCAGCTCGCCAATGGCAACGCCGCGGTCACCGTGCCGGTCACGGGGACGCTTCCGGCGGGGCTTGGCGGGCTGAGTGCAAGTTTGCGTGTCATCCAGCCGCCGGTGATGGCGGTCGGTCCCGCGCGCAAGCTCAGCGACAGCCCGGTGACCTGGCAGACCACGGCGCATACGGCGCAGGTGGGGCTGGCGCTGTCGGCAAGGGTCAACACAGGTGTTGCCAATCTCAACGTGCCACTCTACGTCGAAGCGGTCCGTGCGGACGCGTCGCTGACTAGCCTGCAGTGCGCGGCGGCGCCAGCCGACCGGCGAGCCACGTTGCACGTCGCGCCCTCGCTGGTGAATGCCTGTCTTGCCAATGCGGCAGGTACGGGTTGCGCGGGCGGGAAAGTCAGGATTGGTTCGGCCAGTGTGATCGGGCTGCCGCTGCTCGACGTCTGGGCGGCTGATAACCCGCAGCAGACCGCGAGCGCTGGTACGGATGTCACGCTGGCGCCGGGCGGACATGCACAGGCAGGCAGTGGCGATCCCGTTGGCGGCGCACTGCGCAACGTGCTGGCATTGGATCTTGAGGCCAGGGTGCTCGGCTCGCCCGTGATCGTTGACCTGAGCTTCCTGACGCCAGTACTGTCACTGCTGGGCACCGCGCTGGACAGCGCCCTCGTGCCACTGCTCGGCAGCCTTGGCCTGAAGCTCGGCACCGCCGACCTCTGGCTGCACAACATCGACTGCAACAACGCCGAACTGGTGTACTGAGCCATGACCGCGACCCATCGCCTGATGGCAGGAATCGAATGAAGACCGACCACTGGGCCTACGAAAACCTTGAAGTCTACGTCTGGGAAGGCAAGTACGAGATTGCCGACCGTGTGACGCGCATCCTGTCGCCGCTCGGCGTGGAGGTGATCCGCGCCGGTGCGCTGGAAGCGATGCCCGCGGGGCCGCGCACCAAGCCATGCGTGGCCGTGATCAGCGTCTCGGTGATCGGCGCCGCGCGCTTCACCGCGCTCGACTGGGAAGCCGCGCACGGCATGCCGGTGATCTGGGTCGCCGCGCCCGGCCGCGAGGCGGACCCCGGCCGCTTCCCGCCCGAGTACGCGCACATCCTGGCCGATGACTTCACCGGCGCGACCTGCGCAACCAGATCGGCAGGCTGCTGCCGCAGATGATGGCGGCCGACGACGCCGCAGACCGGCACGCGGAGCTGGTGGCCGGCTCGCCCGCCATGAAGCAGTTGCTGTCGCACGTGGATACGTTCGCCGACTTCGGCAGCAACGTGCTGCTGTACGGCGAAACCGGGGCTGGCAAGGAGCGCATTGCGCAGCTCTTTCACGAGCGCAACAAGACCTATGGCAAGGGCCCCTTCGTGCCCGTGAACTGCGGCGCGATCCCGGACGGGCTGTTCGAGTCGCAGTTCTTCGGCCACGCCAAGGGGGCGTTCACCGGCGCGTCATTCGCGCACCGCGGCTTCTTCGAGCAGGCCAACGGCGGCACGCTGTTCCTGGACGAGATCGGCGACCTGCCCCTGTTCCAGCAGGTCAAGCTGCTGCGCGTGCTGGAAGAGAACGTGGTGACACGGCTTGGCTCGGCCATGAACGTGAAGCTCGACTTCCGGCTGGTGGCGGCCACCAACAAGGACTTGCGTGACGCGGTGCGGCAGGGGCGCTTTCGCGCCGACTTGTTCTTCCGCCTGGCGGTGATCGAGATGCGCATCCCCAGCCTGGAAGAGCGCGGCATGGCCGACAAGGTGGCGCTGCTGGCCTCCTTCCTGCGGCACATGATGGGGCCCGCGGCCTTCGACGCGTTGCCGCCGATGCCCGACTGGCTCAAGGGCGCGGTCGGCACCGCGTACTTTGCCGGCAATGTGCGGGAGCTGCGCAACCTGGCCGAGCGCGTGGCATTGCCGTACGGCAGGCCGGAGACTGGGATCCGGAGCGCATCCGCCCGTTCTTCAGCATGCTGCATCCCGGCGCGTTCGAAGGCAGCGACCGCAATGCCGACTGGCGCAACGACGCGGACGAACGCCGCCGCATCCTGGCCGCGCTCGACGCCAACGGGTGGCGCCGCCAGGATACGGCCGCCAGCCTCGGCATCAGCCGCAAGGTGCTGTGGGAAAAGATGCGCAAGTTCCAGATTGCCGACAGCGAGGCCGAACCGGCGTAGGGCAGCCTGCTGCGCATGCCAGGCTGCTAGTTCAAGTTCGTGATGTAGCTCGCCAGGTTGCGGATATCGTCATCGCTCAGGTTGCGCGAGACGCTGGTCATGTTGCCGGCATCATTGGTGCGCCGCTTGGCGCGGAAATCTTCGAGCTGCTTCACGATATACGCGTACTGCTGTCCCGCCACGCGCGGGATCTCGTTCTGGCCCGAGAAGCCGCCAAGGTGGCATGTGGTGCACAGGATCTCCTCGGACTTTTTGCGGCCAGCTTCGACACGCGCAGCCTCGACCTTGTAGGGGGAAGGCAGCGGCTTCTGCGCGGCGAAGTAGTCGGCCAGGCCCTGCATGTCCTCGCGCGAGAGCGGCGCGGCCATCGGCGACATGGCGGGGTCGCTGCGGCGGCCCTCCTTGAAGTCGCGCAGCTGCAGGTAGAGGTAGCGGGCGGTCTGGCCGGCCAGCACCGGGTAGGCCGGATTGGTCGAGTTGCCTTGCGGACCGTGGCAAACCACGCACACCTGGGCCTTGGCCTGTCCGGCGGCGGCGTCCGCGGAAGACGCGCCGCTCATGCCGCAGGCCCAAGGCAGCAGGCACAGCGCCAGCAGCCGTCCTGGCGGGAGGCTGCGCGCGGTGGGATCAGGCTTGCCTTGCCATGTTGCGAGCATCGGGCTTACTGCACGGCAAAGACGAAGATGCTATTGCCCCGCTTGAAGTCGATCTGCGTATTGCCGCCCGCGGCCACGGCGATGTACTGCTTGCCGCCGACCATGTAGGACACCGCCGGCGCATTGACCCCTGCGCCACACTGGTATTCCCACAGCTTCTTGCCGGTGGCCGCATCAAAGGCGCGGAACAGTCCATTGCCCTCGCCGTTGAAGACCAGGCCACCCGCGGTCGCGAGCACGCCGCCGATCAGAGGCTGGTCGGTCTTGAAGTCCCACTTCACCTTGCCCGTGTCGATATTGACGGCTGACAGCTTGCCCCATTGCTGCTCGCTCGGGATCGTCTTGAACGCGCCGCCGAGCCAGAGCTTGCCGCCCGGGTATGGCGCGTCCTCAACCTGGTACGTCATCGGCTGATGCAGGTTGGCCGCATAGGCCAGGCGCAACTTCGGGTTGAACGCCATCGGCGACCATTCCACACCGCCGTTGGCGCCGGGCAGCATGCGCGCGCGGCCGGGGTCGGCAGCGTCCACATGTTTTCCTGCGGCACCATGGCTTCCGAGAAGCGGATCAGCGCCCGTCGCGGCGGTCATGCACGTAGATGTGGCCGGTCTTGCCGCCGTGGATCACGCCGGGAATCATGGCGCCCTTCTCGTCGCGCACATCGACCAGGATCGGCGGACTGACCGCGTCCAGGTCCCAGACGTCGTGGGCGATATATTGCGAATGCCACTTGTATGCGCCGGTGTTGAGGTCGACGGCGACCATCGAGTCGGTGTAAAGGTTGTCGCCGGGGCGGATCGCGCCGTACAGGTCAGGCGATGGGTTGCCCACGACGAAGATCACGAGCTTGTTGGCGCGGTCCACCGCGGGCGCATCCATACGCCGCCACCGAGCGTCTTGTAGAAGTCGCCGCCCTTGTCGGCCAGCATTTTCTTCTCCGCGGCAATGTTGCGCTTCATGTCGCGGCCGGTGGCGTCCTTGGTCGCCCAGACGCCTTCATGGCCCTTGTCGGGAATCGTGTAGAAGGTCCACAGCAGCTTGCCGTCGTTGGCGCTGAACGCCTTGACGAAGCCGCGGATGCCGTACTCGCCGCCATTCGTGCCGATCAGCACCTTGTCGTCGACGACCACCGGCGCCATGGTTTCGGAGTAGCCTTGCTCAGGATCGGCGATCTGCGTCTCCCACAGCAGCTTGCCTGTCTTCGCGTCGAGCGAGACCAGCTTCGCATCGAGCGTACCCATGTAGAGACGGTCGCCGCCGATCGCCACGCCGCGGTTGTTGGGGCCGCAGCAGAAGGTCGTGATCGGCCCCATCTTGTGCTTGTAGTGCCAGAACTCCTTGCCGGTCACCGCGTCGATGGCGTAGACGTGGTTGTACGAAGTCGTGAGGAACATCACGCCGTTCACGACGATCGGCGCGGTTTCCATCGACTCCATCACCGCGGTCTGGAACACGAACGCGGGCCGCAGTTTGGCGACGTTCTTGGTGTTGATCTGGCTGCCGGCGTAGTAGCGCGTCTGGCCGTAGGAACCGTTCGAATGGAGCCAATCGTTGCTGTTGGCCAGCGCGCCGTCTAGCTGCGCCTGCGTGACGGGGCGCAATGCTCCGGACATTGGCGAGCCCGCGGTGGTCGCGCCGCCCTGGGCCTCCTCGGCGCGCGTGCGCGGCGCAGGCAAACAGGGTCAGGAGCAGCAGGGGAAGGGCATTCCGGGAGAGGCGAGGGATCGAGAGCATGGGACGCTCCTTTTCTTCGATTCTTGTAGCCCCGGTGCGCCAGCCTCGTGCGCCGGTCCGCGGCGCGCGGGCCGGCATCGGCGCGGCGCACAGACTGGCCCGGCCGCGCGTCGATGTGGCCCGAGGTGAGGGCAGTATAGGCAAGAATGTGCACAAGACAACCAATACGCACGCGCTTGTGCGGCGCAGTTCCGCGTGTGCGGCCGCAGTGCATTGCAGCATTGCACGCGCGGCTTGAATTTGTGCTGTGCGCGCACCAAACTTAGCGGCAACTACACCGGCCCGAGCGGAAGGAGCTGTAGATGAACCGCGCACTGCAGAGAGTTTCCATGATGGGCCTGGCGCTGCTGGGCGCACTGTGCCTGCAGTCAGCGCCCGTGAGCGCCGACGATGACGTCAGCCTCAATGCCCGGCTGCTGGCGTCGGCCCGAGCGGGCGACGAGGCCGGCGTGCGCGGCGCGCTCGAACAGGGCGCCGCCGTCGATTCGCGCAACCGGATCGGCGACACGGCCCTGATCACGGCATCCAAGCGCGGCCTGACCGGCATGGCGCGCACGCTCATCGATCACGGCGCCAATGTCAGCCAGGCCAACCTGCAGGGCGTGACGCCGCTGATGGCCGCCGCGTTCGGCGGCTACCCGGACATCACCGCGATGCTGCTGGCCCGCCATGCCGACCTCACTGCCACCGACCGGATCAGCAAGACCGCCATGGTCTATGCCGCGGGCCAGGGCCAGACGGCCATCGTGAAGCAGTTGCTCGATGCCGGGGTGGACGTCAACACGCGCTACCAGCATGGCCTGACCGCGTTGATGTGGGCCGCCGGCTACGACCAGCGCGAGGCCGTGCAGTTGCTGCTGTCGCGTGGCGCCGATGCATCGCTGCGCGACGATCGCGGCTGACCGCCCGGGAGATCGCCGAGCAGGCCGGCGCGAAGGCCGTCGCGGCGATGATGGCCGCGCGCCAATAGGCCTCGACAGCTTCCCGTCAAGGGGCGTCGATCGTGCCGATGCTCTTCGGGTAGGTCACGATGCCCCACGCGAGCGGCAGACCGTCGATCTGCTGCACGGGCTGGTAGGTGCGTGCGTCGAACACCTGCACCGCGTTGGAGCGCCCGCAAGCCACCAGCACGCGGGCGTCGTCGGGCGTGAAGCTGAAGTGCCAACAGCGCTTGCCGACGGCGATATCGGCCACCGGCGCGTAGCTCTGGCCGTCGAACACCTGCAGCGTGTCCGCGCGTGAAGCCGCCACGAACAGGCGCGCGCCGCTGCGATCGAACGTGACCCCATAGGGACCGGTGCGCGTAGGTACGGTACGCAGCACACGGTAGTCGTCAGCGGCCAGCACCACGAACGCGTTGGCCGATTCCAGCGTCACCACGTAGCGGCTGCCATCGGGGCTCGCGCGAATACCGCGCGGGCGCGATCCCGCGGGCATGCGCAGTTGTTGCAGCTGCTGCCCGCTCGCCTTGTCGTAAACGGTCACGGTATCGTCGCCCTCGTTCGTGACCAGCATCAGCCGACCGTCGCGCGAGAACTCGATGCCCTCGGTCTCGAGGCCGCTGCGGACGGTGCGCACCACGCGCCAGGTGCGCAGGTCGATCACGGCGATTTCCGCGGGCAGTGGCTTGTCATCGTTCTTGCCGGCATCCTGCGGCGGCGCTGACGGCTTCCCCGCTGGTCCGGGCCGCTCGCCGGGCTCGAACGTCACGAAGGCCTGGTCGCCGGCCACGCGCACGAACTCCGGGTTCTGGCCGATCGGCACGCGTCTCACCTCCTTGCCCGCCGCGACATCGATGACGGACATATCGCCCGTTTCCTTGTTCGCCGCGAGCAGGTACTTGCCGTCCGTGGTGAGCCCGAGTCCGCGCGGACCCTTGCCCGCGGTTGCCCAGCTCGCCACGCGCTCCATGCGCTCCAGGTCGATCACGGCAATGCCGCCGCTTTCCGTGGAGACATAGGCCTGCGCCGCGCCGGCCTGGCCGGCTCCGCCCAGTACCGAAGCAAGCGCCAGCAGCGTGGCGGCTCGCAGGGATCTCGATGGCGATGTCATGGCGGGCTCCTTTCTGGTGAATTGGTGCAAGATTGGCGGTTCAGCGTCCGTCCCATTCATAGCGCATGCCGACCAGGAACAGGCGCGGCGCACCGGGCGCGACAAAGCGCTCCACCGGCACGGCGGCGCCCGGCTGCAGCAGCGCCCCGCCCGCGAACAGGTTGTAGCCGGCCTGGCCATAGCTGGCGTAGCGCCGGTCGAACACATTGTCGATGCGGCCATAGAGCTGCCAGCGCGGCGAGAACTGCCAGCTCGCGCGCAGGTTCAGCAGCAGATAGCCGCCGGTATCGGACAGCGCCGGGTTCTGCGCGCTCAGCGCGCCGTCCTCGTTGCCGGCGACCGGGCGCGACGAAGACACCAGCAAGTCGCCGCCCACGCTCAGCTTCGGCGTGGCGCGCCAGTCGGCGCCGAGCTTGAGGCTGTGCAGCGGGATGCCGGCCATGCGCGTGCCGGGCTGCACGGCGACGGGCGCGGCAAAAGGTGTCTGCAACTGCCCCTGCGCCTGGTAAGTCGCCCGCGTATAGCTGTAGCCCGCGCGCAGCGTCAGGCGGCCCAGGCGCTGGCGCAGGCCCAGCTCCACGCCCTCGTTGCGCGTCTGGGGAAGTTGGAGAAATAGCCGAGCGGGCTGACCGGGGAGCGCTGGAACACGATGTCGTCGCGATTGTCGCTGCGGTACAGCGCCAGCGTGACTTCGGTGGCGTCGGCCGGCTGCCAGCGTCCGCCGAACTCCAGCGTGCGGGTGACGACCTGACGCAGAAACGGGTCGGCCTGCAGGCCGGTGGGAAGCTGGCAGGCGTTGGCGGGATCGGCGCAACCGAGCTCGATCGCCGTCGGCATGCGCGTGCCCTGCGAAGCCGAGCCGAACACCACCAGCCGGTCCAGCAGGCGGTGCGTGAGGCCAACGGAGGGATTGAGCCGCGAATAGGTGAAGCGCTCGTCGGACTGCGTGGGCACGTTGAGCAGCGTGCGGCGGCGGCCCTGGTTCCAGCGCGCCGCCAGCGTCAGGAAGGTGCCTTCCAGCAGGCGCATGGTGTCGGTGGCGAATAGTCCGACCGTGCTGTCGCGGCCGTCCAGCGCGGCCTGGGTCACCACCGGCGCGCCGGGCTCTGGCACCGCATTGCGGGCGCTGTCGAAGCCGGCCTGCTGCGTGGTCTGCGTGTAGTGCGAGCGGTTCATGTCGAGCGCGGCGCCGAACGCGAAGCGGTGCGTGTCGCCGTCGTGCGACCACTGCAACGAGGCCCCATAGCTCGTTTCCCGCACCGTGGCGCTGTTGAGCACGGCATTGGCCGGCGCATCGTCGGCCTCGCATCCCTCGCTGGCGGGCTGGCCCTGGCAGCCGAGCAGGGTGTCGCGATAGGCGTCGCTGATGTCGCCGCTGTTGGCGCGCGTGCGGGTCTGCCGCAGGTAAAGTGTCAGCTGCAACTGGTCCTGCGCGTTGAACTGGTGCGCGCCGTTGAGCGCTACCTGCAGCGAGCGCGACCGCGTCTCGTCAGGCGCGGTGTAGATCGCGCGGCGGTCGGCGGCATAGAAGCTGTCCGGCGTCAGGCCATTGCCGGAGAGCCGGCCGTCGCTGCCCAGCAAGCTCACGTTCCATTGCGTGCCACTGGTCGAGCGGCCCAGCTTGAAGAAAAGGTTGCCCAGGTCGCTGTCGGAACGATCGCGCCAGCCGTCCTCGCGCCATCCCGTGCCCGCCATGTAGGCGTGCCAGCCATCGCCCAGTGCCTTGCCGGCGCTGACATCCAGCCGCGCACGCCCGTAGCTGCCCAGGCTCAGGTCGGCTTCCACGCGGGGTGGGTCTCGCCTGACTTGGTCTGCAGCGCCAGCGCGCCGCCCAGCGTATTGAGCCCATAGAGCGGATTGCTGCCGGGCACCAGCGTGATGGTGCCGAGCGCGGCCTCGGGGATCGCGGCCCAGTGGATCACGTCGCCCAGCGCGGCGTTCTGGCGCACGCCGTCCAGGTATAGCGACAGCCCTTGCGCCGAGCCGAGCGTGGGCGAGAGCCGGTAGCCGCGATAGAGGATGTCCTGGGCGAACGGATTGCCCTGCGCGTCGTTGACCACCACGCCGGTCATGGTTTCGGCCAGGAAGGCTGTCAGGTTCGGCGCCTTGACGCGCTCGAGGTCGCCGTCCGTGGCGGTCTGCGCATTGCCGGCAAAGGCCTGCCGCTCGATGGTGAAGCCCGGCAGCGGGGTGGGCGCCACGACCGTGACCTCGCGCAGGTTGTGAACCTGGTCCGCGGGCGCTTCGCCGCTCGCTTGCTGCGCTGCCGCAGGTCCTGGCGCAGACAGCGCCAGCGCGCCCAGGCATGGCACCGCCCGGAGCGCTCGAGTGCGGCAATGGCTTCGGGCCATGGGTCTCCCTGTCACGGACGCGGACGACTTCAAGTGGCGCAAATGCTACCTAATCTAGTCCAGCGGACAGGTACTGCCAAGTTGCAACGGCTGTCGCCGCGCCGATTTTGCCTAGAGTTTTCAGGTGACCCCGGGATTACGCCCCCGACCCTTGCATCCCGATCCGCGAATCAGGAGGAGCTTTTCATGCCGATCACCGAAACCGCTGCCAAGCCCTGCCGCCGCCGCCTGCTCCGTACCGGGGCGATCGCCATGCTGGCCCTCGCCGTGCCGAACCTCGGGGCGTGCGCACAGGGTGGTGGCGCCAGCAGGGGCGATCAGCCGGTCAAGATCGGTGTGATCGGTTCGGGCCGCCTCGGCGGCACCGTCGGCGGGCTATGGGTGAAATCGGGCCACCCGGTGCTGTTCTCCTCGCGGCATCCCGAATCGCTGAAGACGCTGGTCGACGAGCTGGGCCCGCTGGCGCGCGCGGGCACGGTGGCCGAGGCGATCGCCTTCTCCGACGTGCTGTTCCTGGCCACGCCCTACAACGCGCTGCCCCAGCTCGGCCAGGACCACCCGGCGCCTGGAAGGGCAAGGTCGTGCTGGACGCGACCAATGCATTTGCCCAGCGGGATGGCGCCGTTGCCGACGAGGCACAGCGCAACGGCATCGGCATCACCACGGCCAGATACCTGGCAGGCGCGCGCGTCGTGCGCGCGTTCAATTTCATGGGAGCGGCCAACTTCGCCCGCGAACACCACCGCCAGGGCGAGCGCGTGGCCGTGCCGATTGCCGGCGACGACGCGGCGGCGTTGCACGTGGCGGAGCAGCTCGTGCGCGATGCGGGGTTTGAACCGGTGCTGGTGGGCCCACTTGCCAGCGCGGACAAATTCGCGCCCGGCGGGCCGCTGTTCCGGCAGATCGGCAGCTTGGAGGAAATGCGCAGGAAGATGAGCGGGCAGTAGACGGTACGGCCCGGAGCCTTTGCAGGCAGCAGCGGGCTCAGGGCCGGCGGCGCTCCATGGCCACCATCGACGGCGTGAAGCCGAGTTGCCCGAAGAACGCGGCTTCGGACGAGCGCGCCGCGCGCAGCACCCACGTGATGTCGGGATCGTTGCCCATGACCTGGCGCACCAGGCACGGCCGATTCCTTGCCTGCGATGGCTGGGGGACACGACGACCATCGACAGCAAGCCATCGGATACGTCGTCGCAAAGCGCGCGCGCGAAGCCGATGACTTCACCCTTGTCCACGGCCACGACCACGCGCTGCGAATTGGCGACCAGGCGCGCGAAGCGTTCGGCGCTGCCTACACCGCTGTTCCAGCCGTTGGCGATCAGTAGCTGCCTGGCGGGTTCAACGTCTCCAGGCAACAGATTACGGATTTCCATCGGCGGCTCCCCTAGTCATGCATGTACGGCCCCTCGCCGTCCCCTGCCAGGGGTGCCGCGAGTCGAGTACGGCACGGGAGGCCCGGCCGCGCAATTGGCGGAGTGTAGCGAGCGAGGGCAGACACGTCAATTTGCCGCCGCATACGCACCGTTGGCAGCGCCGCTGGCGCACCGGCGCGGTATCATGGCCTCCATGAACGCCCCGATCTTCTCTTCTGCGCATCCGGCCGATCAACTGGCCGAATTTTCCGACGCCGAATCGGCGCTGGCACGTATCCGCGAGATCTACAACGCTTCGGTCGGCGCCGTACGCGCGCGCTTCGACGCGTTCGCCAGCGGCAAGCCGCTGCCATCGGCGGCCCATGCGTGCTACCCGTACCTGGGCATCTCCGTGAATATCGAGACCATGGTGACCGACAGCCGGCCATCATGGGGCACGGTGGCCTATCCGGGCGTCTATGGCACCACGGTGACGCGCCCCGACCTGCTCGCCGATTACTACCGCGACCAGATCGAACGGCTGATGCGCTACCACCGCGTGCCGGTGGTGGTGGGCCTGAGCCGCCGACCGATCCCGCTGCCGTTCGTGATCGAGGCATCCACGACCGACATCAGCTACACCCAGCGCGCGAACTCGAGGCGTCGTTCGTGCTGCCGGAGCTGAGCCGCATCGACGATTCCATTGCCAATGGCACCTTCGAACCCGTGCCGGGCGAGGCGTGGCCCCTGTCGCTGTTCCCCGCCGAGCGCGTGGACCTGGCGCTGCAGCGCCTGTATCACTACACCGGCACCGCGCCGCAGCATTTCCAGCGCTTCGTGCTGTTCACGAACTACCAGCGTTACGTCGACGAATTCGTCGCGCTCGGGCGTTCGCTGATGGCCAGCAGCGACGGCGGCGGCTACGCGCGCTTTGTCGAACCCGGCGAGGTGGTGCAGGAGCTTGGTGCGGCCGAGCCCGACGACGCAGCACGGCCGCGCGCGCTGCCGCAGATGCCCGCCTACCATCTCGTGCGCGAGGACAAGCTGGGCGTGACGCTGGTGAACATCGGCGTCGGCCCGTCCAATGCCAAGACCATGACCGACCACCTGGCCGTGCTGCGTCCGCACTGCTGGCTGATGATCGGCCATTGCGGCGGCCTGCGGCGCTCGCAGCAGCTCGGGGACTATGTGCTTGCCCACGCCTACGTGCGCGACGACCACGTGCTCGACCACGACTTGCCGCCGTGGGTGCCGGTGCCGCCGATTGCCGAGATCCAGGTCGCCCTGCAGGAAGCGGTGGCACGGGTAACCGGCCTGTCGGGCGGCGAGATGAAGACGCGCATGCGTACGGGTACGGTGGTGTCGACGGACGACCGCAACTGGGAGCTGAAATCCAAGTCGCTGTACGCACGTTTCAACCAGTCGCGCGCGATCGCCATCGACATGGAAAGCGCCACGGTCGCGGCCAATGGCTTCCGCCTGCGAGTGCCCTATGGCACCTTGTTGTGCGTATCGGACAAGCCGCTGCACGGCGAACTCAAGCTGCGTGGCATGGCCAACGCGTTCTATCGGCAGCGGGTCAGCCAGCATATGAGCATCGGGCTCGAAGCGGTGCGCATCCTGCGCGAGAACGGCGTCGAACAGTTGCATTCGCGCAAGCTGCGCAGCTTCGACGAGCCGGCATTCCGCTGATTGTCGGGCCGGGCTGTCCGGCCAGCGGCTTCGCAATGAAAAAGGCCAGTGCCCAAAGCGCTGGCCTTTTCTGTTCCAGGGCAGGGCCGGTCAGAACCGGTAGCCCACGCCCATGCTGAACAGCCACGGGTCAAGGTTGACCTTGGAAACCTTCTCGCCGCCGGCCTTCACGTCGCTGGCCAGCCAGACCTTCTTGATATCGGCGTTCAGGAACCAGTTCTTGGTCAGCTTGTAGTCCATGCCGATCTGCAGCGCCGGTGCCACGCTCCAGTTGTCGAGCTGCAGCGTGTTGCCCGCGATGTCGGCGCCCCAGATGCGCGTGAAGTTCAGGCCCGCGCCCACGTAGGGGCGGAAGGTGCCTTCCGGCAAGAAGTGGTACTGCACCAGCAGCGTGGGCGGCAGGTGTTTGAAGGTGCCGATCTTGTTGCCATTCAGGTAGACGTCCTGCTTCTGCGGCACGGTCAGCACCAGTTCCGCGGCGATATTGCGCGTGAAGAAGTAGGTGACGTCGAGCTCGGGAATCCATTTGTTGTTGACCGTGATGGCGTCCGACGGCACGCCCAGCGCGGGAATGGCATCGGACTTGTTGGCCATGTCGAGGTAGGTCGCGCGCAGGCGCACCATCAGTTGCCCTGGGTCTCGCCATCGGCTGCGAAGGCGGGCGTGGAAACGGCGCCGATCATGGCAAGTGCGGCGATGGCAGTGCTGGCGACCCGGGTTCGGAGAGAGAGTTTGCTCATGGTCTTTTTTGCTTTGGTCTGGTAAGAAATCGCCGCCAGTTTGGCCGAGCGCTCATTCCGGGACATTGACCACGGACAAGGCTGACCCTATCGGCGGTAGGGTCGTCGCGATGACGCCACAGCTGCCATGCGCAGTGGCAATCCCGCGCCACGCGCGGCTCTGCCCTTCTAAACACATGCGGATTAATTCGTGGCGTGGCCCGGCAGGCCGCCTTAATCTTCGCCGTATGGCCGCAGTCGCAGCCGGTTCCAGGCATGTCGTGGGCGTCCGCAAGGACGTCTTTCCGGGTGTGCCCCGTGGGGGCGGGGCACACCGGTTTTCTTCTGCCTGCCGCAGCCCGTCGACCCCACGGGCACCGCACTGGCCGTTTCTGGCCGTCCCACCGTTTCCTGCCTCTTGCTGATAGGCCCAGTCGCTTTGGCGGTGGTGTCTCGGGTCATTGCGTCCGGGATTTTCATCTGAGCCAAAGGTATGGGACGCGCGTCATGCCCGGTCACCGCCGGCCGTGCAAGGAGCGTCTGCAGCCGGCAGCAGCCTCTGCGAAAGGATGAGGATTCCCCGTCTCTGTGCGCCGGCGCTCAGTCGTCTGGCCGGTACTGCGCCGCCGCCGTTGCGCATAGGCTGTTAGCGCGGGAAAAAGCAATGACTCGAGGGGGAATCATGAAGGCAAGGACCTGGCTTAGCGGGCTTGTATGCGCTGCGGCGACATTCCTCGTGGCGGCGTGCGGAGGCGGTGGGGGCGGATCGGGCCCTGCGACGCCCGCCGCCGCGCCCGCCGTGAACTACGCCGCAAAGCTCAACGTCAGCACGGCCGAGGTCGGCGTAGGCCGCACGATCACGATCAGTGCCGTGGCTGTCGACAGCAACGGCAACGACGTGACGCCGTCCACGAGCTTTGCATGGACATCCGTCGACACGGCCGTGGCTTCCGTCGTCGGCAGCACCGCGGCGATCGGCAATGCGGTGGTCACCGGTGTCAATCCCGGTACCACCAAGGTCCAGGTCGTGGCCACGGTCAAGACCGCTGACAATTCGACCGTGCAACTGCCCGCCGAGACCGCGACCATCACCGTGGTTCCCGCATCGGCCACTACGTACAGCCTGTCGATCCCCAACACCTCGTTGTCGATGACCGACGGCCAGACGGTTCCAGTCAAGGTATCGCTGGTCGACAACAACGGCAGCGACGTGTCCGCCAGTGGCACCGGTTGGGCGTGGGCCAGCAGCGGCTCCGCGGTGCAGGTCACGCCGAACCTGAACACCGCTTCGCTCAAGGGCGTGAATAGTTCGACCACCGCCGCCGCGACGGCCGATGTGTCGGTCTCGGTGACTGCGCCCGATGGCCGCGTGCTCGGCGGCGTGATCTTCGTCACCGTGCAAAAGAATGGCAGTGCCACATATCGCGTGGTGACGACGCAGAACGGCGACCCGGTCAATGCGCTGCAGGTGCTCAGCACCTACCCCGCCAGGTTCAGCGCGCGCGTGCTGCGCAACGACGACCAGGACGTGACCGCGGACTTCGACGGTACGTGGACGTATGCACCGACGTCGTCGACCGTGTCGGCTTCGGAAGCCGCCGGCACGCATGACGTAACGGTCAGCACCAGCCTTGCCAAGGACGACGGCCCGAAACTGGGCACGCTCACGGTCACGGCCGTCAGCACCAAGCTGGCCGCGAAGCCGACGGCGAGCCTGACCGTGGTCGAGAACCCGGAATGGTCGCTGATGCCGGACGTCCAGCAACCGCTGGTGCTGACGATGATCGGTATCCCCATCCCGGTCACCGTGGGCCTCAAGCACTTTGGCAATGACATGGCTTCGAGTGCATGCACGGGCTGGACGTGGGCTTCGACCGGGCCGGTCGCGTTGGGCGGATCCGGCGTCGGACCTAACCAGGAGATCGTGACAGGGACTGCTCCCGGCGACTTCACGCTGACGGTAAGCTGCACCAACGTTGCCGACGGCAAGCTGATGACGGTGAAGCTGGTGGGTACGGTGAAGTAGCAAACGCGGACTACATACCCCGCGGCACGTAACGCCCTCCAGAGGAGGCGTTCTGCATTCTGGCGGACTGGAATTGCGACTGTTTGCTCCCCTCTCCCGCTTGCGGGAGAGGGCAGGCGCATGGCAAGCACCATGACGTGTCAATTCGTGGGGAGGCTTGCCCTCTCCCCCGCCCCTCTCCCATAAATGGGAGAGGGGAGAGAACACACACAGCGTCATGGGTCTCGTGGCGTGGACAAGCAGGCGGGCGTACCCATTTCTGCGTGCCTGCCGGCGAGCCGCAGACATCGCTTCTGCCGACCTCGTAACACACGCAATTTGCCCGCATGCGGCCCAAATAATCACCGTGCCACCAGGCAAAAACAGGAAAGCGTACCCGTTTCTGCGTGTGTGGGAACAGTGAACGCAGCGCACTCGGCAGGGCATGCCGGGACGTTCAATATGCGTCCAATCGGCCATTGCGTGCCGGGTGGAACGACCGCTTTGGACGTGACAGAACCACGGGGCGTACCCGTTTCTGCGTAGGAACTCGAAAGGGAGAAAGTGTATGCCGGAGCGCCGGAATCAGCGCTTGCGCACCAGCCGGATGACCTGTTCGGCGGGTTTGTCCGGCGTGCCCGGTGCGTTCGAGGCGTTGGAGGCGTTGGAGGCGCAGGTATTGCAGCCGCCGTCGTCGCAGCCGCTGGCGCAGCTCTTGTCCAGCAGACACCTTAGCGAGATGGGCCATTCGTGTCACGCACCCGTTGCGGGGGGCAGCTCCCGTGCGCCGGCAGCACCTTGCCCGGATTGAGCAGATTGCGCGGGTCCAGTGCCTGCTTCACCTGCCACATCAGCTCGATCTCCACCGCGGACTTGAACTGCGCCAGG
>LRMT01000168.1 GCA_001725945.1 Cupriavidus sp. UYMMa02A | reverse complement strand
GGCGCTGGGCTTCGATACCTACGAGAACGACCCCATCAGGCGTGCTCAAGGTCAGCATGGCGGCTACCGTGGCATCGGCGAGCGCATCCACGCACTGGGCCTGCCCACGGTGGTCGTGCAGGAGGGCGGTTACGAGGTGGAGCGATCGGACGGGGGCTCGATGCATTCCTGGCCGGCTTCGCGCCGGCGATGGCCTGAGCGAGCCGGCGCACTTTCGAATACAGGAGAACAGCAATGACTAGCAAGATCGCGATCAACGGCCAGCGCCTGTGGCAATCGCTGATGGACCTGGCGCGGATCGGCGCCACGCCGAAGGGTGGCAATGCACGGCTGGCGCTGACCGCGCTCGACGGGCAGGGGGCGCGACCTGGTCTGCGGCTGGATGCGCGAGGCCGGACTGAGCGTGACCGTGGACCGTGTGGGGAACATCTTCGGCCGCCGCGCGGGCCGCAACGATGCGCTGCCGCCGGTGATGACTGGCAGCCATATCGATACCCAGCCGACCGGCGGCAAGTTCGACGGCTGCTTCGGCGTGCTGGCCGGGCTGGAAGTCATGCGCACGCTCAACGACAACGGCGTGACCACCGAGCGCCGCTGGAGCTGGCCATCTGGACCAACGAGGAAGGTACGCGCTTCGGTGCCGGTGATGATGGGCTCGGGCGTGTTCGCCGGCATTTTCCGCTGGAGACAGCGCTGTCCGCGACCGATGCGACGGCAACGGGTGGCGGACGAGCTCAGGCCATCGGCTACGCTGGCGCAGCGGAAGTGGGCGGGCGTCAGGTGGGCGCGTATTTCGAGGCGCATATCGAGCAAGGCCCGGTGCTGGAGGCTGCGGATAACGTGATTGGCGTGGTCACCGGTTCTCTCGGGCTGCGCTGGTACGACGTCACCGTGACCGGCATGGAGGCGCATGCCGGCCCCACGCCGATGCCGCTGCGCCGTGACGCGCTCTTTGGCGCCACGCACGTCATGCAGGAAGTCGTTCACATTGCCAACGACTTTGCCCCGCACGGACGCGGCACGGTGGGCGTGGTGAACATCCACCCGGCTCGCGCAACGTCATTCCCGGCGCGGTGAAGTTTTCCGTCGACCTGCGCCACGAAGACGCGGGCAAGCTCGCCGAGATGGATGCCAGGTTCCGCGCAGCGTGCGAGGCGCTGGCCCAGGGCAAGACCACCGGCGCGCGGCTGGCGGTGAAGATCGACGATGTGCAGTATTTCCCGCCGACCCCGTTCGCACGGGAGCTTGTCGACCACGTGCGCGGCGAGG
>LRMT01000167.1 GCA_001725945.1 Cupriavidus sp. UYMMa02A | reverse complement strand
CTGTATCGCGCCGAGCATGCGCATCACGCGGTACGCGAACTGGCGGCCCGGGGCACCGGGGCGGCGATCGTGCTGGCAAGCGGCTATACGGAGACTGGCGCGCAAGCGCGCGCCGACAGGCCGAACTGGTCGAGGCCGCCGGCAGCATGCGCCTGCTCGGGCCGAACACGATCGGGCTGGTCAACGTAACCGACAGCATCCCGCTGTCGGCGAGCGGCGCGCTGGAGATGGAGCAGTTTCCGGCCGGCGGCATCGGCGTGGTGTCGCAGAGCGGCGGCATCCTGGGCGCTGTGTTATCGCGTGCCGCGGCACGGGGCGTAGGCTTGTCCAAGCTGGTGTCCACCAGCAACGAAGCAGATCTCGATCTGGCGGATTTCATCGACTACCTGGCCGACGATCCCGCCACCCGCGTCATCGCGCTGTACGTGGAAAGCGTGCGGCATCCCGACAAATTCCGTGCCGCGGCACTGAAAGCCGCGAGGGCCGGGAAGCCGGTCGTCGCATTCAAGATCGGCCGCTCCGAAGCCGGCGCTCGGGCCGCCGTCTCGCATACGGGCGCCATGGCGGGCGCCGACCGAATGTACGACGCCTTGTTCGCGCAGGTAGGCATCATCCGCGCACAAGCCTTCTCGGACCTGATCGACATCCCCGCCGCGCTGGCGACCGGCCGCAGGCTGAACGGCAGGCGGATTGCCGTGCTCACGTCCACCGGCGGAGCCGCACGCTGGTGTCCGACAGCCTCGGCGTCTCCGGCTTCGAAACGCCACCGCCAGACGCTTCCACCGCGCAACAGTTGCGCGCCTTGCAGAAGGGCGACCACGCGGCGCTGGACCGCAATCCCATCGACGTGACGCTCGCCGGCCTGCAGCCAGACCTGCTGCGCAGCGCAATCCGCACGCTGCTGGCCAGTCCCGCTTATGACGCGGTGGCGGTCATCGTCGGCTCGTCCGGGCTTGCGATGCCACACCTGATGGCTGATGCCATTACCGACTGCCTGCCAGAGAGCGACA
The DNA here is from genome assembly GCA_001725945.1 of Cupriavidus sp. UYMMa02A. Classification (GTDB taxonomy): domain Bacteria; phylum Pseudomonadota; class Gammaproteobacteria; order Burkholderiales; family Burkholderiaceae; genus Cupriavidus. The sequence goes on along the minus strand of LRMT01000167.1, from coordinate 66,769 downwards.
AGCCCGTGCTGGCCTATGTCAGCCCCCATGCACCGGAGGCCGTGGCCGTGTTGAACCGGCGCGGCGTACCCGCGTTCAGCGCGCCGGAAAGCTGTGCGGTGGCCTTTGGCGCCATGCTGTCGGCCCAGCATATGGCGCGGGACGACGATGCTCCCATGCCAGAAGCTAAACTTGCGGACATCTTGGAGCTGCCAGCGGGTCCAATGGACGAGGCAGCGGCGAAGCAGCTCTTCGCTCGCTTTGGCGTGCCGGCGTCCGCGAGCAAGAGGTGGCCGACGCTGCACAGGCAGAAGCGGCCGCCCGGGAAATGGGCGGACAGGTGGTCCTGAAGCTCCTCTCGTCCACCATTACGCACAAGAGCGACGTGGGCGGCGTGGCGGTAGGCGTCGCGCCAGCGGAGATCGGCACGCGGCTGGAGAGGATGCGCGAGGACGTGCAGCGTCATACGGGCCACGCCGCTGAACGCTTCCTCGTCCAGGAAATGGTCAACGGTGGCGTTGAACTGATTCTCGGCATGCACCGCGATGCGCTGGGCACCGCGATCCTCCTCGGCATGGGCGGCGTCACGGCGGAACTGTTCCAGGACACGACCATGCGCCTGCTTCCGGCCACGGGCGGACTGACGCGCGGCGAGGCGCTGGCCATGATTCGCGATCTCAAGACTTGGCCGCTGCTCGACGGGTTTCGCGGACGTCCGAAAGCCGATGTGGCGGCGCTCGCGGATGCTATCGTGGCGTTCTCGGCCATGGCTGCGGCAATGGGCACCCGGCTGGCGGAGGCGGAGATCAACCCGATCTTCGTGCTGCCTGCCGGCCAGGGTGTGCGTGCGGCGGACGGCGTGGCGGTGATTGGCCAATGACAACAACAAGTCCGGGGGAGGCGACACGGTGGATCCGCAAGATGCAAGTCGCCGGGCGCGCGGCCGCCCGGCTAACCTGCTGGCCAATCGCTCGCTTGAGCGCGGCCTCGAGATCCTGCGGGCATTCCGGCCAGGCTCGGAGATCCTGGGCAACAGCGAACTTGCCGAACGTACCGGGCTGCCGCGCTCGACGGTAAGCCGTCTCACGCAGAGCCTTGTGGAGACTGGCTTCCTCCAGTACGACGCAGGATTGCGCGCCTACCGCCTCGGCGCTCCCGTGCTGAGTCTCGCGCATGCGATGCGTGGGGGTTCTGCTGTCCTGCAGGTCGCGGCACCGTTCATGCGCAAGCTCGCGCAAGGCGAGCACCTGAACGTTGGCCTGGCGATGGCCGACCGCGACGAGATGGTTTATCTCGAATCGATCCGCTACAGCCGCAAGGCGTCCTTGCGCAGCGTCGTGGCCGGCCAGCGTGTGCCGATGGCGCTTACTTCTCTGGGGCGCGCGTGGCTGGCGGTAGCATCCGAGGCAGATCGCGCTGGCCTGATGACGGCCTTCTCGACACGCTTCGCCCACTGGCGGACAGTTGAAGCGGAAATCCGGCAGGCCATCGCTCATGTCCAGCGGCACGGATGGTGCGCCGCAAGTTGGCAACCCGAAGTCGTGGCGGTCTCCACCCCGCTTCAGCTTCGATCGCAACCCGTTCATGTCCTCAACGTCAGCCTGTCGACTGAGGTACCGTCCGAGGAAGCCGCCGCTCGGCTGGCGCCGCTGCTAATGCGCCTGTCCTGCGATATCGGGGCAGCATTTCTTGCGGCGGAGGCGCCGTCCGTCTGAAGTCTGAAGCTCCTCCTGCCACGACCAACCGCGGGCTCTGGTCGACGAGGTGCGTGCCATGATCCGCAAGTGTGGGCCACTGTCTGCGATTTGCCCGGACGTCCCCTTATCCAGGCTTTCCGAAATCAAGGCTTCGGCGGTTGCCCCAGCATCGGAGGTGCTGGCGGCGGCAACGGCGTCGCCACCGGTTCCAGGCCAGTGCTGCTTACAATCGCAGCCGCTGCCGGAGAAGCCAGGAAGCTGACAAACCGCGAGGTAGCCGCTGTTTGTCGCCCTGCAATCGTTCCGGCCGAGAAAAAGACTCTCCGTTGCAGCTCATCCGGCAACGGGCCGACGTAATCCAGCTCCTTGAACGGCAGCAGCTCGCTGACCTGCTGGAACCCGATTTCCGCATCGCCGCGCGCCACCACGGTGCCGACGCGCTCACTGTAGATCTTGTGGGCCTTGTCCTTGATCTGGTCCGCGACGCCAAGCCGGGGAAACAACTCGTTGGAAAGATAGGTGCCGCTGGCACTGGCGGAATAGGCAATTGACCTGGCTTCGAGCAGGGTTCGCTTCACCGCTTCCGTGCTGCTGATATCTGGCTTTGGCGCTCCCTTGCGCACGGACATGCCGATCAGCGAGCGCGCGAGGTCAACCCGGCTCCCCGCTGCCACCTTGCCGTCCGTCACCAGCTTGTCGAGCCCCGAGTCCGCCAGGATCACCACATCAAACGTTTCCCCTCGCGCCAGCCGGCTCGGAATGGAATCGGGTGCATTGCCCATCGATGCACCGTAGGCAGTGATGACGTGGTCCTGCGTGGCGGCCTCGTATAGCGGCACGAGTTTCTGGTAGGCGGCTGTAAAGCCGCCCGAAGTAATGACGCGGATCTCATCCGCCCAGGCTGGGCCGGCCAGCCAGAGCAGCAGGACCAGCACGCTGTGCCTGGCCGCGGAGCTTGCGAACTGCATGGTGGTATCTCCTTGATTGAAGGCTGCGAGCCGTACCGCTCGTCAGTCTTCTTTCATGTTGGCGGCACGTGCGATCGGGCCGAGCCGGGCTTTTTCGCCTGCCAGGAATTTGGAGAAATCAGCCCGTGTTCCGCCCATTGGCTGGATGCCTTGCGGGATTAACCTGGCACGCAGTTCCGGCGACTTGATCGCGGCATCGATGGCCTTGTTCATCTTGTCGAGAATCGCCTCAGGCGTACCGCGCGGTGCGAACACCCCGGACCAGTGGCCGATGAAGATGCCGGGATAGCCAAGTTCGGTGGCGGTGGGTACATCAGGCATCGCGGCAATGCGCGTATTCCATGTCGAAGCGATGGCCCGAAGCTTGCCGCCCTTCACCTGCGGAAGCACCACGACACTGGCCTCCGACGTCGCGTCTACCTGCTTGCCCACCACGGCAACCATGCCCTCCGAACCGCTCTTGTAGGGGATGATCTCGAGCTTGGCCCCGGTCGCCAGCTTCAGCATCTCCGCGACGAAATGCGGCGTGCTGCCGGTGCCCGCCGTAGCGAAATTCAAGCTCTTGCCGCCTTTGCCGAGGGCAACCAGGCTTTTGAGGTCCTTGATGGGCGAGTCGGCCGGCACGACGATGATCGAGGGACTGACCGCCAGCATCGCGACTGGCACCAGGTCCTGTTCCTTGTACGGCAGGTGAGTCGTTGATCATGGCGTTGGTGATCACGCCTGCGCCGGCGCCAGGAAGGTATAGCCGTCCGGAGCGGACTTGGCGACATAGTCGGCGCCCAGCGCCGAGCCGGCGCCAGGCTTGTTCTCCACGATGATGGGCTGGCCCAGCTGTTTGGACGCTGCGTCCGCCACGGCGCGCGCTACCAGGTCGTTGGCGCCGCCCGGACCAAACGGTACGACGAACTTGACTGGCTTTGCCGGCCAGGTTTCGGCACTGGCGGTCAAAGTGCAAGCCGCGAGGGCAAGGGTGAGCGCCAGTTGGCGAACTGCGATTTTCAACATATGTCTCCGGAGTACTTTTTTGATGTGCGCTTTGCGGCATGTGTCAAGGGCCAATTCGGCATTGCAAGCGTATTCAGAGACGATTAATCTGTAAATTGCAATGTTCTGAAGAATCGATGCATGTCACGCATTAACTTCGGCCTGGAAGACCTGCAGGCATTTGTCGCGACCGCCGAAAAAGGCAGTTTCCGCATGGCCGCGGAGGCCCTTCATATTTCGCAGCCAGCGCTGAGTCGGCGCATCGAGAAGCTCGAAATGACGCTGGGTTCCCGCTTGCTTGAGCGGACCACGCGTCGCGTGGGCATGACCAATATCGGACGGCAGTTCCTGGAGGAGGCCCGCGCCGCGCTGGATATCCTCGATAGTGCCGTACTGCGGCTCGGCGACGAAGCCGCGCTCCACCGTGGCATGGTGACCGTGGCAGCGATACCGTCTGCGGCGCTGCATTTCCTGCCCGACGCCATCCATCGGTTTGGCAGCCAGCATCCGGGCGTGCGCGTGCGCGTGGTCGACGAGAGCGCGAACGCCGTCCTCGCCAGCGTGATGTCGGGAGAGTCCGATTTCGGTCTCAACTTCATGGGTGCCCAGGAGCCTAACATCGAATTCCGCGCCATCCGCACCGAGCCTTACAGGTTGGCATTGCGGCGGGAGCATCCGTGGTCAGGACGGGATTGCATTGCGTGGGAGGAACTGGCGGACCAGAGGATGGTGAGCGTGTCGAAGCAAAGCGGCAATCGCGCCTGATCGATAATGCCATTGCCCACCTCAAGCGACGCCCCACCATTCACTATGAAGCCAACCACGTTGTTGGCGTGCTGGCCCTGGTCGAGGCCGGGCTGGGCATGGCCGTGCTGCCTGGCATGGCGCTGCCGCGCGATCATCCCCGGCTTTGCGGCATCCTGCTGGTCGAACCTACGGTAGATCGGGTCCTGGCGCTGATACGGCGCCGTGACAGGCCGTTGCGGCCTGCCGCAAAGGCGTTGTATGAAACCCTGGCATCAGGCGCCGGCGCCGCGCCTTGAAGCAGCCGGAACTGGAAGGGGTTCCACTTGCCGAGTCCCGTTTTCATGTTGCGCTCCGATGCTTGAGCCCGCCGTCGGCGTGACGAACAGTCCAGAAATAGAAGTGGCTTACCTTTTGTTTGCCCGCTTGGTGCTGCGCCACCGCGTCGGCGTCATGCCGAACTGCGCCGCGAACCATCGTACGAACGAGCCGTAAGTGGAGTAGCCAAGCGAGTTGGCAATGCGTCCAAGCGAATAGCTTCTGTTGTCCATATAGTGGATAACGAGATCGCGCCGTACGCCATTGACCATGTCAGAGAACACCTTTCCCGCGCCTCGAGTTGGCGCTGCAGTTTGCGCACGTTCATCCCCAGGCCCTGAGCAACCTGCTCAATCGTCGCGCGCCCTGCCGGAAGCATCAGATAGATCGCCTTCCGTACCTCAAGCACGATTGACGGCTCGTCGGCTCCCGGCAAACCTTCAAGCAGGCGTTGCGCATGGCGTGCCATGACAGGATCGGCAATAGGGTTGGGCAGGTCCAGGTCGGCAGCGCGGCAAATCAAGCCATTGAAAGTGCTTGCGAACTCCAGCTTCCCCCCGAAGATGCGGCGGTGCAGCCGCAGATCAGCGGGAGCGTCATGAGTGAAATTGACGCCAAGGGGGTGCCAGGATGTGCCGAGCAAGGTGCTGCACATGCGTGACAGTGAACCCAGTGCCAGCTCGACGGACTGTATAGACGGCCCTGCGTCATCCGCGACGACGTCCTCCCGCACGATCACCTTCTTGCCAGCCTCCTCGATCCGGATGACCAGAAACTTGTTCATCAGGTGCCGATACTGAACCAGGGTGCCAACCGCGTCGCGCAGGGTCCTTTGATGGGTGAGCAACACGCTGACGACGCCAAGATCGGACAGTTGCCACAGGTCGGCCATCCGCAGTCCAAACGTTGGGCATTGCGTGAGTCGCGCCGACTCTTCCAGCAAGGCAACGGCGCCACTGCCGGAAATCCAGTGTTCCGGATCCGCCAGCATCTCGCTGCTCAATCCGAGCTTGCGCAGCAACGGCTGCGGTTCAAGGCCCAATGCTGCGCAACCTTGAAGTAGTTCTTCATGACGCCGGTGCGAATCAACGTGCCCATTGCCTTTCCTTGCCCGGTAGACAGCCCGGATTCGCTCGTTTCGGGGAAACCCGGATACCTCGACATTCTGTCATGAAATGAGACATGAATGTCATGAAATGAGAGACAACGGCGGCCCGGATTACTAGACTAATCCCACAAATCGACGACGTACGGAACCCCATGGCAGCCCCCCAGAACAAGGTGATAGTGACCTGCGCCGTAACAGGCGGCATTCACACGCCAACGATGTCCCCCTACCTGCCCATCACGGCAGAAGACATCGCCGGCGAGGCAATCGCTGCGGCCCAGGCCGGAGCCTCGATCGTCCATCTGCACGCGCGCAAGCCCGAGAATGGCCAGCCGTCCCAGGATCCCGCGCTCTTCCGCGAATTCCTCCCGGAGATCGCCGCGCATACCGACGTCATCGTCAACCTCACGACCGGCGGCGCACCCAACATGCTCGTCGAGGAACGGCTGCAACCGGCACTGCTACTGAAGCCAGAAGTTGCCTCGCTGAATATGGGGTCGATGAACTTTGGGCTGTACCCGATGATCGGCAGGCACAAAGCGTTCAAGTACGACTGGGAACGTCCTTACCTCGAAGGCTCCGAAGACCGCGTCTTCCGCAATACGTTCAAGGAAATCCGATACATCCTTGAGTCGTGTGCCGGCAATGGGACTCGCTTCGAGATCGAGTGCTACGACACCAGCCATCTCTACACGGCGGCGCATTTCATTGACCGCGGCATCCTCAAGCCGCCGTTCTTCATACAGTCCGTTTTCGGCTTGCTCGGCGGCATCGGCACGCATCCCGATGATGTCATGCATATGCGCCGCACCGCCGAACGGCTTTTTGGCAAGGACTACTACTGGTCTGTGCTGGGTGCGGGCCGCAGTCAGATGCCGATCGCTTCCATGGCGGCTGCGATGGGCGGGAATGTCCGCGTGGGCCTGGAGGATTCGCTTTGGGATGGCCCGGGCCGGCTTTCGACCAGCAATGCGACCAGGTCAGGCGCATCGTCGGGATCCTCAAATCCCTGAATCTGGAGGTGGCCACGCCGGATGAGACGCGCGACATGCTTCAGCTCAAGGGCAAGCATGCGGTTGCATTCTGAGTCGTCGATCGGCGCCAAGCCATTCAAGTTAATTGATGCTCGACCCAGCCACAACAATTGGTTGCGGCTTCGATAACTAACGTCCTTATCAAGGAGAACGATATGCAATTCCTGGATGATTCGCTGCACCCCGAGAACATGGACAAGGTGGTAATCACCGTGGCCCCGTACGGCCCGGAGTGGATGCCGGAAGATTTCCCGGAAGACATCCCGGTGACCATGGAAGAACAAATCCAGAAGGCGGTGGATTGCTATGAAGCCGGCGCGAGCGTGCTGCACCTGCACGTGCGTGAGCCGGATGGCAAGGGTTCCAAGCGCCTGTCCATGTTCAACGAACTGATCGCCGGCGTGCGCAAGGCAGTGCCGGATATGATCATTCAGGTCGGCGGCTCGATTTCCTTTGCGCCGGAAGACGAAGGCCAGGCTGCCAAATGGCTGTCAGACGACACCCGCCACGCACTGGCCGACCTCGACCCAAAGCCGGATCAGGTAACGGTAGCCCTCAACACCATCCAGATGAACATCATGGAGTTGATCTACCCGGAATTCTACGAGAGCACGCACATGGCCAATCCGGCCGTCTACGAGGCGTACCGTGAAATGATTGTCCCGGCCGGCCCGGCCTGGGCGGAAGAGCACCTGCGCCGCCTGCAGGAAGCCGGCATCCAGCCGCACTTTCAGTTGGTGGGCATGCATGCCCTCGAAACGCTGGACCGCATGGTGCGCCGGGGCCTCTACAAAGGCCCGCTGAACCTGACCTGCATTGGCATCGGTGGCGGCCACCATGGACCGCATCCGTACAACCTGTTCGACTTCATCCAGCGTGCGCCGGATGGCTGCACCATCACCTCTGAGTCGTTGTTCAAGAACGTACTGCCGTGGAACACGATGGCGCTGGCAATGGGTATGCACGTGCGCTGCGGCATTGAGGACACCCTCATCGATCAGCACGGCAACCGCTTCACTTCGGTGCAGCAGATCCAGCAGACCGTGCGTATCGCCAAGGAACTGGGCCGCGAAATCGCCAACGGCAAGGAAGCGCGGGAGATTTACCGAATCGGCACCTGGTACAAAGATGTCGATGAAACCCTGGCGGCCAACGGCATGACCCCAAACCGCAAGCCTGGTGTCAAGAACGTGCCGCTGCGCAACGCAGCCTGAGCCCTGCCGCGGCGCAGACAAAGTCGATCCGGTTGATGTGCGCACTCCAGCCTGAATTGCTCCAACTGGATCGATCCGTTTGACTTGATTAAAAAGGGGTTTTATGACTCGTACCGTCGTTCTCGTTACGGGCGCCACGTCTGGAATCGGCCGCGCAACCGCGCTTGCATTTGGCCGTGATGGGGCACAACTGGTTTGCTCCGGCCGCAATGCCGCTGCAGGCGCCGCACTTGTATCTCAACTCCGGGAACTCGGTGCCGAGGCCGAGTTCGTGCCCGCTGATGTCGGCAATGAGGAGCAGGTCCATCAACTCGTCGAGCACACCGTCACCCGCTTTGGAAGGCTCGATGTCGCAGTGAACAGTGCAGGGACTGAAGGCACGCCAGGGTCGATCGTCAACCAGACAGTTGAATCCTATGCAGCGACCTTCGAGGCCAATGTCCTCGGGACGTTCCTGAGCATGAAGTACGAGTTGCGCGTCATGCTGGAGCAGAAAGAGGGTGTGGTGATCAACCTCTCTTCGACGATGGGAAGCCGCGGCAATGCACAGAATCCAATGTATGTGGCCAGCAAGCACGCGATCGAGGGCTTGACGAAGGCTGCAGCACTCGAGGCGGGCAGATCGAATGTCCGAGTGAATGCGGTTGCGCCTGGCCCGATCGATACCGGAATGCTGGACCGCATTGCCGGAGGCTCCGACAACATTGCGGCAGTTGCCGCGACGATCCCGGCGGGCCGCATTGGGACCCCGGAGGAGGTCGCCGACGCATCGTGTTCCTCGCGTCCGCGCGGTCCAGGTACATAACGGGCCAGATTCTCGGCGTCAATGGCGGCAAGACAGCGATGTAGTCGCCGGCACGCTGGGCTTGCCCCAGTGGCGAGGCTGCTCTTGCGGGTGTTTCGCAAACCATCCGGCAGTCGCTTCGCTGACCTGGCCTGGCCAGTCGCCGGACCGCGGCTGCTTCCAACAAGGCAAGTGCACATTGCCGGAAGTTCCAACAACGGAGACTACAGATGTTGAATCGACCTGCCTTCCCGCGCGTGCGCCGAGTTGTCGCCGCGACGATCCTGGCACTTGCCATGCCTGCCGCCATGGCCTGGACCAACAAACAGGTGCGGGTGCTGGTGCCCGCACCTGCCGGCGGCACGATGGATGTGATGGCCCGCATGCTGTCCGAACAACTCACGGCAGACCTTGGACAAGCGGTGATCGTCGACAACAAGCCGGGGGCTGGCGGCGCCATCGCGGTCGGCGCAATGCTGGCAGCGCCGCCCGATGGTCAGACCATCCTGGTGTCGGCGACCAACGTGTTTGCGGAGATCCCGCACGTGATGAAGGTGCCCTACGATCCGATGAAGGATGTGAAGCCGGTTGCAGCCGTGGCCAAATCGACGCTGCTTCTTGTCGGTGCGCCGAGCCTGCCGGCGAAGGACCTTCCGGGGCTGATCAGTTATGTGAAGGCGCATCCGGGCACCCTGAGCTTCGCGACCTATGGCCCGGGCACGGCTTCGCAGTATGCCGGCATGATCATGAACCAGAAGGCCGGCATGGATCTCCAGAACGTTCCGTTCCCGGGGTCGCCGCCGGCCTTGACGCAGGTGATGGGCGGGCAGATCGCCGTGATGTATGACGGCATGGTGACCTCGCTGCCCTATCTCAAGGCAGGCAAGCTGAAAGCCTATGCCGTGGCCGCGAAGCAGCGGTCGCCGATGCTCCCGCAGGTGCCGACGTTTGCAGAGCAGGGTTATCCGGAAGTGGACTTCAGCAACTGGACCGGTGTGTTCGTGTCGTCCAAGCTCCCGGCAGACCTCGTCGAGAAAATCCAGGCGGCCGTCTACAAGGCCGTCTCGAAAGCCGGCGTGAAGGAGCGGATTTCAGCGCTCGGGTTCGAGCCGCTGGAGCCACAAGGCCTTTCCCAACTCAACCACGACTTGCGAGCCGACTTCGATCGGAACGCCGGCATCGTGAAGACCTTCAAGATCCAGCCGGAATGACACCGACGCGTACCGGGAGGTCGGGCTGGTGATCCTTGATCTAGGTGGTGGATTGCAACGCCCCGCCTGTAGTAACGGCGCGCCAGGCGCCGGAAGTCGTAGTGACTGTGCCTGAAAACAATCATATGAAAATGTTGAACCTTGGAGGATGGGAGTAAATGAAACGAGCGATGCTTGCCTTGGCCGCCGCGATGGCATGTGGTGCAGCCCAGGCGCAGTCCAGCGTAACGTTGTACGGCGTGGTCGACGTCAACCTCGAATACGTCAACAAGGTCGGCGTCGTACCGTCGGCTGCTAACGGCTTTAATCCCGGCACGGGCCATTCGGTGTTCCGCGAGAACTCCGGCGGCTACTCCGGCTCGCGCTGGGGCCTGCGCGGCACGGAAGACCTCGGTGGCGGGCTGAAGTCCATCTTTGTGCTGGAAAGCGGCTTCAATGCCGATACCGGCACCTTGCAGCAGGGTGGACGCATGTTCGGTCGCCAGGCGTTTGTCGGCGTCAAGTCGGACGACTACGGGCAGGTCACCTTCGGCCGCCAATACACGTCGCTGTTCGTGTCGATGGCCAACTTCGTACCGGCCCGCTTCGCCACGCAGTACGAACCGGCGGGCGTCATTGCCGGCGCCAACTTCCGCGAGGACAACGTGGCGCAATACACCGGCACGTTCGGTCCCGTGACCGCCATGGCCCACTGGTCGTTTGGCGTCGGCACGGCGCTGCCGCAGATCAATCCCGGTATTCCCGCGTTGGGCGGCAACGGCGAAGTGCCGGGCCAGTTCCGCCGAGATTCGGCCTACGGTGCCGGCGTGACCTACATGAACGGCTCGCTCGGCCTGGGCGTTGGCTACGACCAGTGGAACCCGACGATCGGCACGAGCAACGGCACGTTGAAGAAGGCGGCCGTCATGGCCAGCTATTCGATTGGTCCGGGGAAGGTGATGGGCGGCTACCGCTGGGGGCAGAACAAGGACCAGACGGGCAAGGAGGTCCTGCGCGACGATTTCTACTGGATCGGTGGTCAGTATCGCATGTCCACGGCGCTAGACTTCACGCTGGAGTACGACTACCAGAACCTGAAGAACGTCGGCGGGAACACGCACGCGGCCAATCCGTGGCAGATCGCTCTGATCACTGACTACTCGCTCTCGAAGCGGACCGACGTGTACCTGACCACGGCGTATTCCCGCAACGCCGGCCTGACCATGGACTCGGCGGCCAGCGGCTTCGCCACCAGCCTGGCACTGGGCAATAGCTACTCGCTGTCCAATGGTCAGAAGTCCATGTTCGGTGCGGCTGTGGGCATCCGCCATATCTTCTGACGACCCGCGTGGTGGTGGCGCCGCGGCGCCGGTAGCAATCTGCGCTCACGGCACCTTCCCCCGCGACATGCCACGCGTCGCGCAGAGAGGCCCGCGGCTCGTTGTTCGGCGGCGTAGCGCAATCACACTCCAGATCTCAACCGAGGAAATCGATTCCCATGACTTTCACCAACTTGCCGACGGTCGTGATTGTTCCCGGTCTTCGCGATCACATGCCGGAGCACTGGCAAACGCTGCTCGCCGAACAACTGGCGCGCAGGGAAGGGCGGTGCGGATCGTGCCGCAGATCGACCACGACAAGGCGCTGCGCAGCGCCAGGGTGGCGAACCTTGAGCGCGTCGCCACCAGCATCGAAGGGCCGATCGTCCTGGTGGCCCATAGCATGGGGTGCTGCATCACGGTTCACTGGCACGGCAGACGACGCGCGAGGTCCAGGGCGCATTGCTTGCCGCCCCCGCCGACCTGGACACGCCTCTGCCGGCCGGCTACTCCGACGCGCAGACCTTGGCTGCCAGCGGCTGGACACCGCTGCCGAGGACGCGCCTGCCGTTCCCGAGTATTGTGGTCGGCAGCCGCAACGACCCGATCGGAGGATTCGAGCAGGTCCACGCCCTTGCAGAGGCCTGGGGAAGCCGCTTCGTCGATGGCGGCGACATTGGCCACCTTTCGCCGTCCGATGGTTATAGCAACTGGCCGAGGGCCGCGGAGTTGCTCCGCGAGCTGTGAGATTCACCATTCATTGCGCTCCACTCCGGGTGCCGACCTCCGGTCTAGATGACACATTCCACGGCAGCCGGGTTTCGGGGGTTCCACGGGCAATGCCTGTGGAACCTCTTCTTTGTTTTCGACAGGCAACAAGTGCGCGGATAGCCGCGGAGGGATCGATGAAGCTGAGGAACAGGGTGGCGATTGTCACCGGAGGCGCAGCGGGATTGGCGCGGCGACCGTGCGGCGATTTGTCGCCGAAGGTGCAAGGGTCGTACTGACGGACCTGTCGGAGCGCGGTGAACTGCTGGCCCGCGAGCTGGCCGGAGCTGGGCATGCGGTGCGATTCTCGCGCGTGGATGTCACGCTCGAGCACGAGGTGCAAGAATTGGTGGCGGCAGTGGTTCTGGAATTCGGCCAGCTCGACATCATGGTCGCGAATGCAGGTATCGCCCAGCAGGCCATGGCGATCGAATTGCTCACCAGCGAGACCTGGCACCAAATGCTGGACGTGAACCTCACTGGCGTATTTTTCAGCAACAAGTACGCCATCGCGCAGATGAAAAAGCAGGAGGGAGGCGGTGCGGTTGTCAATGTCGCCTCAGTGCTTGGCCATGTTGGAAGGCCGGGCGCCACGGCATACAACGCCGCCAAGGGCGGCGTGGTGAACATGACGCGCTCGCTCGGTGTCGCCTGCGCAAAGGCGGGCATTCGGGTCAATGCCGTATGCCCGGGTTTCATCGAGACACCGCTGATCGCCGGTGCCAGCGACGAGAGCCTCGCGCAGATCACCGGCCTCCATCCAATCGGCAGGCTCGGACGGGCAGAGGAAGTCGCCGCCGCCATCACGTTCCTGGCCAGCGACGATGCCTCGTTCATGGCGGGGGCCAGCTTGATGGTGGATGGTGGATATACTGCCCAATAGATTGGTCCGGGGCCCTGTCGCCAACAGGATTCCTTGCCCTCGCGGCTGCATGGGAAATCCGGTCCCTGACGACGCCGATCGCCTGCTTCAGGGCGTAGACATCCTGGAAGTAGCGCTGCGGCAGCCGTATCTGGCTGGCGTGCGCATCGATGTTCTCGATCTCGTCGCGCCATTGCGCCACTTGTTCTGTGGTCGGCTCGCCGTTCCTCCAGATTTCATCTTCCAGCGCCTTGATCTCCTGGTACCAGACTACGAGCCGGTTCTTGTACCTCGCCTCTGCCATGCGCGGTAACGCTTGCAGCAAGCCGAGCAGCAAGGCCATGAAGGGCAGCAGGATCAGCAGGCGCCGTTCTATGAAGCTGGCCAGCCAGAAAGGCAAGTAGCGCTGCAGGAAGGGCGTCCGACTTGAAGTAGCGCATGCTCTCGTCGGAGATGGGAAACTCGCTCGTATTCAGGTTGGGAAACGTGCCCAGCCGCGTGAAGTAGTCCTCGCCGCCGTGCACAGACCGGGCTGCCTCCAACAGCAGGTAGACTAGGGCGGGATGGAGGGTGTCCTTCGAGACCAGCAGGGCCGTGGCCGCCACCAGCGTGACATCCGCCTGCGGAAGATCCTTGGCGATGCTGGTCGATGCGCGCGGGAATGTGAGCTTGGAGAGCGCGGGGAACCTCTGCACCAGGCGTCGGCCTGGGCGAAATTCATCAGCTTCAGGTCGCTGTTCAGCAGCTTCTGCTGCATGTCGGCATCCGGCCTGCCGATGAAGAAGGCGGCGTCGAGCTGGCCATTGCGCAGGCTTTGATAGGCCTGGCTGGCGTCCATTTCCAGCAGCGTGCTGTTGTTCGCGTTGACGCCACTATGGCTCAGCAATACGCGCGAGACATTCAACAGCCCGCTGCCAGGAACGCCGATCGAGATCCGCTTGCCGCTCAACTGTGCCAGCCGGTCTATCGTGGCCTTGCCGCGATAGAACACCCAGATGGGTTCGTAGGAAACGGCGGCGATGGTCTGCAGATGGTCGGTTTCCTTCGGGGTGGTGGTGCCCGACTGGATGAAGCCGACGTCGTATTCGCTGTCCGGATCCGTCAGCCTCGAATAATTTTCGACGGACCCGGCGGAACTGCGGATATCGAGCGTGATGCCGTCGCGCTTGAGCAGGGGCGCGTAGCGATCCGCAAAGCCGCGGTAGATGCCCTTGTCCGCGCCGGTCGTGATGACGATGGTGCGCTGGATGGCGGGTTCGACGACGACCGCCACGCCCCAGCCCAGTGCGGCAACCAGCAGGATGGCGCCGCTCATGACAAAGCGCCGGCGCATCGGTGTCATGGGCGCCTTCTGGCTGCGTCGGAGCGCTGGATTGGGCCTGGGCATTGCTTGGCTCTCTTGTCAGGTTTGTTTTGTGTCGCAAGGCTTGGGCGCCATACGATATCAGATTGTCCTGTCGCGAAGCCCGCCATGGCCGGAGTCAGCCTTGTTGCTCTCAATGCGGCCCGACCGGATCAGGCCCGCAGGTACGCACAGAAGGCGCGAGTCAGTTCTTCGTCAAACTCCGAATTTGACAGGCGCAGCGGTCCCGGGTTGTTCAGGACCGCATTGATGATGCTGCCGATGGCGAACTGAAAGGCGATGCGGATACGCCGCTGCAACGCTTGCGTCTCGCCCTTGCCGTACCGTGCCGCCAGCACCGGCACGGCGCTCTCGATAAAACTCGCGCGCCGCTGCTTGAAGCCCAGCCATGCCTTGCCGTTGGCCTCCATGATCGTCGCGCGGAGCACGCCCTGGTGGCGCAGCGCGCCGCGCCGCACCTCCGACAACACTGCCCTTCCGGTCGGCCTGCAGATCGTCGGCCCCAGCCATGCCGATGCCCGCGTATTGCGCGCCGCGCGCGCCTTCGAAACGATGTGTCCCTGGCCGTTGTGGACGCCGCCCCTTTCATCCCTCGCCAGACAAGGAGACGAAGCATGACCGAAACGGAAATCCGGACGTGATGACAGCATTCGCCAGCGCATTTCGCGCCGGCGACGCCGAAGGCGTTGTCGCCTGCCTGGCCGACGACTTACGTGGCGCCTGCCGACTGGCACCGGTAACTCGCAAGGCGATGTGCTGCACGGGAAGGAAGCCGTTCGCCGCTATTTGCGAGAGCGGTTCGCGCGGACGGCGGGAAGCCATGGCGCAGTCGTCTTCTCGAACAGCAGCATGGAAATCTGCGGCGACGTCGTGCTTCTGCAGTACCGCGTCCAGGGCACGATGGACGACGGTCAGCCCGTTGACGCAGTGGGGCTGGACCTGTTCCGCATGGCTGACGGAAAGCTGCGGCTCAAGGATGCGTACTGGAAGCAGGTGGCGTGGCCCGCATCGTAAGGCACGGTGGGGGTTAATGACCCGCGTCGAAGGGCGCAATCTTCAACGTGACGCTGCAGCATGGAGGCTTGTCTCGGGTGGGTGTTTTTATGTAGTGGTTTATTGCTTCGCCATGGGAACGTCCGGGTCGCAAGCCGGCAGGCACTTACCTGCTTGCCCTGCTCGATCAGCCTGCGTGCGAAGCGGACGTCGCGGGCGGCATTGGCGCCTAGCGCGGCCTTGACCACATCGCCCTCGAGGTAGAACAGTGCGAAGCTGTTGTCGCCGGGCACGCCGCGCGTCACGATGTGGTGTGAGGGCAGGGGAACCCCGTAGATCTGGAGGTTCATGCCGTATTGATCCGACCAGAACCACGGCAGCGGCTGATAGAAGACAGGGAGGCCAAGTGCAGCGCGTGCGGCGGCAATACCTTGCTCCTGCGCGTTCTGCCACGATTCCAGGCGCAAGCGGCGGCCTGCCCAGCGGTTCGGCGTCACGGCGACATCGCCTGCGGCAAAGATGTCTGGGTCGGACGTGCAGCAACGCTGGTCGACGATCACGCCGCCGTCGCACGCCAGCCCGGCGTCACGCGCAAGTTCATCGTTCGGCACCAGACCCACACCCGCAACGATGGCGTCACAAGTGAGCCTGTCACCGTCGGCAAGCGTCAGGACTGACCGCCCGTCGGTGCTTCGGGCGATGCCGGTGATCTGGGCACCGAGCATGACGCGGACGCCATGCGCGGCATGGAGTCCAAGAAGATGTTCCGAAATCTCTGGTGGCACGGATCGTTCGCACAGCCGGCTTTGCGCCTCGAGGACCGTCACTTCGGCGCCTTTCTGGCGCGCCGTGGCGGCGACTTCCAGTCCGATCCAGCCACGCCGATGACGGCCACACTGCGGTCCGGTCGAAGCTCCTTTGCCAGCGTCAGGGCATCGCCAATTGTCCGCAGTGTATGGATGCGGGCCTTGTCGCGCCGGGGACGGTGAGCGTGCGGGCCCGGCCGCCGGTACACAAGATCAGCTTGTCGTAAGACAGCGTCTCGCCATTGGCCATCACCAGGCGCTTCGTACCCCGGTCGATGCGATCCACCCGTGTATCCAGCCAACACTCAAGCCCGAGGCTTCGAATGCCTCTGGCCTTAACAGCCAGGTGCTGGCAGGCGCAGCCTCGCCGGCAAGCACGGCCTTGGACAATGGTGGCCGCTCATACGGGGGATGACTTTCGTCGCCGATCAGCACGAGCCTGCCTGTGAAGCCTTCGTTGCGCAGCGTCTGGGCGGCCCAGCCACCGGCCTGCCCGGCGCAAGGATGGCAATCGTGCCGGCCGGCAGGTTGGCGGGCGCGTCGCGTGATTGTTCGGAATTCATGGGTGGTCCCCTCTGGTTCGTGACAGAGGCCTTTCAGCCGAGGTCGAGGTAAACCGTGTCGCCCTCGATCCGGACCGGATAGGTACGGATGCTCTCGGTCAGCGGGGCGCACATGGCTGTGCCGTTGCGGATGTCGAACCGTCCCTGATGGAGGGGGCACTCGATCTCGTGTCCCTCGAGAAAGCCTTCGCACAGGCGCGCATGGCCATGCGTGCAGATGTTGTCGGTCGCATAGACGTCGCCGTCGACGGCATAGAGGGCGATCTCCTTGCCTTGCACTGCCACGGCGATCACGTCGTCCTGCGGGACGCTCGAGAGCGCTGCCGCCTCGATCCAGGTTTCAGTCATGAATTGCTCCTGCTAGATGGGATAGATCAGCGAGTTGGGAATCATCTCGCTATCGAAAACGCAGAGACGCGACGCGAAGCGCCAGCCCTCGGGCGTGCGCACGACGGTGTCGAGATAGCGGCCGACGTTGTACACATCGGTCATCTGGTCGGGCTTGGTGCGCAGCACGGCGTAGTTTGTTTCAGCCACGATCCTGTCGCCGTCGGCCTCCCTGATCAGGGGCGCGCCGACGATGTGGCGCTGATAGTAGGGATCGTGGAACAGGGTCTCGCGAATGCCGTAGATGCGGTCCTTGAGCATCCCCTTGCTTTCGAGTGAAAGCGTGGCGAGCGGCAAGCCACGCTCGTGGTTTTCGCGGGGCTGGACCCGATAGAGGCAATCGTCGATGAAGAATTCCGGCCAGCGGTCCCATTCGCCGTTGTCCACGGCGGACGTGTAGTCGGCGTACAAGGAGAGCAGGGCATAGTAGTCAGCGAAGTTCATCACGTCAGACCTCCATCACCTTGCGCCAATAGGTGTACATGCCGCGGATCAATGTCTCGGTCACCATGTGTTCCGTGTTCTCGGCAGTCTTGCCGCCCAGTTCGGCGACCACGCGATGCCAAGGCTTCTGCGAGAAGCCTTCCTGCGAGCATTCGATCACTTCGCCATCGTCGGCTGACACGAAGCCGGCGGGGCCGAACAGATTTGCCTGGCGCAGGCGGCGCCGCGTCATTTCCTCCGTGTCGTCCTCAAAGCCGAAATGCGTCCAGACAAAATCGAAGGAGTCGGGACCATTGGGCTGGATATGACGCGTGGAAACCGAGTTGACCTGCTGCTGGAAGATCACGCTTGGGAAGACCGTCATCATCACAGCGGTCGGCTCTCCCCACCACGGTTCGTGAACGATGTCGAGGATCCGGTCATCATTCAGGGCCATTTGATCCTTGAAGCTGGACACGCCGGACGTCACGTCGCTTTTGCCGCCCTGACCGCGGGTCGACACCATCGCGGCATGACGGAATTCAGAATCCATCACCAGGCGTGCCTTGTTGTCGGCCCGCCAAAGGCCGAATGTGACAAACCAGGTGTGTAGCAGTCCGGGGTGATAGGGATCCTTGATGTTCTCTTGCATCAGCTTCCAGTTGCCTGGGATGCGTTGCTTGTTGTAGCCAAGCACCTTCAGCTCGCGGCCATTGAACAGACGGTCGAAGTAGCCGAGGATGTCCGGCCCGAGATAGTCCTCGAGCGGCTGGATATCGTGGTCGAACGAAGCGAACACGACTCCGCCACGCGTCGCGACCTTCAGTTGCGTGAGCCCGTGCTCCTGCGGCTTGAAGTCGGGCGGCATGCCTCCGTTGACTTTTCCGTCCTGCTTGACGCCACGACGCAGTGGCACGCCTTGCAGATTGCCCTTCAGGTCATAGTTCCACTGGTGGTATGGGCAATGAAAGTCCTTCCGGTTCCCGCTTCGTTCCCTGCAGAACTTCATGCCGCGATGGGCACACACGTTCTCGACGACGTTGATGTCGCCATCCTGGTCGCGCACCAGGATCACGGAACGTTCGCCTAGCGTGGTGCGCTTGAAGTCGCCGGGATTCGGGATCTCCGCCTCGAGTCCGATGTAGTTCCAGTGACCTCGGTAGAAGCAGCGTTCGAGTTCACGTTGGTATAGCTGAGCGTCCGTGTAGACGCGGAAGGGGATGCGGCTGATGCTGTCGTCGGCCCACACCGGGCCAGCTCGGCAGGATTCGGTCTCCATGGTGGTCTCCAGAAATTCGAATGAGTCTGTGCGGGCGCGCAGGCCTGCGAGTTTCATTGGTGCGCTTGAAGCGGCTTTACGCGCGGCAGGTCGCCACTGCGCGGGTGTGGTTCGTGGAGCGTGCCTGCTCGGGGCTGTGCAGGGCTCGATGTGGAAGGCCGACAGCGGTGCTTTCATGAGGTGTCTCCGCATTTCTCTTTGTATGGAAAAGATCATGCTGCAGCGAGGGAAATAAACCAATAGAATCTGGTCTATAGTTGATATTCACAAAATCAATAAAGCTCGCATGGAACTAAAAGACGTTGATCTGAACCTGCTCGTCGTGTTCGATCAGTTGCTACGCCAGGGCACGGTTTCCGGCACCGCCAAGGTCATGAATCTCAGCCAGCCGGCCGTAAGCAATGCCCTGGCCCGTTTGCGAACGCTGTTGGGGGACCCGCTATTTGTGCGAAGCAGCAAGGGAATGCTGCCTACACCGCTCGCCCTGGAGTTGGCAGAGCCGGTCGGCTATGCGCTCGAGTCGCTGCAGGCGACACTCAGCCAGAAGCTGACATTCGACCCGGCTCACAGCGCACGCGCTTTCCGGGTCGCAATGACCGATATCGGCGAAGTGCATTTCATTCCGCCTTTAATGAGTTCGCTCGGGCAGAACGCGCCGGGCGTGACCTTGACGACCGTGCGTAATACTTCGGTCGATCTGGCGACGGACATGAATCAGGGAAGGATTGATCTGGCAGTCGGCCATCTTCCTGAACTCAGTACCGGGTTCTTTCAACGACGCCTATTCCGCCAGCGATATGTTTGCCTGTTCCGGCCCGGTCATGCGCTGGACAAGAAGAGGATCAACATGCGGGATTTCGAAGCCGCGGAACATGTGGTAGTCACGGCCGCAGGAACGGGGCATGCCAGGGTTGACGAGGCTCTTGCGGAAGCGGGTGTGCACCGGCGGGTTCGCCTGCGAGTCCCTCATTTCGTCGCGCTGGGAGACATCATCGCCACCACTGATTTGGTAGCGACGGTAACCTGGACGTTTGCGGAACGATGTGCCAAGTATTTCGGGCTCAGGCATGTCAGCCATCCGTTTGCATTGCCGGAGATACAGATCAACCTGCTTTGGCATGCCCGGTACCATCACGATCCGGCGAACCAGTGGCTGCGCAATCAGTTTGTTGAACTGTTCTCGGCTTAGAACGAAGCTAGCGGACAAACACCCCTAACCCCTCGTGGTCGTAGTACTCCAGCCATACCTGGTCGCTGGCAAATGCCGCGCGCGAGATCGTGCCCGGGGTCGCGTATTCGTTGTGGAGCGTGAATGTGAAAACATCTCCGTCCCAACGCGTCAACGGGAATGAGTCCGTCGCGGCGAAGTCGAGGTCTGCCACCTGAAAGAGTGGCCCTTGCTGTCTTCGCTCTGGACCAAGAAAGACGAGTCTTTTTTCAGCAGGCCCGCTATCTCGGGCTTCTCACATCAAACGCCTTGGATAACTCCAGCCCACCATAAATGCGCGTGGTATGCCCGCTGTCTTCTTTGCGCCGCCGAAGAAGCCGAGATTCAAGTCTTTGCCGACGGAGATACCCGTCAGCACAAGTCCACCCTGCGTGGCATGGTAGAAAGGATCGCCGTGCTTGATCAATTCCAGGCCGGCCCAGGCCTTGCCGAAAACCTTGTAGAGCAGCGCCCGCGTGCCCAGTAGGCCTTCGGCCCAAAGTTGTAGCTCCCAAGGCCGTTGACTGCCCAGTTCTGTGCGAATTCCTGCTGACCCAGTACGGTCAATGCCACACCCCATTCGCCGCCGTCATTACGATTGTCGGCCCCCTCTGGTGACACCCGGTTGTAGCGATACCGTGCCCCGACTGTTGCCTCCGCCCATCCGCTTTCCCAGCCTTTTTTACACCGATTGCCGCTTCAGCCGATTGTCCGTTCACAGAGACGGTTGTCCCGTTGGAATCGTACTTATAGTGGTAATCGCTGACTACGAACTTCTGTGTCAGGAACGACACTGGCAGCAGATTGTCGCTGACACCTACATACTCACTGCGCTCGCCGCCACCCGCAAAGCTCGCACCTCCGAACATGAATGGGCCGGCCGCCGCTGGCGTCGCTGCTAGCAGCGAAGTTACGCCGAGAAGCGTCGCGGCGAGCAGCCGGCGCACGGCGCCATGGCTCGTGTACTGCGTCATAAGGTCTCTCTGTGTTAGGCCGCGCTGTGCATGGCAATGTTATAGAGATGGAAGTCACCGGTCGGCGATGTTACACGACCAGTAGGGGTGAGGCGGATAGCTTGGTCGCGCTGGTGCCCCTTCTGTCCGGCGTTGGCCTGGCGCAACGTTGCGCTTGCGCTATGGTCCAGCTCGATGCTGCTGAATAGGCAACGGGGCTGCGCCTTCAATGGTGGCAATTGCCACAGGTAGCATGCCGGTGCGCAGCGGCTGCATTAACAATCCGGCTGCCCAATTGGCCGGGACAGAAGACTGACTTTCCCCACGCCCGAGAATCTCAGTCAGACGAGTCAGGGGCGGCGTTTCTGTTTCACGCAGGCCACCCATCTCGAGTTGGAGACGGCTGCCGAACAGGAACGTTTCAAGCGCGCCGGTATTGCCATGTACCGACCAGTTGAAGCGCAATCCGATGGACATTTCGCTGATCGTTCCAGTCCGCGTGGTTTTGACGAAGCTTGTGCCTGCGGTATCGCAAACTATGAGATTGGGCAGATGCACTTCGACAGCTACCTCGTCGCCTAGAGAAAGCGCTGGCATCGCTTCACCGACATACAACGCGCCATTCGGAGACAAGTCCGAGGTGAGGCCGAGATAGGTATGGTTGTTGAACGTCACCGTAATCGGAACACGCAACGGAAAGCGATACTCTGTACGGCGATTGAGCGAATGCTTGCGAGCGTACATGGCCACCGCCACGGCCGAGCCCAATGTCATCAGCGTCCAAAACATCGTGACCAGGCCCGCGCCGAGCGGAATCGTGCCGTTGTAGATGCGGTAGATGCCGACAGGAAGGCTGGCCGCTGCCACGCCGCTGATGACAATGAGTGGCGAAAGCCATAGCCACATTTTTCCTGTTTGCGACATCTGCTTGTCGGTGACGGCGAATGGAATGTTCTTGCGGAACAAACCGACGCTGGTGGACATGAACGCAAAGAACCGAGCCATCGCATACTGCTCGCTCAGGAGCAGCGAGTTGTAGCCTCGGCCCAGTTCGAGATGGACAAGTATCGAAAGCAGGTAGTACAGGCAGAACAGGAAGAGAAAGGTGTTCAACGGAGCAATGATCGGCAGCGCACCGGTCAGGAACACAGCGGGGGCATTAGAAAAAAGACCAGCTTCTGCCAGCCTTCGAAGAAGAACAGTGCAGACGCCAGGTAGTTCAGGCGCTGGCCCAGCGTCAGTCCGCGCCCAAACAAAATATTCTCGCGGCGGAAGACCTGCATGGCCCCCATTCCCCAACGCATCCGTTGCTTCAGGTACGTGTCGATGCTGTGGGGCGCCAGGCCGAACGCCAATGATTCCGCATGGTAGATGGATTTATAGCCAAGCTTGTGCATCCGAATGGAGGTGTGCACGTCCTCGGTGACGGTTTCCGTGGCAAAACCGCCGATTCGCTCGACGGCCGACCGGCGAATCGCGGCGCAACTACCACAGAAGAACGCCGCATTGAGCGCGTCCTTGCCGCGCTGGATTACCTTGAAGAAAAGCGCTTGTTCATCCCACACGCGCTTCCTGCCCTGTCGGTGATTGAAGGAATCGATGTTGAAGAAGTCCTGTGGAGTCTGTACGAATGCCACGCGCTCGTCGCGGAAGTATCCGAGCGTCTTCATCAGGAAATCCCTGCGCGGCGCGTGGTCGGCGTCGAAGATCGCGATGAAATCGCCGGTGCTGTGCTTTAGGGCGTGATTGAGGTTGCCGGCCTTGGCATTCGCATTATTGTCGCGAGCCAGATAGCGGCAGCCGAGTTCCTCAGCCAGTGCGCGCATCGATTCCCGGCGGCCATCGTCAAGTAGCCACGTAACATGCGGATAGTCCATGCGCATGACCGCCAGCAGCGTGCGCCGTATCAGTTCGACCGACTCGTTATAGGTCGGTACGTAGACATCCACTGTCAGCCCAGGCCCCGGCTCCGGCGCTTCCCTTACCGTGAGCCGGTACGTCATGAGGATAAAGAGCAGGCCGCTGATGTAGCCGTAGATTTCGGCCGCGTAAAGCGGGATAGAAAAGAACGGGGCTGACAGATTGACGGTCCCTAGGCGCCACAACATGTAAACCAGACCCACTACGATATACACGGCGATAAGAAGCTTGATGGCGCGATTCGGCTCTTCCGTTTTCATACTCTCGCTCATTCTTCGACTGGCTTTGTCGGGGGAAGGTGGATAGGAACTCGAGAGAGGCCCTTACCTCCGTTGACCCTCGTCCGAAACATTCTGTTACGCTTTTGGGAGCGGTCCGCATGATATCCGCAAACCTCCCAATTGGCGCTGCTGCAGCACAGATTGTGCTGCACGATGCGCTTATCCAGGATAATGCGTGTGGGTTTCCTGCGAATGAGTGCGTTGATCGATACTTTGTTGGCCCAAGCGACCCAACGAGCGTGTGGCGTGTCGGTCTCATCAGACCTATTGCGCAACGGTCGTGTATAGGGGCACCAGTCCCTCGACAAAGCCCAGGCCAAACAGCCCCAGTACCGTGTCATAGTAGGTAGGGGCGCTAGCTCCGGGCGTCGATCCCACGATTTGCTGCGCCCGAACCCATTGGGTGGTCAGAGCTGCGACCCCACGGCTTTCAGGAATGGCAGCAGCGCCGCGGAGAAGCCTAGCGGGCCGACGCCTTCGACCCTTCCGGTTTCCACATGCATTCTCTCAGGCGGTACCGGATTGTCTTCCACGCGCGCCGCGTTGGGCAACAACGCCTGAATCAGGGCGCGCCGGGCGTCGTCCTTATCTGATGTCATTCCTGCCCACAAATAGACTCGCACGGCGTCGTAGCTGCTGACGTTCCCCCTTGCCGGGTCGCGTAGGAATCCGTGTCCACAATCGCCAGCGCTGTACGTTGCCCAATCCGGAACGATGCCGACGCTGGACACTGTACGGACCAGAATTGCCGCTTGGCCAGCCAACGTGCCCCACGGACCGGCGGGGTCGAAAACGGCCAGTCTCCGCAGAAGCGGTACCGGCAGATAGCTGGGGTTGACGCGCCAGTTGCGGCAGTGCCCTGGACCGTCTTTGATAAATCCTTGTGGACCAGGCAGCAACATGGGCCCGAAGCCGGGCAGGGTGACGACTTCCTGCGATGCCACCAAGCGCAGCAAAGCACGTGCTGCGGAGGCATAGGCAGGAGAACTCCAGACGCGGGCCGCTTCAGCTAGCGCAAACGCAAACCACAAGTCTGCATCGGCAGCCGAATTGCGGTCCATTATTCCCCACGTGCCGTTGTCGCGGTGTCCCCACTGCCAAGCGGGGAGCTTGTCGTCCAGCCTGCCGTCGCCAAGATTCGTTACGCTCCATTGCCAGAGTCGATCAAATGTGGCGCGGTCACCTGCGATCAGGGCAAACACCATGCCGTACGACTGCCCCTCCGAGGTGCTTTGGTGGGCGCGCGTGGAAAAATCAATGACACGGCCATCCGCTTGCACAAAGCGTGCTAGAAACTGCAAATAGAGCGGCCAAGCCGACGCGCGCGGCGCGAGGTCTGCGAACGTGCCCACGTTACGGAGAGTCTGGAGCCGACCACGGCGATGCTCCCGAACGCGCCGGCACGAGTCAGAAAGCGACGGCGTGTCTGGTTTGCCATGGCGAAGGACCGGCGAGCTAGTAGGAAACGGAAGGCCGATTGTATTACGAGCCAGCGTGCCGGGGCGCCACGCAGGAGTCAGCTGTCGGCGTGGAGCTGCAATTTGAAAGTCCGGACGGCGCTTCGGACGAGAGTCCCTTCATGGCCGACCTCCCACGGGTCAGCGCAACAGACTGAACGACGCCGCGTGGCCATCCGTGCCGCTGGGCGCGCAAGGGCGGGCGGCTCAGTAGTCAGGGCGCAGGCACGCCCGCGCACGGCGGGCGCCTTGCACCCGGCCAGCCTTACTGCATGTGCTGCCCGCCATTGATGGCGATATTGGACCCGGTCACGTAGCCCGCGTCCTCGGAGCACAGGTAAGCAATCAGCGCTGCGACTTCTTCCGGCTTGCGACGCGGCCAACGGGAATTTGCGGCAGGATCTTGGTGTCCATGATTTCCTTGGGCACGGCGTTGACCATCTTGGTGGCAAGATAGCCCGGCGAGACGGTGTTGACCGTCACGCCCTTTCTTGCCACTTCCAGCGCCAGCGACTTGGTAAAGCCGTGCATGCCGGCCTTGGCAGCGGCGTAGTTGGTCTGGCCGAAGGCGCCTTTGGAGCCGTTGACCGACGAGATGTTGATGATGCGTCCCCAGCCGCGTTCGACCATGCCTTCGCAAAGCGGCTTGGTGAGATTGAAGACCGAGTCGAGATTGGTACGCATCACGGCATCCCAGTTCGGCTTGTCCATCTTCTTGAAGGCCATGTCGCGGGTAATGCCCGCGTTGTTCACCAGGATATCCACGCGGCCAACATCAGCGAGGATCTGCGCCGCGCAAGCCTGGCAGGCATCGTAGTCGGATACGTCGACCTCGTAGGCGCGCATCTCGCGGCCGGTGGCGGCCATCTCGGCAAGCCAGTTCTGCGCGTTCGCATTGCCCGGCGAATGCGTCACCACCACGGCGTGGCCGGCATCGTACAATTTGATGCTGATAGCTTCTCCCAGCCCACCCATGCCACCTGTTACCAGTGCGATTTTCTTCGTCATGCTGCTTGCTTCATTCTCGTAAAGTTGAAAGACCCCTGCCTTGTCGGCTAGGGCATTCCCTCGGTAGTCCCGATCAAGTCCCCATTGCGCAGGCGCGCGAAAAGCAAGCGCGAGCCGGGCCGGATGATTCCGGTTCCAGCTTGTCTGCCGTTGCGGGAAGGTTGGTGTCGCGGTACGGCAAGCCAGGGCAACGGATGCCCTGGCCTGCAAGCCTGCGATCTCCGTTCGGCGCGCTGGCCTGCCCTGCATTGCCAGCGCTACGCCGTTACTGCCTGGCCGCGCGGGGCGCTGCCTGCTGTGCCGCACCGGAGGCTGCGGCGGCGGACGTGACAAGGTTGGCCTTGGCGACTTCAGCCGTCTGCTTTGCTGCGTTCTGGATCGACTGATAGGTGGTGCTGGCGGCCGCTACGCTCGATTGCAGCAGCGCGGTGAGCGCTTCAGATCCGGCCGGCGCGTTTTTCATGAACGCGTCCACGAAGGCTTGCGCGCTCCGGTTGTGCTGTTCGTAGTGGGCTTCGACTGCCTTGCTCAGTTCCGCCTGCGTGTTCGATGCGATCTCGTACACATTGCGCGCATAGGCAATCGCCTTATCTGCAGCGGGCTGCGCGAGATTGCCTTGCACGGCGAGCACATCACGCAGGTCCTTGCCGGCCAGAGCGGCCCGGACATTGTCCTGTCCTTCGGCAAGCATGGTCCTGGCGGCCTGCAGGTTCAGCTCGGTCAGCTTCTGAATGCCTTCAACGGCCAGGTTTGTCAGCGTGAAAAGATGGTTGAGGTTGGCTTGTTGCGCTGCGGCAAACTGATCTGGCATAAAAGGGGTCATGCGAACTCTCCGGTGGATGGATTGGGCGGAGGCGCCCAAAAGTGCAGCAAAAGGTATTCATCTTCCGGCTTGGCACGTCGCCAATCCCGAGGCTGCACCAACCGAGTGCGAATCCTAGAATGTTTCGTCTAATTTTGCCCTAGGTACATACCCAAAAAGTCTTCAAAGCCGGACAATAAAAGTGCCGTAAAAGGCGCATAAGTTACATATGCTTACCGGGTAATGTTGCAGTGCAGCTACGACCCCATGAGTCGAACCGCTCCTTTGCGCAAGGTGACCCTCCGTCATGCATCGGAGCCAAGTACCAGCGCTATCGGGCGATGGCGTGGGGCAGCCGGATTGGGTCCATTTTGGCGAGCCTCCCGATCCGGTGGGACAGCGCTGCGACGTGCCGGGGGGCGCGGCCGAGGCAGGTCCGTGCGGTATATTCCAGCGCTTGACATCACACCCAGGCAGGAAGGCATGGACAAGAAATCGATTCGGGTATCGTATGTGGCGGTACCTGGCGACCTCAGTGTCCTCAAACTGAAGGGCTACCTGAGGGCAGCAATCGCCGATGCGGCGGCAGGTCGTGGCAATGAAATCTTGCTGGTCAAGGTCCTGGTGCCGCAGGCGCTGGGCCGAAAAGCGGGGGAGAAGCTGTTCGACAAGGTCCTGCAAGGCATTGTGGATAGAGACCCGAGAGTACGAAGAGTGTCGGTCGAGTTCATCGACGGTGAAGTCACCCCCGAGAAGCTCGCTGCGAGCGAGGCGCGAACGCAGAAGGAAATCGATGCCTATGGGCACTTGCTCGAAGAAGCGAAGGACGACGACACTGCGTGACTTCAGCAGTTCACCGGCGGGGAAAGCCGGCGTTTTAGCCGCTCACTGATCTGGCGCGCGACCGGAAGCGCCTGTGCAGGGAAGGGTGACTGCCTGTCAGGAATCTCCTACGAACGATTCAGCTCGCGATGATGCGTATTGTTGCCGCTGACTGAAGGCATTGTCGTTGCCGCGCATCTAGCCTTGGAATCAAGGAGGTACCGAAGTTTGCCCGGTACCCGGTAAGCGGCCTCGGAAGGAGTGACACGATGCGCAATACAGAGAATTCGCTGCGCGGGCTGGTGGAAAAGTGGTTGTCGCCGAGCGACGCCAGTCCGGCGCGGGTCACATGCTTCAGGCATCTTTCCAACCACAAGGGTTGCCTTGTGTGCGTCGAATCGACCCGATCGACGCGCCGCCTGTCCATTGCCTTCTTTCGCCATGTCGACGGCGCGTGGTACGTGTTTCCGCCTGTTGCCGGCTAGCGTTCCAGCGTTCAGTCAAGCATCAACCACGCGAACGAACGGCGCGGCCGATGCGCCATACTTGATGGCGTTGAGCACCAGATTACTGACCCGTTGACAGCCCGCCACCGGAAGATCCGGCGTGCGGGCATTCGGATATCAGTCTGCGACGCGCCTGACCACCGGCGGCTTCCAGGTACCGTCCAGCGCCTCGGGCCTGGGCAGGTACAGGCGAAGATTCATCGAGAAGTTGCCTGCGGCCGGCGTGGGCAGCCAGTTGGACTCGGCGCTCTTGGGCGGGTCGCGCTGGATCACCAGGTCCAGCGAGCCATCGGCGTTGTACTTGAGCGGGTCGCGGTCACCGATGGCGAAGCGGTGGATCGGATTGGCGGCAAAGAACTGGCGATCGTTGTACATCGTGAGGGACCAGAAGGCACGGGCCGGTGGCAGCCGTTCCTTGTCGAAGTGGATCACATACGTGGCCGCGCTGTCGAAGGGCTTGCCGTCGGCATCGGTCATCGCGAGCGGATACGTCGCGTCCTCGACCGTGTTGGCCCCGAGCCCGGCAAAGGCAATCATTGCGCGCTGGAGGTAGTCGGTACCGTAGGTGCCGATTGGATTGCCGATCGTTCTCCAGCCGTTGCTCACGGAACCGGCACGGGGGAGTGCCTGGGCAATCTGCCTGCGCGCGGAGGCAGGAGCGTCCCGGAGCGCAGCCTGCAGGTCGGGCGCCAAGCGGTTCAGGTCGAAGGCCTGCCCGGGCACCAGTCCGATGTGCGCGATGCGATCAAGCATCGGATAGTCGTTCGCGTGGGGCGGGTTGTCCTTCAATAGTTCTGCGAACATCGCGAAGTAGCTTGCCGCGTCCATCTTTGCCACCTGTTCCACCGGCGCGCCCATGTCCTGCTGCGGGTTCATCCGGCCTTTGGGTGGCACGTATCCGGGCTTTCCCCAGGCGCTGAGCGGCGTGGCCTTCAGGCCAGCCTGGAACTTGTGCACGGATGCATAGTCGGAAACGCCGTTGGTCTGGGTCCGGCCGATCATCCAGCCCACGGCTGTCGGCGAGACATAGACGGCCATGCCAGCCGGTAGCTTGCCATGCCAGCGCGGGCCGACAATGGCGAACTGCTGCGGACCGTTGCCGGTCGTGCGCGTACCGGGAGAGGTAAAGACGTCCGTCCACATATCGAGCACCGGCAGCAGATAGTAGCGGCCACCGGAATCCGGCACGGTGATGATGACGGGCTCACGCCTGACGTCGAACCAGAGCGATGAGTACAGTGTGTCCGCATTCGGGCGAACCACCGTGTCGAACTTGTCGTCCGGAAAGGCCGCCATGTGCGCGAACTGGTTCATCGGCGCGCGGATTCCACCCTTGGGATCCGCGCCGTCGACGTTGGTGGAAACGCGGCGCGTCACTTCCATCAGCACCATCGGGTAGGCGTAGATATAGGCCTCCGTGGCGATTTTCTGCGCGTCGGTGACGGTTGGCGGAGCCGCTCCTGCGTTGGCCTGCAGTGCGACAGTGCCAAGCAGCGCGACCAGAAAGCGCCGAAGCCCTTGCGGGCGAGCCCATGCCATCATGTCTTCTCCTGTCATTCTTCTGATGCGTTACGGTTTGCTTCGGGTTTACTTCGTAGCTTCGAGATAGCCGTTCTTCCTGGCATCGCTGATTGTCATCGATCTGACCAGCTTGCGTGAGATGCGCTTGAGGTGATACATCGGCCTTGCGTACGGGCCAACCAGTACCGGTGGGCGACCGGTGCGCGCCGCGTCCACGATGGCTTCGGCGACCACGTCCGGCGAAACGCCGTTGGCGTCGTAGTACGCGCGCAGCCTCTCGATCTGTTCGTCGGTGATGGCTTCCGACACGGCGCCCTTGGCATTCGTGATCGGCGTGTTGATGATGCCCGGACAGATGGCGGTCACGCCGACCTCTGTATCTGTCAGTTCCATCTCCAGTACATCGCACAAGCCCATCACGGCATGCTTGGATGCTGCGTAGGCGCTCATGTTTGGCGCCGGTGCAATGCCGGCAAGCGATGCGATGTTGATGATCTGGCGCGCGCCACCCGCCTCGACCATCCGTTGGCCGAAGTAGTGGCAGCCATGCACGACACCCATCACGTTGATGTCGAGGACGCGGCGCCACGATGCAATCGGGCTGCGCAAGAATGGCCCGATGTATCCGATACCGGCATTGTTCACCAGCACGTCGATGCTGCCGACCTTCGCGTGCACCGCCGCAGCAAAGGCTTGCATTGCCGCGTCGTCGGCGACATTGACTTGATATGTGAGGCATGGCGCGTCAAGCGCATGAACCGCATTTGCGGTGTCCTCCAGCAGGTCAGCGTTGATATCGGATATGACCAGGCTGGCGCCTTGGCGCGCAAACGCCAGGGCGGTTGAACGGCCTATGCCCGACGCGGCTCCGGTCACGAGAACCTGCTTGCCTTTCAGATTGGGAACTGCCACGGATTGTCTCCCACATATCGCAGCGCATGACGAGCAACGCCTAATGACACTGCGCGACCCGGCAGGGCGCGCGGCGGAAAAGATCAGCCCTCGAAGGTAGACAAGTCCTTGGGCTTGATACCGTTGGCCTGGCAGTAGCTGAGGTAGCGATCCATCGAGGTCTTCCAGTTCTCGACCGCGATGATGTTGTCCTTGTCGTCGAGGTACAGCAGTTCGCCGGTCACAATGTTGAACGTAATGATGTCGGGGCCTTCGGCACTCGCCGCCTGGGGCGTGTGCCGCGTGGACGCCGTCTCGTAGACGACGCTGCCAGCGTGGGCGACCCAGTCATGCTCCTTGTAGCGCCAGCTCCCTGGACGGTGTAGACGATCACCGTGCCGGTGTGATGATGCCGTGGCATTTCCATGCCTGCTGGCGCCTTCAGCAGCGTAATGGTTTCTCCCCGTACCGGATCGATCTTGAAGTACTTGATCATCACATCGTTGCTGTACGGTGCAAACGGCATCCACGGGGTATCGTTGCCGTCCAGGCAACCGGTATTGATGGATTCGAACAACATGAACTGTCTCCTGGCATGTCGCCTTGTCCGGGGCGGATTCGGCTTTGGCAGGAACTCATTCTGGCGAGATAGTCCACGCCAGACTTGTCATTTTCAGACAACGCTCTATCATTTTCAGACACGAGCTGATGCCAGGCTTTGATGCCGCGCGGCACTCCGTCCCATCAAACCTCCTTCGAAAATGAGAGCAGCCGTCCGCCCCCTATTGCCGGCCCGCTATTTCCTGCTGATGGGCGATTACTTCAAATCTGCGGGGACTTCGCTGGGCGAACTGGCGCGCGCGGCGGACATTGATCCTGACCGGTTCAGGGAAACGGATTTCGGCCTCACCACCCAGCAGGTCGATCGCTTGATGGCAGAAGCCCTGCGCCTGACCGGACGTAGCGACATAGGCTTCGAGTGGGGCTGCCGCCTGAAGCTGAATTCGCACGATATCCTGGGCTATGCGATGCTTTCGTGCCCCACGCTGGACCAGTTGCTGCGCCTGTGTTCCCGCTATTACAAGCTTCTGACGCCCATGTTCAGGATGAGCTATCAGCGCACCGGTCACCACGCGGAGATCGTCTACCGGCCGGCGCTGCCAATGGCCACGGAAACGCTGCAGCTGATTCAGGAGGCGATTGCCGTTTCGACGCATCTGCAATGCAAATCGCTGTTGCAGAACCCTTCATCGGTCTACGACATCTACCTGTCGATGGAGCCGCCGCCGCATGCGGCACGCTATCGCGAACTGGCACCTGCGCGCGTGCATTTCGGCGCGTCGGCGCTGCCGGAGGTCCGCCTGGCAGCCGACACGTGGAGCCTGGACGCAGCGCTTCCGATGGCCGACGCGCATGCGGTACGCATGGCGGAGGAGCGATGCCGCGCCCTGCTGCAGAAATACAGTGAACAGGGGAACTGGGTCGAGTGGGTTGTCATGATGTTGAGCGAAGCGGAAGATTGCCAGCCTGCCCTGGAGGAACTCGCTGGCCTGCTCGGCATTTCGGCACGCACCCTCGACCGTTACCTGAAGAAGGAGGGCAGCAGCTTCCGCGACCTCGCCATTCAAGTGCGCAACGGACGCGCGCAGAAGCTTCTGCTTGAGGGCCGGCTGCCGATTTCCCAGATCGCTTACCGCCTCGGATTCACCGATGTCGCCAATTTCAGCCGAGCCTTTCGTCGGGCCAATGGCATCAGTCCAACTGATTTTCGCGGCGGCGGGGACGGATCAGCTTAGGCAGTGATATCAAGAAACACTCGGATGAATCTCCCACAAAGGAGGGAACGCTCAGGCATGGCACTTCAGCAGGGTTTCATCCTGACCCGACATTGGCGCGATACGCCGGCAGGTACCGAGGTAGAAGTCTGGCTCGCCACCGATGAAGGCCCGCGCCGGCTGATCTTGCCGCATCAGCCCTCCACCGCTTTCATCCCCGAAATCCATCGCGAGCGGGCCGAGGCACAGCTGCATGGCCAGCGCGGTGTCGAGTTGCGCACGCTCACGCTCCAGGATTTTCAGCGCAGGCCGGTCCTGGGTCTCTACTGCCAACAGCATCGGCAACTGATCCAGCTCAGCCGGACGCTGCGCGACGCTGGCGTGGATGTCTACGAAGCCGACATACGCCCGCCCGAGCGCTACCTGATGGAGCGCTTCATTACCGCCCCTGTCTGGTTCGATGGCGAGCCCGATGGCAGCGGCGTACTCCGCAACGCTCAGATGAAGCCGTCGGCGGACTACCGGCCCACGCTACGCCTGGCCTCGCTCGATATCGAGACCAACGCGTTCGGCGAACTCTATTCGATTGCGATCGAAGGCTGCGGCCAGCGCCAGGTCTACATGCTGGGCCCGCCGCCGGCGATATCGGCGGAGGTCGATTTCTCGCTTGAATACTGCGAAACACGGCCCGCGTTGCTGGAAAAGCTCAACCAGTGGCTGGCCGGGCACGACCCTGATGCGATCATCGGCTGGAATCTGGTCCAGTTCGACCTGCGCGTGCTGCACGAACATGCCCGCCGGTTCCAGGTTGCGCTGCGTCTCGGCCGCGGCGGGGCGGAAATGGAATGGCGCGAGCACAATACCAGCCAGCACTATTTCGCCAGCGCGCCGGGCCGGCTGATCATCGACGGCATCGAGGCGCTGCGCTCCGCCACGTGGAGCTTCCCGTCGTTCAGCCTGGAATCGGTGGCGCAGACGCTGCTCGGCGAAGGCAAGGCGATCGACAATCCCTACGACCGCATGGACGCCATCGACCGCATGTTCGAGCAGGACAAGCCGGCGCTGGCCCGCTATAACCTGCACGATTGCGAACTGGTGACGCGCATCTTCGAGAAGACGGAGCTGTTGTCGTTCCTGCTGGAACGCGCCACGGTAACGGGTTTGCCGGCCGATCGCAGCGGTGGCTCGGTCGCGGCGTTTACGCATCTCTACATGCCGCTGATGCACCGTCAGGGCTACGTCGCACCGAATCTGGGTGAAACGGCGCCGCAGGCCAGCCCGGGCGGCTTCGTCATGGATTCGCGACCAGGGCTCTACGAGTCGGTGCTCGTGCTGGACTACAAGAGCCTTTATCCATCGATCATCCGCACCTTCCTGATCGACCCGGTCGGTCTGGTCGAGGGGCTGGCACATCCCGACGACGCCGATTCGGTACCCGGCTTCCGCGGTGGACGGTTTTCCAGGACGAAGCACTGCCTGCCCGCCATCGTCGCCAAAGTCTGGCAGGGGCGCGAAGCCGCCAAGCGCGACCAGAACAAGCCGCTTTCCCAGGCGCTCAAGATCATCATGAATGCGTTCTACGGCGTGCTCGGGTCCAGCGGTTGCCGATTCTTCGATCCGCGGCTCGCCTCGTCGATCACGATGCGAGGGCACGAGATCATGCAGCAGACGCGGGCGCTGATCGAAGCGCGCGGCTACGAGGTGATCTATGGCGACACGGATTCCACGTTCGTGTGGCTGCGCCGCGCACGGACGGAGGCCGATGCGAGCCAGATTGGCCGCAGCCTTGTCGCGTACGTCAACGACTGGTGGCGCGATCACCTCTGGCAGACCTATGGCCTGGAATGCGCGCTCGAACTCCAGTTCGAAACGCACTTCCGGCGCTTCCTGATGCCGACGATCCGCGGTACGGATCTCGGCAGCAAGAAGCGCTACGCCGGCCAGGTCGAGCGGCCGGACGGGAAGGCGGAGATGGTGTTCAAGGGCCTGGAAACCGTGCGTACGGACTGGTCGCCGCTTGCCCAGCAGTTCCAGCAGACCCTCTACGAAAAGATCTTCAATCGCGAGCCGTACGAAGACTATGTGAGGGACATCGTGCGCCGCACGCTGGCCGGCGAGCTTGACGAGGACCTGATCTATCGCAAGCGGCTGCGCCGCAATCTCGACGAATACCAGCGCAACGTGCCGCCTCACGTGCGGGCCGCCCGCATCGCCGATGCCCACAACGAGCGTCATGGACGTCCGCACCAGTAT
This sequence comes from Cupriavidus sp. UYMMa02A, assembly GCA_001725945.1. GTDB lineage: Bacteria > Pseudomonadota > Gammaproteobacteria > Burkholderiales > Burkholderiaceae > Cupriavidus. Next base: position 32,587 of record LRMT01000167.1, on the reverse strand, counting down.
CAGAACGGCGGATGGATCCGCTATGTGATGACCGTGGCGGGGCCGGAACCGCTCGAGGCGCGGACCGCGCCGATCGACTATGGCCATTACGTAACGAAGCAGCTCGAGCCGATTGCCGATGCGATCCTGCCGTTCCTGGACGATAGTTTCGAACGGCTGTTGTCGGGTCAGATGGCGCTGTTTCCGCAATAGCCCGGTATTGCCTCGTGCTGACGCGATCAGCATGCGCAGGGGTTCTGTCCGGCTCGTTGACACGATCCGGCTCCTGCAAGCTCCGCCGTTTCGCGTTACGCTGTGCGCTGCGTTCCTCTACATCGGCCTGTTTTCGCCGCAAATACCATGACCCAACCGCTGCGTATCGACTTTGTCTCGGATATCTCGTGCCCATGGTGCGCCATCGGCCTGTCGTCGCTGCAGCTTGCGCTGGCGCGCCTCGCGACACTGTCGAGGCCGAGATCGCCGTGCATCCTTTCGAACTGAATCCCGACATGGGCCCCGATGGCGAGGCCATTGTCGAATACCTGGGCAAGAAATACGGGCGCACGCCGGAGCAGATCGCCGAGACGCAGGCCATGATCCGCGATCGCGGCGCTTCGGTCGGCTTTGCGTTCGGGCCGCGTACGAACGTCTACAACACGTTCGATGCGCATCGGCTGCTGCACTGGGCCGGGCTCGAAGGCCGCCAGCTTCCACTGAAGCAGGCATTGCTGAAGGCATACCATGGCGAGGGCAGGGACCCCAGCAACCATGATGTGCTGGTCGCGGTCGCGAATCGATCGGGCTCGATGGTGCGCGTGCGCGTCAGGTGCTGCAAGGCGGCGACTATGCCGACGAGGTGCGCGAGGCCGAGCGCGAAAACCAGGCCATGGGCATTACTTCCGTGCCTGCGATCATTTTCAACCGCCGCTACCTGGTGAGCGGCGGGCAACCGGTGGAAGCGTTCGAGCAGGCGATTCAGAGCATCCTCGCGGAAAGCGCCAACGCGTAACTCGCGACACGGGCAAGCCGGCGAATTCGGGGCAGATGCAGACGTCAGTCAGTCCCAATCTCGTACCGGTATTCACGCGGACAAAAGGGACCGTTCGCGAAATCGAGATTTACGCGGAGGGGCAAATCGCCGGAAGTTACGGCCTGCTATCGCTCGATAGCGACCGGGCTCGCGCGTCCTGGCAACTGCGGCACACTGTGCCCTGCGGCCGGGAAAAGGTGGCAGGAACGCCAGCCCGGAGTGCCCCCTGTTGCCCTTTGTGCGCGCGTCTCCGCAAGGAACGGCGCCGATTCGTGAAATGAAAGACCAATCCCCCGAGACCGCCGGCGCCGCGGATATCAATGCCCCCGAAGAAGAAGGCGGCTTCTGCCTCGATAATCCCGCACTGGAAAGTGTCGGTGTCAGGATCACCCGGTGGCGCCGCGATTACGTGGAGCTGGAACTGGACGTCGCGCCCCACATGCTCAACCGCAGCCGCGTCATCCACGGCGGCACCCTCTGCACGCTGCTCGATGCCGCCACCGGGTACTCGGGTCTTATTCGCCCCCGGGCGAGGCGCGTTGCATGCCGTCACGCTGTCGCTGACGTCGAACTTCCTCAGCAACGGGACGGCAGCCTGCTGACTGCGAAGGGGATGGTCGACCGGCGCGGACGCTCGATCTTCTTCTCGCGCGCGGAAGTGTGGCTGGACCACGAACTGCTGGTCGCAACGGGCGTCGCGACCATGAAATACCTGAAGTAGGCGGGTTGCTCGTCGCGCTGCCCCGCTCTCAGGTGGCGCTGGCGGTGCCTCGGGACTTACGTCCGGAGCCTGTGCGCCGGACGGAACCTTGTAACGGTTGTATCCCCACAGATACTGCTGCGGGAAACGCCGAACCATGTCTTCCACCTCGGCATTGATCCATTGCGCCTGCGCTTCAGTCGTCTGCGGCAATGGCCCGGTCAGGCGTTTCACGTGCATGCGCCAGCCACGTCCCCCGGGCAGGCGCTCGCCGGCGGCGATGATGAGCGGTGCGCCGGTCTGCGCGGCGAGCTTGCACGGCAAGGTGATCGTATAGGCCGGGCGGCCAAGAACGGCACCCAGACGCCATCGCCCTTGGGTGCCTGATCGGGCAACAGACCGACCGCCTCGCCTTGCCGCAGGGCGCGTACGAACGCGCGTACGCCCTGGGCGGTTGCCGGAACTGCCTTCAGCTTCGACGCGCCGCGCACCGAGTCAAGCAGGTCCCGAAACAGCGCCTTGCGATGCGGCCGGAACATGATCGTCAGCGAGATGCGTTCCGCGGCATAGCGGGCCGCGAGCTCGAAGCATCCCAGATGCGGCGTCAGCATGACCAGGCCGCGTCCTTCCGCCAGCGTGCGCTCGATCACCTCCCAGTCGTCGCAAATGACCTTGTCGAAACAGTCCTGGGTGCGGAGCCACACGTGGGCCAGCTCGGTCATCATCGCGCCCGTCTCGCCCGCGGCCTCGCGCGCAAACGCCGGCGCGGCGTAGCCGGCCTGGATGGCGTTCTGCCTCAGGTGCCGCCGGTACCCGCCGGGCAAGGCGTACACAAGCCGTCCCAGCATGCGTCCCACGGAATGTGCCACGGGCAACGGCAGCGCCGCTACGAGCCGTACCACCGTAGAGAGCACGCTGCTTGGGAAATTCTGGCTTTGATGTCTGGTCACGTGTCGAAAAATGAGAAATTCGCGTGGTTCCGCAGGCCTGATAGTCGGCGCAGGGAAGGTTTTTACAGGGCAGGCTGCCGCTTCACTGGCAGGCGTGGCCGTGCGGGTGCCCACTGGCTGTGCGTCGCAGGAGCGCCGGCTTGTACGATCGATCCGAACATCAGAATCGAATACAAGGAGTGGTCACTCAAGGGTGCCCGCGTGGCGGGGCATCAACGGAACACCGCGTGCGATGACCAGGGGCCCCGGAGGCCCGGTACCCGTTACGCGTCAGCCGGGAATTATTCGCACAGCGCAGCATGCCGCGGCTCTTGCATTGAAGGACGCTCACTTTAACACGCCTCCAAATTCGGCCCGCCGTTTTCGGGGAGCGCGCGGTGCGCATATAACGTGGCAAACGCGCGCGGTTGGGCGCCGGTTGCAGCCTGCTGACGTCGGGCAATTTCAGTCGCCGGCGGGTGTTGCGCCGGCAAGCACGATCGGACGCGTGCCTGCTGGGTGGTCTCCCTACGATTGCGAGCCGAGGCGGGGTGCCTGCCCATGCCAATGAGCAGGAGGGTGCAGGGCCGGACCTGTCTGGCTTAGCATGTCCGGCTTCGGTTGCGCCGGCCCTGCACCCGGGGCATCAGTCAGAACGACGGAACCATCGCGCCCTTGAATTGCGTCTTCATGAACTGCTTCACGTCTTCCGACTGGTAAGCCGCCACCAGCTTCTTTACCCACGGCTTGTCCTTGTCCTGGGTGCGCACGACGATGATGTTGGCGTACGGGCTGTGGATGTCTTCCAGGCCGATCGCGTTCCTGGTCGGCTGAAGGCCGGCGGCCAGCGCGTAGTTGGTGTTGATGACGGCGGCGCGAGGTCAGGCAGCGCGCGCAAGCTGGGCCGCGTCCAGTTCCACGATCTTCAGCTTCTTGGGGTTCTCGGCCACGTCCAGCGGCGTCGCGTTGGTGCCGTTGGTGCCTGCACCGGCCTTGAGCTTGATCACGCCCTGGGACTGCAGCAGCAGCAGCGCGCGGTTCTCGTTCGACGGGTCATTGGGCACGGCAACCTTGGCGCCCTGCGGCAGGTCCTTCGGCGACTTCAGGTTCTTCGAGTAGATGCCCAGCGGCGAGATATAGGTGTAGCCCACGCTCACCATCTTGTAGCCGCGCTGCTTGATCTGGCTGTCGAGGTAGGCTGGTGCTGGAAGCTGTTCGCGTCCAGGTCGCCGGCGTCCAGCGCGGCATTGGGCTGCACGTAATCGTTGAATTCCACGACCTTCACGTTCAGGCCATTCTTCTTGGCCACTTTCTGCACGACTTGCCAGACTTCCGCGTCCGGGCCGCTCACGGTGCCCACGCGGATGGTCTGCTCCTGGGCCGAGGCGCTGCCGGCGGCGGCGATGAAACCAACGGCGGACACGGCAACCGCCAGACGCTTGTAGAGGGAAATGCTGCGCATAGGAGAGTTTGGATGTTATTGGAAGCTTGTGGCTTGAAAGGCGCTAGCCGCGGTCCGGATGAGGCGGGCGGCGACGGCCACAGATTAACGCAATTGCGTCCAAACGGGGTGAGGCAGGGGATTTGGGCGTCTATTTCTTTTTCATATGCTTATGAATTCAAGCGTGCTCGTCAAATTGGCATTTAATGCTGTCTTCGGTGTCGGGCCAGTGGAGGTCCTCATCGCCGTCATTAGCGAAGTCACCGAGAACGAGTGCGTCTTCACCTGCGGCAGCAATTGCTTGACTGTCCTTTACCCAGCCTTGCCTTGGTTCGCGGTCGGTACGTTGGACCGAGGGCACAGTGTCGTTGGATTGCATTGTGATCGTCCGAAGAATGGATTGACGGTTACCATGAGACCCGCATCATTGCGGGCTAGGCAATATAGCAAGGGGGGTTAGTGCCGGGGGTTCCCGTACCCTTCACCCTTCCACTCAATAAAACAAAGCCCATGCCCGAACGGGTCCGACAGCGTAGCCTGCCGCCCCCAGTCGAACTCCTGCGGCCAGTCCTCGATCTCCGCGCCGGCTTCCAGTGCGCGCTCGATCGCCGCTTCCAGGTTGTCCACGACAAAGTCCAGGTGCACGGGCGTCCAATGCCGGCGGTAGTCGCGCCGGGTATCGCGCGCGAGGTCGGGCGTGTGCCAGGCGGCTTGGCGAGCAGGTAGATGGGCGTGGCGCCGCCGGTCATTTCAGCGACGGTGTCGTCGAACAGCTTGCGGCTCAGGCGCAGGCCCAGTCCTTCCTGGTAAAAGCCGATGCCGCGCGGCAGGTCATCGACATCGATATTGATCAGCAACTCCATCACGGTCTCCTGACAGCTTGGGGGGATTGCCGGCGCATTGTGCGCGCAGGCTCCTGACAACTCCTGTCAGGAGGGATGTGGAGTGCGGACCCGGAGATCCGCCGGCGCTGCCATATCAGTGGCCGAGGAGTTCGCGTACCACGGGCCGCAGCGCATCGCCGAGCGCCAGATGGGCATCGGCATCAAGGTGGACACCGTCGACTGCGCTGCTCTGGATGACGGTGCCGGCATCGAACAGCGGGCAATCGGCGGCCGTGCATACGTCGCGCATGGCCTCGGGCAGGCCCACCCATTTGTGCTCGCCACCAGCGAACTTGGGGGCGAGCGGGCCGCAAGGCGTGCGGATCGGCGGTGGCACCACGACCAGTATCGGCGGTACCGGCATGCCGGGTTCGATCGGCGCGGTGCGGATCGCCTCGACAAGCGCGCCGACGCCTTGCGCGGCATGCCAGGCGTTATGCGGATGCATCGACTGGAAATCGTTGTTGCCCAGCATCAGGACCACGAGCGCGAGCGGCGAGTGAATCTCGATACGCTGCGCGAGCCCTTGCAAGCCGTTGCGTCCCGGCTTGAACGGATCGTCCCAGACCGTGCGCCGGCCGTTCAGGCAGTCCTCGACGATGCGAACCGGGGCGCCGCCATCGGCGTTCAGGCCCAGCTCCAGCCGGCCCGGCCAGCGTACCGGGAACGGCAGCCGCCGGCGCGTGCCGGGCACGATGCCCCATGAGAGCGAGTCAGCGTAGACCAGGATTTGCAGTGGATCGGCTTCGGGCGACGAGGTCAATGGCATGCGGATGGCTCCGGAGACGCGTGGCGCGGATGCTGCGCTGCGCAGTGAAATGGTACTGACGAACAGGGAAGACACCTCATAATATCGACTACATCAGAACACGGAGAATTAAGTTGCGTTTCGAGCACTTGGTAGAGATCAACGATCCAGGCAATCTTCAACTGGATCCGCTCACGCCCGACCAGCTCTGGCAAGGGTTGGTCCTGCGCGCCGAGTCGCCCGAACTGTTCGTGCTGGGCCTGGACCGCGCCGAAGTGGTAGGCCGGGGCGAAGGCTGGATCGACCGGGTGCTGCATTTCGGCGCCGCGAAGATCCATGACCGCGTGGTATTCGAACCCCGCCGGCAGGTCCGCTACGAGACCGCTGCCACGGCCGAGCACGCCGGGGGCACGTTGACGATGATGATCGAGACGCCCGCGCCCGACGCGTTGCTGCTGCGTTTCGTGTACGAACGACCATGCCGGCCGTGGACGCCAGCGGCGACGACCGCTACGCCGAGATCGTCAAGTCCGCCTACCACGAGGCCGACATCGACACCGTTCGCAAGATCCGCGAGATCGCCGATACGGGCGCCTGGGGTGAGCCGGGCGCCGCAAGCGCCGGAAGGTTCCGGCGGCGGGTCGGGTGGGCGACCCGGGCAGTGCTGCGCTCGCGCTATGGCGAGCGGCTGCGCTGGCTGGTCCTGCTTACGCTGATGCTCGGGACGATGTCGTCCATCGTCTCCTCGACCATCATCAACGTTGCCATTCCTGACCTGAGCCGGCACTTCGCGGGGGCAGGAACGCGCCAGTGGGTCGCGGCCAGTTTCATGATTGCGATGACGCTGGCCATGCTGCTCACGCCATGGCTGCTCAACCGCTACGGACTGCGGCGCACGTTCCTGGGCGCGCTGGCGCTGCTGGGCGTAGGGGGCCTGGTGGGCGGCTGTCGCCAACTTATGGCGTGATGATCGCAATGCGCGTGGCCGAGGGCGCCGCGGCCGGCATCATGCAGCCGCTGCCGAATATCCTCGTGCTGCGCGTATTCGAAGAGCGCGAGCAGGGCAAGGCCATGAGCCTGTTCGGTTTCGGCGTGGTGCTGGCGCCGGCGCTCGGCCCGAGCCTGGGCGGCTTCCTGGTGGAGCCTTCGGCTGGCGGTCCATTTTCTTCGTGGTGGTGCCGCTGACCTTGCTGGGCGCGGTCATGGCGCGGCGCTTCATGGCGGTGGACTCGATCATGATGGGCGAGCGCAAACCGCTTGACTGGCGCGGGCTGGCGCTGGCCGGCATCGCCACGGTCTGCCTGCTGAACGGGCTGGTGGAAATGCGCGAAAGCGTGGCCGCCGGCCTGTTGCTGGCCGCGCTGGGCGTGGTGCTGATCGTGGCGTTCGTGATGTGGCAGCTACGCGCGGCAGATCCGCTGATGGACATGCGTCTCTACAGCTACCGGCAGTTCTCGGCTGGCGCGGTGGTGGCGTTCATCTACGGGGCGGGCCTGTTCGGCTCGACCTACCTGCTGCCGGTGTACATGCAGATGGCGCTCGGCTACACGCCATCGCGCGCGGGCCTGGTGCTGCTGCCGGCGGGCATTGCGCTTGGGCTGACGATTGTCGCGGCCGGACGCTTCACGCACCGCGTGTCGCCGCACGTGCAGGTGTCGTTCGGGCTGGCGCTGCTGGCGTTGTCGTTCCTGCTGATGGCGACGGGCTCGCCGTCCACGCCGTACCTGCTGCTGGTGGCGCTGGCCGTGCTGGGGCGCATCGGACTGGGCTGCATTCTGCCGTCGCTGACGCTGGGGTCGATGCGCGGCGTGGATTTTTCGCTGATCGCGCAGGGGTCGAGTTGCATCAACTTCGTGCGGCAGCTCGGCGGGGCGATCGGCGTCAGCCTGGCAGGCGTCGGCCTGCAGTGGCGGCTGAACCAGCATGGCGCGGTACTGGGGCTGGGCGGCGATGCGCTGGCACAGGTTGCGCGCATCCGTGCCTTCGATGAGACCTTCCTGGCCGTGGGCGTCGTGATCGCCACGGCCATCCTCGCGTCCTGGCGTATCCGGCCGAAGCCCGTGCCGGTCGCTTGATAGGGCGGATAACGTAAAGGAAGCGGGCGGGAGCAGCCCTGTCCGTACGGACCAAGGCTGCTCCCGGGGTCTCAGCTCGCAGTGCCGCTGCGCAGTTCTTCCACCAGGGTGATGTAGCTTTCCATCGCCGCTTCCTTGGTAGTGCCCCTGAGCGCTTCCCACGCTTCGAACTTGTAGCGGCCGACAAAATCGGTCATGCCCGGCTTGTCGCCGTGGGCGTCGCCTTCGCTGCCTTGCTTGTACAGGGCGTACAGGCGCAGCAGCGTCATGTTGCTTGGGCGCTCGCTGAGCTGCTTGACGTCGATCTGGGCCTGGTCGAAGCGGGCTTGCAGGTCACTCATGGGATCTCCTTTAGGCATCGGGGAAAAGAATGGCCCGATGATAGTCGCCAACACGCTGCTCGCGCCCGTCAAAAACCGAGGAGGGATTCGGTTTGGGGCGCCACCGGCTACAATCGCGCCATGTCCTGGATTCTTGCTGTCGAAACTTCCACCGAGTGGTGTTCTGTCGCACTGGGCCGTGCCACGGCGGATGGCGCGGTCGAGTCATGGTCTCGCCATGAACATACCGGCGCGCGCTCGTCCGCGCGCGTCCTGCCCGCTGTGGGCGAACTGCTGGCCGAGGCCGGCATAGCGCTGGCCGATTGTGCCGCGATCGCGTTTGGCGCGGGCCCGGGCTCCTTTACCGGCCTGCGTACCGCCTGTGGCGTGGCCCAGGGCCTGGCCTTCGCGCCGGGCTGCCGGTGATACCGGTCAATACGCTGATGGTTTGCGCGGAAAGCGCACGCGGCGCCACGTCCGCCTTGCCGCCTGATGCATCGGTGCTGGTCGCGCTCGATGCGCGCATGGATGAAGCCTAGGCCTGCGCTTCCGCTGGGACGCCGCGGTACGGGAGTGGGCGGCCGAAACGCCGCTGCAGGTCGGTCCGCCGGAAACCGTGCCGCTGCCCGCCGGCGATTTCTGGGTGGCCGGCAACGCCGCCACGGTGTTCGGCGAACGGCTGGCGGGCCTGGCACGTGCCGCGCGCGTGCTGCCGGAGGCCATGCCCCATGCACGACCCATGCTCGCCATCGCGCTGCGCGCGCTCGCGCGCGGCGAAGCCATCGATGCCGCCGACGCCATGCCGATCTACCTGCGCGACAAGGTTGCCCAGACCATTGAAGAGCGTCAAGCGGCCGCTGCGGCCAAGGCTGCCGCGCAGGCAGCAGCAGGGGGCGCACCGTGAGCGTGTCCTACCGTCCGGATACGGCCGAGACCCCGGGCTGGCCCGATGTGCCGGCCATGCCCGCGCTCGCGGACGGATGGTCGCTCGGACGCATGAGCGCGCTGGACCTGCATGCGGTGGCCGAGATCGAAGCGCGCGCCTACAGCCATCCGTGGACGCGCGGCAATTTCGAGAACTCCATCAAGGCCGGCCACATCGGGCTGACCCTGCGCGATCCGTCCGGCACGCTCGTGGCGTATGCGGTGCTGATGCCCGTGGTCGACGAGATGCACCTGCTCAACATTACCGTTGAGCCGCGCCGGCAGCGTCAGGGCATCGGCCGCCTGATGCTGGCGGTGGTCCTGGCCATGTCGCACACGCACCATCTGCATACGATGCTGCTGGAAGTACGGCCATCCAATACGGGAGCGCTGGCGCTGTACCTCGAAGCGGGCTTTGCCGAGATCGGCCGGCGCAAGGGGTATTACCCGGCAACCGGCAACGCGCGCGAAGACGCGCTGGTGCTGCGCCGCGCGTGGCCAGGCGGGGAGGACGCAGCATGAGCCGCCGCGCGCAATTCCTGGAAGTGCTTGGCATTGCGACCGAGTGGATTCCGCGCAAGCCGCCGGGCGTGCCGGAGGATGCCGGCGCGTGGCGGACTTCGCGCCCGTCAGCACCGCTGAGCGCGAGGCCCCGGCCGAACCGCCGCCGGTGCAGGCTGCCATGGACGCGCCGATGACCGCCGACATGGTGCCGGCGGAAGATTTCGCAGAGCCGGCACCAGCGGTCATTGCCGAAGCACCGATCGTTGCTCCCGCCCGGGACCGCGAAGCCGCCATCGCCGCCATGGACTGGCCCGCGCTGGATGCCGCCGTGGCCGGGTGCACGGCATGCGGGTTGTGCCATACGCGCACCAATACCGTGTTTGGCGTCGGCGACCGCCAGGCGGAATGGATGCTGATCGGCGAGGCACCGGGCGAGAACGAAGACCTGCAAGGCGAACCGTTCGTCGGCCAGGCCGGCAAGCTGCTCGACAATATGCTGGTCTCGCTGGGCCTGCGGCGCGGCCGTAACGTGTTTATCGCCAACGTGCTCAAATGCCGACCGCCGGGCAACCGCAACCCGGAACCTGCCGAGGTGGAGCAGTGCGAGCCGTTCCTGAAGCAGCAGATCGCCCTGGTGCGGCCCAGGGTCATCGTCGTGCTGGGCCGCTTTGCCGCGCAGTCGCTGCTGCGCACCACCACGCCGATCGGCAAGCTGCGCGGCACCGTGCACAGCTACGAGGGGATTCCCGTGGTGGTCACCTACCATCCCGCCTACCTGCTGCGCACCCTGACCGACAAGGCGCGCGCATGGGAAGACCTGTGCCTGGCCCGCGAGGTACACGACCGTGCGGGAGCTCAGGCCTGACCTTTCGCTGAGCCATGGCGGCAACGGCGTGCATGCGCCGGTGCCGCCGCTGTGGCGACAGGCGTTGTCGCAACGCACGCGCGACCTCGCCTGGTGCACGTTATCCCCCCCACTGCTCGAGAGCTTGCCCGGCACCGCCAACGGCGGGGCGCGGCTGGCCCGTTGGCCAGCGGGGGCCAGGCTGCCTGGGAGCGCTGGCTGGGTCATGCCGATCCCGCCAGCCTGCCCGCCACCATTGGCGAACTCGCCAACGGCATTACCGATGGCTTGCCCGAAGAGCCCGGACGCACCCGCAGCCTGCGGCTGGGGCGCCATGCCGAGCGCCTGCTGCATTTCGCGCTGCGCCATGCGCCGGGGCTCGAGCTGCTGGCCGCGAACGTGCCGGTCAGGCGTGCGCACGGGAACGGTATCCAGACGCTCGGAGAACTCGACTTCGTCTGGCGTGACCAAGGCAGCGGCGAAGTCGTGCACTGGGAAATGGCCGCCAAGTTCTACCTGAGGGTCGATGGCGATGGCTCGCAGCCGCCGGGCCTGCGCGGCTTTGTCGGCCCGAACCTGGTGGACCGGCTCGGCGACAAGCTCGACCATATCGTGCAGCGGCAGTTGCCGCTGGCACGCACGCCGGAGGCGCGGCGATTGCTCGGCCACGCGGTGGACCGCAGCGAAGTCTACCTGCTCGGCTGGCTGTTCTACCGCGACGGCCAGTTGCCGCCAGGGCTCGATACGGTTGGTATCGCCGGCAATCACCTGTATGGCTGGTGGTCCGCGCTGGATGACTGGTTCGCGCGCGCCAGCCAGGCGGCAGGCACGCGCTGGTGCCGGCTGCCGCGCCCGGGCTGGCTGTCCGGGGCATTGCTGGAGGAGCGCGACACCGAAGACGCAGCGTCGCTGCAAGAGGCGCTGGCCCGGCGTTTTGCCGATCCCGCCGATGACCGCGGCTGGCGCCGCGAATCGCCGGTCATGCTGTGCGAACTGGAACCCGCTGGCGCTCAGCGCCGGGCTGGTGGCGCGAACGTTCGCGCGGTTTCGTCGTGCCGCCGGGGTGGGAGGCACGGGCGCGCGTGCGCGCCGCCGAGCCGGTCGAAGCGAGCGCCTAGTGGTGCTTGTCCTCGCCGATCATGGCGAGCGAGTTGAAGGTGCGCATGTTGTACCTGTGCACCTTCATGACCAGGGCCATGGTGATGCAGATGAACAGGCCCAGGGCAATAATCACGATCCCGATCGGCACGTTCAGCTTGATCAGCAGCGCGTACAGGCACAGCATCAGCAGCACCGAGACGTTCTCATTGAAGTTCTGCACGGCGATGGAGTGGCCGGCCGACAGCAGCACGTGTCCGCGATGCTGCAGCAGCGCGTTCATCGGCACGACGAAATAGCCGGACATGGCCCCGACCAGCATCAGGAAGATGTAGGCAATGGCCATGTACAGCGGCATGTGCAGGCCGAGCACGTCCACCATGACCTGCGGCATTGCGTCCTTGGTATAGAACGCCATCAGCATCACGGTGGCGCCCATGGCCACGCCGAAGGGCAGTACCGACAGCGACTTGCGCAGCGGAATGCGGGCCGCCGCCATGATGGCGCCGACAGCCACGCCCACGGCCACCACGGCTTGCAGGAGCGCGCCCTGTGACAGGTTCAGCCCCAGCGACTTTTCCGCCCATTTCAGCACGATGAACTGCAAGGTGGCGCCCACGCCCCAGAACAGCGTGGTCACGGCCAGGGAGATCTGGCCAAGCTTGTCGCGCCACAGCGCGACAAAGCAGTCGCCGAACTCCGCAATCAGCTTGACCGGGTTCTTTTCCTGCTGGGGATAACGGGCGCCCGTATCGGGAATGAAGACATTGAAGATGGCGGCGATCAGGTAGAACAGCATGATCACGACCATGGCGGCTTCAGCCGGTGTATTGATCCCCGTGTCGAAGTACGGGATGTCAAAGCGCAGCAGGATCTGCGAAATGTGCACAGAGATCAGCGCGCCGCCGACCACGGTGCCGAGGATGATGGAGCCGACGGTCAGCCCTTCGATCCAGCCGTTGGCCATCACCAGTTTTCCGGCGGCAGCAGTTCGGTCAGGATGCCGTACTTGGCCGGCGAGTAAGCCGCCGCGCCGAAGCCCACGACGCCGTAGGCCAGCAAGGGGTGCAGCCCGAACATCATGATCGCGCAGCCGACAACCTTGATGGCGTTGGTGATGAGCATCACCCGGCCCTTGGGCATGGAGTCGGCGAACGCGCCGACGAAGGCGGCCAGAATGACGTAGGAGAGAACGAAGAACAACTTGAGCAGCGGGGTCATCCACTGCGGCGAATGCAACTCGGTGAGAAGGGCAATGGCGGCGATCAGCAGCGCGTTATCGGCCAGCGACGAAAAAACTGCGCGGCCATGATGGTGTAAAAACCCTTCTTCATGCTTTCGACTTTGTCTCCATCGCGTCCTGCGCGCGCTTTTGGAAGGGCTACGCCCAGCGGCGCAGCCATGGATTGTTGCAGGGGACCCTGGGCCGCGGCCGTGTCGAATTGTGTCTGATGCGCTGCACTGGAGCGCCGCGCGGCTTGCCTGACAGTCATTGACATATTGCTTCGCGTTTAGAACATGGCCTTAGCGTCCGGCTTTATATCACGAAAACACGACAATCCCGAATCCGAAAAGGCGCCAGTTTGACAGCCAGGGCGCGCTGCGATTCCCCGGGATTTCCCGGTAAGCACCGATGAATGTGTTCAAATAACGGCTGCGCATCGCTGGCCGCGTACCGGGCTTTCCCTGATCCGGTGCATGCGCTGCAGAACGTGACGCCCGACTCACACTGCGGCGTCCAGGACGATTTTTCCTGCGGCCCCCCATGCATGCCTTGCGAGATGTCACTTCATGCCAAGACCGATCCACGCAGTTATCCACCAACCCGCCATTGCCAATAACCTGGAGGTTGCCCGCCGTCACGCGCCCGGTTCCCGCATATGGGCTGTGGTCAAGGCCAACGCCTACGGCCATGGTATCCGCCGCGTCTTTGCCGGCCTGCGCGCGACCGACGGTTTCGGCCTGCTCGACCTGAATGAGGCCGTTCTATTGCGCGACCTCGGCTGGCAGGGCCCGATCCTGCTGCTCGAAGGATTTTTCCAGCCGCAGGACGTGCCGCTGATTGAACAGTACCGTCTTACTACTGCCATTCATTGCGACGAGCAGCTCCGGATGCTGGAAAGCGCGCGCCCGAAGGGCCCGCTCGCCATCCAGCTCAAGCTCAATACGGGCATGAACCGCCTGGGCTTCAATCCGTCGCAGTACCGCGCCGCGTGGGAACGCGCGCGCGCGATGCCGTGCGTGGGCAGTATTGTCCATATGACCCACTTTTCCGATGCCGACGGTCCGCGCGGCATTACCCACCAGATCGAGGCTTTCGACGCCGCCACGGCAAACCTGCCGGGCGAGGCCAGCTTGTCGAACTCGGCCGCCGTCCTGTGGCATCCCGAGGCGCACCGCGCGTGGGTGCGGCCCGGCGTCATCCTGTATGGCGCGTCGCCGACTGGCCGCGAGGCCGACATCGCTGGTGTCGGCCTGCAGCCGGCCATGTCGCTGCATAGCGAGCTGATTGCCGTGCAGGACCTGCAGCCCGGCGATACGGTCGGCTACGGATCCATGTTCACCGCCGACCGGCCGATGCGCGTCGCGTGGTGGCTTGCGGCTATGCGGACGGCTACCCGCGCCATGCCGCCGGCTGGGGCGAACGCCGCGCCCCGGTGCTCGTGGACGGCGTGCGCACCGAACTGGTGGGCCGCGTTTCCATGGACATGTTGTGTGTCGACCTTGCGCCGTGTCCGAAGGCCAAGATTGGCAGTCCCGTCACGCTGTGGGGCCAGGGCCTGCCGATCGACGATGTCGCCGAGGCCAGCGGTACGGTCGGCTACGAGCTGATGTGCGCGCTGGCGCCACGCGTGCCGGCCACGGTGGCCACCATTACGGCGCCGGACAGCGCCTCGCCGCTGCTGGCCTGAATGCCAGGCGCCGGACACTGATCGCTGTCCTGACCGGATCCATGCCGACGCCGGCTGCCATGCGGTGGCCGGCCGTAGCGTTTCCGGTACCTACCTTCGAGGATTTTCCGTTGGCCAAGACCAAGACCGTCTACACCTGTACCGAATGCGGTGGCACCGCGCCGCGCTGGGCCGGACAGTGCCCGCACTGCCAGCAGTGGAACACGCTGGTCGAGACCGTGGCCGAAAGCAGCGGCGCGGCCAAGCGCTTCCAGCCGCTCGCGGCCTCGGCGATGGTGCTCAAGCTTTCCGAGATCGATGCTGCCGACGTGCCGCGCTTTTCCAGCGGCATCGACGAATTCGACCGCGTGCTCGGTGGCGGGCTGGTGGCGGGCGGGGTGGTGCTGATCGGCGGTGACCCGGGCATCGGCAAGTCCACGCTGCTGCTCCAGGCGCTCGCTAACCTGGCCGGGCACCGGCGCGTGCTCTATGTGAGTGGCGAAGAGTCCGGTGCGCAGATTGCGCTGCGCGCGCGGCGCCTGGGCGTGGAAAGCCCGTCGCTCGGGCTGCTGGCCGAGATCCAGCTGGAAAAGATCCAGGCCACGCTGGAGGCTGAAAAACCTGACGTCGCGGTGATCGACTCCATCCAGACGCTGTACTCCGAGGCGCTGACGTCGGCACCCGGCTCGGTGGCACAGGTGCGTGAGTGCGCGGCGCAGTTGACGCGCATTGCCAAGAGCAGCGGCACCACGATCATCCTCGTGGGTCACGTGACCAAGGAGGCAGCCTGGCCGGCCCGCGCGTGCTCGAGCATATCGTCGATACTGTGCTGTATTTCGAAGGCGATACGCATTCGTCACACCGGTTGATCCGTGCATTCAAGAATCGTTTCGGCGCAGTCAATGAATTGGGCGTGTTCGCCATGACGGAACGCGGCCTGCGGGGCATCAGCAACCCGTCGGCGTTGTTCCTGTCGCAGCACGAAGAAACTGTCCCGGGTTCGTGCGTGCTGGTGACGCAGGAAGGCACGCGCCCGCTGCTCGTGGAGGTCCAGGCGTTGGTCGATACTGCCAACGTGCCGAACCCGCGCCGCCTGGCCGTCGGCCTGGAGCAGAACCGGCTGGCCATGCTGCTGGCGGTGCTGCACCGGCATGCGGGCATTGCGTGCTTCGACCAGGACGTATTCCTGAACGCGGTCGGCGGCGTGAAGATTACGGAACCCGCGGCCGACCTGGCCGTGCTGCTGTCGATTCACTCGTCGATGCGCAACAAGCCGCTGCCGCGCGGCCTGGTGGTGTTTGGCGAGGTAGGCCTGGCCGGGGAAATCCGTCCCAGCCCGCGCGGGCAGGAGCGCCTGAAAGAGGCTGCCAAGCTCGGTTTCACGCTGGCCGTGATCCCCAAGGCCAACGCGCCGAAGCAGAAGATCGACGGACTCGAGGTGATCGCGGTCGAACGCATTGAACAGGCCATCGATCGCGTGCGTCATCTCGACTGACGGATGGCTGACCTGATCGAATTCGAAACCACGCGCTTGCGCTTGCGCCAGTGGCGCAATGCCGACTATGTGCCGTTTGCTGCGCTGAACGCCGATGCGAGGTGATGCGCTACTTTCCGGCGCCGCTGGGCCGCGCGGACAGCGACGGTCTGGCGGACCGCTGCCGCGAGAAGATCGACACGCTCGGCTGGGGCTTCTGGGCTTGCGAGCGCAAGGCGGATGGCAGCTTTATCGGCTTCGTTGGACTCAACGTACCAGCGGCGGACTTGCCGTTCGCGCCGTGCGTGGAGATCGGCTGGCGGCTCGCCCGCGGGGCCTGGGGGCACGGCTTTGCCACCGAGGCAGCCCGCGCTGCGCTGGCTGTGGGGTTTGACCGACTGGGGCTCGATGAGATCGTTTCGTTTACCGCGCTGACCAACCGCCGCTCGCGCGCCGTGATGGAACGCCTGGGCATGCATGAGGACGCGCTGGTGTTCGAACACCCGGCAGTAGCGGCAGGCCATCCGCTTCGGCCACATTGCTTGTATCGGCTGCCGCGCGCTGACTGGGAAGCCGCCACTCGCGGTCGCGGCTGAGCCTGCGGCAATCCGCCACAGGGGCCGACTTGCCGTTTCCCTGCGTGCTGCCAGGGGGCATTTCGCAAAATCGGTAATAATGCCGACCAACAGCCGGGGCGGAAGCGCGCCGGCACCCCGGCAACTGTGATTCCGCTCTGTTCATCGCCTCTATGCAAGCCAACTCCCGCGCTTATTTCCTGCTGATCGCCATCATTTCATTCGGCCTGGTCGGCTTTGCGCTCTACCTGCAGTTCGAGAAGGGCTACCAGCCATGTCCGCTGTGCATCATGCAGCGGTTCGCCTTTATCGGCATCGGCCTGTTCTCGTTGCTCGCGGCCATTGCGCAGAACACGCGCTCGCTGTGGCAGGGGCTGGGCATGCTGTCCGGCGTGGGCGGTATTGCCGTGGCGGTGTACCACGTGTCGCTGCTGCTGAACCCCAAGGCGAGCTGCGGCATCGATCCGCTGGAAAACTGGGTCAACGCCTTGCCGACCGCCAAGGTGCTGCCGCAGGTGTTCTATTCGGATGGGCTGTGCACCGCGCCGCTGCCGCCGGTGCTCGGCCTGTCGGTGCCGGCCTGGTCGCTGATCTGGCTGTTCATCCTGACGCTGACACTGGCGGTGGGGTTGATCCGGCGGGAGAAGAACTTCCGTTGATCGGATAAAAAACCGGCGCCGTAAGCGCCGGTTCTTGTTTGCAGCCATGTCGTTCGATGTGGCGTGGATGCGAGGGTGGATTCGAACCTTCAAACAACCTGCTCGATCTGCTCCTGCAGCTCCAGCCACTTCTCTTCCAGCGTTTCCAGCTCGCCGTTGACCTCGCCCTGGCGCTTGAGCATCTCCATCAGCTTTGACTTGTTGGCGTCGGCATAGCTACTTTCGTCGGCCATGAACTGGTCGATCTCGGCCTTGGCGGTCTGCAGCACCGTCATGCGCTTTTCCACCTTTTCCAGTTCCTTCGTCAGCGGCTTGCGCAACTGCGCCAGGCGCTGGCGTTCGTCCGCTTCGGCGCGGCGCTGGTCCTTGCGGTTGACCGCGGCCGCATTGCCGCCGGTTTCCGCCTGGTGCGCGGCCACGGCGGCGTTGCGCTTGGCCGCGGCCTGTTGCAGCAGCCAGTCGCGGTAGTCGTCCAGGTCGCCGTCGAACGGCTTGATGGTGCCGTCGGCGACCAGCATGAACTGGTCGGCGGTGGCGCGCAGCAGGTGGCGGTCGTGCGAGACCAGGATCAGCGTGCCTTCAAACTGCGCCAGCGCCATGGTCAGCGCCTCGCGGGTGTCGAGATCCAGGTGGTTGGTCGGTTCGTCCAGCAGCAGCAGGTTGGGCTTTTGCCAGACGATCAGCGACAGCGCCAGGCGGGCCTTTTCGCCGCCCGAGAACGGCTCGATCGGCGAGGTCGCCATGTCGCCGCGGAAATTGAAGCTGCCGAGGAAGTCGCGCAATTCCTGCTCGCGCGTGTCCGGCGCGAGCCGGGCCAGGTGCTGCAGCGGCGAGTCGTGATCACGCAGCGTTTCAAGCTGATGCTGCGCGAAGTAGCCGATCTGCAAGCCCTTGCCCAGCCGCAGCGTGCCGGTGAGCGGGTCCTGGGTGCCGGCCAACGTCTTGACCAGCGTCGACTTGCCCTGGCCGTTGGCGCCCAGCAAACCGATGCGCTGGCCGTTCTGGATCGACAGCGCCAGCTTGTGGAGGATGGTCACGGGCGGATCAGCCTCGGCATAGCCGCAGTCGACGGCATCGAGCACCATCATCGGGTTCGGAGCGGCATCGGGCTCGCGGAACTCGAACGCGAAGCCTGCGGCGACGTGCACCGGCGCCAGCCGTTCCATCTTCTCGAGCGCCTTGACGCGGCTCTGGGCCTGGCGCGCCTTGGTCGCCTTGGCCTTGAAGCGCGTGATGAATGATTCCAGGTGCGCGATTTCCTTCTGCTGGCGGGTATAGGCCGACTGCTGTTGCGCCATCTGTTGCAGGCGCAGGGTCTCGAACAGCGTGTAGTTGCCGCCGTAGCGTCGCAATTGCTGGTTCTCGATATGGACCGTGACGTTGCAGATCGCGTCCAGGAATTCGCGGTCGTGCGAAATCATGACCAGCGTCCCGGGGTAGCGCGCCAGCCAGTCTTCGAGCCAGACGATGGCGTCCAGATCCAGGTGGTTGGTCGGTTCGTCAAGCAGCAGCAGGTCGGACGGGCACATCAGCGCTTGCGCGAGATTCAGGCGCATGCGCCAGCCGCCGGAGAACGACGACACCGGCTGCGACACCTGCGGCAGCGTGAACCCGAGGCCCAGCAGCAGCGCTTCGGCACGGGCGGGAGCGGTATAGCCGTCGGCATCGGCAAAGGCGGCGTGGGCTTCGCCTTCCGCGCTGCCGTCGCCGACCGCTTGTGCCTCGGCGATGGCGGCTTCGATCTCGCGCAGGCGCGTGTCGCCGTCGATCACATAGTCGACCGCGCTGCGCGCCACCGCCGGCGTTTCCTGCGCCACGTGGGCGATCCGCCACTGTGCCGGCACCGCCACATCGCCACCGTCCGGCTGCAGTTCCCCGCGCAGCATGGCGAACAGCGTGGACTTGCCGCTGCCGTTTGCGCCGACGAGGCCTACGCGCTCGCCCGGGTTGAGCGTCACGCTGGTGTGGTCGAACAGCACCTTGGTGCCGCGCTGGAGGACAAGCTGGTCGATTCGGATCACAGGTAAGGCAGGAACGTCGGAGTCAAGGGAGGCAAACGGCGCAAAAGCGCGCGGGGGCGCAGGTAGCAGGCCGGGATGCGGCGCTCGGCGGCATTGTAGCGTTTCCCGCGGACACCACCGGCCGGAAATGCATCGAGACCTAGGGATTACCCTTAAGCGATAAAAACACGTTTTCTTATCTGCTGTCTCCGTGTAAATTAATTTACATTGTAGCCACAGTCACCGATGCCTTGCCATGGCGTCGGCCAGTCCCTGATACCCATGCCGGACGGCCCCTCGATCTCTGAACGCATTGCACGCAGCCTGCCTGCGCTGCGCCCGCGCACCAGCGCATGGCCGAGTACGTGCTGGCTAATCCGTTTCGCGCGGCCACCATGCGTATCGATGAGTTCGCGTCCGCGGTGCAGGTATCGGTGGCGACCGCCAACCGTTTTGCGCGTGCGTTGGGGTTTGATGGCTATCCGCAGTTCCGCGCCGAACTGGTGCGCGGCTTCGAGGCGACGCTGGCGCCTGTCGAGCGCCTGCGCTCGGAACTGGAGCGACCGGCGACGGCTGCCGAGGCGTTTGCCGCGTCGCTCGATACCGCTGCCGCGAACCTGGAAGCCACACGCCGCGCGCTGGATGCCGATGCATGCGAGCGCGCGGTGTCCGTCATCCTTGCCGCGGAACGTGTCTACGTTGCCGGCTTTGGCGCCAGCGGTTTCCTTTCCGGCCTGCTGCAGCACGGGCTCGAAATGCATTGCCGCATGGTCACGTCGGTGGCGGCGGCGGGCGGCGCATCGCATGCGGCGCGGCAGTTGTTCAAGCTGAGCCCGGCGGATCTGGTCATCGCCATCGCATTCCCGCGCTACGTGTCCGATACCATCGTGCTGGCCCAGCGCGCCAAGGCGCGCGGCGCGCGCGTGCTGGCGCTGACCGATGGCCCGACCTCGCCGCTGGCGCGATTGCCGATATCGCGCTCTACGCGCAGGCTGGCAACCGGCTGTCCGCCAATTCCGATGCCACCGTACTGGCGCTGATCGAGGCACTGTGCGGCGCGGTCGCGCACCGGGCCGAGCGCCCGGTCAAGGCCGCCGCAGAAATGACCGAGTTCGTGCTGCCGTGGCTGTATGGCGCCCATGCCAGCAGTGCCGCAAACACCGGCAATCCGGCCGCGCGCCGTCACGACAACCTGTAGCAACGGCCGGTGATGAAAGCAAACCAGCGGCCCTGCACCGCACTTCTTCCAAGCATACGAAAGCGTAGTCCTCCATGAATCAAGCAGTCATTGCCATCCACGGCGGCGCCGGCACCATTACACGCGCCGCGATGAATGCCTCCCGCGAACGCGAATACATCGAGGCGCTGGAACAGGTTCTGCAGGCTGGCCAGCGCGTGCTGGCCGGCGGCGGTGCGGCCATCGACGCGGTGACCGAAGCCGTGCGCCTGCTCGAAGAGTGCCCGCTGTTCAATGCAGGCAAGGGCGCTGTGCTCACGCATGCGGGCACCTACGAACTCGATGCCGCCGTCATGGATGGCGCAACCCTGAATGCCGGCGCGGTGGCCTGCGTCACGCGGTTGCGCAACCCGGTACTGGCCGCGCGCGCGGTCATGGATCACAGCGAGCACGTGCTGTTCGCGGGCGAGGGCGCCGAAGCGTTTGCGCAGGCGCACGGTCTGGAACTGGTATCGCGCGACTACTACCACACGCAAGCCCGCTACGAGCAATGGGAACGTGCGCGCGCCGTGCAGGGCATGGCGCTGCTCGATCATGACGCGGCGGCGCTGGCGGCATGCGCGCTTGCCGGCAAGGCCGATCCGATCGATCCGGACAGCAAGTTCGGCACGGTCGGCGCGGTGGCTTGCGACAGCTTCGGCAACCTCGCCGCAGCGACTTCCACGGGCGGTGTCACCAACAAGCAGGTCGCCGCGTGGGCGATACGCCGCTGGTGGGCGCCGGCTGCTATGCCGATGACGTCGCGGCGGTATCGGCGACGGGCACCGGCGAAATGTTTATCCGCACCGTGGCGGCGCACGATGTGTCGGCGCAGATGCGCTATGCGGGCCTGTCGCTCGAGGAATCCGCGCGCCGCGTGGTCATGGAGAAGCTGCCCGCCATCGGCGGACGCGGCGGCCTGATCGCGGTGGATCGCGCCGGCAATATCACGCTGCCGTTCAACACCGAGGGCATGTACCGCGGCTTTGCCCATGCAAGCGGCCCCGTCACCGTAGCGATTTACGGCTGACGCAGTGCGTCCCGTCTCGTTCAGCAATTCCCAAGGCATCCAAGGGGGAGCCAGTGGCTGAAGTCTCATCTCAAGCAAGCATCGTGCTGCCGCCGCAGCGCGTAGTATCGGTGGACGGGCTGACCGTTCGCTTCTCGCGTCCGAGCGCACCGTCGAAGCCGTGCGCAGCCTGTCTTTCCATGTGGACCGCGGCGAGACGCTGGCGGTCGTCGGTGAGTCCGGCTCTGGCAAGTCGGTGACGTCGCTGGCGCTGATGCGGCTGGTCGAGCATGGCGGCGGCAAGATCGTGTCGGGCAGCATGGCGCTGCGCCGGCGCGGCGGCGAGGTCATCGACCTGGCGCGCGCCGACAACGCGACCTTGCGCAGCGTGCGCGGCGCCGACGTGGCGATGATCTTCCAGGAGCCGATGACCTCGCTCAATCCGGTGTTCCCGGTGGGCGAGCAGATCGCGGAATCGATCCGCCTGCACCAGGGCAAGAGCCGCACCGCCGCGCGCGCCGAAGCGCTGCGCATGCTCGAACTGGTGCGCATTCCGGAAGCGAAGCGCGTGCTCGACCGCTTCCCGCACCAGCTCTCGGGCGGCATGCGCCAGCGCGTGATGATCGCCATGGCCCTGTCGTGCAAGCCGGCGCTGCTGATTGCCGACGAGCCCACCACCGCGCTGGACGTGACCATTCAGGCCGAGATCCTGCAGCTCATTCGCGGCCTGCAGGCGGAAATGCACATGGGCGTAGTTTTCATTACGCACGACATGGGCGTGGTGGCTGAAGTGGCCGACCGCGTGCTCGTGATGTACCGCGGCGAGAAGGTGGAGGAGGGCAGTTCGGACGACGTGTTCCGCGCCCCTGCCCACCCGTACACGCGCGCGCTGCTGTCGGCCGTGCCGCGCCTTGGCGCGATGCAGGGTACCGACCTGCCGGTCAAATTCCCGCTGCTGCAGGTTGGCGATGCCGCGCCGGTGGCCGATGCGCCGCAGGACACCGTTTCCGCCGAAGCGAAGCCCATCCTGCGCGTGCGCGACCTGGTAACGCGCTTCGACGTGCCCGGCGGGCTGTTCGGCCGTGTCACGCGGCGCGTGCATGCGGTGGAGCAGGTCAGCTTCGATCTCTATCCGGGCGAAACGCTGGCGCTGGTCGGTGAGTCGGGCTGCGGCAAGTCCACTACGGGGCGTTCGCTGCTGCGGCTGGTGGAAAGCCAGAGCGGCACCATCGAGTTCGGCGGCCACGACATCAGCCGCATGGAAGGCGCCGCGCTGCAGCACCTGCGCCGCAATATCCAGTTCATCTTCCAGGATCCGTTCGCCTCGCTCGATCCGCGCGTGCCGGTCGGCTATTCGATCATGGAACCGCTGCTCGTGCACAACGTGGCGAGCGGCAAGGATGCCGAGCAGCGTGTTGCCTGGCTGCTGGAGAAAGTGGGGTTGGAGCCGGCCCATGCGGCACGCTACCCGCACGAATTCTCGGGCGGGCAGCGCCAGCGCATCTGCATTGCGCGCGCGCTGGCGCTGAACCCGAAGGTCGTGGTGGCGGACGAGTCGGTGTCGGCGCTCGATGTCTCGATCCAGGCCCAGATCGTCAACCTGATGCTGGACCTGCAGCGCGAACTTGGCATTGCCTTCCTGTTCATCTCGCATGACATGGCGGTGGTCGAGCGCGTGAGCCACCGTGTGGCGGTGATGTATCTCGGTCAGATCGTCGAGATCGGTCCGCGCCGCGCGATCTTCGAGAACCCGCAGCACCCATACACGAAGAAGTTGATGGCCGCCGTGCCGATCGCCGATCCGGCGCGCCGCCACCTGCGGCGCGAGCCGCTGTCGGACGAGATCCCGAGCCCGATCCGCGAGGTCGGCGACGAACCGGTGGTGCAGCCGCTGGTACCGGTCGCCGGCAGCCGCGGCCTCGGCCACTTTGTCGCGCGGCACGCCGTTGGCGGCGCTTACTGAAATTCGCTGAAATCCGCTTTATCCAAGGAGAATCAAGATGTCTGCATGGATGGTTTCGCCCAGGCTGATGGCCGGGATGTTTGCGATTGGCACGGTCGGCGCGCTGGCGTCCGCTCCCGTCTTTGCCGCCAAGGACGCGGTCATGGCGGTGTACTCGACCTTCACCACGCTGGACCCTTACGATGCCAACGACACGCTGTCGCAGGCGGCGAGCAAGAGCTTCTACCAGGGCCTGTTCGGCATGGACAAGGACATGAAGCTCGTCAACGTGCTGGCCGAAAGCTATGACGTCAGCAAGGACGGCCTGACCTACACCATCAAGCTCAAGAAGGGCATCAAGTTCCACGACGGCACCACGTTCGACGCCGCCGCGGTCAAGGCCAACCTGGACCGCGTGACCAACCCGGCCAACAAGCTCAAGCGCTACACGCTGTTCAACCGCGTGGCGAAGACCGAAGTGGTCGACAGCAGCACGGTCAAGGTCACGCTGAAGGAGCCGTTCTCGCCGTTCATCAACGTGCTGGGCCACCCGTCGGCCGTGATGATTTCGCCCGCGGCGCTGCAGAAATACGGCAAGGAGATCGCCTTCCACCCGGTCGGCACCGGACCGTTCGAGTTTGTCGAGTGGAAGCAGCCCGATCACCTGAAGGGCAAGAAGTTCGCGGGCTACTGGAAGACCGGTTACCCGAAGATCGACACCATCACGTGGAAGCCGGTGGTCGACAACAACACCCGCTCGGCCATCATGCAGACTGGCGAGGCGGACTTTGCGTTCAGCATCCCGTTCGAGCAGGCCGCAGTGCTGAAGAACAGCCCGAAGGTGGACCTGATCTCGGCGCCCTCGATCATCCAGCGCTACCTGAGCCTGAACACCACGGTCAAGCCGTTCAATGACCCGAAGGTGCGCCAGGCGATCAACTATGCGATCAACAAGGACGCGCTGGCGAAGGTGGCCTTTGCGGGCTATGCGGTGCCTGCGGAAGGCGTGGTGCCGCCGGGCGTGGACTTTGCCGAGAAGCTGGGCCCGTGGCCATATGACCCGGCCAAGGCGCGCGCGCTGCTGAAGGAGGCCGGCTACCCGAACGGCTTCGAGACCACCCTGTGGTCGGCCTACAACCACACTACCGCGCAGAAGGTAATCCAGTTCGTGCAGCAGCAACTGCAGCAGGTCGCATCAAGGCCAGCGTGCAGGCGCTGGAAGCCGGCCAGCGCGTGGAGAAGGTCGAAAGCGTGCAGAAGCCCGAAGACGCCGGCGTGCGCATCTACTACGTGGGCTGGTCCTCGTCGACAGGCGAGTCGGACTGGGCGCTGCGTCCGCTGCTGGCGTCGGAATCGATGCCGCCGAAGCTGCTGAACACGGCTTACTACAAAACGACCAGGTCGATGCCGATATCGCCGGCGCGTTGCGCACCACGGATCGTGGCGAGAAGGCCAAGCTGTACAAGGACGCGCAGGAACGCATCTGGAAGGATGCGCCGTGGGCCTTCCTGGTGACCGAGAAGGTGCTGTTTGCGCGCAGCAAGCGGTTGACCGGCGCGTATGTGATGCCGGATGGGTCGTTCAATTTCGACGACATCGATATCAAGCAGTGATGGGGTGATGTGAAGGTCGGTGCTTCGTGGAAGCGCCGGCCCTCACCCCTGGCCCCTCTCCCGCAGGCGGGAGAGGGGAGAACACAACTCGGTGTTTAAGCCGGGTGCGGCCTGCGGCCTTTCCCTCTGAAGCGTCATGCTGAACTACTTTCTCAAACGATGCCTGGGCGTGATCCCCACACTGCTGATCGTGGCCGTGCTGGTGTTCCTGTTCGTCCATATGCTGCCCGGCGACCCCGCGCGGCTGGCGGCGGGCCCGGAGGCCGACACCGCCACCGTCGAACTGGTGCGCAAGGACCTGGGGCTGGACAAATCGCTGCCCGAGCAGTTCGTGAACTTCTTCTCGAACGCGGTCCGTGGCGAGTTCGGACATTCGCTTCGCACCAAGCGCCCGGTCAGCGACGAGATCGGCGACCGCTTCCTGCCGACACTGTGGCTGACCCTGGCGTCGATGGCCTGGGCCGTGGCGTTCGGCATGGTGATCGGCATCTGCTCGGCGGTCTGGCGCAACCGTTGGCCCGACCGGCTGGGCATGACGCTGGCCGTGTCCGGCATCTCGTTCCCGGCGTTTGCGCTCGGCATGCTGCTGATGGAGGTGTTCTCCGTGCAGCTCGGCTGGCTGCCGTCGATTGGTGCCGATAGCTGGAAGCATTACGTGCTGCCGTCGCTGACGCTGGGTGCGGCCGTGGCGGCAGTCATGGCGCGCTTCACGCGCGCCTCGTTCGTCGAGGTGCTGCAAGAAGACTTCGTGCGCACCGCCCGTGCCAAGGGCGTGCGCGAGACCGTGGTGGTGGCCAAGCACACGCTGCGCAACGCCATGATCCCCGTGGTGACCATGATGGGTCTGCAGTTCGGCTTCCTGCTGGGCGGCTCGATCGTGGTGGAGAAGGTCTTCAACTGGCCAGGCCTCGGACGCCTGCTGGTCGATGCCGTCGAGATGCGCGACTACCCGGTGATCCAGGCCGAGGTTCTGCTGTTCTCGCTCGAATTCATCCTGATCAACCTGGTGGTGGACCTGCTCTACACCGTGATCAACCCAACCATCCGCTACAAGTAAGAGGGAGGCCGGCATGACTCAGATTTCCGCGCCCGCCGCCAGCGAGGCAGCAACCACAGCCGAAGCCCCGCAGGCCGTGCGCACGCCCTGGACCGAGTTCTGGCGCAAGTTCCGCAAGCAGCATCTGGCGCTCGGCGCCGGCGTGTTCGTGCTGCTGCTGATCGTGGTGGCGATCCTGTCGCCGCACCTGGTGCCGTACGACCCCGAGAATTTCTTCGACTATGACGCGCTCAATGCCGGGCCGTCCGCCGCCCACTGGATGGGCGTGGATTCGCTCGGACGCGACATCTTCAGCCGCATCCTGGCCGGCACGCGCATCTCGCTGGCGGCGGGTTTCCTGTCGGTCATCATCGGCGCAGTGATCGGTACCGCGCTGGGCCTGCTGGCCGGCTACTACGAAGGCTGGTGGGACCGCATCGTGATGCGCATTTCCGACGTGCTGTTTGCATTCCCGGGCATCCTGCTCGCGATCGGCATCGTCGCGATCCTCGGCAATGGCATGGTCAACGTGATCTTCGCCGTGGCCGTCTTCAGCATCCCGCGTTCGCGCGGCTGGTGCGCGGCAATACGCTGATGCTCAAGCGCCTGACCTACGTGGAAGCCGCGCGCAGCATCGGCGCGTCGGACTGGACCATCCTGATGCGGCATATCCTGCCGGGCACGGTGTCGTCCATCGTCGTGTATTTCTCGATGCGGATCGGCACGTCGATCATCACGGCGGCAAGCCTCTCGTTCCTCGGGCTCGGCGCGCAGCCGCCCACGCCGGAATGGGGTGCCATGCTCAACGAGGCGCGCGCCGACATGGTGACCGCGCCGCACGTCGCGATCTTCCCGAGCCTGGCGATCTTCCTGACCGTGCTGGCGTTCAACCTGCTTGGCGATGGCCTGCGCGATGCGCTCGATCCGAAAATCGACCGGCGCTGAGGCGAAGCGAGATGGAACAGATGACACCGCCGGTCATCGGCACTTTGCCTGCCGGGACGCGCAACAGCATCACCGACGTGGCTGGCGTGACGGTCGGGCATTGCACGCTCGAAGACGGTGACTTGCAGACCGGCGTGACCGTTGTACGCCCGCATGCCGGCAACGTCTACCTGCAAAAGGTGCCCGCCGCATGCGCCGTGATCAACGGCTTCGGCAAGAGCGTCGGGCTTGTGCAGGTGGAGGAACTGGGCGTACTGGAAACACCTGTCGCGCTGACCCATACCTTCGCAGTCGGCGTCGTGGCGCAGGCCCAGATCCGCGAGGCCATCACGGTGAATCCGGAGATCGGGCGCTCGCTGCCGACGGTCAATCCGCTGGTGTTCGAATGCAATGACGGGTACCTGAACGATATCCAGGCCATGGCGGTCGAATGCGGCCATTACGAGGCCGCCTGCGCCGCAGCCGGCGCTGACGTTCAGGCCGGTTCGGTCGGTGCTGGACGCGGTATGTCTGCATTTGGCGTCAAGGGCGGGATCGGCACTGCTTCGCGCTTGGCGGGTGGCTACTGCGTAGGCGCGCTGGTGCTCGCGAACTTCGGTACGCCGGAATCGCTCGTAGTCGCGGGCCGGCATGTAGGCGCCGAACTGGCCGCACGGCTCGCGCCGGCGGTCCCTGAGCCCGAGAAGGGCTCAATCATCATGATCCTTGCCACCGACGCGCCGCTGGACGCACGCCAGCTACGCCGGCTGGCGCTTCGTGCCGGCGCCGGCCTGGCTCGCACCGGGTCGGTGTATGGGCACGGTTCCGGCGATATCGCGCTGGCTTTTTCCACGGCATATACCGTGCCGCATCATGCGGCCGACCCGATGCCGTCCGTGCCGCTGCTGCATGAGAGTTGCCTCGATCCGCTGTTCCGTGCAGCCGCCGACAGCGTCGAGCAGGCAATCCTTCACGCGCTCTGGCACGCCGTGGCCGTGTGGGGCCGCGACGGTCACCACCGGCAAGCGTTGCTCGACGTCATGCCAGAACTGCGCAATCCGATATGAAGATCCTGATTTCCACCGATATCGAAGGCGTCGCCGGTGTCTTCCATGCCGAGCAGACCCGTCCCGGCAACGGCGAGTATGAGCGCGCCCGCGTCTGGATGACCGGTGAGGCGAACGCCGCTGTCGAGGGCGCGTTTGAAGCTGGCGCCACCGAGGTGCTGGTCAACGACTCGCACGGCGGCTTCCGCAACCTGCTGCCCGACCAGATCGATCCGCGCGCGCAGCTGGTGCTGGGCAAGCCGCGCTATCTCGCATGATGGCCGGGGTCGAAACGGGCTGCGACGGCGTGTTCATGATCGGCTACCACGGCCGCGCGCAGAGCCGGGGCGTGCTGGCGCACACCATCAACAGCAGCGCCTTTGCACGGGTCTGGCTGAACGGGCAGGAGCTTGGCGAAGCCGGGCTGTACGCCGCGCTGGCCGGCGAACTCGGCGTACCGGTGCTGATGGCGAGCGGCGACGATGTCTTCATCGGCGAAGCCCGGCCGCTGATGCCGTGGGTGCGCTATGTGCAGACCAAGTCGGCCGGCGGCTTCGGCAGCGGCAGCACGCTGGCGCCGGCGGCGTCGCGTGATGCCATCCGCGAGACGGCCGCGCAGGCTGTGCGCGAGCGGGCCAATGCCCAGGTGTTCCGGATCAATGGTCCCGTGAACTGCCGGCTCCAGACCCAGACGCCCGCGCACGCCGACCTGTTCTGCCAGTGGCCCGCGCTGGAGCGCGTGGATGGTGTCACGCTGACGTTTGCGGCCGATTCCGTGCAATCGGCGGTGCGCATGCTGAACTGCCTGTCGGCCATGTCGTTCATGCTGAAATAGCGGAATTGGCCGGCTGCGGCGCGATCGGCGACAATAGCGGGTTCGGCGCGTGCCGGCGAACGACCGGCCCGGCTGTCTTTACTCGCAACACCGCAACACCGCATTTCCGCATTTCCGCATTTCCGCAGACTCATGACCCAGGCACAGCACGGCGGCTGGATTCCCGTACGCAAGGATTTCGTCGACCTCGACACGCGCTGCCACGCGCGCGCTGCCACGGGGCGGCATCACGGCTTTCCCGACGGCCGGGCCTATATCCTGCGCGACGCGCGGGGCGACGAATATCCGTTCGGCGAAGCGTGTGCGCGTGCCGCGGTGCTACATCCCGAAGTGCTCGAGCAAGTGCCCGACTACACCGAACGCGACGTCGTACGGCAGGCGGATGCGCTGGATGCGGTCATCGCCAGTGCTTCGCGCCGCCGACCCACCAGCGCCGATCGCGATGCCGCGCAACGCCTGGCGGCCATCCGCTATCTGGTACTGCGCATGGAAAAGGTCGCGGCCGTGCCGCGCGTGCAGCCGACAGTGCGCTTTGCGCCACTGCAGGATGTCTACGAGCAATTCCAGCGCAGCGGCGATCTTGGCCGCGCCCAGGTGAGCCGCATCCTGGCCATCGAGCGCAGCCCGGCCACGCCGCCGCGGCTCCGGGCGACCAACCTGCTGGATGTCTATACCGCGCATGTCAAGCTCGAGCGGCTGATCGCGGCGTCCAACCGGCTCGACAACATCCGCTTCCTGCGCGGCCTGCATGACTGGCTGGCGCGGCAACTTGTGCTGTCGGCCGCGCAGATCGCCGCGGCGGGCATTGAAATGCATCCGCAGGCATTCAGCGCGGCCGGCGTCTGGGGTCCGGACGACGCACGGCCCAGCGATAGCGGGCAGCTCTTCTGACGCAATGCACGTTGGCAAGTGCGGACAATTTGGCGTCTAATGCCACCATCTCCGTCCGCGAGGGGGCAGTTGCCATGGGCCAGGTTTCCGGTTGCTTTGCCACCAGTTTGCCGAAGCGCGGCAAAAGTTCCTGCCGCCGCGCGCGCCGCGGGCGCGACCCTAGCCGAGTTTCCCCATCCGACCCGCCGCGGCAGTGGCGGCGAGGATCTTGCCATGGATGTCGCGTGGGTCGGGCCCGCCGATGCCAGCCGCGTGCTGATGGTGAGTTCCGGGGTCCATGGCGTGGAAGGCTTCTGCGGCTCCGGCGCGCAGGTGGCCCTGCTGGCCGATGCGGTCCTGCTGGCTGACTGCGCAGAGGCGCGCCTTGGCTTGCTGCTGGTGCACGCGGTCAATCCCTACGGCTTTTCCCATATGCGCCGGGTCAACGAGGACAACGTCGACCTGAACCGCAACTTCATGGATTTCGCACAAGCACTGCCGGACAACGCACCGTACGCGGAGATCGCCCCGATGCTGGTGCCCGCGCACTGGCCGCTGTCGGGCGCGGAGCAGGCCCAGTTCATGAAGGCTGTCGCGGAGAAGGGCATGGACTGGTACCAGACGGCGGTCAGCCGCGGCCAGTATCAGGATCCGAAAGGTCTGTTCTACGGCGGCAACAAGGAGACGTGGAGCAACTACACGTTGCGGCGCGTGCTCGCGCGCTTCGGCAGCGGACGCAGCAGCCTGCGCTGGATCGACATCCACACCGGCCTGGGGCCATGGGGCTATGGCGAGCCCATCTGCATGGGCCCCGACGATGCCGCCCAACTCAGTCGCACTCGCGCCATCTGGGGCAGCGAGGTAACCTCGATCTATGACGGCTCATCAAGCTCGGCCCGGTTGACCGGGCTCGCCTGGCAAGCGGTGCCAGGCACGCTGCCAGAGGTCAACTATGCGGGCATCGCGCTGGAATTCGGCACGTTGCCGGTCGCTGAAGTCCTGGATGCCCTGCGCGGCGACCACTGGCTCTCCCTGCATCCCGAGGCCGACGAGAACCAGCGCACGCTGGTCAGGCAAGCGATGTGGCGGGCTTTCTACGGCGACGCCGACGACTGGCGTGAGGGCGTGGTCGAACAGGTGACCGAGGCGGTTCGGAAGGCCATGCGGGAGCGCTGACTCGCAGGCACTCAAATATCAGTCTGCTCGCACCATTTCACCACCGCGTCGCGAAAATCCTGGCAGATCGGCGACAGATAGCCGTCCGCGCGCCAGAAGATGGCCAGCTCGTGCTGCCAGGCCATGCCGGGGCCTTCAATGGCTTCCAGCCCCTGTCCTTCGGCTTGCTTGAGAATGCGCGGCGGCATGATGCCGAGCAGGTCCGAATAGCGCAGCAGTTCGCCAAAGGCTACCGGAGACGCGGTGCTTTCCACGGCTACACGCGGCGGTGGCAGGCCCACGGCGGTGAAGCGTTCCTCCAGCCATTGCCGCAAATAGAGCGAACTCGCGGGCACGGCCCAGCGTTCTTCGGTCAGGTCCGCCAGCGTATGGAAGCGCGCGCGGCGCGGATGCTGGCTGCGTGCGACGATCTGCATCGTCAGCGGCCCCAGCGGCAGACAGCACACATCCTCGGGCACGCTGGTAGGGCGCGCGGCCAGGATCAGGTCCGCGTCGCCGTTCTGCAGCACGGCCATCAGCGCGCGCTCAGGTGCGTTTCGATGGAGAACACGGCTAGCGGCCGGCTCACGAAGAACTGGGCCAGCAGCGGCGACAGCAGCGAAGGCACGAGGTAGGGGATCGCCCCGATCCGCACCGTGCCGGCCTTGGCGACACGCTGCTCAGCCAGCTCCTGCCGCATGTCGCTGGCGGCCAGCGAGATCTTGCGCGCGTGGGCATGCAGGGTCTTTCCCACGCTGGTCAGCACCAGCCCGCGCGGCGTGCGCTCGAACAGCGGCATGCCGGCCTCTGCCTCGAGCCGCGCGAGCGTCTTGGACAGGCCTGACTGCGTCACGCCCAGCGCGGCGCCGCGCGGTGCAGGTTGGCATGCTGGGTCACTACCAGGAAGGCTTCGATGTCCTCGAATCGCATTGCGTCGGCAGGCGGGCGCAGGAGTGGGGTCGGGGCATTGTATCTGCCATTGGCTGTCTATTCCCGCCGGGACTCGCGCCGGTACTGGCGGGAATCACGCGGGGCGCGCCGCTGCCCTAGACTGCGGCCAAGGCGCCGACAGGCCACGCATGCCGGAAACAGGCGCCACACACAGGAGACAAGCCAATGCAGAACCAATCCGCCGCATGCGGCGCGCGGCTGCGTGCCGCCTTGCTGGGCATCGTGCTGAGTGCCACGACTGCGACCGCCGCGACCGCCGCGATGGCGGCAGACGCCGATTCCTATCCGTCGCGGCCACTGACCATCGTGGTGCCGTCCGTGGCCGGCAACGTCAACGACGCCGCGGCCAGGCTGATCGGGCAGGAGCTGACGAAGACCTGGAACCAACCCGTGATCGTCGAGAACAAGCCGGCGCCGGCACGACCACGGGCACCAAGTACGTGGCACGCGCGGACAAGGATGGCTATACCGTGCTGCTGACGTTCACCGCGCACGTCCAGAACCCGTCGCTGTACCAGCGCATCGGCTATGACCCGATCGCGGACTTCGCGCCGGTGAGCGAGGTGGCCATCTCGTACACCGTGCTCGCGGTGTCGTCGGATTTTCCGGCGCGCACGCTGAAGGACGTGGTGGCGCTGGTCAAGGCCAATCCGGGCAAGTATCCGTATGGCTCGTATGGCGCCGGCACCACCGGCCACATCCTCGGCGAGCTGTTCAAGCGCGAGGCAGGACTCGACATGACGCATGTGGCCTACAAGGGCGCCGCGCCGCTGGTGACGGACCTGGCCGCCGGTCACGTCAAGATCGGCTTGGTGCCGGTCGGCACGGCCATGTCGCTGCTGCAGAGCGGAAAGATCATCCTGTCGCATTGGCCGGCGCGAGCGCTCGGCGTTGCTGCCCACCGTACCGACCGTC
>LRMT01000166.1 GCA_001725945.1 Cupriavidus sp. UYMMa02A | reverse complement strand
ATTGGCGTGGCCAACCGCGCAGACGCACGCGCGCGCGCGCGACATCGCCGCGCGCGCAGGGGTGCGGCGCATTGCCTACGCCGCGCTGGCGTCGCTGGAGGCGCCGGGACGTACGCTTTACCGGTTCGACGTGAGGACGCCCGAGGAGTACGCCGATGGCCACCTGCCGGGGTTTGTCAACGCACCGGGCGGACAGCTGGTACAGGAGACCGACCACAGCGCGCCCGTGCGCGCGCGCGCGCATCGTGCTGGCCGACGACGACGACGGCGTGCGCGCGGACATGAGCGCGTCATGGCTCGCGCAGATGGGCTGGGATGTGTCGGTGGTCGAGCCCGTCGATGCGTCCTTGCGCAGCGAAGCCGGCGTGCCGCGCGCGCCGGCGCCCGATGCCGCACCCGTGGAGGCGGTGTCGCCCACTACGCTGGCCGGCTGGCTGGAGGCGCAGGACGGACAGACAGTCGTGCTGGACTTCACGGCAAGTGCCAACTACGTGAAGCGCCATATCCCCGGCGCGTGGTTCGTCATCCGCGCACAGCTCGCCCAGGCGTTGCAAAGCATTCCCGCGGCACGCCGCTATGTACTGACCTGCGGTACCAGCCAGCTCGCGCGCTTCGCCGCCGCGGACCTGCGCGCGCTGACGCAGGCCGAGATCTGCGTGCTCGACGGCGGCACGCTCGCGTGGCTGGCCGCCGGCTTGCCCGTGGAAAGCGGCGAAACGCACCTGGCCGTGCCGCGCACGGACCGCTACCGACGCCCGTATGAAGGCACCGACAACGCGGCCGCCGCGATGCAGGCCTACCTGGACTGGGAGTTCGGGCTGATCGCCCAGCTCGACCGCGACGGGACGCACTTCTTCACGTCGTCTGACGCCGCCAGCGCCTTCGTTACCAGCCGTTGTATGGTTGCGCGGGCGCGGTGGCGAAGCGCTCGGCCAGGAAGTCGATGAAGGCGCGCACCCGGGCTGACAGATGGTCGCGGCTCAGGTAGACCGCAAAGATGTCGGCCGGCGCCGCACTCCACTCCGGCAGCACGGGCTGCAGCCGGCCTGAGCGAAGCAGCGGCGCCACATCCCACTCCGACCGCAGCAAGAGACCCATCCCCTCCAGCGCCCATCCGACCGCGGTCTCGCCATCATTGGTCGTGGCGGGGCCGCGTACCTTGACGGTCTCCTGCCGCGTCCCCGCAAACAGTTGCCATGTGCCATACGTCTCGTCGCTTTCGCGGATCACGATGCAGCGGTGCTGCGCCAGTTCGCGCGGCGACGCCGGCGTGCCGTGCGCGGACAGGTATTGCGGCGACGCGCATAGCAGCCGGCGGTTGCCGGCCAGGCGCCGCGCGTTCAGCCGCGCATCGGGCAGGCCACCGACCCGGATTCCTACGTCGAAGCCTTGTTCGGCCAGATTGAGTGCGCGGTCGGACAGTTCAAGCTGCACCTCCACCTGCGGATAGGCGCGCAGGAAGGCGGCAACCGCCGGCGCAAGATGGCGCCGGCCGAAGCCCAGCGTGGCGTTGACCCGCAGCAGTCCGTGCGGCGTGACCCGGCTGCCCGCCAGCCCCTGCTCCAGTTCCTCCAGCTCGGCCAGGATGCGGCCGCCCTGGGCCAGATAGGCCTCGCCCTCCTGCGTCACGCTCAGCCGCCGCGTGGTGCGGTGGAGCAGGCGCACGCCAAGTCGGGCCTCCAGCGCAGCCAGCCGCTTGCTGGCCGCCGACGGTGTAACGCCCATCTGCTGCGCCGCGCCGGCCAAGCTGCCGCGCTTGATCACCAGCACGAAGAAGGCGACATCGGAGAATGCGTCCATTCGTGAATGGCGGGAACTAATGAAGGTCGTATCAGGAAATTATAGCGATCGTTTCCCTGATTAGACTGTCCTCACCTTCAACGATCCGCTTTTGCAGGCAATCCCCATGGCCGATCGCACCCCGCGCACCCTTTACCGCAAGCTGGTCGATACGCACACCGTGGCCGCACTCGACGCCGAGCACGTGCTGCTGTACGCGGACCTGCACATCATGAATGAGTACACCAGTCCGCAGGCCTTCGCGGGCCTGGCCGCGCAAGCGCGCGGCGTGGCGGCGCCAGCGCAGAACCTGGCGGTGGTGGACCACATCATCCCGACCCATGCCGAGTCGCCGCGCGTGATCCGCGACCCGGCCTCGGCCCTGCAGGCGCGCAACCTTGCTCGCAACTGCGGGCAGCACGGCATCCCGCTGTTCGATACCAATGATCCGCTGCAGGGCATCGAGCACGTGATCGCGCCCGAACACGGCATGATCCGCCCCGGCATGGTGGTGCTCTGCGGAGACAGCCACACCACCACTTATGGCGCCTTCGGCGCGCTGGGCTTCGGCATCGGCACGTCGGAGGTCGAGCATGTGCTGGCGACCCAGACGCTGGTCTATCGCGTGGCGGGCGAAATGCGCATCCGCGTGGATGGCGCGTTGCCGGCGGGTACGTCGGCCAAGGACCTGATTCTCCATATCATCGGCTGCATCAGCGCGCAGGGCGCGCGCGGGTATGTGGTCGAGTTCGCCGGCACGGCGATTGTTGCGCTGTCGATCGAGGCGCGCATGACCCTGTGCAACATGGCGGTGGAAGCGGGCGCGCGCGGCGCGCTGGTCGCGCCGGATGCCGCTGCGATCGACTATGTGCTGCAGCGCGCGGCGGATATCGATACCGCCATGGCACACCGGGCGAGGGCGGACTGGCAGGCGCTGCATTCGGACGCCGAAGCATCGTTTGCGAAGGACCTCGTATTCGATGCGAGCGCCATTGCCCCGTATGTCACCTGGGGCACGAGCCCCGACCAGGCCGTGCCGATCGACGCATGCGTGCCGCGTCCGGACGAACTGGACGATCCGCTCGCACGCGCCGCGGCGCAACGCGCGCTCGACTATG
Source organism: Cupriavidus sp. UYMMa02A (assembly GCA_001725945.1). Classification (GTDB taxonomy): domain Bacteria; phylum Pseudomonadota; class Gammaproteobacteria; order Burkholderiales; family Burkholderiaceae; genus Cupriavidus. The sequence goes on along the minus strand of LRMT01000166.1, from coordinate 14,354 downwards.
TCGGCATCGAAGCCGGCGCTTCGCTGGCCGGCCTGCCGGTGCAGCGCGTGTTATCGGTCCTGCACCAACGGGCGCATTGAGACCTGCGCGCGGCCGCGGAGGTGGTGCGCGGGCGCCGCGTCGCGCCCGGTGTCCGGGCCATGGTGGTGCCGGGATCGGGCGCCGTGCGCCAGCAGGCGGAAGCGGAAGGAATCGCGCGAGCGCTCACGGACGCCGGCTTCGAATGGCGCCAGCCCGGCTGTTCGATGTGCCTGGCGATGAATGACGACGTGCTCGCGCCCGGCGAGCGCTGCGCCTCCACCACCAATCGCAATTTCGAAGGCCGCCAGGGCCGTGCCGGCCGCACGCACCTGATGAGCCCGGCCATGGCCGCGGCCGCCGCGCTGGCCGCTGCATCACCGACGTACGCCAACTGGAGCCTGCTCATGCCTGACACCACGCTCGCGCGCATCGAAGCGCCCGGCGCGCCGCTGCCGTTGCCCAATCTCGACACCGACCAGATCATGCCCAAGCAGTTCCTGCGAATCATCGACAAGGCCGGGCTCGATCGGGGACTGTTTTACGACCTGCGCTTCGATGAAGCGGCCGGTCCCGGCCCGGGTTCGTACTCAATCAGCCACAGTACCGGGAAGCCGGTATCCTCGTGGCGGGACCGAACTTTGGCTGCGGCTCGAGCCGCGAGCACGCGGTCTGGGGCCTGCAGCAGTACGGCATCCGCGCGGTGATCGCGGCCAGCTTCGGCGAGATCTTCTACTCGAATGCGATCAACAATCGCCTGCTGCTGGTGATGCTGCCGCAGTCCGACGTGGACCGGGTGATGGCGGAGGTGTCATCCCTGGAGCCGCCGCGTATCGTCATCGACCTGCAAGCCATGACCGTCTGTGCCGGCAGCTTCCAGGCCGGTTTTGCGCTCGGCGAGCGGCATCGCCGCATGTTTCTGCAGGGGCTCGACGTGATCGGCCTCACACTGACGCAGCAGGCGCAGATCGATGACTTCGCGCGCCGGCATCACGATGCGCAGCCGTGGCTGCGGAATGTGGCGGGGAAGACGATGGCGCGCCTTGCCGGTCAATGAACAAGAATGGAGACAAGCCATGCTGGAAGGATTCAAGGGATTCGAACATCGCCGCGTGCAATGCGCGGAGGTTGGCATCCATGCCGTCGTGGGCGGTCAGGGCCCCGCGCTGCTGCTGTTGCATGGTCACCCGCAGACCTGTGTGATCTGGCATAAGGTCGCAGCGACCCTCGCGCGTCACTTCACCGTGGTCGCGGCCGATCTGCGCGGCTATGGCGACAGCGACAAGCCAGCGGGCTTGCCCGATCATGCCAACTACAGCAAGCGCACGATGGCGCGCGACCAGGTCGAGCTGATGACCGCGCTCGGCTTTGAACGCTTCCGCGTGATGGCGCACGACCGCGGCGCACGGGTGGCGCACCGCATGGCGCTGGATCATGGCGAGCGCGTGGAGCGCCTCGTCACGCTCGACATCGCGCCCACGCTGGCGATGTACGAGCAGACCGGCCTGGCCTTTGCGAAGGCGTACTGGCACTGGTTCTTCCTGATCCGGCCAGCGCCATTGCCCGAGACGCTGATCGAAGCCGACCCAGGCCTTTACCTGCGCAGCACCATGGGTGCGCGCAGCGCTGGGCTGGCGCCGTTCACCGAGGCGGCGATGGCCGAGTACCTGCGCTGCCTGCAAAGCCCCGGCGCTGCCCACGGCCTGTGCGAAGACTACCGCGCGAGCGCGGGCATCGACCTGGAACACGACCGCGCCGACCTGGCCGCCGGGCGCATGGTGGAGTGCGAGATGCTGGCGCTGTGGGGCGAGCAGGGCGCGGTGGGCCAGTGCTTCCGCCCGCTCGAGGCATGGCGCAAGGTGGCGCGCCGCGTCAGCGGCCACGGCCTGCCGTGTGGCCACTACATTGCGGAGGAGGCGCCGGAGTTGCTGCTGGAGACGGTATTGCCGTTTCTGCTGGAGTGAGACATTGACGGCAAGGATATCGGTCGGCAATCAGTGGAGCAGCAGCGCCACGCCGCACAGTGCCAGCGCGATGCTCCACACCAGGTCCAGGTTGACCCATCCCGTGCGCAGGAACGCCACGCCAATGTGGTCGTAGACCAGCAGCGCCACCGCGCAGATGGCCAGCAGCATGGCGACGGTATGCAGGCCCAGCGCCAGCACGGCAGGTGCCATGCACTGCTGCCGCTGATCTGGCCCGACAGCGGCGACACACACAGCGGCATCAGCACCGGCACCAGCATCAGCCCGGCACCGTGCACGCCCGCCATCAGGAACGACCAGCATGCGAGCCCGGCCATGCTGGCCTGCATGCCGACACGCGGCTGGCCACGGTGACCACGCCAGACATGCCACGCAGCCCAGCCGATCAGCACGAGGCCGCCGGCGCGCGAGAACAGGCGAGCATCGATCACGCTGCCGAGCGTGAGGGCCGCCGTAACGAATACCGCCACGGCCAGCGCGTGACCCAGTGCGATTGGCAGCAGCGACAGCATCACCACGCTGCGCTTGTGCCGGTGCAGCCCCAATGCCACCGCGAACAGCCAGCCCATGGCGGGGTTGATCCCATGGAACAGGCCGAGCCCGGCAACCGCCAGCCACGGCCACCACGCCGCCCACTGCGCCGATGCGGTAGCGAGCGTGGCGGACGGGTCCATCACGGGTAGCAGTACGAATCCGACGAGCAATCCCCGCCCTGCAGCCTTACCTGGTGCGGGCGATGGCCCTTCGGCCATTCGATGAAGAACTTCGGGTCGAACGACAGGCCGCCTTCCGGCGCGGCGTCGAGCTTCACCATCCAGCCGTCGATGCCTTCCGGGTAGAACTGCGGATCCACCGCGCCGTAAAGCGAGTTGGTGAAGTAGACGCGGCGGCCGTCGCGGCTGATCTCGACCATCTGCGGCCCGCCATTGAGCGCACCGTTCTTCGCGCCCGGATGCGTGGCGCGAGAGACGATGCCGCCGATGCGCACCTTGCCCGTGAGCTTCGGCGCGAACGGGTCGGACACATCGTATTGCAGCAGGTCGCCCGTGCCCCAGCACGACACGTAGAGGAAGCGGTCTCCATCGACAGGTCGATGTCCGTGACCAGCGGCGGCACCGCCTTGAAGCCCTTGAGCATGGGCGGCAACTGGTCGGGGTCGCAGCCTCGGCCGGGATCTCGATGACCTTGCGCACGGCCCATTTGTCCTTGTCGCGATACCAGGTCCAGATCGACGACGACAGGTCCTTCAGGCTGATCACGCAGTTGACGAAGCCATAGGCCTTGGTCGGGTCGTGGGCCGGGCGCAGCTCGAACACGAGCTGGTGTTCCTCGCCGAAATCGATTTCCTGCAGATGCCTGCGCCGCGTGAAGTCCCAGAAATGCAGGCGGCGCCCGTAGCGCGCGCCGAGCAGGATATCGGGCACGAGGCCCTCCTCGACCATATCCGGCGTGCCCCATTCACTGGTGACCAGGGTGTCGTAGCCAAGGTGCCACCAGCCGTCGTAGGCGAAGTACTGCGGGCCGCGTTCGACCTCCCAGCGGCCGAGCGGGTCGAAGCTTTGCGCGTCGAGCATGGCGATGCCGCCGGGGCCCTTGCCCTCGGCGTTGCCGAGCGCCGTCACATAGATGCCGCCCGGCCCGCAATGCACCGTATGCGGCCGGCTGTAGCCGGTGCGCTCGGCCAGCATCTCGGGCTCGATCACCTTGGTGAGGAACGGCTTGAGCGGATCGGGTTTGGTATCGAGGATATAGATGCGCGACGAGCGCAGCCCCGGTACCACCAGGTAGCGGCGCTCCATGTGCGGATGCGGCGCGTTCGGGCACAGGCACGAGGAACAGGCGTTCCAGCCGAAGTGGTGCAGCTCGTCGCCGGTGTGCGGCATGGCGACCTGGCCGACGATGCTCGCGTAGCGCGGTGACGCCGGGTCCACGTCGACCACCGCGATGGCGTCAGGCCGCTTGCGCTCGGGGTCGAACATCGCCACATAGGCAATGGTCTCCGGCGGGGCCTTGGCTGCCAGGCGGGGGGAGGGGTAAAAGCTCGGATCCGGCTTCCAGGTGGCCATGGCGCGTCTCCTCGGGTCTGTTCCCATACCGCAGGCATTCCAATATAGGACAGAACGCCGGGCGGGGTATGGGACCCGGATCCCGGCCAGGACATTCGCTTGTGCAAGCATCTCCAGGCAGATTCGTCGCTTTGGACGAGTTGCCGGCGCATGCCGCCTCGCGATACTCGTCGACACCCCTCACTTTCGTCCCGGATACCCCATGACCCCTGCCGCCCTGACGCCGTTCGAAACGACCGATATCCGCAGCCTGATCGACGAACAGGCCGCCCGGCGCGGCAGCATCCGTTCCTGGTGTGGGAGCCTTTGAGGGCGAAGGCGCGACGTGGTCCTATGCGCAGTTCGGCAATGCGGTCCGGCGCTTTGCCGCCGGGCTGCAAGCGCGCGGCGTGCGGCCCGGCGAGCGCGTGCTCGTGCATCTGGACAATTGCCCTGAGTCGGTCATTGCGTGGCTCGGCTGCGCCTATGCCGGCGCCGTGCCGGTGACCACCAACACCCGTTCGAGCGCGGACGAGCTGTCCTACTTCGCGAGCCACAGTGGCGCGGTGGCGGGCATCACGCAGCCGCGCTTCGCGGCGATGGTGCGCGAGGCTGCTCCTGCGCTCGCTTGGCTGGCGGTCACGGCGACCGACAACGGTGCGCCGCCGGAAGCGGACGTAGCCGGCCACGCGTCATTTATGCCGTTCGCCGCCGTCGATGCCGATCCCGCCACGCTCGCCGTGCGGCCGCACGACCCGATGGCGCCATTCGGTATCCAGTACACCTCGGGCACCACGTCGCGGCCAAGGCCGTGCTGTGGAGCCATGCCAATGCGCTGTGGGGCGCGCAGCTATGCGCGCGGCACGAGGACCTGCGTGCGGAGGATGTCCACCTTGTGCACCTGCCGCTGTTCCACACCAATGCGCAGGTGTATTCAGTGGCAGCGTCGCTGTGGGTCGGGGCTACCGTGGTGCTGTTGCCGAAGTTCTCGGTATCGCGCTTCTGGCCGGTGTCCCTGCGGCATGGCTGCACCTGGACGTCGATGGTGCCGTTCTGCGTGCGCGCGCTGATGGGCCAGCCGCTGCCCGAACGGCACAGCTATCGGCATTGGGGCAGCGGCGTATGCGAGCCGCCGACCGACGCCCATTTCGGCGTGAAGACCATCGGCTGGTGGGGCATGACCGAAACCGTCTCGCACGGCACGATCGGCTCGGCGCATCGCGCCAATGCGCCGATGTCGATGGGGCGCCCGGCGGCCGGCTACGAAATCCATGTGCTCGATGCGGACGGGGCGCCGGTGGCGCCCGGCCAGACCGGCGACCTCTACGTGCGCGGGCAGCGCGGGGTGTCACTGTTCCTCGAGTACTTCAACGATCCCGCCGCCACGGCCGCGGCGTTTCGCGAGGATGGCCTGTTCATCACCGGCGACCGTGTACGGCTCGGCGAGGACGGCGCGTTGTACTTTGCCGACCGGGCCAAGGACATGCTGAAGGTCGGCGGCGAAAACGTGGCGGCGTCTGAGATCGAGCGTGTCATCGCACTCGTGCCCGGCGTGGCCGAAGCGGCGGTGGTCGCCAAAAAGCACCCGATGCTCGATGAAGTCCCGGTGGCCTTCGTCATTCCCGGCCCGCAGGCCGGCGACGACCTGGCCGCACGGATTGTTGCCGCCTGCACCGCGCAGCTTGCGGACTTCAAGCGCCCGCATGAAGTGAGGCTGGTGGACAGCCTGCCGCGCGCCACGCTCGAGAAAGTGGCTAAAGCGAAGCTGCGGGAAATGCTCGCGCAGGCGTAGTAGACGCGCCGACGCGCACACTCAGAAGGGAGCGCAAGAGAGCTGCGCCCTCGAGCGCAGCGTCAAGCACAGATTGCGCCTGGATTGCCGAACCGATTATTCGCTCCTGGCGCATTCTGACTTTCCGCTCAGCCCGATTGTTTTTCCGGCCGGCAACAGTAACCTGCTCCCATCCCCCCATTCACGCCGCGCAACGCTCCACAAGCGGCGCAACGAGCAGGCAAGGCCCATGAAGGACAACCAGACGCCGCAAGGCATTGCGCTGATGATCGCGGCGGTAGCCTGCTTTGCCATGCTCGATACGCTGACCAAGGTCGTGGGCAGCGCCGTGCCCGTGATCATGGCGTTATGGGTGCGCTATCTCGCGCAGACCGCCCTGACAGGCACGGTCCTGCTGCCGGCGCGGGGGCGGCGGCTGCTGCATACGCGCCGGCCGGTGCTCCAGAGCCTGCGGGCCGTGCTGATGCTGACATCGAGCCTGTGCGCGTTCTTCAGCCTGAAGGTCCTGCCGGTCGGGGATTTCACCGCCGTGGCCATGCTGACACCGCTGGCGATCACGCTGGCTGCCGCCGTGCTGATGGGCGAGCATGTGTCGGCGGTTCGCTGGCTGTTCCTGCTGTTGGGCCTTGCCGGCGCGCTGATGGTGATACGGCCCGGCCCCGAGTTCCAGCTATCCATGCTGCTGCCGCTGGGCGTGGTGCTGTCCAATGCGGGCTACCAGTTGCTGACGGGCCCGCTGACGCGCGCCGATGGGTTGGTACGACGCACTTCTACACGGGATGCGTTGCCACGTTGCTGCTGACGGCGGCATTGCCGTTCGCGTGGGTCTGGCACGTCAGCCCGCTGCACTGGCTCATGCTTGCCGGCATGGCGCTGGCCGGTTGTGCCGGCACCTGTGCCTGGTCTTTGCCTACGCGCGCGCGCCGGTGGGTGTGCTGACCCCTTATCTCTACCTGCAGATCGCGTTCGCGATGCTCGGTGGCTGGATGGTGTTCTCGCACGTGCCGGATGCGTGGTCGCTGATGGGCGTCGCGATGATCGCCGCGAGCGGCGTCGGCGGGACCGCTGCCGCCGCTCGCGAACGCGGCCGGCGCGCGGTGAACGCCCCGGCCTGATATCGGACTCAGCCGGATTTAGGCTATGCCACCTTGGCAACGGCGGTCAGGCCGAGCAGCGCTCTCGCTTGCGCAGACGTTGCAACCGCGCGGCCATACTCGCCGCACAGTTGCGCCACGCGTTCCGGAATGGTTTCAGCCGTGGCGCAGCGTCGCCTGCGCCGCCATGCGCACCGAGGCATTGGCCGCGCCATAGCCCAGATACCCGCTGCGCTGCACGAGCTCGAAAAAGAAGCGCTCGTGGAAAGGCGCGGTATAGGTGTGCAGAAATTCGCCATGACTGTCGCGGTCGTAGAGCAGGCCAAGGCGCTGCAGCCGTGCCAGCAGGCTGTCGTCCAGCGCGAGCCGGGCGGCCAGGTCGTCGTAGTAGTTGTCCGGCACGTGCAGCATCGCGGAACGGCTGGGGTCGATCCTTTCGACCGTGTGCGCGAGTTCTGCGGAGCGGAAAGCGATGTGATGCACGCCTGATCCCGCATAAGCGGCGACGAAGCGGCCAGTGGCGGTGCGCCCGCTCTCCGACACATTGAGCGGAATGCGCACGCGCTGGTCGGCGCTGACCATGGCGCGGCTCTTGACCAGCCCGTACGGGTCCGCGATCTCGTGCACGCCTTCGGCCTGCATGCCGAACACCGAGCGGTAGAACAGCACGAAGGTGTCGAGCTTGTGCGCGGGGAGGGCCTGCGCAATATGGTCGATCGCCGTCAGCCCGGCGCCTGTGGCGTCGGGCTGCACGCAGGAGCGCAGGTCGAAGTCGCTCTCGTAGATGCTGCGCGCGGCGTCGAGCTCGTCGATCAGGTGGAACAGCATGCCGTCGGGCGAGCGCAGTGCGGGAATTACGCGCTCATCGGGACCTACCGGTTCGCGCCACTCCTTGCACAGCAGCGCTCGCGCACGCGCGAGGGCGCGGCCGGCGTCGTCCACCTTGAGGCCGATCGCACAGACGGACGGACCGTGCAGTTGGAAGTGCTCGGCGGCCGCGCTGTCCTGCTCGGCGTTGAGGATCAGGTTGATGCCGCCCTGCCGGTACAGGTCCACTGCCTTGGAGCGGTGGCGTCCGGCATGCACGAATCCAAGCGATTCCAGCCGCTGGGCCAGTTCGCGGCCGGCCACGTAGTCGACGGCAAACTCGATAAAGTCCACGCCGTCGAAGACCGGCGGTGCGGGCAGCGCATGCCCGCCCGCCTCGGACTCCAGCCAGATCAGCGAGCGCAGCCCATCCAGCGCCGTCTGCCGTGCGGGCGCGGCGCGGAACTCGTCGTTGAAGATTTCCAGCGACAGCGGGCCCGCATAGCCGGCCTGCAGCACGGCGTGCGCGAACGCGGTGACGGGCAGGTCGCCCTGACCAGGAAAGTTGCGGTAGTGCCGGCTCCAGCCCAGCACGTCCATTGACATGCGCGGGGCGTCGGCAAGCTGCACAAAGAAGATCTTTTCCGCCGGCACGGCATCCAGCCCCGACAGGTCGTCGCCCAGCGCAAGCGTATGGAAGCTGTCCAGCACCAGGCCGAGCGCCGGGTGGTCCGCGCGCTGCACGATGTCCCATGCCTGGCGCCAGGTGCGCGTGTGGCGGCCCCATGCCAGCGCCTCGAAGCCGACACGCAGGCCGCGCCGCGTGGCCGCTTCGGCCATCTGGCGCAGGTCGTCAGCCGCGCGCGCGGGGTCGTCGATGGCGATATCCTGCACGTTGCTGCAGACCAGCACCGTGTCGGCGCCAAGCTGTTCCATCACGTCGAACTTGCGCTCCGCGCGCGCATATTGCGCGCGAACAGTTCCGCGGGCATCGCCTCGAAATCGCGCAGCGGCTGGTAGAGCATGATGCGCAGCCCGAGGTCGGACGCATGCGGCACACCTCGGCCGGCGATCCGTCGAAATTGAGCAGGTCGTTCTCGAAGATCTCCACGCCGTCGAACCCGGCCGCCGCGGCGGCTTCGAGCTTTTCCGGCAGCGTGCCGGACAGCGAGACGGTGGCGATGGATTTGGGGAGCGGCTTGAGCGGAAGGGCTGCGGACATGGCACGGACGGCAGGGGATGGCATGCCGCAAGATTAGGAGCCAACAGGACGCCAAACAATCACCATTCGCGCGTAAAGGAGCGATAATCGCGCGATGCGCGCGACTGTCGTGCATTACTCGGGTTAACCATGGAAAAGAACCGCTGAACCGGCGTGACTGGATCGCCGGGCTGGAGAAGGGCCTGGCCATCCTCGAGGCCTTCGACAACGACCATCCGCGGCTGACGCCCAGCCAGGCGGCGCAACTGACGGGCTTGACCCGTACCGCCGCGCGACGGTACCTGCTCACGCTCGAGCATCTTGGCTACACCACCAGCGACGGCACGCTGTTCAGCCTGACGCCGCGTGTGCTCAAGGTCGGGTGGTCTTACTTCGATTCGGCGCGGCTGCCGCGCCTGGTGCAGCCCTTCCTGCAGCAGATCACGGCCCAGCTGGGCGAGGCGGCCTACCTGAGCGTGCTCGATGGCTGGGAGCTGGTGTTCATTTCGCGCACCAGCACCAGCCGCGTCATGAGTACGGGCTTTGTGCTGGGCGCGCGCGTGCCGGCGCCGCTGGCCTCGGCTGGCGTGATGATGCTGGCGTCGCAGCCGGAAGACACGGTGCGGGAGTGGCTGGACCAGTTCGTACTGACGCCCTATACGCCATACACCATCCTCCAGCACGACCGGCTGCTGCAGGAAATCCGCAAGGCCGGCGCACAGGGCTATGCCGTGGTGGAGCAGCAGCTGCAGATCGGCGTGCGCGGTGTGGCGGTGCCGCTGCGCGACCGCCACGGCAAGGTGATCGCGGCGCTGTCGGTCAATATGCAGATCGGCGAGGAGAGCGCGGACGCAGCATGCGCGCGCGTGCTGCAGGTGCTGCAGGACACCGCGCTGTCGATCATGCGTACGCTGTAGCGCCAGGCACGTGTCGTTCGCTGCGCGGGCGGATGCCTATTCGCGCGGCTCGTGCAGCGAACTCGCCAGCGCGAACGGGCCCTGCGACAGGCGGTCCTTGAGGAAGTCGATGCAAACGCGCATCCGCGCCGACGACGATGCGCGCGAGCTGGTGACGGCCCAGACGTCCGCCGGTTGCTGCCAGGCCTGCAGTACCTGCACCAGCTCGCCTTCGCGGATGCTGTCGGCCACATCCCAGACCGACGCCATGATGATGCCGTAGCCTTCGTGGGCCCATTGGCGCGTGACGTCGCTGTGGTTGGAAGCCATCGGGCCGGTCACCTTGACCATTTCCATGCCGGCGGGGCCTTGCAGCCGCCACACGCCAAAGGCCTGGTCGCGCTCGCGGTGGAGCAGGCAGTCATGCTGCGCAAGCTCGGCCAGATGGCGCGGCGTGCCGCGCCGTGCCAGGTAGGCCGGCGCCGCGCACAGCACGCGGCTGCCGCTGGCAATGCGGCTCGCGATCAGGTGCGGCTCCTCGACTTCGCCGATGCGGATATCGAGATCGAAGTTCTCGCCGATCAGGTCCACGCGCCGGTCGAGCAGCTCCAGCCATACCTCCAGCCCCGGATGCTGTTGCCGCAGCAGCGCCAGCACCGGCGCCACGAAGCGCCGCCCGAGCCGCAGGCTGGTGGCGATGCGCAACAGCCCGCGCGGCTCGCTGTCCGCCTTGCCTGCGCCGCCCACGGCTTCGAGCATGCCATCCACGTCCTCCAGGATCTTGCGGGCCCACGCGAACGCGTTCTCGCCTTCCGCCGTCACGCTGACGCGCCGTGTCGTGCGATGAAAGAGCCGGGTGCCGAGCATCGCTTCCAGCATGGCGATGCGCTTGCTGACATGCGCAGGGGAGATGCCCATCTCATGCGCGGCGGCAATGAAGCTGGAACGCTGCGCTACCGTGCAGAACAGTCGCAAGTCCCGCAGGAACGGGTCATTGTTCGCTGACAGCGCATTCTGAGTTTCCATATTGCCGGATTGTTATTCGCAGGCTTAACGATAGGCTATCGACGAGGGCCGCGCCAGAGGCGCGGCCCTTGTTCATTCAGGAGACGGCATGAAGACAGTACTGGTGCTCAATGGCCCAAATCTCAACCTGCTCGGCACGCGCGAGCCGGCGGTATATGGCAGCGAAACGCTGGCCGACGTGGAGCGCATCTGCGCGGAAGCCGCGCAAGGGCTCGGCCTGCGTGCCGAATGCCGGCAGACCAACTACGAGGGCCAACTCATCGACTGGATTCACGAAGCCGGGCGGGCCTGTGCGCAAGGGGAGATGATCGGCGTGGTGCTCAATGCGGCGGCGCTTACGCATACTTCGATTGCGCTGCATGATGCGATCAAGGGGGCGGGGGTGCCGGTGATCGAGTATCACATTTCGAATGTGCATGCTCGGGAGGCGTTTCGGCATCGGTCCTGGATTTCGCCTGTAGCTCGGGGCGTGATGGCGGGATTTGGCGTGAAAGGATATGGGCTGGCGGTTTCGGCGCTGGCCGGGATGGGCTTGGACAGGTGATTGGGGTTGTCGCGCATGCCAAGCGCGACAACCGCCAACCAGACGCCCCATCCGGTCAAAACTTATGCCTGACCCCCGCCATCACCCCCACCCGATTCCCATTCCCATACGTATTCCCGCTGTTGTTAACGCCGGCGCACTGTTGAGCGCAATCCACGCCCCCTGCAGGTGCGTGTAGTCGACTTCCAGATAGATATCGGTCCTCTTGCTGAAGCTGTAATCCAGCATCCCCGCCGTAGTTAGCCGCTTGCCGCTCTGCCCAGCGTGGCGCAGCCAGTCGTACTGGAAGGTACCGATGAACGCGAGCGCATCGTTCAGCGCGAAACGCGTGCCGACATAGCCGACGTTGTTGCGGTAGTCGGCCACGTCCAGATGGTTGTTGGTGTAGCCCAGGTAATACTGCGATCGTCCAGCCTTGTACGTGCCACCGAGGCCCCAGACCGTCTGCTTGCTGGCCTGCGCCGTGGGCACGGCACCGAAGAACGCGGACGATACGTTGTAGGTCTGCTGGTACACGGCACCGACTTCGATGGGGCCGGAGCTGTAGACCAGCGAGCCAGCCGCGGCCGAGCTGTTTTTGATGCTGCCGGCCACCTCGCCGAAGGTGTAGGCCCCCGCGACCTGCAGGCCGCCAAAGCTCTTGATGTACTTGACGGTGTTGTCATAGCGCAGGCCGGTGTAGTTGCCGCCCTGGTAGCCCACGATCGAGTTGTTGGCGAACGCCATCGCTTCATACGACGACAATACCTCGTGCGCCAGCGTGTACTGGCGCCCCAGCGCCAGCTGCCGAAGTCGCCCTCCAGGCCCACGACCGCGGTGCGGCCGAAGAGACGGCCGCCCTGCTGGCTGGTGCCGGTGTCGGGACTGAAGCCCGATTCGAGGATGAACCACGACTTCAGCCCGCTGCCGAGATCCTCGGTGCCGCGCAGGCCCCAGCGGCTGCCGGTCAGGACGCCGTCGGTCATCTGGACCTTGCCGTGGCCCGCGGCGTCTTCGTGGGTGCTGTAGCGGATGGTGGTGTCGATCAGGCCGTACAGGGTGACGCCGGTGGTGACGGGGGTGGTCTGGGCGATTGCCCCCGCGCTGCCCGCGCCGAGCGCGAGCAACGTGATTAGTTGCTTCTTCATGGTGTGGTGGATGTCCTGCTGGGGTTTGGCTCGAATGCCTTGTTGTCGTCAGGCGTGCTGCGTGGGTGTGCGGGGCGGTGTGTGGCTCAATGCTCGGGCACCTTGCGCGGGGCGGTCAGGAACATCCAGGTCAGCGCGATGAAGTACGCGCACGGGATCAGCGTGAAGAGCACGGCGTAGTTGTTGTGCGTGACGGTCAGGACATAGCCCACGAGCTGGGTCATGAACATGCCGCCGACCGCGCCGATCATTCCGCCAAAGCCGAACACCGAGCTGACCACGTGCTTGGGCGTGTAGTCCATCACCATGCTCCAGATATTGGCGGTCCACGCCTGGTGCGCACCGATCGCGACCGAGATCGCGGCGACGGCCGTCCACAGGCTGCTGGCGCCCGCGGCGAACACGATCGAGGTGATGCAGGCTGCGAAGATCAGCATCGACAGCAGCCGTGCCCGGACCGCCGGCATGCCGTGGCTGATGAGCCAGGACGACAGCGCGCCGCCGCCCACGCTGCCGATATCGGCGCACAGGTAGATGATGATCAGCGGGATGCCCATCTGCGTGACGCTGATGCCGAGCTGGTACTGCTGGTTCAAGAACGGCGGCAGCCAGTACAGGTAGAACCAGAACACCGGGGCGGTGATGGCATAGGCGAGGGCGAAGGCCCACGTGCCGCGCATGCGCAGGATCTTCGAGTACGGGATGCGCTGCGGCGCCGGCTCGACATCGCGGCTGATGTGCGCGAGCTCAGCCTGAGTGACCGTGGGATGCTCGTCGGGGTTGTAGTACTTGATGAGCCAGAACACCAGCCAGATCACGCCCATCGCACCGACGACCAGGAACGCGGCCTGCCAGCCCCAGGCCTGCAGGATCAGCGGCAGCATGATCGGCGTGAGCATGGCGCCCACATTGGTGCCGGCATTGAAGATGCCGGTCGCCACGGCGCGTTCGCTGGCGGGGAACCACGTGCGCGTGGTCTTGACGCAGGCCGGGTAGTTGGCGGCCTCGGTCAGCCCGAGGAAGAAGCGGCAGACCATGAAGCCGACGGCCGACGCCGCCAGAGCGTGTGCGCCGCAAGCGATGCTCCACAGCAGCACGGCCAGCGCGAAGGCGCGCTTGACGCCGACCATGTCGATGAAGCGGCCCTGCAGCGCGAAGCCGATGGCGTAGCCGACCTGGAACCAGAAGTTGATGTTGGCGTAGTCCTGGGCGGTCCAGGCCATGGCCTTGGCCAGCACCGGTTGCAGTACGCCGAGCGCGGCGCGGTCAACATAGTTGAGCGTGGTGGCGAAGAACACCAGCGCGAGCATGCCCCAGCGCACCTTGCCGAGCGCGAACCCGGCGCGGATCTTGTCGGCCAGCGAGTGGCCGGGCACGGCGGGGGCCGGGATCTCCTTGTTGATCGTGGTCATTTGTCTGTCTCCGCTATTCATTATTGGATGCAATGTGTTGTCCGGTATGCCTGGAGCGCCTGGGCAGGCGGGCACCCGGTCTTGTTCGTGTCGAGGGCGGCTGTCTGTCAGTATTTAAGGCGAGCTACAGCGCGCAGCGCTTCCGGCGTGGCGGTGCCGAAGCCGAAAAACTCCAGGTACGCGGGAATCATCTCGAACAGCATGTCGGTGCCGACCTGAACCTTGCAGCCGCGCGCGATGGCGGCTTCCAGGAACGGCGTGTATTCGGACTTCATCACCACGGCACGCTGAACCCTTCACTCAAACGCGCTTCGCTCGCAGGAGATTCACATGGCCCAATATCAGGACGACATCAAGGCAGTTGCTGGTTTGAAGGAGAAACAAGGCAGCGCGTGGAATGCCATCAA
>LRMT01000165.1 GCA_001725945.1 Cupriavidus sp. UYMMa02A | reverse complement strand
ATGCCGGCATGCTGGCCCCGGCGCGCATCGCCGGGCGGCGCCGCGGACCTGCTGGCCGCGACGATCTTCCTCGACAGGCTGCCACAGGCATCCGCGACCGGACAAATCTAGGAGGCTTCCATGGAACAACTGCGTTTTGAATATCCGGCAGGACCGCCCGCGTCGGCCCGTGTACTGGTCGGTGTGGTGGGGTCGGGCGATCTCGAGGTTCTGGTCGAGCCGGGCACCGGTGGCGTGACCACGGTGGACGTCACGACCTCCGTCAATGGCTATGCCCGCGTCTGGGATGCGCAGCTGTCCCGCGTATTCGCCGCGCAGCCGCGCGCCGCCATGCAGATCCGCATCCACGATTTCGGCGCCACGCCAGGCGTGGTCGGCATGCGCCTGGCCGAAGCGTTCGAGACGCTCGACGCGCACGGACAACAGGAGCGCCCATGAACACGGCATCCTTGCTCGCCCGCAACAGCTTTATCGAACTGAGCGCGCGCGAGCGGGCGCGCGTCCTGCTGGACGCCGGCACCTTCCGCGAACTCGCGGGGCCGTTCGACGGCCTGCAGTCGCCGTGGCTCGCACGCCAGGGTATCGTGCCGCAAAGCGACGACGGCGTGATCGTCGCGAAGGGGCGCATCGACGGGCAGCCCGTTGTGGTGCTCGCCATTGAAGGTGCATTCCAGGGTGCAGTCTCGGCGAAGTCGGCGGTGCAAAGATCGCCGGTGCGCTGGAGCTGGCTGCCGGAGACAACCGCCGCGGCGTGCCGACGCGCGCCGTGCTGCTGTTCGAAACGGGCGGCGTGCGGCTGCAGGAGGCCAACCTCGGCCTGGCCGCGATCGCCGACATCCACGCGGCCATCGTCGACCTGCGGCGCTACCAGCCGGTGGTCGGTGTGATTGCCGGACAGGTGGGGTGCTTCGGCGGCATGTCGATCGCGGCCGGCCTGTGCACGTCGCTCGTGATGACGCAGGAAGGACGCCTCGGGCTGAACGGCCCGGCCGTGATCGAACAGGAGGCCGGCATCGCGGAATACGATTCGCGCGACCGGCCGTTCATCTGGAGCTTCACCGGCGGCGCGCAACGCGTCGCCACGGGCTTCGCGGACGCGTACGTCGCCGACGACTGCGCCGCGCTGCGCGACGCGGTGGCGGCGGAACTGCGCGTACCGGTATCCGCCACCCACCGCAGCGAGCGCTACCGCGAGGCACTGTCCGTGCTGCAGGACTATGACGCCAGCGTCCAGCCGACGCCGGCCGAGGTGCAGCGCCTGTTTGGCCGCTTCCACCGGGAGACTGACGCATGAACGCCACCGTCCAAACCCTGCCAGACCAGGACGCATGCCGCGGCGCACGCTGGTTGCGCGCACTGGCCCCCACGGCGTCGTACCGTGAAGGCTTCCCGCACTCCGTCATGGTCGCCGACGGCGAGCTGGCCGGCACGCTGGTCCGCTGGATCGCCGTGGTCCCCGACGCGCAGAGCCGCTTTCCGCGCGCGCGCAACGGCGAAGTCGGGCTGATCGAAGGCTGGTCGCTCGCACAAGCCGTGCGCGAAGTGGTGGAGGCGGACCGCAATGCCACGATCAAGCGTGCCATCGTCGCGGTGGTCGACACCCCGAGCCAGGCTTATGGCCGGCGCGAGGAAGCGCTGGGCATCCATCAGTCGCTGGCCGCCGCGGCGGCGGCCTATGCCGAGGCGCGTCTCGCCGGGCATCCGGTGGTGGCGCTGATCGTCGGCAAAGCCATGTCGGGCGCGTTCCTCGCCCACGGCTACCAGGCCAACCGCATCATCGCGCTGCGCGACAGCGGCGTGCTCGTGCACGCGATGGGCAAGGAAGCCGCGGCCCGCATCACCATGCGTACGGTCGAGGATCTGGAGGCGCTCGCCGCCACGGTGCCGCCCATGGCCTATGACATCGGCAACTTCGCCACGCTCGGCATCCTGTGGCGGCTGATCGACGTGGCATCGGCCGATGCTCCGGAACCGGCGGACCTCCACCTGGCCCGCGACAGCATCCTTGGGGCGCTCGCGGATATCCGGCGCGAAGACACGCACGACCTTGCCGGCCGGCGCAGTGGCGAGAATCGCCGGGCATCACGGCAGGTACGCGACTGCCTGCTGCGGCAATGGCAAGCCTGAACGCGCGCTGCCCCGCGCCGCACGACCTGCTCTGGCTGGCCGAGCCGCGGCACAGCCTGCGTGGCGTTGCGCTGCCGGACTGGGTATCGCTGGCGGCGCTGCGCACCATGCCGCTTGTCGTACGCCGCGATGCGCGGCGTTCCGATGCCATCCCGGTCGGGCTGCGCGGACTGACACGGGCCGAGCGCTTTGGCACATGGATCGCCTGCGCCGATGTGGACCGCGTGCTCACGCCCGCCGACATCGTGGCTTCGCGCGCATGGCGGCGTCCGGAACTGGCAATGCTCGCTGCCATCCGCACGCTCGATGCGGCCGCCGATGCGCTCGACGCGCAGCGCATCCGCTGGGGCGTGGGCGGCAGCGCCGGCTTCACGCTTGCGAGCGGCATCAATGTCCTCCATGCGCAGAGCGACCTGGATCTACTGGTCTATGCTGACCATCCGCTGCCGCAGGCCGATGTGGAGTTGCTGGCGACGTTGCAGGACGCCGGCCCCACACGGATCGACATCCAGGTCGATACGCCGCATGGCGGCTTCTCGTTCCTTGAATGGCGGCGCAAGCGCGGCAAGGTGCTGCTGAAGACGCGCTGGGGCCAAGGATGTGCGCCGACCCGTGGCACCCCGCGCCATGAGCGTACTGCTGACGTTTCCGGGGCAGGGTTCGCAGCGGGCAGGCATGCTGGCGGATCTGCCTGACCATCCTGCCGTGGCCGCGGTGCTTGCAGAAGCCGCCGACGTACTGCAATTGCGAACCGCCGACATGGATACGCCGTCGCGCCTGCGCTCGACGGTCTGGGTACAGCTCTGCCTGCTGACCGCCGGCGTGGCGATGGCTCGCTGCCTGGAGGCTGAAGGCGGACGCGCCGATGCGGTCGCCGGATTGTCGATCGGCGCGTATGCCGCGGCGGTCAGCGCCGGGGTACTGTCTTTCGCCGATGCGCTGAGCCTGGTCCGGCAGCGTGGCAATCTGATGGAACAGGCCTTTCCGAACGGCTACGGCATGACGGCGATTCTGGGCCTTGAGCGCGCGCGCCTCGAGCCTCTGGTCGCGCAGGTTCATGCGCAGCAGACCCCGGTCTATCTCGCCAACTTCAATGCGCCCACGCAGATCGTGATCGCCGGCAGCATTCCGGCCATGGCGGCAGTAGCCGCGCTGGCGCTGGCGGCAGGGGCGCAAGCAGCAAGACCTGTCGCCATCCACGTGCCTTCGCATTGCGCGCTGCTCGACGACGCAGCCGCCGAACTGGCCACGGCCATGGCGGACGTCTCACTCTCTCCACCACGAATGCGCTACTTCAGCGCCAGCCTCGCACGCGAACTCCGAGACCCGCGCCGGATCGCCGACGACCTGGCTCGCAATATGGCCGTCCCGGTGCGCTGGCACGACACCATGCTGCTGGCCTACGCCAATGCGCGCGCGTGGTGGTCGAAGCGCCGCCGGCCGATGTGCTGACGCGGCTGGCGCAACCGGTATTCGTGGACGGCATTGCCATTGCGGCGGACCGGACGCGCATCGATTCGCTGGCCGCGATCATGCGGCGCGGACAGCAGCAAGACTGAGCGGCCGTCGCGCTCAGGCGTGCCAGTCCTGCAGCGGATTGCACGCCATATACTGCGGCGCCTCGCCGATGCCCAGGCGGGCGCGCGCGGCATCGATGGGCTCGTGCAGCAAAACCTCGTAGTCCTCCGCGAGCAGCCACTTTGCACGCTTGCCAAGGCGGTAGCCCTCCAGCACCGCACGCGCGAATGCCAGGCTGCCGCTGACGCGCACGCTCTTCAGCGATGCCGCGACCGCAATGAATGCCCAGCCCAGTCCCCCGGTCTGCGCATAGCTGAACGCAACCAGCGCCGCTTCGCCCAGGCTCTCGTCGGCGCGGTAGCCGGTCAGCACGTGCCAGATGTCATGGATATCGCGCGTGCGCCGGGCGAACCACATATAGGCGTCTTCAACCAGCGGCTCTCGGCCGAGGTTGGAGATGTCGGCCAGTCCGTCGGCGCTGTAGCCGGTCCTGCGCAGGAAGTCGCGATACGCTGCACCCACCGTGCCGGGCGCAAAGCTCGCGACATAGGCCGGGTCGGCGAGCCGCTCCGCCAGCTCGGTACGCTGATACACCAGCCGGCGGCCGTCAGGCGTGCCCAGCAGGCGCGCAAAATTCTTCGGCATGGACGGCCCGTTCAGCGCGCGCATGATCAGGAATACCTGCGTTGTGTCATGCCCGTCCGCGAGCAGTTTGCGCATGGCGCTGAACGCGGTGGAATAGTCACGCTTGTAAGGATCGGGGGCAATCACGGCAGACATCGGCGTCTTCCTTTCGGTGGCAGGTCAGTGGCACGGGCGGCGGATGGTGCCGGGCCCCGCGTAAAGGTCAAGATGGTCGGACGGACCTGCGCCACACGTTCTCATGTAGCATGCAGCGTCGCATCCACAAAGGGAAAATGCATGTCCGCTACCCGCATCCTTCTGCTCGCGGCCGTCGCGGTGCCATGGCTGGCCGCTTGTGCCAGTGGCGCCAGCGTGGAATACATCCAGGCCCAGGAGCCAAAGCAGATCCACTCCGACGCGAGCGTCGGCGACCTCACGCTGTGCCTGAAGAGCAGGCTCCGGGAAGAAGCCAATGTCGTCGCCTACCCGGAACCGGGCAAAGTCGACGTACGCATCGGCTCCGCCACGCGCACCGACACGGGCTACTTCTACGTGGTCAGCCTGCGCCAGGCCCGGCAAGGCACGGATGTCGAGATCCGCAGCTCCGGCGAATGGCGACCGACCATGAGCCCGAGCCGGGTTGCCGGCTGGGTGCAGGACTGCAAGGCCGGCACGGCCCACTGAGGCCGCGCGCCGGGTCGGGGTAGCGTGCATCGGGCTCATGCCGTCACCGCCTCGGCACCGCGCAAGCGCGCAGCGGCCTTGCGCACGAAGTCCACGCAAGTATCCGCGGCGGTGATCGGCAGCATGTGACCGCCCGGGACCAGCGTCAGGGCTGCATCGGGCACCTTGCCCGCGAACGCTTCGCCATTCGCGGCCGGATCCAGGATGCGGTCTTCGCGGCCAAAGAGAATGCTGACCGGCAGGCGCAGTTCACTGTAGCGCGCCGCCAGCGGCCCCATGCCTGGGGCGCCTGCAACGAGATCCTCCGAAGCCGCCATGAAATGGCTGGGCCGCAAGGCCAGCATGCCGCCGCCGCGTAACGCAAAATCAGCGGGCACCGGATCTGGCCCGAACACCATCTCCAGCACCTCGTCGCGCCGCAAGTCCGACATCGGCACCGCCAGCGTCCACGCCACCAGCTTGCGCAGCCACGGCTGGCGGATGGTCAGCGGCCGGAACACCAACGGGATTTCCCTGGCGGGGTGCGTCAGCGGCGCCAGCAGCGCGAGTCCTGCGACACGGTCCGGGTGGCCTGCCGCAAGCGCCAGGGCGATGGCCCCGCCCAGCGAATGGCCGACCACGAGCGGCCGCTCGAGCCCGAGCTTGTCGATGAGCGCGGCCAGCACATCCGCCTGCGCGGCCAGGTCCGCACGCGCGCCGGGCGTACGGACGGAGTAGCCCGAGCCGGGCCTGTCCACCGCCACCACGCGAAAATCGCGCGCGAGCGGCTCGATCATGCCGTAATCGAAATTGCCGAGCTGACCCGATAACCCATGCACGAGCAACAGCGCCGGGCCCTGTCCACGCTCGACCACATGCAGGCGCGCGCCGGGCACGTCGACAAAGCTGCCGTTCGGCGGCAAGGCAGCCTCGACGCGCCGTACGCTGCGCACGGTGTAGATGAACAGGCCGGCGAAGAGCGCCGCAACGGCCAGCGCCACGCAGAACAGGATGGTCATGGTTGTACCTCGCCGCCTGACAGGCTGACCGGCGCTTCGCGCGGTACCGTCGCGGACTGCTTTGCGTCGAACTGGAGTACGCCATCGGCAATGCGGCCATGGCGCAGAGTGAGCATGTCCATCACGTAATTCTGGTACAACCGCCACGGCTTGCGATCGCCCTGCCGCGGCAGCACGCCGGCGCGCGCTGCACGTAGCCGGACGTAAAGTCCAGGAACGGCGCCGCTTGCACGGCAGCATCGCGCGTGGCATGGCCATGCGTGCCCGCGCCGGTCCATGTAGCGCAACAGCCGGCAGACATATTCGGCGGTGAGGTCCGCCTTCAGCGTCCATGACGCATTGGTATAGCCGAAGGCCAGCACCAGGTTCGGCACGTCGCTGAGCATCATGCCCTTGTACGCCATCTGTTCCGCCGGAATACGCGGCTGGCCGTCGACGGTGACGGCAATATCGCCGAGCATATTGAGCTTGAGTCCCGTGGCTGTCACGACGATATCGGCCGGCAGCGTCTGGCCCGACGCCAGCAGGATGCCGTCTTCCGTTAAGCGCTCGATCGTATCGGTCACGACCGACGCGCGGCCCTCGCGGATTTCGCGGAACAGGTCGCCGTCGGGCACCAGGCATACGCGCTGGTCCCAGGGCTTGTAGCGCGGCGTGAAGTGCCTGCCGACATCGATGCCGGGCCCGAGCTGCGCGGCGGCCAGGCCGATCATGCGTTCGCTGACGCGCTCGGGGCGGCGGCGCGCAAGCTGGAAGAAGAACATGCCGAGCAGCACGTTCTTCCAGCGCGTGGCGGCATAGGCCAGCCGCTCCGGCAGCAGCCGGCGCAACCTGGCGGCCATGGCGTCCTCGCCGGGCCGCGTGACGACATAGCTCGGCGAGCGCTGCAGCATGGTCACGTGCGCGGCGGTACCCGCCATGGCCGGCACCATCGTGACGGCCGTGGCGCCGCTTCCGATCACCACCACGCGCTTGCCGGCGTAGTCGAGCGAAGCATCCCAGAATTGCGGATGCACGATGCGGCCACGGAAGCTTTCCTCGCCGGGGAAAGCCGGCCGGTGTCCCGCCGCATAGCTGTAGTAGCCCGCGCACACGTACAGAAAGCGTGCGCGCCACTGCTGGCGGCTGCCGTCCGCGGCACGCTCTGCCGTGACCGTCCAGCAGGCCTCGTGGCTATGCCAGGCCGCGCTGACCACCTTGTGGCCGAAGCGGATGTGCTGCGTAATACCCGCTTCTTCGGCGGTCTCGCGGATATAGGACAGGATCGACGGGCCATCGGCAATGGCCTTGGCGCCCTTCCAGGGCTTGAAGCGGTAGCCCAGCGTGTACATGTCGGAATCCGAGCGGATGCCCGGATAGCGGAACAGGTCCCAGGTGCCGCCCATGGCCTGCCGCGCTTCGAGGATGGCGAAACGTTTGCCGGGACAGCGCTGCTGCAGCTGCCGCGCGGCGCCAATGCCGGACAGGCCGGCGCCGACAATCAGGACATCGAGCACAGTCTCTTCAGGTGCAGCGTCAGCCATGGCGGATATCCCGGATGCGTTCACTTCTGACACCATAGGTTGTCAGATGCCATCTGACAATAGGGAATGTCATAATGGCCCGATGACGACCGCCCCGACCGAGCCGACCGAAACTTCCCCAGCCCGCCGCTACCGCGGTGCAGCAGCCGACGAGCGGCGCACGCAGCGCCGCTGCCAGTTGATCGCCGCGGCCATCCAGGTCTATGGCGAGCGCGGCTACCAGAACTCCACCGTCAAGGCGGTGTGCGAGGCGGCGGGTCTGACCGAACGCTATTTCTACGAGTCCTTCGCCAACAGCGAGGCCTTGCTCGAGGCCTCGTTCCGCGCCGTGACCGACCTGCTGCTGCAATCGATCGAACACGCCGCCCAGGAAGCCGGCCGTGGCCGGCAGCAGCGCACGCTGGCCATGCTGCGCGCGTACTTCGGCGCGCTGCAGCGCGAGCCGCGCTCGGCACGGGTGTTCCTGGTGGAGATTCGCGGCGTCAGCAAGCGCGTGGACGAGGCGCTCGACGAATCGCTGCGCGCATTCGGCGGCCTGCTCGCGCAAACGCTGCTGCCGCCCGGACAGACGGCGGACCCCTTGCTGCTGGCGGGCATTGCCGGCGGTGTCGTGCACATCGCGCTGCGCTGGATCCGCGAAGGTTATGCGCCGGACGTCGACACGGTGGCCGCCACCGCGCTGGAGCTGGCAACGGTGCTGACGCGCAGGCCGGCCTGACGCATCCACCCTGTCCCCCCACCCTGTACTCCTGTTTTTCAGAAGCGGCGGGCGTACACCGGTAAGGATTGCACTGGCGATGCCAGGCCGCGGCGGAGCCGCCGCATCGCCGCATGTGCGGAGCTGGCAGGAAACTTGCGCACGGGCGATGCAGGAGAACCCCCTTCGCCGCCATGAACCTTCGCGACACGATCAGCTCGCTGATCGCCACCTATGCCCCGACCGGCGATATCCAGCTTCCGGGGCACGGACATACCGTTGCGCGGTGGCAGCTGTTCGCCACCATTGCCGCGACGCACGGGCCAGTGGCCATCAAGCTGTTCGAAGCCCACGCCGATGCGCTGGCAATCCTGGCGGAGGTGGCCACAGCCCGGCCCGGACACGATACCCGCTGGGCAGTGTGGGCAGCGGAACCGCCGGATGCTCGGGTAAGCGCCCGCGCAGCGCCTGTTGAGGATGTGCGAGCGTTGGCGAATCGGGCGGGCATCGCGCATGGCACGCCGAACCTGCTCAATGGCCGCAAGGCATGGTGCTCGGGCGCTGCCGGCGTATCCCACGCCTTGCTGACCTGCCACGACGCCGACGGTGCTCCCCTGCTTGCAGCGATCGACGTGGAAGGGCCCGGCGTGGCGATCACGACCGACGGCTGGCACGCGGCCGGCATGGGCAATACCTCTAGCGGCGACGTGCTGCTTCACGACTGCCCTGCGCTTCGGATCGGCAGCGCCAACGCCTACCTGGAGCGCCCCGGCTTCTGGCATGGCGGCGCGGGCATTGCGGCGTGCTGGTACGGCGCGGCATTGCCACTTGCATGGGCCGTGCGGGACGCGGTGCGCAAACATGGGGATGCTCATGCCGCCGCGCATCTCGGGGCAATCGACGGCGACCTGCACGGGGTTGCCGCGCTGCTGCGCGAAACTGCCGCATGGATCGACGCCCATCCCTGCGACGATGCATTCACGCCGGCCATGCGTCTGCGCACCGTGGCCGAAGCGGCCGTGCAGCGCGTGCTGCATCGCGCGGGCAATGTGCTGGGGGCGGGACCGCTCTGCCGCAATGCGCGTCTCGCCGCGCTCTATGCGGACCTGCCGGTATTCCTGCGACAAAGCCATGCGGAACGTGACCTTGCAACGCTGGGAGCGGCGCTGAGCCAAGTCGAGGGCGGATACGCGCTATGACATCGGCGGGAATCTTCGAGGCGATCTTCGAGCAGGAGGATCCATGGGGCTTCGAAACCCTGTGGTACGAAGCGCGCAAGCGCGACCTGCTCATGGCCGCGTTGCCCGAGGCGAGATACGCGCGCGCACTCGAGGCCGGCTGCGCGACCGGCATGCTGACCGAACGGCTCGCGCCGCGCTGCGATGCGCTGCTGGCCATCGACCTCGTCACACGCGCGGTCGAGCGTACGCGAACACGCCTGGCAGGCCACGCGCATGTCGAAGCGCACGTGGCAAAACTGCCGGAGGATTGGCCCGGCGGCAGTTACGACCTGATCATCCTCAGTGAGCTCGGCTACTACTTCCCTCCGGATGACTGGATCGAGACAGCCAGGCTGGCGGCGGCAGCGCTCGCGCCGCACGGCACCATCGTCGCGTGCCACTGGCTGCGACCGTTCGCCGAGCGCCGCATGGCAACCCGCCACGTGCATGCGGCCATTGCCCGCCAGCCCGGCTGCGCCGGCACGTGCGCCACACCGAGCCCGATTTCCTGCTGGAGGTCTGGTCGCGCAACGCGCAATCGCTGCGCATGCGGGAGGCCGGGCCATGATCGGCGTCGTGGTGCCCGTGCATAACGAAGAAGAATGCCTGGAGGCATGCCTGATGGCATTGCGCGTGGCAACGCTGCATCCGGCGCTGAACGGCGAGCCGGTGATGCTGGTGGTGGTGCTGGACGACTGCACCGACGACTCGCTCGCCATTGCGCAACGCCATGCGGCTGCAGAGTTGACGTGCCTGACCATCGCAGCGCGCAACGTCGGCATGGCGCGGCATCTCGGCGCTGAACACCTGCTCGCGCGCGAAGCGCGCTGGCTGGCCTTCACCGACGCCGACAGCCGCGTGGCGCCGGACTGGCTGGTGGCCCAGCTCGCGTTGTGCGCCGACGCCGTATGCGGGCTGGTGACGGTGGATGACTGGAGCGGACAGCCGGTGCATGTGCCCGCCCGCTTTGCCGCACGGTATTGCCGCACGGAGGACCATCGCCACATCCATGGCGCCAACTTCGGCATTTGCGCGTCCAGCTATCGCCGCGCGGGCGGCTTCCCGCCCCATGCGAGCAGCGAGGACGTCGCGCTGGTGCAGCGCCTGATCGCGCTGAATGCGCAGATTGCATGGAGCACGCGGCCGCGGGTCATGACCAGCGCGCGCGTCAGGGGGCGGCGCGGGACGGCTTTGCCGATTACCTTGCCATGCTGGCGCAGCTTTCTGCCGATCTGCCGCCTGGGTAGTGGCAGCCGTGACCTGCAAGACTTCTATTGTCCCTGAGGGGCTTGGCGGGCGGCGATCTTCGTGCCTGGCAGGCGCCGCCGTTTCGCCGGCGTAGCTGGCGGGTCACTTGAGAACGCCACTCCAGCCATTCCGCGAACGCCCCCTCAACAATTCCAAAAACAACCAAAAGAACGCCCGCACCAGAAACGACTGGGAGCTGGAGCGGCGTTGCAAGTCGTGCAATGCGGGGATACACGACCCCGACATCGTAGGCAATTCCGCTCGGAGCAACTGAGAACAATTGTGTCGGACCTGCGGTCAGCCACGCGACGCGGGCAGGTGCAATGTGAACGTGGCCCCCGCGCCAGCGTCGCTCGCCACGCGGATACTGCCGCCATGACGTTCCACCACCGTCTTCGTCAGCACCAGGCCCAGTCCGCTGCCGGCAGGCGCATCGGGCTCATGTTCGTGCAGGCGCGCGAACGGCTCGAACAGCCGCTGCTGCTGCGCGAGCGCAATTCCGGGACCATGGTCGGTGACCGTCACGGCGAAGCCATCCGGCTGCGCGCGCAGCGCCACCGTCACCGCCGAGCCGCGCGGGCTGAACTTGACCGCGTTGCTGACAAGGTTGCCAATGGCACGCACGAGCAGCGCGGGCTCGGCGCGGACCATGGCGGGTTCGTCAGGCAGGTCCACGTTCAGCGGCACGCCGCGCGCATTGGCCTGCGCCCACATCTCGTCGGTGGCGTCCAGCACCAGCCCCGCCAGATCGATATCGTGGAGCGCCAGTTGCTGCGTCTCCGCGCGTGCCACACGAATGAAATCGTCGGCCAGCGACATGGTGCGCCGGGCATGCGTGCCGATCCTCGCCAGCAGGTCCGCTGACGCCCCTTCCCCGGCCGCAGGACGGTGCAGATCGATCAGCGCCAGGATGGACGCCTGCGGCGATCGCATGTCATGCGACAGGAAGCGCAGCATCTGCTCGCGCTGGCGTTCGGCCTGGCGGATCGCGGTGATGTCGATGAAACTGACGACCAGTCCGGCCACGGTCCCCTGCTCGTCATGCAGCGGCGCGCCGTGCATCAGGTAGCGGCGTCCATCGCGCGCGTCCAGCTCGATGCCATCGTCGGGACCGTCGACCGCAGCGCTACGCGCATGCAGCGCCTGCCAGTATTCGAGCGCCGGTTCGGGCGCGGCGAACAGTACGGCGATCACCGCCCGGATGTCCGCCCGAACACCGGCATCGATGTCGGCGGAGGCGTTCTGCGGATCGGTTCCATTGCCGGCACTGAGCACGCCCGGCACCAGCGCCACGCTGCGCCGGTTCGCGAGCAGCACGCCGCCTCGAGATTGCAGATCACCGTCGCCTCGGGCAGGCTTTCCAGCCCGTCCGCCAGGAAGCGGCGCAGGTCGTGCAGCCGCGAGCTCATGCGGTAGACCGCGCGCATGTGGCTGTCGAGCGTGGCGCCGATGGCTGGCGGCGCGGGAGGCAGGCCGGGCTCGCGTTCGTGGCGCGCCAGTCGTCCGCCAGGAAGCGCAGCGCCGCTTCCTGGCGGCGCCAGCTCCACAGCGGATAGAACATCAGGCAGCCAAGCAGCCCGGCT
>LRMT01000164.1 GCA_001725945.1 Cupriavidus sp. UYMMa02A | reverse complement strand
ACCAGGAACCCTTGGTCATTCAGGTGGCACCATACGGCCCGCAGTGGCTGCCCAGCGACTCGGACGACGTCCCCGTGAGCATGGACGAACAAGTGCAGAAAGCGTCGATTGCTACACGCCGGCGCCACCGTGCTGCACGTGCACGTGCGCGAGGCGGATGGCAAGGCAGCAAGCGGCTGTCCATGTTCAACGAACTGCTGGCCCGGCTGCGTGATGCTGTACCGAAGATGATCCTGCAGGTGGGCGGTTCCATTTCTTTTGCGCCAGAGAGCGACGGCGCTGCCGCAAAGTGGCTGAGCGACGATACGCGCCACATGCTGGCCGACCTTAGCCCCAAGCCGGACCAGGTGACGATCGTGGTCAACAGCGCCACGATGAATGTCACCGAGATGCATCCGATGGAGGAATACGCGGGCACGTCCATGGCCGAGCCGGCGATGTACGAGGCGTACCGCAACATGTCCTACGAGGCCGGGCCTGTGTTTGTGGAAGAGCATCTCAAGCGCCTGCAAGCGGCCGGCATCCAGCCGCATTTCATGGTTGGCCAGATCGCGAAGATGGAATCCATCGAACGGCTGATTCGCCGTGGCATCTACAAAGGGCCGCTACTGGTGAACTGGGTGCAGCTCGGCGGAGGGTCCGAAGGGCCGAATCCGCGCAATCTGCTGGAAATGGCAAACCGCTTGCCCGACAACGCGGTCTTCACCGTGGAGTCGTTCATGCGCTACGTCCATCCGCTGACCACAATGGCGATCGCGATGGGCTTCCACGTGCGCTGCGGCATTGA
>LRMT01000163.1 GCA_001725945.1 Cupriavidus sp. UYMMa02A | reverse complement strand
TTCACGACGCGCACGCTGGACCGGCATCGGCGCGCCACTCGCCCTTGCCGGACTGCTCGGCGCGGCCTGGCGGGCATGTTCGGCGGTCTGTGGATGGTGCGGCCAGCGCCGTTGCTGGCACTGCATATGGCGTGGGGCCTGGGCGGCTGGCTGGCCGCGCTGGTGACCGGCGTTGCGACCACGGTGCTGCCGATGTTCTGGCAGGCCCCGCGCCTGCCGCGCTGGCTCGAACGCTGCCTGCCGCTCGGGCACTGGCTGCCATTGCTCGCGTGCAGCGCGCTCGTGACGGTGCAGCCCGATGGCATGTTCGCTCGCTGGGCGCTGTTGCCGTGGCTGGTGGTCGCGGCGGTGGTGGCGGGCTTCTTCATGACCGGAACGCTGCGTGCGCGGCGCCGCCACGATCCGGTCTGGTTGCTGTGGCCGGTGGCTGCCGCAAGCATGCTTGCGGCCGCGCTGCTGGCGGCGGCCTTGCCGCTGGCTTCGGCCAGCTCGCATGCGCTGCTGTCATGGTGGATCGGCACGCTGGCGCTCGTCGGTGGCGGCGTGCTGCCCGTGACAGCGATGCTTGGCAAGATCATTCCGTTCCTCGTCTGGCTGCACCTGCGCCGGCTGCTGCCACCGCGTGCGCGCGTGCCCGCCATGCAGGCCATCATTACGCCGGCCGCGCAGCGCCGCCAGGCCTGGCTGCAGCTGGCCGCGTTCGCGATGCTGCTGGCATTGCCGCTTGCGCCGGCATGGCTCGCGCGCGCGGGCGGCCTGGCCTTCGCGCTGGCCAACGGCTGGCTTGGCCTGCAGTTGCTGAAGGCGCTGCGCTGCATGCGCGCCATACGTGCGCGTGGCGGATTGCCACCGCGCAAGCCCAGGGCGGAAGCCGCGCATGCACCGGCATCGGGAGCGCACCGTGGCTGAAGTCGTGATGCTCGAAAGGCTGCCGCTGTTCCGTGGCGTGGATGCCCGCGTGCTGGACGCGATCGCGATTGCGGCCAAGTCACGGCGCTTGCAGAAGGGGGAGTTCCTGTTCCGCCGTGGCGAGTTCCGGCGCAGTTTGTTTGTCGTGCTGGAGGGGCTGGTCAAGCTGGCGCTGCCTGCCGCGCCCGGCGGCCTCAAGGGCTCGGAACGCGCGATCGAGGCATTTGGGCCCGGCACGGCATTTGGCGAAGACGTGCTGTTCGCGGATTCGCCCCAGATTGCGGACTGTCAGGCGATGATGCGCACCACCGTACTCTGCATCGACAGCACCGTGCTGTGGGACACGCTGGAGCGCGACCCGCTGTTGTCTGCGCGCCTGCTGCGCAATCTCTCGGGCCGGCTCCATGCGTTGATGCGTGATATCGAGGCCACCAGCCTGCATAACGCCTTGCAGCGCGTCGCGGGTTTCCTGCGGGACGAGGCCCGCGCCGGGCGGCGCACGTGGCTGGCCTGCACGCAGCGGGTGATCGCCTCGAAACTCGGTATCACCCCAGAAACCCTGTCGCGCGTGGTCAGCCGCTTCTGCGCCGAGAACCTGGTGCGGCTCGAACGCGGCAAGATCTTCCTGCTCGACGCCGAAGGGCTGGGGCGCCTGGCCGACGACGGGTCACGCGCGGACGCCCCGGCCGTCGCTCATGCCGCGACGGTGGCCGCTTCCACCGTGGCCGCGGGTTTCTCGCCGGTCAGCAGGTAGTGGAGCAGGTCCGCCACGGGGCGGATCGCTTCGCCGAACGGCAGCGTGCCCTTGCCGCGGAAGAACAGCCCGCGCTCCACGTCGCCGCGCACGGCCTGAGCCAGTTTCAGGTCGATGCAGAACTGGCCAATGCGCGCCACGCCGTCGCGCAGGCCGCATGCCTGCAGGCAGTCGAAGCCCTCCAGGCAGTCCTTGGGCTTGGCGCGGCGCTGCAGCCGGCTTTCGCTCGCCAGGTAGCGTGATAGCCACGGCGTGAGCACGGCGCGCGCCGGCAGCCCGGCCACGCTCGTGAACTCGCGCAGGTCCTCCGGGCCGGCCGTGGCCAGCACTTGCTTGAAAGCCGGGTGCGCGTCGCATTCCTCGGTGACCGCGAACGCGGTGCCAAGCTGCACCGCGGCCGCGCCTTCGCCGAGCCAGTGGCGCACCTTCGCATGGCTGTTGATGCCGCCCGCCAGGATCAGCGGAACGCTGTCCCACGCGAGCCCGAGCGAATGGAACAGCTCGCGGCATTCGGCGAGCACGCGCGCAAACGAGAAGCGCGCTTCGCCAAGGTCCTGGATTGTGGACGCGCCGAGATGCCCGCCCGCATGACCGGGGTGTTCGACCACGATGGCATCGGGCAGCCGCCCCTTTTTCATCCATTTGCGCAGCACCAGGCCGATGCCGCGCGCTTCCGAAAGGATCGGGATCAGCGCCATCTTCGGGTGATCCGCGGTCAGTTCCGGCAGGTCAAGTGGCAGGCCGGCGCCCATGACGATGCGTCGGCGCCGCTTTCGCAGGCCTGCCGTACGAGTTGCGCATGCGAGCCCACGGCCTTCATCACGTTGACCGCAACCAGGCCGCGCCCGCCGGAGAGTTCGCGCGCGCTGCGGATCTCTCGGTCCAGCGCCACGAGGTTGGCGGCCTCGATGCGCGCCTTGTCGCGGGTGCCGCGCGTCTGCGCCATCAGGTCGGGGTGGTGATGGCGCAGGTCGATGCTGGCAATGGTGCCCATGCCGTTGTGCGCGGCCACGGTGCCCGCCAGGCGGTGCGCGGAAATACCTATGCCCATGCCGCCCTGGACGATCGGCAGCAGCCGGCGCCCGGCAAGCTTCAGCCAGTGTTCTGTCATGATGGTCTCGCTCGTTGAGAACTGCGTGCGGCCCGCGGTGTCGGGCCGCGCACGAACGGTCAAGCGTGGCACAGGGCCTGACGCTGGCGTTTGCCGCAGGTCAATGGCACGCCCCTACTGCACCAATGGCGTAGGCCGGCCGGCGTATGCCGCACGCCGCAGCGGAATGGTTTGCGCGGCGTCAAGCCCACACGGGGAGTGGCTGGCTAGCATCTGCGCTGGCCGAATCCCCGCGCCGTGCAAACGGCGCCTCCGACATGACAACCTCATCTTCCGTGCGAACGCGTCAGCCGCAGCTCGTGGCGCCCGCCGGTTCGCTGACCGCGCTGCGTGCGGCGCTCGAACATGGCGCCGATGCCGTCTACCTGGGCCTGCGCGACGCCACCAATGCCCGCAATTTCGGTGGGCTCAATTTCACCGAGGCCGACATCCGCACCGGCGTGGCCGAAGCCATGCGCGCAATGCGGAGGTGCTGTTCGCGATCAACACCTTTCCGCAGATGGGAGAAGTAGCGAAATGGCACCGCGCCGTCGACGCGGCCGCGGACCTCGGCGCCGACGCCGTCATCATGGCCGATGCCGGGCTCATGGCCTACGCCAGCGAGCGTCACCCGCAACTGCGGCTGCACCTGTCGGTGCAGGGCTCGGCCACGCATGCCGATGCCATCGAACTGATGCGCGAGCGCTTCAACATCAAGCGCGTGGTGCTGCCGCGCGTGCTGTCGCTCGCGCAGATCGGCAAGCTGGCGCGGCAGACCAGCGTGGAACTCGAAGTGTTCGGCTTCGGCAGCCTGTGCGTGATGGCCGAGGGCCGCTGCCTGTTGTCCTCGTACGCCACGGGCGACTCGCCCAACAACAAGGGTGTCTGCTCGCCAGCGCATGCCGTGCGCTGGACCGAGCAGGACGGCACCATGCACGCGCGCCTGTCGGGCATCCTGATCGACAGCTACGCGCCCGGCGAGCCTGCCGGGTATCCGACGCTGTGCAAGGGGCGTTTCGAGGTGGAAGGCGAGCGCGGCTACGTGCTGGAAGAGCCTACGAGCCTCAATGCGCTGTCGCTGCTCCCGGCGTTGCTCGACATCGGCATTGCCGCGATCAAGATCGAAGGCCGCCAGCGCAGCCCGCGCTACGTGGCGGATGTGGTCGGCGTGCTGCGCGCCGCCATCGACGCCGCCTGCGCCGAACCGGCGCGCTTCGCGCCACGCCAGGAATGGCAGGGCACGCTCGGCCGCCATGCCGAAGGCGACCAGGTCACGCAGGGCGCCTACGACCGGCCGTGGCGATGAGCGCGGCAATCACAACAACGGAGCCATTCATGCGGGATACCTCAACCTCTGGCGCGGCCAGCTTCGGCATTGCGCTGGGGCCGTTGCTGTACTACTGGCCGCGCGCGACGGTGATGCAGTTCTATGCCGACGTCGCCGGGTCGGCCGTCGACCGTGTCTATCTCGGCGAGACGGTCTGCACGCGCCGGCACGAACTGCGCCACGCCCACTGGCTCGAGATCGCGCAGATGCTGCGCGAAGCCGGCAAGGAGGTGGTGCTGTCCACCCCGGTGCTGATCGAGTCCGATTCCGATATCGCCTGCATGCGCCGCGTCTGCGAACAGGACGATTACCTCGTCGAGGCCAACGACGTGGGCGCGGTGCGCTGCATGGGCGGGCGTCCGTTCGTCGGCGGCCCGCACCTGAATGTCTATCACGCCGACACGCTCGCGTGGCTGGCCAGCCTTGGTGCCCGGGGCTGCGTCGTGCCGGTGGAGATGGACGGCGCCACGCTGGCCGCGCTGTCGGCCGGGCGCTGTGCCGGCGTGGCCCTGGAAGTGCTGGCCTGGGGCCGCATGCCGCTGGCGTTCTCGGCGCGCTGCTTCACCGCGCGCCACCATCGGCTGCGCAAGGACGCCTGCGAATTCCGCTGCCTCGATTATCCCGACGGGCTCGTTGCCGCCACCGGTGAAGGCCAGGCATTCTTTACACTCAACGGCATCCAGACGCAGTCGGCCACATGCCTGGACCTGTGCGGCGAGGCGCTGTCGCTGGCGCATATGGGCGTCGACATGCTGCGCGTCAGCCCGCAATCGATGGGCACACTGGAAACGGTGGCCGCGCTGGCCGCGATCCGTGCCGGCGAGCGCGCGCGGCCCCGAGCGGTGTGCTGCCGGCCGGCGCACAGCCGTGCAACGGCTACTGGCATGGGCGCCCCGGCATTGTGTGGGAGGACCGGCCATGAACGCACTGCAAGGCTTGCTTGCCCGCGTGCATCGGCGCATGCCTGCCCGGGCGCGGGCGCTGCCGCTGGTCTCGGCGCTGGAACTCGCACGCCGCGCGGGCTGGCTGGAGCCGCCTGCCGCGCTTGACGGACACACCTTCTGCTGACGGTGGAAGACCTGGGCCTCGACGTGCCTTTCCGTTGCGAACAGGGGCGCTTCCGCACGGCGGGCGGCGACGTCGGCGCGCCCGAACTGACGCTGCGCGCGCGTATGCCCGACTACTTGCACCTGCTTGCGGGGCAGTGCGATACCGACACGCTCTTCTTCCAGCGCAAGCTCGTCATCAGCGGCGATACCGCGCTGGGACTGGAAGTGAAGTACTGGCTCGACGCGGCGCGCGACCGGCCTGGCTCGGGCCGCTGGCGGAACGGCTGGCAGCGGCGATCCTGTAATCCGGATTTGTTGCCTTCGGGGCATGAGGTTGAGGAGTCTAAAGCTGCCGCTTGACTGGGATGTCGTGCTTGGCGAGCACGATGAGCCAAGCCAGCCCAATCATCCCTCAGCCTCCTACTTGCACCCCAACCGCCTGGCCAGCTTATGCAGATTGCTCGCATCCACCCCAAGCTGGCGCGCAGCCTGAGCCCAGTTGCCGTGGTGCGCGAGCAGCGCCTGCTCGATGCAGTCGCGCTGGGTTTGATCCACCGCGTCTCGCAGGGTCGTGCCGGTTGGCAGCGCCGTATGCGCGCGCCTGGCTTCCGTGCCCTCCGTGGGGGGTGCGGTCGCATCGGACGGGGCGGCCAGACTGTCCAGGTCGAGCAAATCGGCCTCCAGTGTGACGATGTCATTCCGGTTGGCCCCGCGGCTCACTGACCGCAGCGCCGCACGGCTGATCACGTGCTCCAGCTCCCGCACGTTGCCGGGCCAGCGATAGCGCCGCAGCGCATCCTGCGCCGTGGGCGACAGCCGCAGGCTTCGCATGCCCAGCCGCGCGCGGTTCAGCTCCAGGAAACGCCCAGCCAGCAGCAGCACGTCATTGCCGCGTTCGCGCAGCGGCGGGATCGGAATGGGATAGACCGACAGCCGGTGATACAGGTCCGCACGGAACGAGCCATCCCGCACATGCTCGCGCAGGTTGCGGTTGGTGGCGGCAATCACGCGTACGTCCACGCGGCGCGGCTTGTCGGAGCCGAGCCGCTGGATCTCGCCGTTCTGCAGCGTGCGCAGCAGCTTGGCCTGGATGGCCAGCGGCAGTTCGCCCACTTCGTCGAGGAACAGCGTGCCGCCATCGGCGGCCTCGAAGCGGCCGGGGCGTTCGCCCGTGGCGCCGGAGAACGCGCCCTTGACGTGACCAAACAACTCGCTTTCCGCCAGCGATTCCGGCAGCGCGGCACAGTTCACGTGGACCAGCGGCCGTTCGCGCCGCCGCGACAGGCGGTGCAGCCGGTGCGCAAACAATTCCTTGCCGACGCCGGTCTCGCCGAGCAGCAGCACCGGCAGTTCCGTATCGGCCACGACGTCAAGCTCATGCAGCAGTCCGGTGATTGCCTCGCTTTGGCCGACGATCTCGCTCTCGTCGGTCGGCAACTCGTTGTCAGCGGTCTTGCCGCGTGACAGTTGCAGCGCGCGGATGTCGGCTTCGAGCCGGGTGGTGCGGACGGCGGCCTCGACCAGCAGCGTGAGCCCATCCAGCTCGGCCTGCGCGGCATCGTCGAAGGTGCCGACCTGCAATGCATCGAGCGTCAGGACGCCCCAGCTACGGCCGTCGAGTTCCAGGCTGATGCCCATGCAGTCGTGCACCGGCAGCGGCTCGCCCACGTGCTCGTCGATCAGGCCGTCGTAGGGGTCGGCAGCACGCTGTCATGGTGGAAGCACGTGACGCCGCGCCGCCCGAGGATGGCGCCGAGCCGCGGGTGCAGCCCCACCGCAAAGCGGCGCCCGAGTGCATCGCGCACGAGGCCGTCCACCGCCACCGGGCGCAGGTGTTCCTCCTCCAGCCGCAGCAAGGCCACGGCGCCGCAGCCGAAGAACGCGCGCAGTGCGCTGACCAGCCGTTGCAGCCGTACGGCATGCGGCAGGTCAGCTACCAGATCGGCGAGCAGTTCCGCGTAGATCCTTCGGCGACTCAGGGTCATAAATACCTCGAATGGTAAAAAACACCTTATATCAAACTGGGTGAATTATACCGTTGAATTCGTAACCTCATGATTTTCATGGAAAAAAATCTGGCACGATATTGGCATAAGTGATGTGCGACACATTCGAGAAGGAGCACATCATGCGTTTGCAAGACCAGCCTCTGGGCCAGTTGGCCCGCCGTATTCCCGGAGCCACGGGGATCTTCCACGACTATGACCTCGACTTCTGCTGCGGCGGCAAGCAGACGCTGCGCGATGCCGCGGTTGCCAAGGGCCTGGATGCCGAGGCCATCGAAACACGCCTGCAGACCCTGCAGCGCGACAGCGAACCGGTGCAGACCGACTGGGGCGCCGTACCGCCGGCGTCGCTCATTGCTCATATCCTCACGCGTTTTCATGAGCGCCACCGCGAACAACTGCCGGAGCTGATCCGCCTGGCCCGCCGCGTTGAGCACGTGCATGGCGACCGGCCCGACTGCCCGGTTGGCCTGGCCGACCATCTGGTGCAGATGCGCGCCGAACTGGAAGCCATATGCAGAAGGAAG
Organism: Cupriavidus sp. UYMMa02A; assembly: GCA_001725945.1. GTDB lineage: Bacteria > Pseudomonadota > Gammaproteobacteria > Burkholderiales > Burkholderiaceae > Cupriavidus. The sequence continues at coordinate 8,823 of LRMT01000163.1, read as the reverse complement.
AGCAGATCCTGTTCCCGATGCTGGCGCGCGGGCTGCAGGCCGCCGCCACGGCACCGATCACGGTGATGCGCATGGAGCATGACGACCACGGCGAGGCACTGCAGCGCCTGGCCGCGCTGACCAACGACATCACGCTGCCGCGCGCGGCCTGCAATACCTGGCGGGCGTTGTACCTGGGCCTGCGCACCCTGCGCGAAGACCTGATGGAACACATCCACCTGGAAAACAACATCCTGTTCGAGCCGGCTGTCGCGCAGCCCGCGAACGACTGAGCCAACGCCAATCATTCCCAATAAAGCGAGCCTTATCATGGGTCCCTATCGCAGACTCTGGTTCCTGCTGATCGCCGTGCTGGTGGTCACGTTTTCCCTGCTCGGCTACTACGGTGTCGAGGTCTATCGGCAAGCGCCGCCCATGCCGGCCAAGGTGGTAGTCAGTGATGGCCGCACGCTCTTCACCGGCGAGGACATCCTCGACGGCCAGACCGCGTGGCAATCGGTCGGCGGCATGCAGCTCGGCTCCATCTGGGGCCACGGCGCCTACCAGGCGCCGGACTGGACCGCCGACTGGCTGCACCGTGAGCTGACCGCCTGGCTGGACCTGGCGGCGCAGCAGCAGTACAGCCGTCCGTACGCGAAGCTCGACGGGCCGGCACAGGCCGCCCTGCGCGAACAACTGCGCGCCGAGTACCGTGGCAACCAGGCTGACGCGCAGACCAGCGTGCTGACCGTGTCGCCGCGCCGCGCACAAGCCATGGCGCAGACGGCGGACTACTACGACCGCCTGTTCTCCGACTCGCCCGACCTGCACACGAGCCGCGAGCATTTCGCGATGAAGGAGAACACGCTGCCCAGCGCCGAACGCCGCGCGCAGCTCACGCACTTCTTCTTCTGGACGGCATGGGCCGCGTCCACCGCGCGTCCCGGGCACGAAGCCACCTACACCAACAACTGGCCGCATGAGCCGCTGATCGGTAATCAGCCGACGAGCGAGAACGTGGTGTGGTCGGTTGTCAGCGTGGTGGTGTTGCTGGCGGGCGTCGGCCTGCTGGTGTGGGCCTGGGCGTTCCTGCGCGGGCAGGAAGAGAACCTGCCGCACGCGCCAACCCGCGATCCGCTGCTGGCCGTGGCGCTCACGCCGTCGCAGCGCGCGCTGGGCAAGTACCTGTTCCTGGTGGTCGCGCTGTTCGTGTTCCAGGTGTTCCTGGGGGGCTTCACCGCGCACTACACCGTGGAAGGCCAGAAGTTCTACGGCATCGATGTCTCGCAGTGGTTCCCGTATTCGCTGGTACGCACCTGGCACATCCAGAGCGCGCTGTTCTGGATCGCCACGGGCTTCCTGGCCGCGGGCCTGTTCCTTGCACCGTTGATCAACGGTGGCAAGGACCCGAAGTTCCAGCGCTTGGCGTCGATGTCCTGTTCTGGGCGCTCGTCGTGGTGGTGGTCGGCTCGTTCACGGGCAACTACCTGGCCATTGCGCAGATCCTGCCGGCACACCTGAATTTCTGGCTGGGCCATCAGGGCTATGAGTACGTGGACCTTGGACGCTGTGGCAGATCGGCAAGTTCGCGGGCATTCTGATCTGGCTCGTGCTGATGATGCGCGGCATCTGGCCGGCGCTGCGCTCGCGCGGCGGCGACAAGAACCTGCTTGCGCTGCTCACGTCGTCGGTCGTCGCGATCGGCCTGTTCTATGGCGCGGGCCTGGCCTACGGCGAGCGCACCAGCCTGACGGTGATGGAGTACTGGCGCTGGTGGGTGGTCCACCTGTGGGTGGAGGGCTTCTTTGAAGTGTTCGCCACGACGGCGTTGGCCTTCGTGTTCTGCACGCTCGGGCTGGTATCGCGCCCGATGGCCACGGCCGCGAGCCTGGCCTCCGCATCGCTGTTCATGCTGGGCGGCATTCCCGGTACGTTCCACCACCTGTACTTTGCCGGCACCACTACGCCGGTGATGGCGGTCGGTGCTGCGTTCAGCGCGCTGGAGGTCGTGCCGCTGATCGTGCTTGGCCATGAAGCGTGGGACAACTGGCGCCTGAAGGACCGTGCGCCGTGGATGGCCGACCTGAAGTGGCCGCTGATGTGCTTCGTCGCGGTGGCGTTCTGGAACATGCTGGGCGCCGGCGTCTTCGGCTTCATGATCAATCCGCCGATCTCGCTGTACTACATCCAGGGCCAGAACACCACGCCGGTGCACGCGCACGCCGCGCTGTTCGGGGTCTATGGCTTTCTCGCGCTGGGCTTCACGCTGCTGGTGCTGCGCTATGTGCGCCCGGCCTACCGCCTGAGCCCCGGCTTGATGAAGATCGCGTTCTGGGGACTGAATGCCGGTCTCGTGCTGATGATCAGCACCAGCCTGCTGCCGATCGGCATTATCCAGTTCCTCGCCAGCGTGGAGTACGGCACCTGGTATTCGCGCAGCGAGGCCTTCATGCAGCAGCCGATCCTGCAGAACTTGCGCTGGGTACGGACCTTCGGCGACGTGGTGTTTATCGTCGGAGCGGTGTCGTTCGCGCTGCAGGTCGTGCTGGGGCTGGCCAACCGCACGATTGCTGCGGATGCGCAGCCGGTGGCCCTGGAGCCGGTCGGGCGCTGAGATTCGGGTTTTCGCCGAATTTTGGGGTGTCGTGCATGTCAGGCACGACACCCCGGCACCCGCACCATCCCGGCAATTTGCCGAAGAACCGGAGTTCAGGCTCTCCTCCCTCTACGTCGTAGAGAGGGGAGCAAACCACAACGGTTCCGAAATGCGCTTCACTTCCGGGCCTGGGCCACTTCCGGGCCCGGTCCGCTTCCGGCCAGTCAGAACGGCCGCTCCCCCATGATGGTGGCGCGTTCCATCCTGCGCGGCGCCGGCCAGTAGTCGCTGACCGCATAGTGCTGGGTAGCCATGTTGTCCCAGATCGCCACGCTGTTCGGCCGCCAGCGGAACCGCACCTGGTACTCGGGAATTGCCGCCTGGCTGAGCAGGTAGTTCAGCAGCAGGGCGGCGCCGGGCGCTTGTCCTGTCCGAAGCGCACGTTCTCGGGCGTGTGGTAGTTGATGAAGTGGGTCGAGAACGGCGTCACGTACAGGATCTTCTCGCCGGTCTCCGGGTGAGTCCTGACCACCGGGTGGTCAACCAGCGGGTTCTTCCTCACCAGTTCTTCCCGCTCCTCGGCCGTCATGATTGCGCCGAACGAGTGCTCGATGCCGTGCTTGGCGCGCAGCCCCTCGATCTTCTGCTTGATCTCTTCGGGCAGGTTCTTGTAGCGTCCACCATGTTCACCCAGATGGTGTCGCCACCGACATCCGGGCAGGAAATGCAGCGCAGCACGGCACCCCCGGGGCGGCTTCGCGCGCCACGAGGCATCGCTGTGGTAGGTGTTCTCGAAATGGTCCCGCTTCTCGCTCTTGACGATCTCGATGAGGCCCGGATAGCCCGCGACCGTATTGGCTACGGGGTGGTCTTCCAGATCGCCGAAGCGCTTCGCGAACGCAACATGATCCGCACGCGTGATGTCCTGGTCGCGGAAGAACAGCACGCGATGCTTGAGCAGCAATGCCTTGATCTCCGCATACAGTGAATCATCGCGGGCTACATCGGCGAGGCTCACGCCGCTCAGTTCAGCGCCGATCGAACAGGTAAGAAGGTTGACTTGCATGGTGGTCACTCCTTGAGTGTCTGGATTTCAACGGTCAGTCAGCGACGAGCACGATCTTGCCAAGGTGCTGGCTGCCTGCGATATAGGCGTAGGCATCGCCGATCGATGCCATCGGGAACGTCTTGTCGATCGGCAGCCGGAGCTTGCCCCCGCGGAAGAATGGCAGCAGGTCGCGCGCGCAGGCCTGGATGCAATCGAGGCGCTCCTGTTCGGTGCGCGTGCGGAAGGTCACGCCGATCAGCTTCAGGCGGTTCTGCCAGAGCAGGTTCAAGTCGAGTTGGGCGGTGCTGGCGCCGCCCAGCCGTGCGATATTGACCAGGCGCCCCTTCACCGCAAGGCTCCTGATATGGTCCTCGAAGACCGTGCCGCCGACGGTATCGATGATGATGTCCACACCGCGCTTGTCGGTGGCCGCCATGATGGTCTCCACCTGCGAATCGGTGCTTGCATTGACGCCGATATCGACGCCGAAGCCGGCCAGGCGATCGAGCTTCGCCGCGGACCTCGACGATGCGATCACCGGGCGCGCACGGAATGCCGATGCGATCATGATCGCGGCCATGCCCACGCCGCCCGAGGCGCCGTTGATGAACACCGATTCGCCCGCCTTCAGTTCGCCGTTGGTCACCAGTGCGTCGTGCGCGGTGATGAACACATTGGGAAACGCGGCGGCATCGACCCATGACACGTCATCGGGCACGGGCATCAGCGCCAGCGGGGCCGCGACGACATACTGCGCGTGGCAGCCGCGGCCGTGGCCCATGACGCGGTCGCCTTCGCGCCAGTTGCGTACCTGCTCGCCGACGCTCACCACCTCGCCCGCGAACTCGACTCCGGCGGTCATCGGGTTGCCGGTCCGATGCTCGCGCATGTACTTGATCTCGCCGAAATTGAGGCCGGATGCGCGAACCCGCACAAGGACCTCGTTCGCGCCGGGCTTCGGAGCGGGAATATCCCGCACCTCGAGCCGACCACCATCGCGCCCGCTATGACTTGTGCCGCTTTCATTCCATCTCCTTTGCGTTCACCTGCCCGACCACAGCGCCCGATTCACGGGCCGGGCCTGCAGGTGTTGGATGGATTGTCGGCAGCGGCGGCATTCGCCGCTTGACGGCTGGCGCCACAACTTGGCCGATTGCGTCAGGCGTTCGTGCTGAAAGCGTGAGGGCCAGCGGGGAGATGCGCGCCGTCAGGCAGACGGCGGAGATGGGGAGGGTATCGGGAGGCGAGGCCGCGTGACCGGAACGGCGCTCTCAGCCGTTCTTGCCGGCGCGCCAGCGTGTCGGCGGCATGCCGAACTGCGCACTGAACCAGCGCGAGAAGGTACTGACTTCCGAGAACCCGACCAGCATCGCGACCTGGGAGACAGGGTAGCGGCTATCCGCGAGGTATCGGCTGGCCAGCCCGCGCCGCACTTCGTTCACGAGCGAAGAGAACTCTTCCCCTTCCTGCTCGAGCCGGCGCTGCAGTGTCCGGGCGCCCACGCCAAGCTGCTGGCCGACATGCTCGATACTGCCCTGTCCGCGCGGCAGCAGCATATGGACCGAGCGGCGGACATTGGACGCGGTGGATATCCGGCGCCGTGCGGATGCTGGTCGAGAAATTCGCGGGCGTAGCGTGCGAGATTCACGTCGCCGAGGGGATTGGGACGATCGAGGTCGGCGCGGTCGAGGATGATGCCGTCGCACTCGCTGCCGAACTCGACATTCGTGCCGAACAAGCGGCGATGCACGTGCAGGTTCGCGGGGGCGCCATGCGAAAAATGCACGCTGCGCGGCTTCCACTTTCCGCCCAGCATCGATTTCATCAGGCACAGCATCGCGCCGATCGACAGCTCGACAGGCTGGCGTCCTGGGACCGGCCGGTCGGTAATCAGCTGGAGCCGGACGATGGCGATGCCATCGGCCTCCTCGACGTGGACGAGCACGGACTCGCTCAGCAGGTGACGGTACGTCTCGAGGTGGCCCAGCGCGTGGCGCAGGGTCGGCTGGTGCTGGAGCAGCAGGCTGATCGGGCCGAAGTCGGACAGCCGCCAGGACTCGGCCATCAGCAATCCGACCGCAGCGCCGCTGGAGGCCTGTTCGGTGGCATCCAGCACCCTGGCCAGCCATGGCTCCGGCACATGCAGGTCCGGCGACACGATGCATGAGCGGTCGGCCCCGACATGGTGGATCATGCGCTCCGGGTCGACGCTGAGCGTCCGTGCGATTTCGGAAAACTTGACCAGGAGGGCGCTGCGGATCAGGGTGCTCATGTGATGGCTCAGGGGGCGAATCCTTGGCTTGTGGCGCGCCAGTGCAACGCCACGGTGCCGTCACTCAAGGTATTCAGGCACCCGGGCGTGTCAACCTTGCACGCTCCGGGCCTATCGTACACACCTAGGGCACCAGTCCGCCAGCCGTCACGCTCGGCGGGATCAACGCGTCTTGCGCAAATAGCCCTGCGTACCGCCATTGCGGTTCGGTGCAAAGCCGTTGGCCTGCAGCGATTCCTCAACGGTGTCGTAGAACACGCCGATCCTGGAGATCTCCCGCGCTTCACGGGCCGTGGCGATCTCGCGGCCAAACTCATGCGAGATGCGCACGAGCTGCTCGATCTGCTTCACGGTGCTCATCTTCGCCGTGCGCTTCTGGTTCCACAGCACGTCCTCCGTACCGCAACGCACATGCAGTCCCATGGCAATGCCCATCATGTTGACCGGCAGCACATTGCGCACATTGCTTTCCACGGTCACTACCGCGCCGTCCGGTACGCCGCGCATGAAATTGCCAAGGCTGTAGACGTTGGGCGTGTCCATGCCGCCGCCAATCGCCACCCAGTTCATGACCAGCGGGCCCTTGTAGAAGCCGCGGCGCATCAGGCGTTCTACCGACTCGAAGCTGTTCGTGTTGTAGCACTGGAATGCGCTCTGGATACCCTTGGCCGTCAGGCGGCGGACGTGTTCCTCGACCCAGCCGGGCTGCGCCGGAACGGTCATTTCCTTGTAGGCGCTGAAGATGGCGGGATTCTCGCGCGATGTGCCTTTGAAGTCGGCATCCTCGGCATGGTCGGTAACGTTCATCTGCGAGGTGTTGACCGTCACCGTGACCTGGTCCGGCGTGGGTTCGAGGTCGGCCAGCATGTGGCGCGTGTCGTCGGACAGCCATTTGGCCGCCTGTCCCTCGTTCTCCGGTGCGAAGGAGATCGAGCCGCCCACCTGGATGATCATTTCGGGCACCGCCTTGCGCACGCCCGCGACCAGTTCGTTGAACTTGGACAGGCGCTTGCTGCCCTTGCCATCGAGTTCGCGCACATGCAGGTGCAGCACGGCGCGCCCGCGTTGTAGCAATCGACGGCCTTCTGGATCTGGTCTTCCATCGTGACCGGGATATCCTCGGGGAAGTCGGACGGCAGCCAGCCCGGCGCATAGGGGGCAGCGGTGATGATCAGCGGCTGCTGGTTTTCCGGGAAAAGATGGCCGTCGAGAAAATTCATGGTGGTCTCCAAGGGGAAGAGCTGTTGTCGTGCCAGGAGCTGCTGCATGCGGATGCCGGGTGGCTTTGTGCCACGCCTCTGCGGCAAACGGCGTGAAATGCGTGTCTCCTGGTCCGGGCTTCGATCCGGTGCTTCGAGTATCGGAGCCGGCGACCGCACGAACTTGCTTATCCGGGACAATCGTTTGCTTTTTGGGGCAGGGCCGAACGCGCCCGTGACCGGGAAGGTTCGCGGAGCACTTGTCACGAACCGCACAAATCTGTCGCGCGATGCAAAGCGCCGGGTGGTGCGGCGACGCAGAATGCGACCGAAGGCTAGTTCAGCGCCACGCCACGGCATCGAAGGTGCCGGGCGGAGGAAAAAGAGACCCCCAAGGAATTGCCATGAAGCCGTTCTCCCGGATTGCACGCCACACACTGGCGTTGATGACTGCCACTGTCTCCCTGCTACCGGCCGCGCAGCCGGCCCATGCTGCGGACTGGCCGACCAAGCCCGTGCGGATTCTCGTCGGCGCGCCGCCCGGCGGAACCGCCGATATCCTGGCGCGCCTGTTCGCACATGAGCTGCAGCGCCCGCTCGGCCAGCCCGTGATCGTCGACTACAAGGCCGGCGCCGCGGGATCCATCGGCGTGCATGGCCTGCTGTCCGCCCCGCGCGACGGCTATACGTTCCTGCTGATCCAGAAGGGCATTGCCTCGGAAGTGCCCCATGTCATGAAGGTGTCGTTCGACCCGTTCAAGGATCTGATCCCGATCGCGCAGCTGACTCGGCAGGGCCTTGTGCTGGTCGGCAAGCCCGGCCTGCCCGCAAAGAACCTTACGGAACTCGTCGCCTATATCAAGGCGAACCCGGGCAAGATCGACTACGCCAACTACGGTGCCGGCCTGCGCGGCCAGACCATCGGCGTGCAGTTCAACCGCCTGGCGGGCCTGAAGACGGGGGCAGTGAGCTACAAGGGCTCGCCACCCGCGCTGCAGGATGTCATGGGCGGCCATGTTCCGCTGATGTTCGACGGCCCCGCCACGTCGCTGCCGTTCATCAAGTCGGGGCAGCTCAAGGCGTTCGCCATTGCCTACCCGAAGCGCATCGCCGCGCTGCCCGATGTCCCGACATTTGCCGAACTGGGATTCCCCGATCTCAACGAAGTGAGCTGGATGGGGCTCTGGTCCGCGCCGGGCGTGCCGCCAACCGTGGTCGCGAAGATGCGCGAGGCACTGCTCAAGGCCATGCAGTCGCCGGACGTCAGGAAGAAGATCGAAGACCTCGGCATGGAGATCGGTTCGGCGGCCACCACGGAGGAGCTGGCCAAGGACGTGCGTGAATCGTACGAACGCCAGGGCAAGCTGCTGCGCTCGATCCATTTCACGCCGGAGTAATCGTGCAGGCGCCCAGCGTCGGCAAGCTGATCCGCAGCGCCAGCCTGAACGGCTACATCGAACTGGTGGAGTCCCTGGGGCGTGACCCCTACGCGTTCCTGCGCGGGGTCGGGCTGTCGGCGCGGATGCTTGAGAACCCGGAGCAGCTGATTCCGAGCCATGCCGTACGCGAGCTGCTCGAAGTCACGGCAAGCGCTACCGGCGTGGAAGACTTCGCACTGCGGCTCGCGGCGCGGCGCACGTTTGCCAATCTCGGGCCGATCAGCCTGGTGCTCAAGGAAGAGCCCACGCCACGGCAGGCGCTCGAGACATTGTGCCGTTACCTGAAGCTG
>LRMT01000162.1 GCA_001725945.1 Cupriavidus sp. UYMMa02A | reverse complement strand
GAAAAGCGCCTCGGCATCCCGAGCGCAACGCTCGTATTCCGCATGCTGCCCCACTACGAACGACGCGCCGCCGTCGCCTTCCCAGGTTTCCACACGGGGAGCGATGTCGACGAAGAATATGTCGTTCTCCTCCAGAATCACGCCGGGCTCGGAAGCGAGCTTCATCGGTTTGATGGTGTTGCGACCGAAGCGAACGCGCGTGGGATGCCAGCTCAACGCAAGGCCAGCGTCGAGCATGACGCGCTTGGCCATCTCAACGGCGTCTTCCTCGACCATGCCCGGTTTGACACGGTCGGCGATCTCGGCGACGGCCTCGCGGGTCTTGTTGCGGGCCAGCAGCATGCCCTCGACGGAAAAGGCCGGACCGACGCGCTCGGCGAAGATGTGGGAACTACGCTCATTCCATTTACTCCAGTGAGAGGCCGAAACAGATTCGAACCTTGAGATGAGATTGTTCCCGCGTTTGCGGTTGAAGGCAGCGTTGATGGACTGCTAGGAAGCGCCAATGTGGGTAGCTTTCGTGCCAGACTCGGCCGCCATGATGTCTGTCAGTGGTGTGATTCCGGCCATAATGGTGTTGAATCCCGGCCATGGCATGGGAGCCATGGCAGCAGAAGACCCTTTCCGCTATCGTTTTGGGGTTCTATATAGTCCTCCTCCACCGCCCTGGTATTTGCGACCATGACCCGAACTGTTGCCCTCCTGGTC
>LRMT01000161.1 GCA_001725945.1 Cupriavidus sp. UYMMa02A | reverse complement strand
GGCCGAGGCCGCCGAGGCAGCCGCCGCGAAGAAGCCGCGCGCACCGCCGCCCAGTCCGCCGCGGACGCGGCCGTCAAGGCTGCGCTCCAGCAGGCCCAGACCCTCCTGATCGACAAGCCGCTGCGCTCGGGCCAGCAGGTGTACGCCCAGGGCGACGTCGTCATCATGGACGTTGTCAGCTACGGCGCCGAGGTGATCGCCGAAGGCAATATCCATATCTACGCTCCGCTGCGCGGCCGCGCGCTGGCGGGCGTCAAGGGCAATACCGGCGCGCGCATCTTCAGCACGTGCATGGAGCCCGAACTGATTTCCATCGCGGGCATCTACCGGACGCCGAGCAGACGCTGCCGGCCGACGTGCTCGGCAAGACCGCCCAGGTTCGCCTGGCCGATGAAAAGCTGATCCTGGAAGCGATCCGGATGAAATGATCCGGCGCCCAGTCATGAACGGAATCACAGCAGCGCAAGCTTCAACCTAATTACGGACCAAAGAGCCATGGCAAAAATCATCGTTGTGACCTCCGGCAAGGGAGGCGTCGGCAAGACCACCACAAGCGCCAGCTTCGCCTCGGGCCTGGCCCTGCGCGGCCACAAGACTGCCGTGATCGACTTCGACGTCGGCCTGCGCAACCTTGACCTGATCATGGGTTGCGAACGCCGCGTGGTGTATGACCTGATCAACGTGGTGCAGGGCGAAGCCAATCTGCGCCAGGCCCTGATCAAGGACAAGAAGTGCGAGAACCTGTTCATCCTGCCGGCCTCGCAGACGCGCGACAAGGACGCGCTGACCAAGGATGGCGTCGAGAAGGTGATCAAGGGCCTGGTCGAGATGGACTTCGAGTACATCATCTGCGATTCGCCGGCCGGCATCGAGTCGGGCGCACTGATGGCCATGTACTTCGCCGACGAGGCGCTGATCGTGACCAACCCGGAAGTGTCGTCCGTACGCGACTCGGACCGCATCCTCGGCATCCTGGCGTCCAAGACCAAACGTGCCAGCGAAGGTGGCGAGCCGATCAAGGAACACCTGCTGATCACCCGCTACAACCCGAAGCGCGTGCACGGCGGCGAAATGCTGTCGCTCACGGACATCCAGGAAATCCTGCGCATCAAGCTGATCGGCGTGGTGCCCGAATCCGAGGCGGTGCTGCACGCTTCCAACCAGGGCACGCCGGCAATCCATCTGGAGGGCAGCGACGTGGCGGACGCCTACGGCGACGTGGTGGACCGCTTCCTTGGCAAGGACAAACCGATGCGCTTCACGGACTACCAGAAGCCGGGCCTGCTCTCGCGCATCTTCGGCAACAAATAACCTAGTAAGGAGGATTCATCCCCATGTCGATCCTGTCCTTCCTGCTGGGGGAAAAGAAGAAGTCTGCCTCGGTCGCCAAAGAGCGGCTGCAGATCATCCTGGCCCACGAACGCACGGGCCACTCGGCCCCTGCCGACTACCTGCCGGCACTGCAGCGCGAGCTCGTGGCCGTGATATCCAAGTACGTCAAGATCAGTGACCAGGACCTGCGCGTAAGTCTCGAACGCCAGGACAACCTGGAAGTCCTCGAAGTGAAGATCGAGATCCCGCAAGGCTGATTCGCGTCCCCCTCCCCTGCCGGCGCCCCTTCCAACAGGGGGCGCCGGTGTCTTCTCGCGCTACCGTCGGCACCAGCAAATGGCGTCGTATGCTGGTGCAACGCACCAACACGGTATTGTGTAGCGGCCAGACAACGGATTTGCACCAAAATCCTGCTCGAATTCCGGCTCCAGCGCGTAATTGTGTCCTTCGCTCCGACGTTTGTTAAATTTTCGCGGCGTTTACACGAAACGTAGACCCCGTGCCCCGTCGTGATCCGGCGGAGACCAGAACAGAACAGAAAAGGAGCACCATGAAGAAATCGGCCATCGTCCTCGCCGCCGGCAGCCTGCTGGCAGGTTCCGCTTTTGCACAGACTTCCGTCACGTTGTACGGCATCGCTGACGTCAGCGTTCGCTACACCACCCATGCCGATGCATCGGGTCACGGCAAGACCGAACTGACCGACGGCGCCGTTACGCAAAGCCGTTGGGGCCTGAAGGGCGCAGAAGCGCTGGGCAACAACCTGAAGGCGATCTTCCAACTGGAAAATGGCTACAGCCTCGACACCGGCAAGCTGAACTCGGCCAACACGCTGTTCAATCGTCAGGCCTACGTTGGTCTGAGCGGTGACTTCGGCGCTGTCAAGCTGGGCCGCCAGTACACCGAAGGCTTTAATTTCTTCGGCGACTACGATCCGCTGACCATCGGTAACTACACCGCCAACGCCTGGCCGTTCTTCCTGACGCAGTTCCGCGCCAACAACGTCATGAGCTACGGCGGCAAGTTGGTGGCCTGGACGTCGGCGCCAGCTACGGCTTCGGCGAAACCCCTGGCAGCATGACCTCCAACCAGTACTGGGCGCCCGTGCCGCTTACTCGTATGGCCCGTTCGGCATCGGTGGCGTGTATCAGGAAATTCGCAACCAGGCTGGCGAGCGTCAGCAAATGTTCGGTGCTGCCGGTAAGTACAGCATCGGCCCGGCCAAGATCTTCCTGGGCTATCTCGGCGGTAAGGACCGCACCGGCGCGATCGACAATGGTTTCATGAACCAGTCGGCTGCGTCGATCACCCCGCCTGCAACGGCGGCCGTCGCAGCGGGCGCAGTGAACAACCCGCGTAAGGACCACCTTGGCTATGTCGGCACGACCTACCAGGCCACTCCGGCCCTGGCAGTGACCGGTGCGTTCTACTACGACTACATCGAGAACAAGAACGGTATCGCCGGCAATGGCGGCCATCGTTACGCCGGCGTCCTGCTGGCCGAGTACTCGCTGTCCAAGCGTACCCAAGTGTACGGTACCGTGGACTACAACCACGTCTCCGGCGGCGCGACGACCGAACTGCCGGGCGCCAACAACCAGCTGGGCGTGGCCGCTGGTATCCGCCACATTTTCTGATCTCTCCCCGATCAGTTAGTTGTTTGGCGAAAAGGCACCTTCGGGTGCCTTTTTTATTTGGCTGGCCAGGAAAGCCGACAGGACCAGTGAGACTTCGTCATGCCGCCTCGCTCTCCGCAAGTTCCAGCCGGTACCCATGCGTATAGACCGGCGTCAGCCTGAGCCCACTGTTTTCATGCAAACCCAGCTTGCTGCGCACGCGCGACACATGCGTATCGATGGTGCGTGACAGTGGCGAGATCTCGCGGCCCCAGACCGTCGCGATGATGTGGTCGCGCGTGACGATACGCCCTTCGTTGCGGAACAGCAGCACGGCAAGATCGAACTCCTTGGGCGTCAGGCAGATCGGATGGCCGTGGCAGGTCACCTGCCGCGCGGCGCAGTCGAACACGTAGCCCGCCAGGCGCAGCGGCGCGTTGCGTGCGAAGTCTCCGGGACAGGCGCGACGCAGCACGGCGCCGATACGGGCCGACAGTTCGGCGGCGCGGACAGGCTTGACCATGTAGTCGTCGGCGCCGGCAACCAGTGCGCTCACGATATCGGTTTCGGCATCGCGGGCGGACAGGAACATCACCGGAATGCGGCGGTCCAGGTTGCCGCGCACCCAGTTCAGTACCTCGAGCCCGGACATGCCCGGCATCTGCCAGTCCAGCAGCAGCAGGTCGAAGGCGGTGTCATGCAGGGCCAGCAGCAGGCGCCGGCTCTGGCTGAAGCTCACGCACTCGTATCCGGCCTCGTTGACGATCCTGCGGATCAGCGCCGCGTGGACGGGATCGGCTTCCAGCGAGGCAATCGTCTTGGTCATGGTCTGTGTTCCTCAGCGTTTTGCGCGTGAGGGCATTAGAAACCGCTGACCCGAACGTCAGAATAGGAGAGGACTCAAATCGAACTTTCAACAATCGTTTACTTCTGGCCCGAGGACCGGCCCATACCATGGGCAACTGCCGTGCCGGCCTTTTCGCGGCCGGTCTTCCTGCATCCGGAAGCGCCAGGAGAGACGAAGTGAGAATTGCCGTATTGGAGGCCGACCCGACTCGCGCGGTCGGCATCGAACAGACGCTGCGCCTCAGCGGGCACCACTGCACGCGCTACATCCACGGCCGGTCGCTGCTTCAAGCGCTGCGCGGCGGCGCGTTCGACATGCTGCTGATGGACGGCGACGCGCCGGGCATTTCGGCGCTCGACGTGCTCTCGTGGGTACGCCGTACGCTCGGCCAGGAACTGCCGGTGATGCTGCTCGGAGATTCCAATGATGATGCGCAGATTGCCGCTTGCCTTGCCGAAGGCGCCGACGCTACCTGCGCAAACCGGTCGGCACGGCGGAGCTGGCCGCGCGCGTGATGGCGCTGCTGCGCCGCGCGGGCCCGGCAGGCCCGCATGCCTGCAATCTCAGCCACGGCGCCTTTCGCTTCGCCACGGATGACCGCCGCGCCTGGGTGCACGGCAAGCCGGTCGCGCTGGCGCCGAAGGAATTCGACCTGGCCGTGCTGCTGTTCCGCAATCTCGGCTCGCTGGTGCTGCGCCAGACCATGGTGAACGAGGTCTGGCGCTACCACGTCGATGCGGCTTCACGCACGGTAGACAGCCATCTGTCGCGCGTGCGCACCAAGCTCGCGCTGTGGCCGCACAACGGCGTGCGATTGTCCGCGGTCTACGGCCTGGGAAACCGGCTGGACCAGGTGTGACACCCGGCCGCATGCCGGCGGAAGGACTCAGTCGGCCTTGATGCCGGCTTCCTTGACGATGCGCGCGTTCTCCACGTACTCGTCGTGGATGGCCTTGGCAAACTGGGCGGGCGTGCCGCCGGTCGGCTCCTCGCCGCCCTTGAGCAGGCGCTCACGCACTTCTGGCTCCGACAGGGCCTTGTTGAGTTCGGCGTTGAGCTTGTTGATGATCGCCGGCGGCGTCTTGCCCGGGGCGAAAATGCCGAAGGTCGAGGTCAGGTTGGCCTTCGGATAGCCGAGTTCCGCGAGCGTCGGCACGCCGGCCATGCTCTCGATGCGCTTGGGCGCGCCCACGGCGAGCGCGCGCAGCCGCCCGGCCTGCATGTGCTGGGTCAGTGCCGGGCTGGCATTGGTGCTCATCACCTCGAACTGGCCGCCGAGTGCGTCGTTCATCTGCTGGCCGGCGCCCTTGTATGGAATCAGCGTCAGCTCGGCCTTCGATTTCGCCTTCACCTGCTCGAGCACGACATGGCCGACCGTGCCGAGGCCCGACGTGGCCCAGCGCACCGAGCCCGGCTTCGCCTTGGCCTGTGCCAGCAGGTCCTGGAACGTCTTGCCGGCAAAGCTTTGCGTGGCGACGATCAGCACCGGCGAGTACATCACGCTCATGACGGGAGCCACATCACGCTGGGGGTCGTAGTTGACATGACCCACGTGCGGATTGAGCGTGAGCGGGCTCGTGGAAGCAAACCCGAGCGTGTAGCCGTCCGGCGCCGCCTTGGCCACGCGTCGATGCCGATGCTGCCGCCGGCGCCGGCCTTGTTCTCGACCACCACCGACGCACCCATCTGGGCGGACAGCCGTTCGCCGAGCGCGCGTGCGACCGTGTCGCTGATGCCGCCGGTGGGATAGGCGACGATCAGGCGAATCGGGCGGCTGGGGTAGTTGTCGGCGGCGGTGGCAGGCAGGGCTGCCGCCATGAGGCCGGCGGCGCCAAGCGCGGCCAGCAAGGGCAAGCGGGAATGTAAAGCCATGACGGGTGCGGGAAATGGAAGGGCGCGGCGCGCGGCCGCGTCGCGCTATCTTAGCCGATCGGCCCGCAGCGCTTTTTCGTCAGCGCACGAGCGGGTGCTCCGGCACCCACGAGACGAACAGTTCGTTGGCGCGGTCGTACAGTCGCCACACCGTGCCGCAGTCGCGGCAACAGAAGGTCAGCATGCTGTATGGCACGCCGCTTGCGCTCTGGCCGGGTTGCGGTGTGGTGTTGCGCAGCGCCAGGCAGGACGGCGGCTCGCGTCGCCGCGGATCGGCCGCCAGCGCGAGGCAGCGCTCGCAGGCCGGCACGGCGGTGGATGAAGAAGCAGGAAGCGGAGGTACGGCGGACGTCATGCCTGCCATGATGCCGCAAAACGGCACCATGCTGCGCGCCGGCGCGCGCGTAGTCGACGCATGGGCGGGGATGGCCGGCGTGCTGGCATGGTCATCCCGGAGCAGGAGACGCCCGCTGCAGTGAAAACGCCCCGCCGGAGCGGGGCGCTATGGCGCACTTTGTGCTGGCGCGCGTGGGCGCCGTCAGGCCGTCTTGCGCTTGCCGCCCAGATCAGGCAGGAACACCGCCAGCAGGCCCAGCAGCGGCAGGTACGCGCAGACCTGGTACACGGCCTGGATGCCGTGCGAGTCGGCCAGCCCGCCCAGCACCGCGGCACCGATGCCGCCCATGCCGAAGGCAAGGCCGAAGAACAGGCCCGACACCATGCCCACCTTGCCGGGGATCAGCTCCTGCGCGAACACCAGGATCGCCGAGAAGGCCGAGGCCAGGATGAAGCCGATGATGAAGGTCAGCGCGCCGGTCCAGAACAGGCCCACGTGCGGCAGCACCAGCGTGAACGGCGCCACGCCGAGGATCGATGCCCAGATCACGCGCTTGCGGCCGATGCGGTCGCCGATCGGGCCGCCCAGGATGGTGCCCGCCGCCACCGCGAACAGGAATACAAACAGGTAGACCTGCGCGGTCTGGCGCGCCAGGCCGAACTTCTCCATCAGGTAGAAGGTGTAGTAGGTGGTAAGGCTCGCCATGTAGAAGTACTTGGAGAACACCAGCGCCAGCAGCACCAGCATCGAGCGCACCACCACGCGCCTCGGCACCGGGCTGGCCATGGCGCCAGCCTGCTTGCCCTTGCGCGCGCGATGCGCGAGCTGCTGCGCATACCAGCCGCCGATCTTCCACAGTACCGCAATGGCCAGCAGCGCCGCCAGCGAGAACCATGCCACGCTCGCCTGCTTGTGGACGATGCCCGCCGCCAGCAGCGGCCCCATGGCGCTGCCGCCGTTGCCGCCGACCTGGAAGATCGACTGCGCCAGCCCGTGCTGGCCGCCCGAGGCCATGCGCGCCACGCGCGACGACTCCGGATGGAAGATCGACGAACCGGTGCCGACCAGCGCCGCTGCCACCAGCAGCACGCCATAGGTCGGCGCCACCGACAGCAGCAGCAGGCCGGCCAGCGTGAAGCCCATGCCGATGGCGAGCGAGTTGGGCTTCGGATGCTTGTCGGTGTACAGGCCCACGACCGGCTGCAGCAGCGATGCCGTGACCTGGTAGGTCATGGTCAGCAGGCCGATCTGCACGAAGCTCAGGTTGAAGCCGCCCTTGAGCATCGGATAGATCGCCAGGATCAACGACTGGATCATGTCGTTGAGAAAATGCGCGAAGCTGATCGCGGACAGCACGCGAAAGCCCGTGCGCTCGGCGGCGTGTTCAGCCTGTGCAGCCTGTGGCTGGGTGGGAATGCCGGAAACGGCGGAATTCGAGTCGATGGTAGTGCTCATTGGCGGTCTCGACAGGGCAAGACGACGAACAGGGGGCGCTCGCCGGGACAGTGTGAGAGGCGATGCTATCTGGCCGAAGCACGCCTGTCCTGCGAGAATAGGTCCGCAACCTTGGAGAAAAGGACATGCGATCCTTGCGGCCGCCCCCTGAACCGACGCCGGAAACACTCGCGCTCGGCGACACCTACGGCGAACCGCCGCCTTATGTGCGCTTTGACCGCAGCCCGATGCCGGTCGCCGCGATGGCGGCCGACTACCTGCCGGGCCACGTCACCAACCCGCACCAGCATCCCCATGCGCAGCTGATTCATGCCGTGCACGGCGTGATGGTGGTCTGCACGGCCGAGGGCCAGTGGATCGTGCCGCCCACGCGCGGCATGTGGATGCCGGGCGGTACCACGCACTGGATCCGCATGGTCGGGCGTGTGCAGATGCGGACTGCCTATATCCGGCCCGATGCCGCACCCGATCTGCCGCTGCGCTGCACGGTGCTCGGCATATCGCCATTGCTGCGTGAGCTGATCCTGGCCGCCATCGATGTTCCCCTGCCCTACGTGGCCGACTCACGCGAGGGCCGGCTGATGCGGCTGTTGCTTGACGAGGTCGTCCTGGTGCCTACGCTGCCGCTGCACCTGCCCCATCCGGTGGACGCTGGCCTGCGCCAGATCTGCGATGCGATTGTCGCTGCGCCCGACACGCCCTTGACGCTGGCCGACTGGAGCGAACGTTTGGGGGTGGACCCCAAGACCATCCAGCGGCGCTTTGCGCGGGAAACAGGGATGACGTTCGGTCAGTGGCGGCAGCAGGCGCGGTTGCTGGCGGCGCTGGAAAGGCTTGCCGCGGGCATCAAGGTGGTGGATGTGGCGCTCGATCTTGGATACGAGAGCCCGAGTGCGTTTGCGACGATGTTCAAGAGGCAGTTTGGCGTTCCGCCAAGTGCGTTCTTCCGCTGAAGCCCCTCATGCACGTCGGAAAGTACGCTGTCGTGCGCATGCTGCCGGTTTGCTGTTCTCTCCCCTTGAGCGGCGCCTCGCGCTGGGCCGGCTCCGCGGTCGTCCGGGGCGCAGCCCTGGACAGCTCGCGCAGTGTCTGAGCGGCCGTTCAGGCCGCGAGTTTTGCGCGAGCGCCGCGGAGCCGGCCCAGCGCGAGGGGGTTTCGCCGATCACGGGGTCGCCTTCTTGCTTCTTCTTTGGCGAGACAAAGAAGAAGTAGCCTCCGAAGGAGGCTATCCTGGGGCGCAGAAGCCGCGATGCCGCATGCAGTGCATGCATCGCGACAGCAAGGTCATCTTGCCAGGTAGCGCTCGACGAGCCTCGTCCAATACGCTGCACCGACCGTCAGGTTCTCGTCATTGAAGTCATACCCGGGGTTATGCAGCAACGGTTGATTGGCACCGTTGCCCAGCCGCACGAAACAGCCCGGCCTTTGCTGCAGGAAATACGCAAAGTCTTCACTGCCGGTAATCCGCGCCGCCTGCGACACCACCTTGTCGGCGCCGACCAGTTCCTCCGCGATCTGCCGTGCAAACTCGGTTTCCCGTTCGCTGTTGATCAGCACCGGGTAGCCGTGCACATAGTTCACATCGGCCACCGCGCCGTACCCCTCGGCATGCGCAATGGCGAGCTGGCGGATGCGGGTCTCGAGCGAAGCCCGCACTTCCGGGCTGAACGAACGCACGCTGATTTCCATGCGCGCGCTGTCTGGGATCACATTGGGGGCGTGGCCCGCGTGCAGCGTGCCTATTGTGACGACGGCGGTTTCGTTCGGATCGACGTAGCGCGATACTACCGACTGCAGCGCCATCACCAGGCTGCCGGCCACCAGAATCGGATCGACCGACTGGTGCGGCCGCGCCGCGTGACCGCCCTTGCCGCGGATGGTGATGGTCACCGTGTCGCATGCCGCCATGAACGGGCCTGCACGGAACAGGAAACTCCCCTGCTCCACGCCCGGATGGTTGTGCAGTCCGAAGATCGCGTCACACGGGAAGCGCTCGAACAGGCCGTCGGCCAGCATGCGCTCGGCGCCGCCGCCAGAGCCGATCTCCTCGGCCGGCTGGAAGATCAGGTGGACCGTGCCGTTGAAGTTGCGCGTACGTGCGAGTTGCTTTGCTGCGCCGAGCAGAATCGCAGTGTGGCCGTCGTGGCCGCAGGCGTGCATGTGTCCTTCGTTTGCGCTCGCATACGGCAGGCCGGTGCGTTCGTGGATGGGCAGCGCGTCCATGTCCGCGCGGATGCCGATGCTGCGCCCGCCGGTTCCCGCCTTCAGCGTACCCACCACGCCGGTACCGCCCACGCCGCGCGTCACCATGAAGCCCCAGCTCTCCAGCAGGCTGGCGACCAGCCCGGAGGTGCGGACTTCATCGAAGGCAAGTTCAGGATTCTGGTGGATGTTGCGCCGGATCGCTTCCAGCTCGGCGCGGCTGTCCAGGGTGTCGGCCAGCGCGCAGAAGCGGCGCTTCAGCGTGGTACCGAGGTAGGACTCGATCTCGGGGGCGTGCTCGGACATGGCATTGCTCTTCTGGCAGGTACTGCAGGACGGTCAGAACGCCGCCCTTAGAAGCAGTATTTCACGCAGAAATGGCAACGGAAAGCCAAGCGTCGGATTTCCTGTAAATCAATGTAATCCAGCCCTCTTTCGGCACCGGAACTGTTGCTCTGGTGGCACGCTTTGTATGGAAACACAACGCTTTGTATGAAAGCGTTTCGATGGGGAACCTTGGCGGGCGCCTTGCACGCCCGCCGTGCGCACTTCACTCGTACGCCACTACCTTCTGCGTCTGCACACCCAGCCCCTCAACCCCAAGGCGCATCGTATCGCCCGCCTTCAGGAAGCGCGGCGGCTTGAAGCCCATGCCGACGCCCGGCGGCGTGCCCGTGGCGATCAGTCGCCGGGCTGCAGCGTCATGAACCGGCTGACGTAGCTGACCACAGTGGCCACGTCAAAGACCATGGTCGCGGTGCTGCCTTTCTGCACGCGCTCGCCATTGACCTCGAGCCACAGGCCGAGCGCCTGCGGATCGGGCACTTCGTCGCGCGTCACGAGCCACGGGCCGACCGGGCAGAACGTGTCGCAGCCCTTGCCCTTGTCCCAGGTGCCGCCGCGCTCGACCTGGAACTCGCGCTCCGACACGTCGTTGACCACGCAGTAGCCGGCGACATGGCTGAGTGCATCCTCGCGCGACACATTGCGCGCAGTGGTGCCGATCACCACGCCGAGCTCGACTTCCCAGTCGGATTTCAGGGAGCCGTAGGGCAGCATCACGGCGTCGTCCGGGCCGTTGAGCGAGCTGTTGGCCTTCAGGAAGACAATCGGCTCGGCCGGAATCGGCATGCCAGCCTCGGCCGCATGGTCCGCATAGTTCAGCCCGATCGCGATGATCTTGCCGATACCGGTCCAGGGCACGCCGAAACGCGCCCCTTCCACCACCGGCAGCTTGCCCGTGTCGATCTGCGCCAGGCGCGCCAGCGCGTCCGGTGACAGGTGCGCAGCATTGACGTCGGCAATCACGCCGGACAGGTCGCGCACCTCGCCCTGCGCATCGATCAGGCCTGGGCGCTCGGCGCCGGGCAGGCCGGTTCTTACCAGTTTCATTGTCTCCCCTTGGATGAATTGGCTTGTCGGGCGGCGGGCGCGGCAAGCGTGCGCGCGACCACCGTCAGCACTTCTTTGGCGGTGTTCTCGGAATGCCGGCGCAGCACCTGCGCCAGCCGCGGGCGGCCGGGCTCGCGCAGCGCGGCCATGATTTCCTCATGTTCCTCATGCGACTCTTGCCAGCGCAGCGTATCAGCATTGGCGGCGCCGCGCGCGCGGTGCACCTTGCTCATCAGCGCGGCATAGACGCCGGCCAGCACCGGGTTGGCGGCCCCGTCGATGATGAGTTGGTGGATTTCCTGGTTGATGCGGAAATAGTCGGTACGCCGTCCCGCCGCGTGCGCTTCGATCATCGCGTCGTGCCGGCGCTCCAGCCGGGCCTGCGCGGCGTCATTCAGGCGCTGAGCGGCCAGCTCCCCGGCCGTTGCCTCCAGGCCGTGCAGCGTCTCGAACGTGGACCGCAGCTCGTCCAGGTCCAGCGGCGCGACACGGTAGCCGATGTACTGCCGATGCAGCACCAGCCCTTCTGCCACCAGCACCTTGAGCGCCTCTCGCAGCGGCGTCTTCGAGACATCGAAGGCTTCGCAGAAGGCCCGCTCGTCGATGCGCTCGCCGGGCGGCAGCTCGCCCTCTTCGATCATCGTGCGAAGTCGCGCAGCGATTTCGGCCGACATGCCCAGCGTGCGCAGACGGGCGGTTTTCGGAAGCGTTTGTGTCACGGACGTCACCAACATGGGGAATTTGCACCATCGCAAGGCTATCACACCCACAATTGTGCAGATGCATAACATTAAAATCAATGACTTACACGAGTTGTAATTACAGATTACGTATCCTATACTCCGGCCAGTTGCGCGACACACACTACAAACGCCTCAACCGAAGGACCCAAGGAGCAAGGAGACAACCCGTCATGCAAACGACAAGCCAAGCCGGCACCCTCACGGCCACGCGCAGCAGCGTGCGCTGGAAAATCTTCCTGATGATGCTGATGCTCGTCGCGATCAACTACATCGACCGCGCCTCGCTGTCGGTAGCGATGCCGCTGATCGCCAAGGAATTCGACCTCAGCCCCGCCATGCAGGGGCTGATCCTCAGCTCCTTCTTCTGGACGTATGCATTCATGCAGATTCCGGGCGGCATGCTGGCCGACAAGTACAAGCCGCGCATCGTGATCGCCTGCGCCACCGTGTTCTGGGGCTTCTTCCAGGCGATCGCGGCGGTCTGCACCAACGCCACCTCGCTGCTGCTCACGCGGCTCGGGCTGGGCGCCGCCGAAGCGCCGATCTACCCGGCCGGCGGCAAGCTCAACGCCATCTGGATGACGCAGAACGAACGCGGCCGCGGCGCCACGCTGCTCGACGGCGGCGCGCCGCTGGGCGCGGCGCTCGGCTCGCTCATCATTGCGGGCCTGATCAGCGAGCTCGGCTCATGGCGCATGTCGTTCGTGGTGGCCGGCGTCGGCACCGTGCTTGCCGGCTTCGTGGCCTGGTGGTACATCCGCAATTCGCCGCGCGAACACAGCGGCGTCAATGAACTGGAAGCCCGCCACATCGAGGAAGCGCATGCGCGCGAGCACAGCGCCGAGCCGGCCAACCTGTCGGGCCGTTCGCTCGACTTCTTCAAGTACCGCTCGGTGTGGTGCATGGCCCTCAGCTGGATGTGCTTCAACGCCGTCTTCTACGGCCTGCTGACCTGGATGCCGACCTACCTGAGCAAGGCGCGCGGCTTTGATCTCAAGACCATGGGCGGCGCGAGCTTCATCATCTTCATGAGCGGCTTCGTCGGCGAACTCGTCGGCGGCTGGATTGCCGACAAGTGGAAGGAAGCCGGCGGCGTCCCAACGTGGTGATGCGCACGCTGTTCGGCATTGCAGCCGTGGTCGCCACTGTGTCGATCTTCTCGGTGGCCTATGTCACCGACGCGGTGGCCGTGGTGGCGCTGCTTTCCTCCACCCTCTTCTTCCTGCGCTGGTGCGGCCTGTTCTGGTCCGTGCCGTCGATGCTGGGCACGCGCAATAAGATCGGTTTCCTGGGCGGCGTGATGAACCTCGGCGGCAACATTGCCGGCATCAGCGTGCCGATCATCGTCGGCCTGATCGTCCAGGCCACGGGCTCCTACTTCCTGGCGCTGATGTTCTTTGCCGCCTGCGGCGTCGGCCTGCTGCTCGCGTCGACCAGCATCGACTACGAAACGAAGATCCCGGTCTGACCCACTGACGGTCGACCCGCCAACGATATCTGCATCCGCCGCGCCGGGGCCGTCCAACGGTCCGCGCGGCGATGGAGGAGACAAAGCATGACCCGCATCCCACGCGCGCTGGCCGCCGCTGTGCTGGCTCTCTGCGCCCTGCAGGTTCACGCCGCCCCTGCCTCGCCCGCCCGGGCGAGCGCCGACGGCATCCCGACCGCACAACCCGAGGCTGTCGGCGTCGACTCGGCGAAGCTCGTCGCGCTGTCCGAATGGATTCGCCGCGACAAGCTCGATGTGCGCAGCCTGCTCGTCATCAAGGACGGCAAGCTCGTGTTCGAGCGCTACGGCGACGGCCTTTCGCGCGACTACAACCACGAGCTTTACTCCGTCACCAAGTTCATCAGCGCGCTGCTGGTGGGCACACTGGTCGGCGATGGCAAGCTCAGCGCCGAAGACGCACCGGCGCCGCGCCTGGCGGCCGCGCGCCCTGACCTTGCCCCGGCTCTGGCCGACAAGAAGGCCATCCAGCTGCGCCACCTGATGTCGATGTCGAGCGGGCTGTCATACAAGCTCGTGGAAGGCACCGACACGCTGTACTATGGCGTGCCGGACCGGCTCAAGGTCGCGGCCTCCGCCAGCGTGCGTGCCGCGCCCGGCACCGAGTTCGACTACATCGACGTGAACCCGGTGCTGGTCGGCGCCACCATCAGCCAGTTCACCGGACTGCCGGAGCAGCAATATGCCGAACAGCGCCTGTTCCGGCCGCTCGGCATGCAGCACTACCGCTGGGACGGGGCCGACGGCAAGGGCGCCGTCTCCGGCGGCTGGGGCCTGCGCCTGCGCTCGATCGACATGGCCCGGCTCGGCATGCTGATGCTGAACCAGGGGCGCTGGAACGGCCAGCAGGTCGTGCCGGCGTCATGGGTCGCACGCATGACCACGCCGTCCGGTCCGGCGCAGGACTACGGCTTCTACTGCTGGGTCAACAACATCGTGAAGAGCGAGCGCGAGTACAGCGCCATGGGCTACAAGGGCCAGTTCATCACCGTGCTGCCGAAGCAGAACGCCGTCATCGTGATGAACAGCATCATGTCCACGCAGGGCGGCTTGCGTGATGCGGCGTACCTCGACCTGTATCGCCGCATGGTGAATGACTACGTGCTGCCTGCGCTGCAGGCCGGCAACGCCGTGCACCCCGACGCCGCGCGACAGGCCGCGCTGCGCAAGGAGCTCGAACTGGCCCGTACCAGCCAGCGCGTGCCCGGCACCGCCCTCGCCTTCAACGACAAGCCAGAACAGTAAGCCCCCGACAATAACCAGCGAGCGCCGCGAATGACGCGCCCGCACCACTCCTGAGAACAACTGCAATGACCAAGCAAATCCGCCTCGGAATGCTGACGCCGTCTTCCAATACCGCGCTCGAACCGATTACCAGCGCGATGGTCAGCGGCCTGCCCAATGTGAGCGCGCATTTCTCGCGCTTCACCGTGACCGAGATCTCGCTGCGTGACCAGGCGCTGGGCCAGTTCGACCTGGAAAAGATCCTGGCCGCCGCGCGCCTGCTGGCCGACGCACGCGTCGACGTGATCGCGTGGAACGGTACCTCGTCGGGCTGGCTCGGCTTCGACAAGGATGAGGCGCTGTGCAAGCAGATCACTGAAGCCACAGGCATTCCGGCCACGACGTCGGTGCTGGCGCTGAACGAAATCCTCGAGAAGACCGGTGCGCGCCGCTTCGGCCTGGCTACGCCGTATCTCAACGACGTGCAGCAACGCATCATCGCCAACTATGCGCGCAGCGGCTTCGACTGCTCGCTCGAGCGCCACTTGGACCTGCACGTGAACTATAGCTTCGCCGAGGTCGAGGAAGACACGATCCGCACCATGGTGCGCGAACTCGCCAAGGACAAGCCGCAGGCCATCACTACGTTCTGCACGAACCTGCGCGCGGCACACCTCGTTGAAGCGCTGGAAGCCGAGACCGGTATTCCCGTGTATGACACGATCTCCACGGTGGTGTGGAAGTCGCTGCGCCTGGCTGGCGTGGACACGCGCGCGCTGACCGGCTGGGGCCGGCTGTTCCGCGAAGTCCAGTAAGTCAGCGACAGAGGCAACAGAGGCAAAAAATCGGAGTGATGACCATGCCCGCAAACAACAACCTCGACCTGGTGATCCGCAATGCCGACGTGGTCACCGCTTCCGATCGCTTCCAGTGCGATATCGGCGTGCGCGACGGACGCATCGTTGCGCTCGGTCAGGACCTGCCGCAAGGCAATACTGAAATCGATGCGACGGGCCTGCTCGCACTGCCCGGCGGCGTCGATGGCCACTGCCATCTGGACCAGCCCATGCCCGACGGCATGCGCATGGCCGATGACTTTTTCACCGGCACGCGCGCAGCGGTGTGCGGCGGCACCACCACGGTGATTCCGTTCGCCGCGCAGGAAAAGGGCGCGTCGTTGAAGGCGGCAGTCGCGGACTACCATCGCCGCGCCGAAGGCCGCGCCGTGATCGACTACGCGTTCCACCTGATCGTGGCCGATCCCACGCCCGCGGTGCTGCAGGATGAACTGCCCGCGCTGATCCGCAACGGCTACACCTCGTTCAAGGTCTACATGACCTACGACGACCTCAAGCTGTCGGACCGCGAGATGCTGGACGTGCTCGACGTGGCGCGCCAGCACAAGGCACTCGTGATGGTCCATGCCGAAAATGCCGACTGCATCTCGTGGCTGACCGACAAGCTGGTCGGGGAAGGGCGCATCGCCCCGCGCTTCCACGGCATTGCGCGTCCCGCCGCGGTCGAGCGCGAAGCCACGCACCGCGCCATCACGTTTGCCGAACTGGTCGACGTGCCGATCCTGATCGTGCATGTCTCCGGCAAGGAAGCGATCGAGCAGATCCGCTGGGCACAGGGCAGGGGACTGAAGATCCTGGCCGAGACCTGCCCGCAGTACCTGTATCTCACCGCCGAAGACATGGGCCTGCCCGGCGACGATGGCTACGAAGGCGCCAAGTGCGTCTGCAGCCCGCCGCCGCGCGACCCGGAGAACCAGGCCGCCGTGTGGCGCGCGCTGGTGAATGGCGTGTTCAGCGTGTTCTCGTCGGATCATGCGCCGTTCAATTACGACGATCCGCAAGGCAAGAAGCTTGGCGGCAGCACCGAGCATTCGTTCGAC
Source organism: Cupriavidus sp. UYMMa02A (assembly GCA_001725945.1). Classification (GTDB taxonomy): domain Bacteria; phylum Pseudomonadota; class Gammaproteobacteria; order Burkholderiales; family Burkholderiaceae; genus Cupriavidus. Next base: position 1,100 of record LRMT01000161.1, on the reverse strand, counting down.
CACATTCCCAATGGCGTGCCCGGCATCGAAACGCGCCTGCCGCTGCTGTTCGACGGCGTCGCGCGCGGCAAGCTGTCGCTGCACCAGTTCGTCGAGCTGACGTCATACCGTCCGGCCAAGATCTACGGCCTGTATCCGCGCAAGGGCACCATCGCGGTCGGCGCCGATGCGGACATCGTGCTGTGGGATCCCGTGCGCAAGGTGCGCATCACCAACAGCGCGCTGCATCACGCGGTCGACTACACGCCGTATGAAGGCATCGAGGTGACTGGCTGGCCCGTCACCGCCTTCTCGCGCGGCGACATGCTGGTGAGCAACGGCGAGTACCTGGAGCCGGCGGCCGGACGCGGCAGGTTCCTCGAAGCCGGGCAACCCGAGGTCTGAACCAGAACCCATCGCAAACCCATCATGAATCTCCTGATCGTCAACCCCAACATCAGCGAGTCGGTCACCGACCTGATCCACGCGGAAGCCTGCGCACCGCCGCGCCCGAAACGCACATCACCATGCCACCGCGCAGTTCGGCGTGGCCTATATCGAAACGCGCTTTGAAGCGCTGGTTGGCGGCTATGCAACCGCGTGCGCCGCCGCCGAGCATGCCGGCAAGTTCGACGGCCTCGTCGTCGCCGCGTTCGGTGACCCGGGCCTGGCAGGCCTCAAGGAGCTGTTCGACGTGCCCGTGGTCGGCATGACTGAGGCCGCGCTGGCCAGTGCCTGCCTGCTGGGCCAGCGCTTCTCGATCATCGCGATTTCGCATCGGATCGAGGCGTGGTATCGCGAATGCGTGGCGAGCAACGGCCTCTCCTCGCGCGTGGCCAGTATTCGTTCGCTGCAGGAACCGCTGCGCGATATCGGCAGCGTGCAAGAGGACCATGCCGCGCGCTGGAAGCACTCAGCCTGCAGGCCGTGCGCGAGGATGGCGCCGACGTGATCATCGTCGCCGGCGCACCGCTCGCGGGACTGGCGCGCTCGCTCAAGGGCCGCATCCCCGTGCCGGTCGTCGACGGCGTCAGCAGCGCCGTGCGCCATTGCGAATCGCTGGTGGCGCTGCAGGCCGGCAGCACGCGCGAAGGCAGCTTCGCGCGCCCGCCGCGCAAGCC
>LRMT01000160.1 GCA_001725945.1 Cupriavidus sp. UYMMa02A | reverse complement strand
ACGTTGGGCTGCAGGTTCATGTACTCGAGCGCGCGCTCCATGGCGTTGCGCTTGGTCGGGTCCTTTTCCTTCTCGGGGTCTGGCACGCGGTCTTCGATGCTGACCACCATCTCGGGCGAGGTGCCCCAGGTCACCTGCGGGCGGATATCTTCGGCACGCAGCTCGATCACCTGGTCGAACTTCGCGCCGGCGTCCGAATGCAAGGTGCTCCAGTAGGCCACGGCCTGGTCCCACTCCACGCCTTGCGGTGCGTACGGTCGGCCCTTCACGTATTCGAGCGTGACGTTGTCCACCGCCACCAGGCCCGCGCGCGCGCCGGCCTCGATGGCCATATTGCAGACCGTCATGCGGCCTTCCATGGTCAGGTCTCGGATCGCCGAGCCGGCGAACTCGATGGTGTAGCCAGTGCCGCCGGCCGTACCGATCTTGCCGATGATCGCCAGCACGATGTCCTTGGCGGTGCAGCCGCGCGGAAGCTTGCCTTCCACCTTCACCAGCATGTTCTTCGCCTTCTTGCCCAGCAGCGTCTGGGTGGCCAGCACGTGTTCGACTTCCGACGTGCCGATGCCATGCGCGAGCGCACCGAACGCGCCATGCGTCGAGGTATGCGAGTCGCCGCACACCACGGTCATGCCCGGCAGCGTGGCGCCCTGTTCCGGCCCGATCACGTGCACGATACCCTGGCGATGGTCGTTCATCTTGAACTGCGTAATGCCGAAGCTGTCGCAGTTGGCGTCCAGCGTATCGACCTGCAGCTTCGACACCGGGTCGGCGATGCCTTGGGTGCGATCGGTGGTCGGCACATTGTGGTCCGACACGGCCAGGTTGGCGCTGATGCGCCACACCGGGCGCTGCGCGATCTTCAGGCCTTCGACGCCTGCGGGCTGGTCACTTCATGCAGCAGATGACGGTCGATGTAGAGCAGCGTGGTGCCGTCTTCCTCGACGTGGACGGTGTGGTCATCCCAGAGTTTGTCGTAGAGCGTCTTGGCCATGATGCGGGGGGCGGCCAGCGTCCATTCCGGCAGAAATGGCGCGGTGCCGCGCAGGTTGTTTGCAGGGATCTTTTGTTGCCCGGCCGCCTCGTTGCCGGGGCAGGACACGGTGACGACAACGGCGATGATGACGCCGGAAGCCGTCCGAAGCGAGCGCTTTTTGCAATGCTTGACTTCTCAAGCGATTATGCCACGGGACCGGGGCCGGCGGCCCCGGCACAGCATTGCGCTGCGCCGCGATTGGCGAAAGGGGGCTTTCGCGGATGGCGAAAGGAGGGGCAGCTGGCTGGTTTCTCCCCTCTCCCGCCTGCGGGAGAGGGGCCGGGGGTGAGGGCCGGCGCTTGAAAGAACCCTGTCACTCACAAAACCGAAGGCTTCGCTTCAGGTGGTTCCCAGCTAGACCACCCCTCACCCCGGCCCTCTCCCCGTGCGGGGGAGGAGGGAGAACACTTTGGCGAGCTCGCTCGCCTTTGGTGCACTGGTCAGCCGCCCAGGTAGGCCGCCTTGATCCGGTCGTTGGCCAGCAGGTTGGCGCCGGTATCGGCCAGCACCACCTTGCCGGTTTCCAGCACGTAGCCGCGGTCGGCCACCTGCAGCGCCTTGTTGGCGTTCTGCTCGACCAGGAACACGGTGACGCCTTCTTCACGGATGGTGCGGATGATATCGAATATCTGCGCGATAACCAGCGGCGCCAGGCCGAGCGTGGGCTCGTCCAGCAGCAACAGGCGCGGCCGGCTCATCAGCGCGCGGCCGATCGCCAGCATCTGCTGCTCGCCGCCGGACATGGTGCCGGCACGCTGGCCCGAGCGCTGGTTCAGCCGCGGGAACAGCTTGAATACGTGCTCGATGCCGGCCTCGATCGCGTCGCGCTTGGCGAAGAACGCACCCATCTTCAGGTTTTCCAGCACCGTCAGGCTCGGAAACACGCGCCGCCCTTCCGGCGAGATCGCCATGCCCATGCGCATGATCTCGTGCGTGGAGCGGCCGGTGATGTCCTGCCCCTCGAACAGCACGCGGCCGCTCGAGGCGCGCGGCGAGCCGCACACGGTCATCATCAGCGTCGTCTTGCCGGCGCCGTTGCTGCCGATCAGGGTGACGATCTCCCCCTTGTTGACGTCGATCGATACGCCCGACAGCGCCTCGACGGCGCCGTAGTGGGTATGGACCCGTTCCAGCTTCAGCATCAGTCCTCTCCCAGGTAGGCCTTGATCACGCGCGGGTCGTTGCGCACCTCTTCGGGCTTGCCGATCACGATCGGCTTGCCGTGCTCCATCACCAGGATGCGGTCGGACACCCCCATCACCAGGCTCATATCGTGCTCGATCAGCAGCACGGCGATGCCGAATTCGCGGCGCAGCTTGTCGATCAGTTGCGACAGCTCGATCTTCTCCTGCGGGTTCAGGCCGGCAGCGGGTTCGTCCAGCATCAGCAGGCGCGGCTTGGTGATCATGCAGCGCGCGATCTCCAGCCGGCGCTGGTGGCCGTACGACAGCGTGCCCGCCTCGCGGTTGGCAACCTTGGTCAGGCCCATGCGCGCCAGCCAGTCGGCGGCACGCTGCAGCGCTTCGCGCTCGGCGCGGCGGTAGGCCGGCGTGGCGAACAGCCCACGCAGGATGCCCGACTGCACCTGCAGGTGCTGCGCCACCAGCAGGTTCTCGACCACCGTCAGGTTCTTGAACAGGCGGATATTCTGGAACGTGCGCACAAGGCCCTTGCGCGCCACCATGTGGCTCGGCAGCCCGGCGATGGCGTGGCCGTCCATCGTGACCTCGCCCGCCGTGGGCTTGTAGAAGCCGCCGACGCAGTTGAACACCGTGGTCTTGCCGGCGCCGTTGGGGCCGATGATCGCGAAGACCTCATCGCGTTTCACATCGAAGTCGATGCCGTCCACCGCCAGCAGGCCGCCGAAGCGCATCTGCAGGCCGGAAACTTTCAGCAATTCTGCATTCATCGCCGTACTCATCGGGGAAGCTCCACGTGCGGACGGTTCGCGGGCAGCAGACCCTGCGGACGCCACATCATCATCAGCACCATCACCAGGCCGAATATCAGCATGCGGTACTCGGCAAAGCCGCGCGCCACTTCGGGCAGCACGGTCAGCAGGATCGCCGCCAGGATCACGCCCAGCTGCGAGCCCATGCCGCCCAGCACCACCACGGCCAGCACCAGTGCCGATTCGATGAAGGTGAACGATTCCGGGTTGACCAGTCCCTGCCGCGCCGCGAAGAACGCGCCGCCGATACCGGCGAAGGCCGCGCCCAGCGTGAACGCCGACAGCTTGATGCGGGTCGGGTTCAGTCCCAGCGAGCGGCACGCGATCTCGTCTTCGCGCAGCGCTTCCCACGCGCGGCCCATCGGCATACGGATCAGGCGGCTGGTGACGAACAGCGTGAAGCCCACCAGCAGCAGCGCGATCAGGTACAGGAAGATCACCATGTGCTCGCCCTTGTAGTCCAGGCCGATCAGCTCATGGAACGTGCGTGCGCCCTCCACGGTGGCGCTGCGCGCCATCTCGAAGCCGAACACGGTCGGCTTCGGAATGCTGGAGATGCCGTCGGGGCCGCCGGTGTACTCGGTCAGGTTGCGCGCGAGCAGGCGGATGATTTCGCCGAAGCCCAGCGTCACGATGGCCAGGTAGTCGCCGCGCAGGCGCAGCACCGGGAAGCCGAGCAGGAAGCCGAAGGTGGCCGACATCGCCGCCGCGATCGGCAGGCATTCCCAGAAGCCGAGCCCGAAGTACTGGTTCAGCATCGCATAGGTGTAGCCACCCACGGCATAGAAGCGACGTAGCCAGATCGAGCAGGCCGGCAAAGCCGACCACGATGTTCAGGCCCAGCCCCAGGATCACGTAGATCAGCGCCAGCGTAACGACGTCCACCGCGCCGCGCGAGCCGAAGAACGGCCACACCAGCCCGACGGCCAGCAGCACCCACACCGCCGCGCGCTGCTGGCCCACGCCGAGCTGCGGCATGGCCGGCATGCGCACGGCGCTGCCCGCGCGCGACAGCAGCGGCTTGAACAGCTGGAACAGGAAGACCGCCGCCACGGCGATCCACACCGGCCGCCAGTGCGGCTCCAGCACGACCTTGTAGCCTTCGAGCCTGAGCTGAAGGCCAAGTACGGGAATGGTCAGGATGGCCGTCATCACGGCGGCCACCACCGCATTCTTCAGGGATTGCCCGGCGGGCATTGTGGCGGGCATTGCAGCAGTCAGGTTTGTCATGTCGCGTTCCCCCTCAGACTTTTTCCACGTCCGGCTTGCCGAGCAGGCCGGTCGGGCGGAACAGCAGCACCAGCACCAGCAGGCTGAAGGCCACCACGTCCTTGTATTCGGCCGGCATGTAGCCGGAGGCGAAAGTCTCGGCCAGGCCCAGCAGCACGCCGCCGAGCATCGCGCCCGGGATGCTGCCGATGCCGCCAAGCACCGCGGCCGTGAATGCCTTGATGCCGGCGATAAAGCCGATGAACGGATTGAGCTTGCCGATGGTCAGCCCGATCAGCACGCCGCCGACGGCAGCGAGCATGGCGCCGAGCACGAACGTGAACGAGATCACGCGGTTGGTGTCGATGCCGAGCAGGTTTGCCATGCGCATGTCTTCGGCGCACGCGCGGCACGCGCGGCCCATGCGCGAATGGCCGATGAAGAGCGTCAGCGCGATCATCAGCACCAGCGTCACGCCAACGATCAGCAAGCGCGAATACGGCACCGTGACCGTGAAGTCGCCACCCATCTGGAATTCGATGGCGCCCGAGATCAGGATCGGCACGGACACGTCGCGCGCGCCCTGCCCGATCTGCACGTAGTTCTGCAGGAAGATCGACATGCCGATGGCCGAAATCAGCGGCACCAGCCGCGGGCCGCCGCGCAAGGGGCGGTACGCCACGCGCTCGACCGCGAAGCCGTAGCAGCCGGTAATCGCGACGGAAACCAGCAGCGCGGCACCCAGCACCAGCGGCAAGGGATAGCCGGCCTGCACGCCGATGGCAGTCAGTGTCACAAGGCCCACGTAGGCGCCGATCATGTAGATCTCGCCGTGGGCAAAGTTGATCATGCCGATGATGCCGTAGACCATCGTGTAGCCGATGGCGATCAGCGCATAGATCGCACCCAGCGTCAGGCCGTTGACCAGCTGCTGGGTGAACTGTGGAAGGAATTCGTTCATAGGGGAAGCCTCAGGAAATCGGAGCCCGGACCGAAGCCCGGGCCGAAGCCCGATAGCGGACCATCCCGCCGCCCTTTGTGGGGGCGCGGGATGGCGGCGGAGGAAATGCCCGGATTAGTTGGCGGCGGTCTTGCTGGCGTCCTTGTGCCAGGTGTAGACCACGAACTTGAAGGACTTCAGGTCGCCCTTGTCGTCGTACTCGACCTTGCCGATCGGGGTCTGGAAGGCGTTCTTGTGCATGTACGCCGCGACCTTGGTCGGATCGGTGCTCTTGGCACCGGCGATGGCGTCGCCGATGATCTTGACGGCAGCATAGGCCGGCATCTGGAACGGACCATTGGGGTCACGCTTCTTGTCGGCAAATGCCTTCACCAGGCCGGCGTTGGCCGGGTCGGCCGAGAAGTCGGCCGGCAGCGTCACCAGCATGCCTTCGGAGGCCGGGCCGGCAATCGCGGTCACGTCCTTGTTGCCCACGCCCTCGGGGCCCATGAAGGTGGCCTTCACGCCCTGCTCGCGCGCCTGGCGCATGAGCAGGCCCATTTCCGGGTGGTAGCCGCCGAAGTAGACGAAGTCCACGCCCTGCGACTTGAGCTTGGTGATGACGGCGGAGTAGTCCGAATCGCCGGCGTTGATGCCTTCAAACACGGCCACCGGGATCTTCGCGGCTTCCAGGTCCTTCTTCACCGAAGTGGCAATGCCTTGGCCATACGACTGCTTGTCGTGCAGCACGGCGACCTTCTTCGGCTTGACCTTGCTGATGATGTACTGGGCGGCTGCCGGACCCTGCTGGTCGTCGCGGCCGATGGTACGGAAGATGAACTTGCGCTTCTTGGCCTCGGTCAGCTGCGGCGCGGTGGCCGACGGCGTGACCATCACGATGCCTTCGTTCTCGTAGATGTCCGAGGCGGGATGGTCGAGCCCGAGCACACGTGGCCAATCACGTACTTGATACCCTGGCTGACGATCTTGTTGGCGACAGCCACGGCCTGCTTCGGCTCGCAGGCATCGTCCATCAGCACCACTTCGAACTTGTTGCCGCCGGCGCCGCCCGCTGCGTTGATCTGTTCGACGGCGGTCAGTGCGCCGGCCTTGACCATGTCGCCATACTGGGCCACCGAGCCGCTCATCGGGCCTGCAATGGCGATCTTCACGGTTTCGGCGTTGGCGGCGGCGCCAAGGGTGGCCAGCACGGCGGCCAGCGAAATGGACGTAAGGCGGGACAGCGTCATCAGGAGCTCCTCGATTGGTATTGTGGTCATACGGGCAGAAAACGGCATGACCTGCGCAATCGAACAACACCCCGCGGACTAGGACTACAGAGAAACAAGGTCCGAGACGCGGAAGACGGGTCCGGCAAGAAGACAGCGATTGCGGGGCCCGGCATGTGTCAGTCCCCGAATGGATCAGGGGAGCATGGTTCGGAAAGACAACGTTTGATGCGTTCTCTATTGCGCAAGCGCTGTCGCCTGCCCCGCCCGCCGCACGGCTTGCCGGAAGGGTGGCCCGGCTGCCATCGGCAGAGCAGCCCGCATTATAGGGTCAAAGTTCCCGCCAGATGCGAAAATCGCACAATAAATGCGGAACGTTGTCGACCGATCGCGACACTTTTCTCCACAAATTGGCCTTCTGACCACTCAGCGTGCAATTTCCTGTCGTCACATTCGCTGCGCCGCACAAGGCGCATGGCCTCAGAAAGACAAACGCCCGGCGGGCCGGGGCGTTGTGATTGCTGCGGTGCGCAGCCGAAGGCAATGCCAGGACTTAGCGCTTGGCCATGTCCGGCACGTCGCGGGAGGCGGCGCCGTTGAACAGCTGGCGCGGACGGCCGATCTTGTACTCCGGATCGGTGATCATCTCTTCCCACTGCGAGATCCAGCCCGGGGTACGAGCCAGCGCGAAAATGCAGGTGAACAGCGACGTCGGGATGCCCAGCGCGCGCTGGACGATGCCCGAGTAGAAGTCGACGTTCGGGTACAGCTTGCGGCTGACGAAGTATTCGTCTTCCAGCGCGATCTTTTCCAGTTCCATGGCGAGCTTGAACAGCGGGTCGTTGTGCAGGCCCAATTCGTTCAGCACTTCATGGCAGGTTTCGCGCATCAGCTTGGCGCGCGGATCGTAGTTCTTGTACACGCGGTGGCCAAAGCCCATCAGGCGCACGCCCGAGTTCTTGTCCTTGACCTGCTTGATGAACTCGCCGATGTTGTCGACGCTGCCGATCTCTTCCAGCATCTTCAGCGCGGCTTCGTTGGCGCCGCCGTGGGCCGGACCCCACAGGCAGGCTACGCCAGCAGCGATCGCGGCGAACGGGTTCGTGCCCGACGAACCGGCCAGGCGCACGGTCGAGGTCGAGGCGTTCTGCTCGTGGTCGGCGTGCAGGATGAAGATGCGGTCCAGCGCGCGCTCGAGCACCGGGTTCACGGTGTACGGGGCGCACGGCGTGCCGAACAGCATGCGCAGGAAGTTGCCCGAGTAGGACAGGTCGTTCTGCGGATAGATGTACGGCTGGCCGATGTTGTACTTGTACGCCATGGCGACCATGGTCGGCATCTTGGCGATCAGGCGGATGGCCGAGATCTCGCGCTGGTGCGGATCATCGATGTCCATCGCATCGTGGTAGAACGCGCTCATGGCACCCACCAGGCCGGTCAGCACGGCCATCGGGTGGGCATCGCGGCGGAAGCCGCGCATGAAGAATTGCAGCTGCTCGTGAACCATCGTGTGGTTCATCACATGGCCGGTGAATTCTTCCTTCTGCTTGGCGTTGGGCAGCTCGCCCTTGAGCAGCAGGTAGCAGGTTTCGAGGTGGTCGCACTTCTGCGCCAGTTGCTCGATCGGGTAGCCGCGATACAGCAGCTCGCCCTTGTCACCGTCGATGTAAGTGATCTTCGAATTGCACGAAGCCGTCGACATGAAACCGGGGTCATAGGTGAACTTGCCGGTCTGGCCGTACAGCTTGCGAATGTCGATCACGTCCGGGCCTACGGTGCCCTTGTAGATCGGCAGTTCAACGCTGGGGGAACCATCGGAGAACGATAGCGTGGCTTTCACATCGGACGGCGTCATGTCGGATCCTTCAAATGCTTGTGAATAATAGTATTGACCAAAAACTCAGACCGAACGCAGCAGGCCAATGATGCGCTGCATCGGGGGCGTGTCGAGTTCACCGTCGAGCTCCTTTCGGGCAAGGAGCAAGTCCATCAACTCGTTGTCGCTGAGTTCGAACAGCTCGCTCAGCGAAGCCACATCCTCATCGGACAGGCTCTCCTCGTAACGGTTGAAGAATCGTTCGACGATGATGTCGTTCTCCAGGAGGCCGCGGCGCGCACGCCAGCGCAGGCGCGCACGTCTGTGCGGATCGGCCTGGTGGGAGAAGTTGGTGGAAAGACTTTCGGTCATGGCTTCCTGCTCTTCGGCGCGCCCGCCTGATATAGCCGCTCAGGCTGGCGCGCCGCTTACAACTACTGCTCTTTACTGCAAACCTGCCTGATCAGACCGCACGGCGGACCATCAGCTCCTTGATCTTGCCGATGGCCTTGGTCGGGTTCAGACCCTTCGGGCACACGTCGACGCAGTTCATGATGCTGTGGCAACGGAACAGGCGGTACGGATCGTTCAGGTTGTCCAGACGCTCGCTGGTGGCCTGGTCGCGGCTGTCCGCGATAAAGCGGTAAGCCTGCAGCAAGCCAGCCGGGCCGACGAACTTGTCCGGGTTCCACCAGAACGACGGGCACGACGTCGAGCAGCTGGCGCACAGGATGCACTCATACAGGCCATCCAGCTCGTCACGCTCTTCCGGCGACTGCAGGCGCTCTTTCTCGGGCGGCGGCTCGTCGTTGATCAGGAACGGCTTGATCGAGTTGTACTGCTTGAAGAAGTTCGTCATGTCGACGATCAGGTCGCGCACCACCGGCAGGCCGGGCAGCGGACGCAGCACGATACGGTCCGGCAGCTCGCGCATATTGGTCAGGCAGGCCAGGCCGTTCTTGCCGTTGATGTTCATCGCGTCCGAACCGCACACGCCTTCACGGCACGAGCGGCGGAACGAGATGGTTTCGTCCAGCTTCTTCAGCTTCACCAGCGCGTCCAGCAGCATGCGCTCATGACCGTCCAGCTCGACCTCGTAGGTCTGCATGCGCGGTGCCGCATCCTTGTCCGGATCGTAGCGGTAGACTTCGAAAATACGCTTCATTTCTGTGGGTCCTGTTTTCTCTACGATGCGGTGCTCAGAAAGTACGGGCCTTCGGCGGCACGCTTTCCACCGTCAGCGGTTCCATCTTCACCGGCTTGTAGTCGAGGCGGTTGCCTTCGCTGTAGAACAGCGTGTGCTTGAGCCAGTTCTGGTCGTCGCGGTTCGGGAAGTCGCTGTGCGCGTGCGCGCCGCGCGATTCCTTGCGGGCAGCGGCCGAGATCATCGTGGCCTTGGCCACTTCCACCAGGTTGGCCACTTCGAGGGACTCCACCAGCGCGGTGTTGAAGACCTTCGACTTGTCCTTCAGGTGGATATTGTTCGCGCGCTCCGCCACTTCCAGGATGCGCTCGACGCCTTCGTCCATCAGCTTCTGCGTACGGAACACGCCCGCATGCGACTGCATGTTCTTGCGGATGTCGTTGGCGACGTCCTGCGTGTATTCGCCCGAGGACGACGACTGGAGCTTGGCCAGGCGCGACAGCGCGCGGTCGGCGGCGTCCGCCGGCAGCGGCTTGTGTTCCTTCTGCTTGATCGCGGTCGCAGCAATGTGATTGCCGGCCGCACGGCCAAACACCACGAGGTCCAGCAGCGAGTTCGTGCCCAGGCGGTTGGCGCCGTGCACCGACACGCAAGAGCATTCGCCGATCGCGTAGAAACCGTTGATGACCTCGTTGGGGTTGCCGTTCTTCGGCGCCACCACCTGGCCGTGGAAGTTCGTCGGGATGCCACCCATCTGGTAGTGGATGGTCGGGACGACCGGAATCGGTTCCTTGATCGCGTCGACGTTGGCGAACTTCATGCCGATTTCGCGGATCGACGGCAGGCGCTTCATGATGGTCTCGGCACCGACGTGGGTCAGGTCGAGCAGCACGTAGTCGCCGTTCGGGCCGCAACCACGGCCTTCCTTGATTTCCTGGTCCATCGAGCGCGACACGAAGTCACGCGGCGCCAGATCCTTCAGCGTCGGGGCATAGCGCTCCATGAAGCGCTCGCCGTCCTTGTTGCGCAGGATACCGCCTTCGCCGCGCACGCCTTCGGTGATCAGCACGCCCGCGCCGGCCACGCCGGTCGGGTGGAACTGCCAGAACTCCATGTCTTCCAGCGGCACGCCTGCGCGTGCAGCCATGCCCAGGCCGTCACCGGTGTTGATAAAGGCGTTGGTGGAAGCGGCGTAGATACGGCCGGCGCCGCCCGTGGCGAACAGCGTGGTCTTGGCCTCGAGGATGTAGACCTCGCCGGTTTCCATTTCCAGCGCGGTCACGCCCAGCACGTCGCCGTCCTGGTCGCGGATCAGGTCCAGCGCCATCCATTCGACGAAGAAGTGGGTCTTGGCGCGCACATTGCGCTGGTACAGCGTGTGCAGCAGTGCGTGGCCGGTACGGTCAGCCGCGGCGCAGGCGCGCTGCACGGGCTTTTCACCGTAGTTGGCGGTGTGGCCGCCGAACGGACGCTGGTAGATCGTGCCGTCGGCGTTGCGGTCGAACGGCATGCCGAAGTGCTCGAGCTCGTACACGACCTTCGGCGCTTCACGGCACATGAACTCGATGGCGTCCTGGTCGCCCAGCCAGTCGGAGCCCTTGATGGTGTCGTAGAAGTGATAGTGCCAGTTGTCTTCGCTCATGTTCCCCAGCGAAGCGCCGATGCCGCCCTGTGCCGCCACGGTGTGCGAGCGCGTCGGGAACACCTTGGACAGCACGGCCACGTTCAGGCCAGCTTCCGCGAGCTGGAGGGATGCGCGCATCCGCGCCGCCAGCACCGACGATGACCACGTCAAAGCGGCGACGCGGCAATCCAGTCTTGACTGCGACCATTTATTACACCCTCCAGAGAATCTGAGCAGCGTAGCCCGCACAACCGACGAGCCACAGAATCGTAAGAACTTGCAGCACGAGGCGCACGGCCATCGGCTTCACATAGTCCATCCAGATGTCGCGCACGCCGATCCAGGCGTGATACAGCAGCGACAGGATGGTCAGGAACGTGATGATCTTCATCCACTGGTTGGAGAAGAGCCCTGCCCACGCTTCGTACGAAGCGCCGTTCGACAGCAGGAAGGCAATGGCCAGGATCACGGTGAATGCCACCATGATCACGGCCGTGACGCGTTGCGCGAGCCAGTCTTTCAGGCCGTAATGGGCACCGACGACAAGACGCTTGGGACCGATATTATTGTTTGCCACCTTGATTCTCCTCAGAACAGGCCGTACAGCTTCAGGCCGAAAATCAGGGTAAGCAGCAGGCTGACAACCAGCACGCTGATGGCAGACTTTGCCGAAGCGGGCTTGGAGACGCCAACGTGCACATCCAGCAGCAGGAAGCGGATACCAGCGCAGAAGTGATGCAGATAACCCCAGATCAGGGCCAGCACAACCAGCTTGACGAAGCCGCCGGACAACAAGGCCGAGAACTTTGCGAAGCTCAGTTCGGAGGTAATGCTCTGCTCAAACAGGTACAGAACAAAGGGAAGAAGAAGGAACATCAATGCACCGCTCACGCGATGCAAGATGGATACCTTGCCGGCCCAGGGCAACCGGTATTTCGCGATCTGCGAGATACCGATATTCCGGAACTCCGGCCTGGCTTGTTTGACGGCTTCAGCCATGCGAGACCCCATTTTGCGGTAAACAAAAAACGAAACTGCCATTGCCCTGCATGCAAAGGAATGCATTGGGGCAAATCCATGAGATTTTAGCGCCTTTGTTGCGCGCCGCACCAATAATTTTCAGCTATCAGACCCAAACGGGCGGCGCCCGACAATCGCACAAAGCGCGGCGCGATGCGCCAAAACCACCCGTACCAGGCAACAGCCGCAACCATCATCACGGATATCGCAATAATCCCCGCGACTATGTCACATGGGGATATCGGCCACATTCAGCTCAGGTCATTCTGGTAATAGTGACGCGTGGTCACATACAGTCCGCGCCGCACCTCGACCGGCCGATCGCCGTACGTGTACGACACGCGCTCGACCGACAGCAACGGCGAGCCGAGCGGGACGGAAAGCAGGGCAGCCGCCGTCTCATCGGCAGCTACCGCACGAATCTTCTCAGAGGCCCGGATCATGCGGGTACCGAATTCGGCCTCGAACAATGCGTACATGGGGCCCTTCCACTCGGTCAGCTTCTCTGCCGTGAGCCCCTTGAAGTTGGCGCCGAGCAGCCAGATCTCGTCCAGCACGGTCGATTCGCCCGAAAATGTCAGCACGCGGCGGATCTGCACGACGCTGTCGCCAGTGCGGATATCGAGCAGCCGTGCGATTTCGGCCGGCGCGCGCAGCCGCCTGCACTCGAGCACGTGACTGGCGCCATAATGCGGTTCGCCCTCGTCCGGCACCAGCCGCAGGAAGCGGAACTTGACCACGTCTTCGTGGTGGGTGGTGACGAAGGTGCCCTTGCCCTGCCGGCGCGCCACCAGGTTTTCGGCGGCGAGTTCATCGATGGCCTTGCGCACCGTGCCCTGGCTGACCTTGTAGCGCGATGCCAGCTCCATTTCGCTGGGAATCATTCGCCCGGCTTCCACTCGCCCGATTGCAGGCTGCGCGTGATCAGGGCCTTGATCTGCTGGTAAAGCGGACTGAAAGTAGGCGATGGCACGGCATGTGGCGCGGCAGAGAGCGGCTGCCGGGAAGGCGAGGGGGATGATGACGGCTGCGCCCCGGCACCGGACGTGGCAGCGCCAGAATCCTGCGCTCCGGGTACGGGGGCGCCGGTCAGGGACGTAGGCAGGGAAGACATAGCGGGATTTCACCACAAAACGGCAAAGCCCGTCCAGCCTCACGTAAAACGTCTTATGTCTTATATAAGACATATGAATTGACAGCACGGTAGGCCCGGCCTACACTCGCGCTGGTCCACGCCGGCGGCGCGCGTGGCAGAGGCATGACAGCCGCTCCCGATCGCTGATGCTTCGAACTGGCTAATGCGCCCCGCTTCGCAGTAGACTTACGCTTCGTTGCATCACCATGACCCGTTGTGGCTACTCCTCACCGGTTCCGCCCGTGGCCCTGCCACCTGGTGCCGGCGGACAGCCGCTCCCCGCTGTGGCGACAACCAGCAACTGGTGACGAGCCTCCCCCTACGCGGCACGCCACCCACCGGTTTCCCCCATCTTTTCGTTTGGAGATTTACTCATGGCTAAAGCCCCAATGCGCGTCGCAGTGACCGGCGCCGCTGGCCAGATCGGCTACTCCCTGCTGTTCCGCATCGCCAACGGCGACATGCTGGGCAAAGACCAGCCGGTCATCCTCCAACTGCTGGACCTCCCGCAAGCCCAGGCCGCCGTCAAGGGCGTGGTGATGGAACTGGAAGACTGCGCCTTCCCGCTGCTGGCCGGCGTGGTGATCACCGATGACCCGAAGGTGGCCTTCAAGGACGCCGACGTCGCCCTGCTGGTGGGCGCCCGTCCCCGCAGCAAGGGCATGGAGCGCAAGGACCTGCTCGAAGCCAACGCCCAGATCTTCACGGTGCAGGGCAAGGCACTGGACGAAGTCGCCAGCCGCAACGTCAAGGTGCTGGTGGTCGGCAACCCGGCCAACACCAATGCCTACATCGCCATGAAGTCGGCCCCGAGCCTGCCGCGCGAGAACTTCACCGCCATGCTGCGCCTGGACCACAACCGTGCCCTGTCGCAGATCGCCGCCAAGACCGGCAAGCCGGTGTCGTCGATCGAGAAGATGTTCGTGTGGGGCAACCACAGCCCGACCATGTACGCCGACTACCGTTACGCGACCGTCGACGGCAAGAGCGTCAAGGACATGATCAACGACCCGGTGTGGAACAACGACGTGTTCCTGCCGACGGTCGCAAGCGCGGCGCCGCCATCATCGAGGCCCGTGGCCTGTCGTCGGCTGCTTCGGCTGCCAACGCTGCCATCGACCATGTGCATGACTGGGTGCTGGGCACCAACGGCAAGGTCGTCACCATGGGCATCCCGTCGAACGGCGAATACGGCATCCCGGCCGACACCATGTTCGGCTACCCGGTGACGTGCGCCAACGGCAAGTACGAAATCGTCAAGGGTCTGGAGATCGACGCCTACAGCCAGGAAAAGATCAACATCACCCTGAACGAACTGGAAGAAGAGAAGGCCGGCGTGCAGCACCTGCTCGGCTGATCTTCGGATCCTGTCCGCATAGGAAACCGGGGCACCGCAACGATTCACGAATCGGCGCGGGCTCCGGTTTTTCATGGGCCCTGCCCTGCGGCCTGCCCCCAACCCCTTTCTGACCAGAATTCAAGTGCATCCTTCCGAGGTCTTGTTCCAGGGCGAAGCCATTCCAATCCAGCTGCCGGTGTGCGACCACTACGCGGGCAGCGAAAAGCTGATGCTCAAGTCGCTGGCCCTGCAGCAAGAGCTTGGCCCCGTCTTCGATATCACCTTCGACTGCGAGGACGGCGCCGCAGTCGGCCGGGAGCGCGAGCACGCCGAACTGTGCGCGAGTCTCATCAACGGCCCGCTCAACGCTCACAACCGCGTGGGCGTGCGCATCCATGACCCTGCTCATCCGCACTGGAAGCAGGATGTCGACGTGCTGGTGCGCGCGGCCGGGGCGCGGATTGCCTACGTGGTCGTGCCCAAGATCACCGATGTCGTCGAAGTGGCCCGCGTGACCGACCACGTCAACCAGGCAGCGCGCGCGGCAGGCATTGCGCGTCACATTCCGATTCATGTGCTGATCGAGACACATGCTGCGCTCGAACAGGCCTTCGATATCGCGTCGCTGGTGCAGGTGGAATGCCTGAGCTTCGGCCTGATGGACTTTGTCTCGGCCCACCATGGCGCCATTCCCGGCGAAGCCATGCGCTCGCCGCAGCAGTTCGAACATCCGCTGATCCGCCGCGCATGCTGGAGATTTCGGCGGCCTGCCACCGTCATGGCAAGGTACCCTCCCACAACGTCAGCACAGATGTACAGGCACCTCAGCGCGCGGGCGATGATGCGCGGCGTGCGCGCTGCGAGTTCGGCTACCTGCGCAAATGGAGCATCCATCCGGGCCAGATCGAGCCGATCGTCGCGGCTTTCCGGCCGGGCATCGAGGAGATCGGCGCCGCCAGCCAGATCCTGCTGGCTGCCCATGAGAACAACTGGGCGCCGATCCGGCACGACGGGCAACTGCATGACCGCGCCAGCTATCGTTACTACTGGTCGCTGTTGCAGCGTGCTCACGCCACCGGCACGCCACTGCCGGACAATGTGGCCGAATTATTCTTCGACTAGCCTGCCGCCCTACCGGCGCACGCACGACAGCCGGCACAGACCAATACCCAAGGAGAACAGGATGTCCGCAGTCAAGAACGCGACACCCGCCGAAACCCCGCAGTCGACGGGGCCGAAGCCCAAGAAATCCGTTGCCCTGTCGGGCGTGACCGCCGGCAATACCGCGCTGTGCACGGTCGGCCGTACCGGCAACGACCTGCACTACCGCGGCTATGACATCCTGGACGTCGCCGACGCCTGCGAGTTCGAGGAAATCGCCCACCTGCTGGTCCACGGCAAGCTGCCGAACAAGGCCGAACTGGCCGCCTACAAGACCAAGC
>LRMT01000159.1 GCA_001725945.1 Cupriavidus sp. UYMMa02A | reverse complement strand
CGCGAGGAGGCTGTACGGTTTGGCACCGCGCTTGTCGGGCCCGAGATAATAGGGCTTGTCGTAATAGATCGGATCCACTGCCGCCTCCGGCACAAACGCGACGATGTCGATGGTCGGCTGGGGCGTGGATCAGTGCGCCATCTTCGACCGCGCTCCTGAACACCTGCGCGCGCACCGGCTCGGCCCAGTGCGTATCGGCGCTATCGGCGCGGCCGATGGCGCGGTGCTGCAGGTAGGTCATGGTCAGCACGAGCGCGGTCGCTGCGTCGCCGCCGGCCACCGCGCCAACGATGCGGCGTGCCTCGGACAGGCCGGCACCGGCGCCGCCGTAGGCGCGCGGCACCACCTGGGAAATCAGGCCGTACTGGTGCAGCAGCGCAAAGTTCTCGTGGGCAAAGCTCGCAGCGGCGTCGTGCTGTGCGGCGGTGGCCGCAAGGCGCGGCGTCAGCTGGGCAAGCACATCGCCGAGCAGCGCCTCGCTGCTCGGCAGCCGGCGCAGGGAAGACAGGGACATGGTGGATTCCTGGCAAGGCGCGGCGCGCAACCGCGCACCGCTGGTGAATGCCGCATAGCGTACCGCTGTCACGCCGTTTCGATAACGACGCATCCTGCATATGGTCTGTCGTTTTTATTCGTTCGGTCCTGCGCGGATCGGGCGTACCTTGCGGCTCAGTCCCTATGTCATTGCCTCTCTCGCATCTCGCCTTGCGTCTTCCGCGCAAGCGCACCGTTGCGCCCTTCCCGTCAGGAGAACCACGTATGAGCGTCGATATCATCGGCATGATCCAGAGCCAGAAGCAGTCGGAAATCCACCGCCCCACGGGCCCGGTGATCGACCGCGACTATGTCCGCGCGTTTGCGCAGGCCCATGAGCAGGCCGGCTTCGACCGCATCCTGGTACCGCACCATTCCACCGGCCCGTCGGCCACGCTGACGATCTCCTACGCGGCCACGGTGACCGAACGCATTCACTTCATGCTGGCTCACCGTCCCGGCTTCACTGCACCGACGCTGGCCGCGCGCCAGATCGCCACGCTCGACCAGTTCAGCGGCGGCCGGCTCGGCGTGCATTTCATCTCGGGCGGCTCCGACGACGAGCAAAGGCGCGACGGCGACTACCTCAACCACGACGAGCGCTATGCGCGCACCGACGAGTACCTGGACATCCTGCGGCGCATCTGGACCGAGGACAAGCCGTTCGATCACGACGGCAAGTACTACCGCTTCGGCAACGGCTTCTCCGAAGTCAAGCCGGCGCAAAAGCCACACGTGCCGATCTATTTCGGCGGTGCATCCGAAGCCGC
The DNA here is from genome assembly GCA_001725945.1 of Cupriavidus sp. UYMMa02A. Lineage (GTDB taxonomy): Bacteria > Pseudomonadota > Gammaproteobacteria > Burkholderiales > Burkholderiaceae > Cupriavidus. Next base: position 1,853 of record LRMT01000159.1, on the reverse strand, counting down.
GCTCAGGTCGCCGGCAAGCACGCCGACGTGTACGCGCTGTGGGGCGAGTCGCTCGACCAGGTGCGCGAACTGACCAAGCGCGTGCGCGCCGAGGCTGCGCTGCATGGCGCGAGGTGCGCTTCTCGGTGTCGTTCCGCCCGGTGCTGGCGCAAACCGAGGAGAAGGCATGGGCCCGCGCCGACAGGATCCTCGAACGCACGCGCGCGCTGCGCGTGCAGCAGGGCTACAGCCGCGGCGGCCCGCAGCAGAGCGAAGCGCGCGCCGCCTGCTTGCAGCGGCGGACCAGGGAGACCGCGTCGACCAGCGCCTGTGGACCGCGATTGCGCGCGAAACCGGCGGGCGCTCCAACTCCACCGGCCTTGTCGGCACGCCCGAACAGGTGGCCGAAGCATTGTTGCAGTACTACGACCTCGGCGTCACGACCTTCCTGATACGCGGCTTCGACCCGCTTGAAGACGTGATCGACTATGGCCGCGAGCTGATTCCGCGCGTGCGAGAACTGGTCGCGCGGCGCGATGCCGAATACCAGGCAAGGCGCAAGGCCACCTGAATCCGGCATCAACAGAAAGGGGAGAATCCATGAGTCAAATCGAACCCGCCGCCGCCCTTGCCAGCGCGGCCAGTTGCAATGCGCGCCGCCGCAGCGTGCTGCGCGCCGCGGGCGCGGCAGCCATTGCGGCACCTGCGCTGATACTCGGCCGCCAGGCTGGTCCGCGCCGCGCAAGCTGACCTTTGCCTGGAACCAGAATTCGTTCTGCCTGACACCGGTCGTGGTGGCGCAGGAGCGCGGCTTCTTCGAGAAGAACGGGCTGCAGGTGAAGCTGATCAACTACAGCGGCTCGACCGACCAGTTGCTCGAATCGATCGCCACGGGCAAGGCGGATGCCGCCATCGGCATGATCCACCGCTGGCTCAAGCCACTGGAGGCTGGCTTCGACGTCAAGATCATCGGCAGCTCGCATGGCGGCTGCGTACGGCTGGTGGGATCGAAGGCTGCCGGCGTCACGAGCCTGCAGCAGCTCAAGGGCAAGACCGTCGGCGTGAGCGACCTGGCCGCGCCGGGCAAGCACTTCTTCACCATCCTGCTGGCCAGGCACGGCATCGATCCGGACAAGGACGTCACCTGGCGCCAGTACCCGGCCGACTTGCTCGGCGTGGCGGTGGACAAGGGCGAGATCCAGGCCATTGCCGACGGCGATCCGAACCTCTACCTGCTGGAAAAGCGCACCAACGGTGCCTACGTCGAGCTCGCCACCAACCTGACCGGCGAGTACGCGCGCAAGGTCTGCTGCGTGGTCGGCGCGCGCGGCGAGCTGGTGCGCAATGATCGCCCCGCCGCGGCGTCACTCGCGCGCGCGATCGTGCAGGCCACCGACTTCGTCAACGAGAACCCGAACGAGGCCGCCCGCGTCTTTGCCAAATACTCGCCCAAGATCAGTCTCGACGACCTGCGCAAGCTCTACGCCACGCTCACCTATACCCACCACCCGACCGGCGTGGACCTGCAGGAAGAGATTGCCTTCTACGCCGACGATTTCCGTCGCATCGGCGTGCTCAAGAAGAACACGGATGCGAAACGCCTGGCGCAGCACGTCTATGCCAATGTCCTGGGGTAACGCCATGACCACAAGCCAATCTGCACTGGACCCCGCGCTCGCGGACCGCACCGGAGCCGCGCGACCGCAGCGCGAGACGCCTGGCGGCCCTGGCCCGCAGGCATCGCCGCCACCAGTAGGCCAACGTTCTCGGGAAGATGGAATCGGAAATCAGAAGTGTTTTTCATGAACGACCGATTGTTCCAGTCGCCCGGTGGGTTGCGATTGACGTCAGCCTCTTTCAACTTCATCCCAGAG
>LRMT01000158.1 GCA_001725945.1 Cupriavidus sp. UYMMa02A | reverse complement strand
CGACGATGCCGCGCGGCAAGTCGAAGTTCCACATGGTGGCAAAGCGCACGGCAGGAAATCACCATGGACCCGGCGCTCGCATTAAGCTGAAGTCTCGCCGCTGGTGCGCGTGCCCGAGCTGATACCGCCCTGAACCATATTCGGAATACCATGAATTCAACGAAATCGATGTGCGCAACGACGTCCAAAACTGTCAACGTGAGCGCGTTAGCTGAGGCGGTCACGGAGTATGCCGTCGCGACGAAATCGGAAACACAATCCCAGACCGCCTACTCGGTAGACGCATTTGTCAACTGGGTTGGGTGTGCGATCGGCGGCTCGCGCACTGCCACGGTCGATGCGGCGGTAAGGGCCCATGCATCCATGTCCGAGGGCGGTCAGCACCACGTCTTGGGAAGGACCGAGCCACTTCGACTCGCTGATGTTGTCTTGATCGACTGCCTTGCCTCGGCGGCGCATGCGTTTGACGATGCTCATCCCGAGACAATTCTTCATCCGACGGGCCCGATCGCAGCCGCCTTGCTGGGACTGGCGAGGATGAGAAAGATTTCCGGGAAGGATTTCATCACTGCGCTAACGATTGGCATGGAAATCGAGTGCCGCATCGGGGTCGCCTTCATGGGCTCCGGCTTCAAACGTGGATGGATGCTCACAGGCTTGAGCGGGGGCATCGGTGCAGCCGCTGCAATCGGACATGTGCTGGGTTTCGACCGCGCGACGATGGCCACAGCGGTAGGGCTCGCTGCGGCACGCGCCAGCGGCAATCAAGGCACCATCGGGTCGATGACCTGCGCCTACGTGCCATCCCTGGCAGCCGAGAGTGGGTTCGTCGCTGCGATGCTGGCGCAGGCCGGCTTCACCTGCCCTATTCAGGCTCTGTCGGGCAGCACCAATGGCCTGCTATCGCTCGTCGCCGGCGAACCTGCAATCGACCGTGCCCTGGACGGCTTCGGAGCAGTTTCGGAGGCTGCCCGCAATGGATTCAAGCCCTATCCTTGCGGGATCGTGATCCACTCCATTATTGATGCCTGTCTAGTGCTCGTGCGAGAGCATTCTGTGTCCGCCAACGAGATCGAGCAGCTTGAGTTTGAAATCTCGCCGACCACCTTCAGACTTACGGCCAACAAGCATCCGAGGAGCCTGACCGAAGCGCAGATCAGCCTCTTTTACTGGGCCGCGGCGGTCCTGACAACTGGCGCCGCTGGCCTTGCGCAAACTGCTGACTCGATGATGCGTGAGCCGAGCATCGCCGCGCTTCAAGAGCGCATCACCGTAGTGGTCAGGGATGACCTGCAGGACGACCAGTGCATGGCTGTCGCAAGGCTCGCCGGCGGGCGAACCATCGAAGTGCAGATCGATCATGCGGTCGGATCGGCCGCCCGCCCTATGACCAGCGAACAAATCGACGCGAAGTTATTGGCGCAATGCGCATACTCCTCCAATTTGGGTGA
>LRMT01000157.1 GCA_001725945.1 Cupriavidus sp. UYMMa02A | reverse complement strand
AACTGGAAAACCCATCGACCACAATTCCTGGAGAACCTTAGCCTCCCTTTCCACCGCGTGCGCCCCTTTCAACAGCACGCCTGGTGGTTTCCGTCGCAGGACATAGGACTTTGCTGGCGTCGTCAACTTGTATGTCGGATTCGACTGCCCGCCTCTGAACTGCTCTACCGTCAGCGGACCGCAGAACTCAGCCACGTTGTCGGTCATCCACCGTTTCAACGACGCCTCGTTGAAACGGTGCTCCTTGCGGACGCTAGTCGCCCCCGTAAACTCAAGCTTATTGCCCATCGGCGTGCCCCTTCAAAGCATCTCGCTTGATCTTTTTAGCCAACGACCATTTATGAACTTCGGTGGGACCGTCATATACCCGGAAAGCGCGAATCTCCCGAAACACTTGTTCGACAATCGTATCGCCGGTGAGGCCAGTTCCTCCCATCACTTGAATGCAACGGTCGGCCACGCGAAAGAGAGCCTCAGAAACGGCAACCTTTGTCATTGACGACTCGACCGTGCCCATCGCACCTTCGTCGAGAATTTGCGCGCACCAATCGATCATGAGTCAGCTTGCTTCAGATCAATCTGGTTTTCAGCAAGCATGAATCCAACACCTTCGTGGTCGATAAGCAATTTTCCAAAGGCTTGACGTTTACCGCATATTGTGTGGCGATTTCATGGGCGCGGGCACAGGCTCCAAGCCAGCGCATACAGTGCGTGAGTCGAGCCGCGCCAGGCGGATCTGGGCATACTTAAAGCCTTCCCCGCTGTCGCCAAGCGTTTGTGTCGCAGGCACCCTCAAGCTATTTATGCTCACCACCGCATGCCCACCAGGCATAGAACTATCTAACGTATCGATAATCCGTTCAATCTGAACAGCCGGATCCGGTAGCTCGATCAGAAACATCGTTGCGCCGTGCTCCGATCGCGCCATAACGATTCCGACGCCTGCGCCATCAGCGCCAGTAATGAAGGCTTTTTTCCCGTCGATCACCCACTCGTCTGCCTCTCGGCGCGCTGTGGTTTGCATCATTGACGGATCTGAGCCGGCACCATTGTCGACTGCAGGCTCTGTCATAAGAACGCAGAGCGAGCGCGGCCTTCAATTAATGGTCGAAGAAATCGTGCTTGTTGCTGGGGCGTTGCGATGCGGCCCAGGAGATACATGTTCCCCTCATCCGGCGCGGCGACATTGAGAGCCACGG
>LRMT01000156.1 GCA_001725945.1 Cupriavidus sp. UYMMa02A | reverse complement strand
TTGAAGGTCAAATGTCGAACCACACCCAAGATTTGCACGATGCCGCCGAGGCAAACCTAAAGAAAGACCGCCATTCCAGTTGCCTGCCGACGTTACGAAGAATGGTGGAGGCAAATCTACGCGGCGTGGTAGGTATGTGGCAAGGCAACCAGAGTGTCCACTTGCCTGCGGTTGGTCAGGATCAAAATCTGGCGCTAACTGGTGAGCGGTCGTTTGAAGACATCTCTTGCGACCACCTGCGGAGTTGGCGACGAGTCAGAGCGTAAGGCCCCCAAAGAAACATGGCCTTAAAGGTCGCTGAATGGCTCGCTGAACCGTTGCCGCGAGTCGGGGGAGAAGCGCTATGCTCGAGCACCCTACAGGCACGCTGACGCTTTAGTGGCCGCGAATCGGCCTTTGCTGCCCAAGCAGAATTTGCATCGCACGTCCATGATTTCACGGCGTCGGTACTGCAGCTTTTATCAGGTCAGCGGAGCTGTCAGGGTTCAGCCCCACCAGCGCGATCCTTTTGCCCTTTCTTTGACGCTGTCAGGTTTTTGTCAAACGAGAGCAGCCCGACAAACAGCAGCACCGCCATCACAAGGCGCGAAGCCGGGCCATACAGCAGGAACAGCCAGATATTGCGATGCGCCATGCCGGTAAACGCCCCATACAGCGCGTAGATCAGGACGAAGCCAAGAAACCCCAGTGTCAGCCAGCGTAGCAGCGGTTCCCCTGACGACTGATAACAGCGCGAGGTGACATACGTGATGAACAGCACCTCAATCGTTGCGGCGGCAATCGCAATTTCGTGGAACGGATGATTCTCAAACTTCAGACTGGGGTCCTGAAAGTCGAGGAGGTACGCGATGAGGTAAGCGGGAAGCAGAGCGAAGACAACAATCAAACAGGAGGAATACGCTTTGGTCACGGCGCGGATCATCGATCTAGGTTCTTCCAGAGCTGCGCTTTCGCTCATAGGTATTCTCCCGTGTGTGACGTGGGTTCGTGCAGGTGCCTTTGAGGCTACACGATTCTACGAACCTACCCCCTTCCAGCACCGGCCACTAAAGGCTAATGCCAGGGGCGAGTGCAGTGATATTACAAGCGACGCGATAGTCTGACGCCGTCACCAACGCTTCTCTTCTTTGTCTGCAAATCTGATAGAAATGCCGATGATTTCAGTCCGCTTGCCCCTGCGGCTATGTTCTCGCCGACGGCGGCTCGGTAAAGGTGGCCTCGACAAGTCCCGAGGTATTGATCGTCAGCCCGCCGTGCGTGCAGGCTCGCATGGTTGTATCACCGGCAGGTGGATAACGTCGGAATTTACTGCGTTCGCGGGATAGCGGGGTCCATTCTGGCCAATGAAACTGCACCGGCCTTGATCTGTGTCAACGCCAATCGAATGCGTGGCTATGCGCGTTAGCGAACGAGGTACCAGTTGAGATCCGAGTCGAGTAAAGTCTCAAGTTGCCATCGGTGGACAATTGGCAAATGAGCGTGCGTGATTCGGTGAGCTACGTGGGGACAATTCTGACACGATGGTAGCTTTGCCCTGAACCACCTGGGACGAGCACACACCGACCAAGGAATAAACGTCGCCTTCAGTCGAGAACCATTTCGCCTGTCGGCACCGTAGGTTCAATGCGTAGCCCCGGTGCTGTAGATATTCGTTTCACGTCAGCTGTGAAGTGCGACGGCGAGGATCTGCGCCCTTGGCAATGGCCAGCGTCGCGTTGGCCCTGCGGATTCAACCGGTCGATGCAACACACTTCTATGGGGCATTGGAAGTCAAGCCCTTGGGTGGTCTGGTCAGCCAGCGCAACCACACCGCTCCAGGCTGGCCTTGACGCTTGCCGAACGAGAGGGGATCCGATTCGTAGCAGCGCGGCTAGGACGTGCTCCTTCTACTATCAGCCGCGAGGTCCGGCGCAATGGTGGCAGACAGGGCTATCTGGCGAACCAGGCTGACCAGCTCGCCTGGGAGCGCGCACGGCGCCCAAAGGCATGTAAGCTCATCAGGAATCGGACACTCGCCCAGGTGGTGGCGAGCAAGCTTCGACTGCAGTGGTCGCCAGAGCAGATTGCGGGTTGGCTTAAGCACGTGTATGCGGTCAACAAGGACTATCAGGTGTCGCACGAGACCATCTATCGGAGCCTCTACATCCAGGCCCGTGGTGCGCTTAAAAGAGAGTTGCTGGAACACCTACGGCGTTCTCGAGCCATGCGTAGATCGCGCCAACACACACTGAAGACCGACGACCGTATGAACATCCGAGATGCCGTGGCGTCGGTGCCGAGCCTGCGCCGGCGGCAAGCACGCAGCCCGCTGAGAAATTTGAAGGCGGGAAGCGCGAGCGACGAAACGAGCGAGAAGAGCAGCGCCAGCGGGAGAATCGCGAGACCGGCAAACCAGAGCGGAAAGCGAACTGACTGCCCAACCTTACGGTCTGTCGGATGGATGAAACATCGCGAGCCAGGGGTGTCGCGCGGCCAACTGGGCTTGAGGCAGAAAAGCCGCACCGCACCTGCGCTGGCCACGAGAAACAGATTGCGCGACAGGGCGCCGGTTTGGTATTCTTCGCCCCGTCTTCACCACAGGGTTTCCCCATGGACAGTTGTTCTAGTTGGCGCAAAGCCGAACTCTGAGCGGCTAGTCAGTCAAGGCGACATCTCGCCACTGCCTAGCCGATAGCGGCGGGTAGTGGCATCCGAGCGGGTTCTCCGCACGGCCATCTCCCAGTTTTTCGTTTTGTGACCTGCACCGAAAGTCCGTGCTGGGGCGAAGTCCGCCCGCGCCTGGTTTTCGTGCACCGTCGCGCATTGCCTACGCGCGCCTATAGAAGAGCGTGAGGGAGGGTTCATGTCGTTTGTTACCTATCTCCAGCTTGCCTTGGCTGCCCTGACCCTCTTTAAGGGTAGCGGTTGGCCACGCCGTCAGCGCGTGGTGGTCCTCTGGCCACTTTTCGCCCTGGCTTGACACCTGTGCATGCCCAGGACGCCGGTGACACGGTTGGTATGACTCAGGCCGATAAGCCAGCGGAAGACGTTTTTGCTTTTCACGGGCAGGCCACGTATATCTGGCAGCGCAAGCCGTCCATTGGTGCCGCCTATTCGGGGGAACACAGCCTTGGCACGGAACGCGCCAAGAGCTATTCGTTCACCAGCACGCTCGATCTCGGGCTGCGTCTTTGGCAAGGCGCGGAATTCCACTTCAATCCCGAAGTCTCGCAGGGGGTGCCGTTCTCCGGACTGCACGGTCTGGGCGGTCTGAGCAACGGGGAACTGGCCAAGTCGTCGGGTACGAATCCCACTTTCTATCGCGCCCGCGCGTTGTCCGCCAGACGTGGGGCCTCGGTGGCGGGGAGGAGAAGCTCGATGCCAACTTCAACCAGTTCGCGCGGACTGTGGACCAGCAGCGCGTCGTGCTGACCGCCGGCAACTTCGGCGTGCTGGATGTCTTCGATGTGAACCCCTATGGCTCCGATCCGCGCACCCAGTTCATGAACTGGTCTTTTCTGACGCATGGTTCGTTTGACTATCCGGCCGACGCACGCGGCTACAACTGGGGCGTATCGCTGGAGTACATTGGCGATGGCTGGTCGGCACGGATCGGGCGCTTTCTGCAGCCGCTGGAATCCAATGGCCTCGAACTCGATACCCGGATGTTTGAACACTACGGGGACATGCTCGAGCTGGAGAAACGGTACAGCCTGGCTGGCCGCCCCGGGCAGGCACGATTGCTGCTTTGGCGCAATAAGGCCAAGATGGGCAAATTCAGCGATGCGCTGGCGTTCGGACGCTCCAATGGCGTGACGCCAGATGTGGCCGACGTGCGGGCCGAGCATGCCAAGATGGGCATCGGTGTGACGTTGCTGCAGGAAGTCAACGATGCGCTGGGCGTGTTCTTCCACGCGAACATGTCAGATGACAAGACCGAGACCTATGCATTTACCGAAATCGGCAAGCAGGTCGCCGGCGGTGGCACGCTCAAGGGCAAGGCGTGGGGACGACCCAATGACGAGCTCGGGGTGGCCATGGCGGTGGACATGCCGCGGTCACCGCATCGGGACTATCTGGCTGCCGGCGGTCTGGGCGCATTCCTGGGCGACGGTGCCTTGCGCTATGGGCCCGAGCAGGTGCTGGAAATCTACTACAGCCTGCAACTGCTGAAGGCCTTCAGCATCAGCCCGGATTTCCAGTACATCCGCAATCCCGGCTACAACCGCGACCGTGGCCCCGCCAAATTCTTTGGCGTGCGCTTGCATGCGGAATTCTGAGTGGCGCCCGTTGCCCTAACCCTTTCTCAGGAGGCGCCATAGATCCCGACCCTAGCTCGCGGCAACGCTGGCGCCGCCGCGCACGTCGATTGGCATGAATCCTCCCGCGCCGCGTTGAACGCGCGGCGGGCGGTTGGCCATTCGACGGCGCGGCCTGCCCAGCCTTCGACCTGCAGCGGGTGCGCATCGCGTCCTGCCTGGTCCTGACAGTTAACCACCTTCATTTCATTACCGGTCAGACCTTGCCCGTGGGCGGTGGCCGGCCATATCAGGGAGTTCGTCATGAACTTTGGTTTCCTGAAAACACTCTACGGCGCTTTCCTGCGCACGCGGAGGGTCACACACCATTTCCGCCGACTGGCCATGTTCGAGTCGCTGGGCGAACCGGGCCCGTCGCGAGCCATGCCGGAGCACCTGACGCGCGACCTGCAGCGTGCGGGCCAGAGATGATGTCGCCGCCGTGCTGGTTCACGTGCGATCGCACGAAGACGGCTTGACCAGTGCCGAGGTCGAGGAACGCCTCAAGCAAGTCGGCCCCAATGAGGTCGATCACGAAAAGCCGCTGCCTGCCTGGCTGCATCTGTGGCACTCGTACCGGAACCCGTTCAATCTACTGCTGACGGTGCTGGCCGCGATCTCCTATGTGACCGAGGACATCAAGGCCACGATCGTGATCGGCACGATGGTGCTGTTGTCCACGCTGATCCGCTTCGTTCAGGAGCGCCGCTCGAACCAGGCTGCGGAGGCGCTCAAAGCGATGGTCAGCACCACCGCGACCGTCGTGCGGCGGGACCTGGCTGCCCAGATTGCCACCACCAGTGCCCAGTTCTTCAACGTGCAACTGCATTCGAAGCCGCCCGCCAAGATCGAGGTGCCACTGCGTGAACTGGTACCCGGCGAGATCGTCGCACTGTCGGCCGGCGACATGATTCCCGCCGACTGCCGAATCCTCGTCGCCAAGGACCTGTTCGTCAGCCAGGCGGCGATGACCGGGGAATCGCTGCCAGTGGAGAAGTTCGCCGAACGGCACCATCATGCGGAGAGCCCGCTGGAGCTGAGCAATATCGTCTTCATGGGCACCAACGTCGTTTCGGGCGCCGCCACTGCGGTGGTGCAGGAAACCGGCAACCGCACCTATTTCGGCACGCTGGCCGCCCGTGTCACGGCCACCGACCGCACGGTGACGGCCTTCCAGGCCGGTGTGAACCAAGTGAGCTGGCTGCTGATCCGCTTTGCCCTGGTGATGGTGCCCATCGTGCTGCTCGTCAACGGCTTTACCAAGGGAAACTGGACGGAGGCCTTCCTCTTCGCCCTGTCGGTGGCTGTGGGCCTGACACCGGAAATGCTGCCGATGATTGTCACCTCGACGCTGGCCAAGGGCGCGGTGCTGCTGTCGCGCCGCAAGGTCATTGTCAAGCGGCTTGATGCCATCCAGAACTTCGGCGCCATGAACGTGCTGTGCACCGACAAGACCGGAACCCTGACTCAGGACAAGATCGTGCTGGAGCGCCATACCGATGTGCTCGGGCACGTGTCCGACGACGTGCTCAAGCACGCTTACCTGAACAGCTATTTTCAGACCGGCCTGAAGAACCTGCTGGACCGCGCCGTGCTGGAGCATGTCGAACTGCTGCACGAACTGAGACCGGTACGGGACTATCGGAAGGTGGATGAGATCCCGTTCGATTTCCAGCGCCGCCGCATGTCGGTAGTGGTGTCCGAACGGGAAGACCACAATGAGCTGATCTGCAAGGGCGCGGTCGAGGAGATCCTGAGCGTGTGCGGCCGTGTACAGGTCAATGGGTCCGTGCTCCCGCTCGATGACGCACTGCTGGCGCAGGTGCGCAAGGTCACGCATGACCTCAATGAGGAGGGGCTGCGCGTGGTGGCCGTGGCCATGAAGGAGACGCCGCCGGGGCCGAGCACATATAGCGTGGCCGACGAATCCAACCTGACACTGGTCGGCTACATCGCCTTTCTCGACCCGCCCAAAGAGTCTACCGCGCCGGCTTTGCAGGCCCTGGCCGCGCATGGCGTCACGGTGAAAGTGCTGACCGGCGACAATGAACTGGTGACTGCCAAGATCTGCAAGGAGGTCGGCTTGGCCATCGAGGGTGTGTTGCTTGGCGCCGACATCGAAAAGATGGGCGGCCCTGCGCTTGAGTGTGCGGTGGAAATGCACAACGTATTCGCGCGCCTGTCGCCGCTGCATAAGGAGCGACTGGTGCGCGCGCTGCGCGCCAATGGCCACGTCGTTGGTTTCATGGGCGATGGCATCAATGACGCGCCCGCCTTGCGCGCCGCTGACATTGGCATCTCCGTGGACAGCGCGGTGGACATCGCCAAGGAAGCGGCCGACCTCATCCTGCTGGAGAAGAGCCTGATGGTGCTGGAAGAAGGTGTCATTGAGGGGCGTCGCACCTTCTGCAACATGCTCAAGTACATCCGCATGACGGCCAGCTCCAATTTCGGCAATGTCTTCTCGGTACTGGTGGCGAGCGCCTTCCTGCCGTTTCTGCCGATGCTGCCCCTGCAGCTGCTGGTGCAGAACTTGCTGTATGACATCTCGCAGATCGCGATCCCGTTCGACAAGGTGGATGATGAACTGGTGGCCAAGCCGCTGCAATGGAGCCCCGGCGATATCGGCCGCTTCATGGTGTTCTTCGGCCCGATCAGCTCTATCTTCGATATCACCACATACTTGGTGATGTGGTTCGTCTTTGCCGCGAACACGGTTGGCAAGCAGTCGCTGTTCCAGTCTGGCTGGTTTGTGGTGGGGCTGCTCACCCAGACCCTGATCGTGCATATGATCCGCACGCCGAAGCTGCCCTTTGTCGAAAGCCGGGCGGCGTGGCCACTGATTGCAATGACCGGCCTGATCATGGCCCTAGGCGTCTTCCTGCCGATGGGAACGCTGGCGGAATACTTCAAGCTGCAGGCGCTGCCGCTGAACTACTTCCCGTGGATGGTGGGCATCGTGCTTGGCTATGCGCTACTGACCACCGTCATGAAGCGCTTCTACATCCGCCGCTTCGGATGGCAGTAGGGACCGTCCGCCAAGTTGGCCAGCGCCGGCGCACTGGGTATGTTTTGACGGCGCTGTGACATGCGGATGACATTTTGAGAAGATAGAACGGCACGATCGCGATTCGCTCACTTTCAAAGATGTCCATTGAAGCCATCCACAACATCAACCTGGATTCGCTGCTCGACACCGGCATCAGTCTGACGGCGGCGTTCCTACTCGGCGCGGTGATCGGCTTTGAGCGGCAGTACCGGCAACGTACCGCCGGGTTGCGGACCAATGTGCTGGTAGCGGTCGGCGCCGCGATCTTTGTCGATATGGCCAACCGACTGGCTGGACATGACGGCGCGGTGCGCGTGGTCGCCTATGTGGTGTCGGGCATCGGTTTTCTCGGCGCCGGTGTGATCATGCGAGAGGAGGGCAATGTCCGCGGCCTCAATACCGCGGCCACGCTGTGGGGCTCGGCAGCAGTGGGCGCCAGTGCCGGCGCGGACCTGATCCTGGAAGCCGGGCTCGGCTGCCTATTTGTGCTGGCAGCGAACACCCTATTGCGCCCAGTGGTCAATCGCATCAACCAGCAGCCCATGGATACCCCCGCCGTCGAGGTCACCAATACCGTCTATGTCATCGCGCCACGGCAACGCCAAAAGGAAGCGATGCGCCTTCTGGAAGATGCGCTGGAAGGCAGCAACCATCCGACCCGCGACCTTGTCGTCCATGCCTTCGGCTCAGACGATGTGGAAATCGAGGCGGTGCTCATGGCGACATCCGTTGATGGCGACGAGCTCGATCGCGTCGTGGCGCAGCTGACGGAGTCCGACGCCATTAGTCAGGCATTCTGGAGCCCGAGCACCACGGAGTGAGTCCTGGCAGGAAGACCGATGTCTACCGTCATCGCGCAACTCGAACGCACAAACGCGTGGCATCGAACGACTACGACGCAGTGCAGGTTTGACTCCCCCTGCACGAAGCCCAGACCACGCAGCGCGCCTACCGCAGGCAAAGCTGTAGTGGTCTAATTTCCTCGGACAGGTCGATAGGGGGACAATCCCGAATCGACGAGGAAGAAAGCTAGATGACAAGGAGGCGCCGACAATTTGATGCCAGCTTCAAGCTGGAAGTGGTACGGATGGTACGAGACCAAGGATTATCGGTCAGTGAAGTTTGTCGGTCGATGGAACTTGGTGAGACGGCGGTTCGCCGCTGGGTGGCGCAGTACGACGCAGAGCGTGCAGGCGGCCCCGGCGAGGGTAAGTCGCTGACGGCGGAGCAGCAGCGCATTCGACAGCTCGAAGCGGAGAACCGGCAACTGCGCGAGGACAACACATTGCTAAAAATAGCCTCGGCCTTCTTTGCACGCGAACTGAAGTGAGATATCGGTTGGTAACTCATTTGCAAGTGGAGGCCACATCGGTCAGTAACGCCTGCAGGCTGCTGGGGGTGAGTCGCTCTGGCTACTACGCGCACCAGCGTGCCAGACAGAGCGCAAGGAGCCTGCAGGAACAGACCCACGTCAAAGCGGCATTCGTTGCCAGCGGCGCGAACTATGGCAGCCGGCGCGTGATGCATGCGCTGCGGGCACAAGGACTTCGCATTGGACGTTATCGGGTCCGCACGCTGATGCGCGAAGCGGATTTGCGCGCGCGATGGAAGCGAAAATTCGTATCGACGACTGACAGCAGGCACACGCTGCCTGTGGCGGCCAACGTGTTGGACCGGCAGTTTGACGTGGCAGAGCCGAACCGCGCCTGGGTTTCAGACATCACGTATATCCGCACGGCCCAAGGCTGGTTGTACCTGGCGGTCGTGCTGGACCTGTACTCACGAAAGGTGGTCGGCTGGTCCATGGCGCCCACCATGCAAGCCGGCCTGGTCATGTCGGCGCTGACTATGGCGCTGCAGCAGCGCGGCCAGCGCCGGGACTGGTCCTGCATTCGGACCGCGGGAGCCAGTACGCGAGCGATGAATACCAGGCCTTGCTCAGGCAGCATCACGTGGTTTGCAGCATGAGCCGCAAGGGAAATTGTTGGGACAATGCGGTCATGGAGCGGTTCTTCCTGAACCTCAAGATGGAGCGCGTGTGGCAGCGTCAATACGCCAATCACGACGAGGCTCGACGCGACATCACCCAGTACATCGTTGGCTTCTATAACCCAGTGCGCTTGCACTCAACCCTGGGGTATCTGTCGCCCACTGCCCACGAGGCGAAATCGACAGTGAAAGAACCTATCCGCCTGTCCGAAATAACTTGACCACCACACAGCGCAACTTTCGCTTTCAAGCCCGCCGAGTGGGTTCGCCTGCTTCGTTTCGTCATCTTCTGAGGTCCTTTCTGCCCGCCATTATGGCCGGCTCAGGCCCCAGCTTTTCCACTTATCCGACTGTCCGAAATTCCGGCACCACCTCTACACGCTTACCTTCGAACGGCGCCTCGATGTCCATCTCGCTCTGCTCAAGCTCGCGTGCGCGGTCATCTGCTCCCGATTCGTCGAGGAGTTTTGTTAGCCGGTCTAAGTGGGTTCTGAAGAAGGTCAGTCAGACATGCTGCCCTCCGTTGATGTGAATTTCCGTGCCATTGATATACGACGACGATTCGGTGGAAAGGAAGTAGATCGTATGCGCCACCTCGGTAGGATTGCCGAGTCGGTGCAACGGGATATCATGGTTCACAATTTCGTCTGTGCCCGGAGACAGAATCGCCGTGTCAATCTCGCCCGGCGCTATTGCATTCACACGGACGCCTTTAGGGCCAAACTCATGCGCCATCTCACGTGTAAGGGCCGCAAGCGCCGCTTTTGAGGCAGCATAGGCGGTTCCTGCAAAGGGATGGACTTTTACTCCAGCAATCGATGTTACATTGACAATAGCACCACCACCTTTCACGAGCTCTGGAAATAGCGCCCTCGCTAGCAAAGCACTAGATACCAAGTTTACATTCAATACGTGCGTCCAAGTGCGGATGTCGCTCGTCAAAACGCCGAGTCGTGATCTGTTTGTTCCTTTAGGCGAGATACCTGCATTGTTGACTAATGCATGCAATTTTCCTTCGGGAAGGCGGGATCGAACAGCAAGGGCAAGTCTATCAATCGATTCCAGATCTGCAAGATCCGCCTCAATGTGGTCTTCTCGCGCAGCGGCCCATTCGCAGTCTTCAGAGACCGAATGTCGCGAAACGGTGAAAACCTTCCAATTGTTCGCCTGGAAAAGCTTGACGGTTGCGTGCCAAGGGCGTGCTGCGCGAGCACTTCGTGCCCGAGGCGATCGCTACCCAGCCATGGCGCTGCCTGTTCATCGGTGCTGACCGACGTGAACTTCTTCCAGGGACACGCCGACTACCTGAAGCGCGCCCGGGGCGCCTGCCCATTGCACGATTATTGTGACCGGCGATGCTAGAAAAACATCGATTATAAGAACTATGCTCCTCGACAAAGGCAATCTACGCCCGTCAACTTGACAGAGCTCAATTAGCAGATACATTGTTTTACGGAATGTCAAAAATGGAGGAACGGCTGGATTATTCCGTAGGATAGTTGCTAGAGTTCCGCAACGAAACTGGTGAGGTAAAATACTCGTATTTACCCGTCAAAATGCTCTGTGTGAATTGGAGTCCGTGTTTCCCAAAATCCAGTCTTCAACACATAGTAGCCCGTCAGCTCCGTAGGAGACGTCATGTTCCACCCTGGCATTTCAATCCGATTGACGTGTCTCGGACGAACACCCATCGACTTGACTGCGGTAGCGTCGGCTCCAAGGGGTATACTGTCGAACAAGATTAAAGGAAGACTGTCGCTGTTCGAAAGATCGACCTTCGTCAACCCGAACCGCTCGACCGAGTTTGCTTTTCTCGAGAGAAACTTCTCAACGGCATGCACATGCGTCGGAATACCCGGATGGGAATCCCACTTCGCGTAGAAGTCGGAACGAAGAATCTGCCAGTCCGCATATTGCGAGTCGAGATCGCCTCGGTCAAACGAATTGGCATGTCGACACTCGTGCGGAACTGGATAGCGAGGAATTCCAATAAACGATGTGAAGTTGTGAAATCCGCCCGGCTTAGTCCGTTGCCTCATTTCACGAAGCAAGGGAATCCACACGTCTTTCGTCACGAAATGTAGCGACGAGTGCGCCAAAGCTAGATCATAATTTTCATCCGGTACGAAATCCTCGATCCGTCCCTCGATTACATCGATGTTCAACGAATAACGGTCAGCAATCGAACGAAGTTTCTTTACGGCGCTCGAGGAAAGTTCCAAGGCGGTCACCTTGTGTCCCCTGAGCGCAAGAAAGAGCGCATTTCTGCCTTCACCACATCCGATGTCTATAACAGTCGAGTTTTGTGGTAGAAACTGTTCAATTTCAAATACCTCAACACTCGGTCCGCCCATCGTCCACACTTTCGCGTCCGAATAACCTTTCTCCCAAAATCTCTCACTGTTGCTCATCGTGGAACATACCTTCTTCCAAGGTTTTCACATGGTTCGAGAAAAGATGGTGCGCGACCAAATTACTGTATTTGTAACCCTTCCTGGTCAATCGAATCTTGTCATTGGACGGTGGCTCGATGCACCCCTCAGCCTCGAGTGCATCAATCACGTCCGAAAAATCTGAATACAAATTCCGGCCAAACTGTGATGAATAGTATGTCCCAGAAAGTTGGTTCAACGTAAGGTTGAGGATGAAATATCTCAAGCGCTCTTCGTAAGCATCAAGAACAATCCCGTACCTCACCATGCTATGTTCGGTGATTTCGAGGTTCAAATAATCTTCAATGGCCTTGCTGACCTCCTTGAGGTCGACCGCGTAGTCGAAGCTGTAGTGGTATTTTCCGTTGTAGCTTCTCGCGCCTGCTCCAATTCCGATCATCGGAACGCCGAGAAAGTCGGAAGTCTCTTGGGCGTACGCGCTGGTATTCTCCGGCAGACGGGTGAACCTAGTGAAGGACTCTTGTCGGTACCCATTAATTTGCATGAACTCGACATTGCTATCGTAAATTGCATACTTGTTTTGGTCGTCGATGTATCGCTCCCGATGCAATCGCTGCTGCTTATGAATCGCTGTGAGAGGTCGGCTAACTGCGGGATACAGTGAGATAGTCAGTGGACCTGATGAAACGATGTGGCGGAGCGAATTTTCCCAGCTTTCGTAGGTCTGACCTGAAAGGCCGTAGATGAGATCCAGATTGAAATTTTCGAATCGCTTTCGGATATTTTCTACCGCAGGGATTGTTGTCGAAACCGGGTATGGGCGACCGCTGGCCTTCAGTTCAGCGGAATCCATGGTTTGGATACCCATACTGATTCGGTTTACGCCTTGGTTTTTCAAGAAATCGAGAAGTTCCTCGGACATCGAGTCGGGAGAACCTTCGACACATAGCTCAGCAGAGGACGCAATATTTGGGAATCCATGTCGAATCGATGAAAAAATCTGCCCGAATTGGTTTTTGTTTAGAATAGTCGGGGTTCCCCCACCAAAATACACAGATACAACAGTCTTCCTTCCGGCGTACGTCGCATAAAATTTGATTTGATCACATATCTTGTCAACATAATTTTGAATTATGTCCTCTGTATGTTGGGTCGTTAGAAATAACGTACAATAGGTACACAGGTATCTGCAAAATGGTATATGGATATATATTGAAACTGGCCCACGATCACCGGTGCGCCATACTTCCGTAATGCTGATATTATGTAGATTTTGTACGATCTTTTCGAAGGATAACTATATACATACGACTTCAAGTGATTGTTACTTATAGAATATCGAATTAAATCCGCGATTTGCTGCATGCTTTTCTCCAGTCACTTATGTATTTTGCAGGGATGGATGTGACGCGAAACTTGAAGTTAAGGGTACTGTCGCAATAAGGAAGCTGACCGGCGAGAGCGCCGAAATATAGAGGGCTACTTATACAAGAGCGAGTAGAATTGCTGGACGGAAGAGAGTGCCCTACCGCCATCGTTCATTTGGGCTTTGCGAATCAGGCGCAGCTGGTCGAGCGTTAGTGTCGTCCATGACGGCGTCCCGACGGTCTCGACATACCAGGCCACGCATTGAGCCTGGCTCGTCGTTGTGAAGTCTGGATTGCTCATAGCGTCTGCTCCTTTACATTCTCATAGCTGGCGCGTTTTGGCCGCGTCTTTCCAGAACACATTGAGCTTGCTCAGCTTCTCTGTACTGTGCGACAAACTTCGCCGAAGTCGCCAGGTGAATGCGCCTCCAGACGGTCCACTTCCGTCCCGAGGTGTCCGACCACCTGTTCGAAATCATCGCGAATGCCCTTCATAACGCCGTGGATCGCGCGGGATGTGTCGTGGCTGATGACACCCGCCGCTTTGGCGGCATCCTGTGTCTCCTGCAGCGCGCGAAAGCTCGCCACGAAGGTCTTAACAAGTGCCTTCACGGAAGCGGAAGCCGCGCGCTCTCCGGACACCGAGTCATCCACCACTGCGGCAAAGGCTTGCGTCGTTGCGGCTATCGACTCGACCGCCGCCTGCACGCGCCCGCGCCGAAATGCCGCGATGGCATCTGCAGGACTTGGCACAACGCCTTTTGGCTCGCTGGCAATCTGGTTGTCGTTCATGTGCTCGGCAATCGTTGTTGTCACGATCATGGTCTGTGTTAGGGCGTGTTCACACTAACTAGATTTAGTTGTATCCTTCGGTGATGGAGATCACCGAAGCCCAATATCGACAGATTGAACACTGTTTGCCCCGCCAGCGTGGCAACGTGAGCATGTCTAACCTGCAGATTTTGAACGCGATTCTTTATGTTGCTGAGCATGGCTGCAAGTGGCGCGGTTTGCCAAAGCGCTTCGGCCGGTGGCACACGGTCTACACGCGGATGAACCGATGGTCCAAGAGCGGTGTGCTGGACCGCGTGTTTACGGAATTGCAGCGTGCGCAAATCGTTCGCATCAAACTCGAGGCGGTCTCGCTGGATAGCACGGCGGTGAAAGTTCATCCTGACGGTACCGATGCATTAAAAAAACGGACCCCAAGCCATCGGAAAGTCCAGAGGCGGATGGACTACCAAGATTCATATGGTTGCCGCGGATGCTCGAACGGCCATAACGTTCGCGCTTTCACCCGGCCAGGCAGGTGATGCACCGCAGGGGCGTGCCCTGCTTCAAAGCCTCGGTCCAGCGAATCGGCCACTACACCTGCTAATGGACCGGGCGTATGAAGGCGACGAGACGCGACAACTCGCGCTCGATCTTGGTTTCATTCCCGTCGTTCCGCCCAAGAGCAATCGCCTAGAACCGTGGGAATATGATCGCGAAATGTACAAGCGCAGAAACGAAGTCGAGCGCCTGTTTCGCCGCCTCAAAGGCTTTCGTCGCATCTTTTCCCGGTTCGATAAGCTAGACGTGATGTTCATCGCCTTCATCAATTTTGCGCTTATCGTCGACGGGCTCAGATAGTGTGAACACGCCCTAGCTTAGTTCTTGCCGCTGCCTATCGGGCATTCGTGCTCTGTGCGCGCAAAAGCTGGGCCTCGATGGACGGTCGCATCTCTGCGCGCGTCTGTGCCGCGAGGACTTGGCCAAGGACAACGCCGACCTTCTCCATCGCCCGCGCATTCTGCAATTGCAACGACCCAGTAGGGGTTTCGAAAGCGCCGGCCCGACTCAAAGTCCATCATCTCGGCGAGTTTCATCGAGCCGTTCTTCGCCTGCTTGGAGGCGGTCATGTCGAAATACTGGCTCTTTTGAAAAATGAGTGGGTTATGCGGCATGCGGGTTGATCGCGGAGAAGTCGAGCTTTCCGGCGATCAGAAGGATCACGGTGCGCATGGTGTTGACGCTCACATAACCGCGGGCCTTGCGCTTGGCGGCTTGGAACAGGCCGTTGAGAGCCTCCAGGAAGCCATTGGTCTGGCGCGTCTGGGCCCATGCAACGATGCCGTCGAAATGCTTGCGGATCATGCGCGCGACCTCCTTCATTGGCTCAACCTTGGATCGCATGACGTTCGTGCACCACTGTTCGAGCATTGCGGACACGACGTTGATCTGCTTGCGCTCGAGGATATCGCGCAACTGCTCGCGATACAGCCAGGCACGGGCAGTGCGTTTCGTCGTGACGTTGGCAATCAATGCATCGAGATCGGCACGCTGCGGCTGGCAAGTTGTTGCGATCCTTGAGCAGGGTCCAGCGCAGGCCTTTGAGGCTTGGATCGGTCTTCTGTTCGAGACGCCGGGTCTTGTCCACAGCAGCCGACGCGTGAGCCACGACATGGAACTTGAAGGTGATGCGCGCGTTGGACAAATGCTCACTGACGCCTGCCCGTGAAGGGCTGTGTCAGGCGCGTCCATTTGCGTGCTCCTTGAGAAACGAGACTCGGAATCTTCGTTTTACTCCAGGGTGCTTACCTCAGCGGCCCTTCATAGTATCTAAGCGGCCACCACGCGGTTGCGGCCTTCTTCCTTCGCCTTGTATAGACGCTCATCGGCCGCCCGCAAGATGGTGTCTATCGTATATCCATCGCGCCCGAATTCTGCGACACCGATGCTGACGGTCATCGGGACTTTGCGACCAGCGGAGCTCTCAAACACGGAGCTTTCTACCGCCGTTCTCAGGCGTTCACCAATGGAAAAAGCCAATTCTCGCGCCGATCTCGGCAGCAGAACCATAAATTCCTCACCACCGACGCGTGCGACGCCGTCATAAGGACGGATTGCGTCGAAACATCGGCGCACAAAATCTTGCAATACTTCATCGCCCACCTGATGCCCATAGCGGTCATTGACCGCTTTGAAGTTGTCCAAGTCAAGCGCCAACAGAGAAAACGCCTCGCCTTCCCGCTTCGCGCGTGTAATCTCGGCTTCAATGCGTTGCATGAAGGTGCGGCGGTTGGCTGCGCCGGTCAAGGAGTCGGTCGCGGCGAGGTGTTCGAGCTTCTGGTTGGTCCGTTTCAGCGCCTGAAGTGCACTTTCGGTGCGCCCCATGGCCGCCGCCAGACGGGCCATCCATTCTTCCTGACTGTAAATGGTCGCAAACGAACGGGTTGTATGAAACGCCTGGACAACGCCGTAGCTCAGGAGAAAGAAGCCTCCGGCAAAAATAGCGTGCGCCAGCCACCACATATGGTTCCAAGGACGCCCGAGCATAAATGCAACGGAGGACAGGGCGAACGCGGCTACGGAGATGCCAAAGATCAGCATCAGGGGTGAACGAATGCGGCGCATGACCATTGCCGTGACGTTCAAGGTGGAGAACAGCAAGGCACCGCCTTCCAGCGAGAGGCGAACGCCAGGGTGCCCCGCGACGGGCGAGTAGGCAATCGCCGCCACTGCAATATCAATGAGTAGGAAAACCACTATCCATCCCCACCAGCGCGACGTTTTTTCCTTTCCTTGGCGTCGTCAGGCTTTTTGTCAAACGAGAGCAATCCGACAAACAGCAGCATCGCCATCACAAGACGCGAAGCCGGGCCATACAGCAGGAACAGCCAGATATTGTGGTGCGCCATGCCGGTAAACGCCCCATGCGGCGCGTAGACCAGGACGAAGCCAAGAAACCCCAAGGTCAGCCAGCGTAGCAGCGGTTCCCCAGACGACTGGTAGCAACGCCAGGTGACATACGTGATGAACAGCCCTTCAATGGTGGCGGCGGCAATCGCAATTTCGTGGAAGGGATGGTTCTCAAACTTCAGGGCGGGGTCCTGAAAGTAGAAGAGGTACGCAATGAGATAGGCCGGAAGCAGGGCGAAGGCAACGATCAAACAGGACGCATACGCTTTGGTCACGGCCCGTATCATCGATCCGGGTTCTTCGAGTGCTGCGCTTGCGCTCATCGGTATTCTCCCGTGTGTGACGTGGGTTCATGCAGGTGCCTTTGAGGCTACACGATTTTACGAACCTACCCCTTCCAGCACCGGCCACTAGGGCCGATGCCAGCGGCGAGTGCAGTGATATTACAAGCGACGCGATAGTCTGACGCCGTCATCGACGCTTCTTTGTCTGCACATCTGATAGAAATGCCGATGATTTCAGTCCGCTTGCCCCTGCGGCTATGTTCTCGCCGACGGCGGCTCGGTAAAGGTGGCCTCGACAAGTCCCGAGGTATTGATCGTCAGCCCGCCGTGCGTGCTGTCTTGCATGGTTGTATCACCGGCAGGTGGATAACGTCGGAATTTACTGCGTTCGCGGGATAGCGGGGTCCATTCTGGCCAATGAAACTGCACCGGCCTTGATCTGTGTCAACGCCAATCGAATGCGTGGCTATGCGCGTTAGCGAACGAGGTACCAGTTGAGATCCGAGTCGAGTAAAGTCTCAAGTTGCCATCGGTGGACAATTGGCAAATGAGCGTGCGTGATTCGGTGAGCTACGTGGGGACAATTCTGACACGATGGTAGCTTTGCCCTGAACCACGTGGGACGAGCACGCACCGACCAAGGAATCATCGTCGCCTTCAGTCGAAAACATTGCGCCTGTCGGCACCGTAGGTGTCAACGCGAGTTCCGCGGTGCTGTAGATAGTCGTTACACGTCAGCCGTGAAGTGCGACGGCAGAGGATCTGCGGCCATGGCAATGGCCAGGACGCGTCGCGTTGGCCCGCGGAACAGACACCGGGTTTCGCCCCGCAGTTCGTCGTGGCCCCGGCCCGGGGACGACCTAAACCTGCGCGCTTTGGGCGACAATGGCTGTTGGCACTGTCAGGGATTCCCCGCCATGGGCTTCGAACAACTCGCCGCGCTGCGCGCGCAACTGGCAGCGCCAAGGCGGCGGCCGAGCCGGCCACGCCTCCGGCGTCCTCC
>LRMT01000155.1 GCA_001725945.1 Cupriavidus sp. UYMMa02A | reverse complement strand
CTGCCCGGCCGCGTGGCCGCCAACCTGGCAGCCATCGGCCGCGCCGAGGGCGCGGACAAGCTGGCCGTGGTGCCGGACCTGGACGCCGTGGACTGGTCCGAGGTGGACCTCGTGATCGAGTGCATTCCCGAGCGGCTGGAACTCAAGCAGGCGCTGTTCGCGGACCTGTCGGCGCGCGCGCGCCCGACGCCGTGCTGGCCAGCAACAGCTCCAGTTTCCCGATCAGCGCGATCGGTGACGGATTGCCGGCACGCGAACGCATGCTGGGCCTGCACTTCTTCATGCCGGCGCATCTGGTACCGCTGGTGGAAGTGGTCATGGGCACGGGCAGCGACGAGTCCTGTGCCGACGCCTGATCGCGTTCATGCGCCGCTGCGGCATGGTGCCGGTCAAGGTGCGGCAGGATCTGCCCGGCTTCCTGGCCAACCGCCTGCAGCACGCGCTGTCGCGCGAGGCGTTCAGCCTGATCGATCGCGGCATCGCGTCCGCCGAGGATGTGGATGCCGCTGTGCGCTTCGGCTTCGGGTTCCGCTTCCTGGCCGCGGGCCCGGTGCTGCAGCGCGATCATGCCGGCATCGACGTGCATGCCGCCGCCGGCGCTACCATGTACCCGACGTCTGCAATGACGACCATCCCGCGCGCTGCCTGAGCGAGCG
Organism: Cupriavidus sp. UYMMa02A; assembly: GCA_001725945.1. GTDB lineage: Bacteria > Pseudomonadota > Gammaproteobacteria > Burkholderiales > Burkholderiaceae > Cupriavidus. The sequence goes on along the minus strand of LRMT01000155.1, from coordinate 21,815 downwards.
CGCCGCCGACGGCCGCCACGGCATGAAGCGCGGCGAAGGCTTCTACGCGTGGACGCCTGAAACCATTGCCGCCGAACGCGCGCGCTATGACAGGCTGCTGCGCGCCGGCCTTGACCTGATTGCCCCCGAACTGCCCGAGATCCAGCCATGACGCAAGCCACCCAGCTCCGCAAGCACCCCATGCACCTGCCCAGCAGCCGCTGGCCAGTTCGCCGCTGATCATCACCGTGGCACCCAACGGCGCCTACAAGCGTGCGAGCGATCACGCCGCGGTGCCGCTGACTGCCGCCGCGCTGGCCGCCGACGCCAAGGCCTGCCTGGACGCAGGCGCGGCCATGATGCACATGCATGTGCGTGACGCCGAAGGGCGCCACTCGCTCGACGTGGAGACCTACCGCGAAGCGCTGGCCACGGTGAAGCAGGCGGTTGGCGAGGCGTTGCTGGTGCAGGTCACCAGCGAGGCCGCCGGCGTTTACAAGGCTCCGCAGCAAATGGCGATGGTGCGCGAACTGCGCCCCGAGGCCGTGTCCGTGGGCCTGCGCGAAATTGCGGTGCCCGACGTGAGCGAGACCGAGCTCGCGGACTTCCTGGGCTGGCTGGCGCGCGAACGCATCATGACGCAGGTCATCCTGTATGACGCGGCCGACGTGCAGCGCTGGCAGGCCATGCGCGAACGCGGCATGGTGCCGCCGGGCGCGTGGTCGGTGCTGTATGTGCTGGGACGCTATTCAGCGGGACAGGTGTCGTCGCCGCGCGACCTGCTGCCATTCCTGCAGGTGGCCGACGGCAGCTTGCCGTGGGCCATCTGCGCGTTCGGCCGTGAGGAAAACGCGTGCGTGACCGCTGCGGCAGCATTCGGCGGCCATGTCCGAGTCGGCTTCGAGAACAACCTGTATTTGCGCGACGGCAGCGTGGCAGCGGGCAATGCCGCACTGGTGGCGCAGGCCGCGCAGGGCGCGCTGACGCTGGGCCGGCCACTGGCCACGGCTGCGGACGCCCGCCGCATCTATGGCGAGGTGCGCTGAGTCCGGCGGCTCAGGCGCGTCGGCGTAGGGATCGGGCGTGCGCGGACCGCTGCGCGAGCCGTCGGTGAAGGGGTCCGGCGAGCGCGGGCCGCTGCGGGCGCGTCGGTGAAGACATCGCGCGGGCTGTGGATGCCGCGCGCACCGTCCAGGTAGGGATCAGGCGTGCGCGTGCCGGCGGCACCCGCCGCGGTAGCCATGCCTGCAAGTGTTGCGGCCATTGCAGAGGCTATCAGGGTATGTTTGAGCAGTCGCATGGTTTTTCTCCGGTAGTCGGCCGGTCAGAGGCTTGACCAACCATGCGGGCAGTCTAGGCAGCCCGGCCGCACAGCAGCATGACCACAGAATGACAATGCCGTCATGGATCTGCGTGCATGTTCGGGGCCTTTCGCGGTGAGGGGCGGCAAACACGGTAAAATCGTGGAAATCACACCGGCCGCCGATTCGGCGCCGGTCTTCTATTGCACCGCCGCGGTCGTAATCATTGCGGCGGGCCTCTCACGATACTCATGTCTGAGTCTGATTCAGCCAAGCTGGCCGCGATCGCCTGGATTCGCGAGCAAATGGACAACTATGCCCTGACGCTTGACGATCTGGTCGCCGCCGGTTGTTTTGACGTGGAACCGTCTGCCGTAGATTCGGAGGACGTTGAAGCGCATGCCGCACCGGATGTAACCGAAGCGCCCGTCACGCCCAGCACCGCCAACGCCCCCAGCACCCCCACGCCCCCAGCACTCCCGACGCCACCGCTGCACAACAGCCGCCGAAGAAGACCGCACCGCTTTACCGGAATGCAATGGGCCAGAGCTGGGACGGTACCGGCGAATACCCCGACTGGCTTCAGCGCGCGGTCAACGCCGGCCAGTCGATCGATTCTACCGGGTCGAATAAGTCACTCGCGGGTTCCGGCTGACTCGCCGGCTCAGGGCAGGGACGGGACGCTTGTGAAGGCGCCGGCAAACATGGAGGTCGAGACCATGGCGGCAGCGTGCGTGTAATGCGCAAGCGCTGCGGCGGGAAGTTCCGGCAAGGCGCCCATGGTGCACCCGTCGTGCGCGGCGCAGCGGCTGTCGAGGCGTATGCTGCCTTGTGCCGGCGCGCTCTCGGCTTCGTCGCGACTGTCGTGCAGTTGCAGCGGCCGGCCATCGCTGTCGGGATCGGCCATTACACGCACCGCGCCATCACCGCAATGCTGCGCCGGATCGAGTGCCGCTTCGGCGCTTGCCTTCGCTGCCGCATGGCGTTCAGCGAGCGACAGGCCCGCGGCCTGTACCACGGTGCACGCGGCCGTCACGGAAGCGGCATGGCCAGGATGGTGCAGGGCCAGCAGCGGCAGGCACAGCAGGAAAAAGCGGATAGGGAGGCGTTTCATCGGATGCTTCGGAACCAATAGGCGCGTTCGGTGTCAGCGGGCATTCTACCGGGCTCGGTGGCGCGGATGCGTCACCTGCAGATGACATTTTTGACATCTTGCGCCACGCATCCCCAGACTCCGCTAGCGTTATGCGCTGGCGGAGCAATGGCGCCCGCCCGAAAGGTCCCGCATGCGCATCCTGATTGTCGAAGACGAGCCCAAGGCGGGCGACTACCTGCAAAAGGGCCTGACCGAATCCGGCTTTGTAGTCGATCTCGCGCGCGATGGCACCGACGGCCTCGCCCATGCGCGCGAGCACCCGTATGACCTTATCGTGCTCGACGTGATGCTGCCCGGCATGGACGGCTGGAGCGTGCTGCGGGAATTGCGCCGCGAACGCGATACGCCGGTGCTGTTCCTCACCGCGCGCGACGAACTGCAGGACCGGCTCAAGGGCCTGGAACTCGGCGCCGACGACTACATGGTCAAGCCGTTCGCGTTTGCCGAACTGGTCATGCGCATCCGCACGATCCTGCGCCGCGGACCGCTGCGCGAGAGCGAATTCATCGAAGTCGCGGATCTGCAGATCGACGCGATCCGCCGGCGCGTGATGCGCTCGGGCCAGAAGATCGACCTCACGTCCAAGGAGTTCGCGTTGCTCTATCTGCTCGCACGGCGCCGTGGCGAGGTGCTGTCGCGCTCGCTGATCGCCTCGCAGGTGTGGGACGTGAACTTCGACAGCAACACCAATGTGGTCGATGTCTCCATCCGCCGGCTGCGCGCGAAGGTGGACGACCCGTTTGACCACAAGCTGATCCACACGCGGCGCGGCATGGGCTACGTGCTCGATGACGGCGAGCCCGGGCTGGGCGACGCGTGATGCGGCTGCCCTCATCCCTGACCGCGCGGCTCACGCTCGCGTATGGACTTGCCACCGCCGCGATCCTGGCGGGCGTGGCGGCCTACCTGTCGAGCGCGCTGTCGGCACAGTTGCAGGGGCGTGACGAAAGCGAGCTGGTCAGCGAGGTGCTGCTCGTGCGCCATCTGCTGCGCGAGGTGCGCAGCGAAGACGAGGTCCGCGCCGACACGCATCGCTTCGCGGATATCGCCATGGGCCATGAAGGCCTGATCCTGGTGGTACGCACGGCGCAGGGTGAGCCCTTGGTCACGCTCAATCCGCGCAACGAGGCCATTCCCCTGTTGCGTGTGCTGCCCGTCACCACGCAGCCGCACAAGTCGATGCTGGAGGCTTGGCGGCCGAAGAGCGGGGCACCGTCATCGGCCATCGCGGCGCTGGGCCAGCTTGGCGATACCGGCCGCTCGGTCGAGATCGTCGTGCTGCGCGACGCCGGTTACCGCGTGGCGTTGATGCGGGAATACCGCCATCGGCTGCTCGCGGCCACGCTGTGCGGCGCGGCGGTCGCGGCGGCGCTGGGCTTCGTGCTCGCGAGGCGCGGTCTGCGGCCGCTGCGGCGCATGGCGCCGATGCGGCGGCGGTGACCACGAGCCGCCTCGCCACGCGCCTCGATGCCGGCAGCGCGCCGGCCGAACTGCGTGAACTGGCGGGCGAGGTCAACGGCATGCTCGCGCGCCTGCAGGACAGCTTCTCGCGGCTGTCCGCGTTCTCAGCGGATCTCGCGCACGACTTCCGCACGCCCATCAGCAACCTCGTCGGCCAGACCGAAGTCACGCTGGCGCAGAGCCGCAGCGTGACCGAGTACGAAGCATTGCTGGCATCCAATCTCGAGGAATACGAACGCCTGTCGCGCATGATCGAAAACATGCTGTTCCTGGCGCGTGCCGACCATGCGCAGGTGGCCATGGGCGTGCGCGACCTCGCGCGCGCGTCGAGCTCGACAAGGTTGCCGAGTACTTCGAAGCGGTGGCCGCTGACCGGGACGTGAGCCTGTCGGTGGCCGGCGACGCCAGCATCCATGCGGACCAGACGCTGCTGCGCCGCGCCGTCACGAACCTGCTCGACAACGCGTTGCGGCATGCGCCGGCCGGTAGTACGGTACAGGTGAACCTCGCGGGTGCTGGCGAGGAGGGTGGCACGTGCATCCGCGTCGTCAATGCGGGCCCGGCCATCGCCCCCGACGTATTGCCGCACATCTTCGGCCGCTTCTACCGGGCCGATCCGTCGCGGCGCAATTCCGCGTCCTCCACGGGCCTGGGCCTGGCCATTGTCGATTCCATCATGCGTCTGCACGGCGGGCGGGCTTCGGTAAGCAGCAGCGACGGCGAGACTGTGTTTTCGCTGCTGTTCCCTTCGGGCGGCGACGCGCGTCCGCTAGCGGCTGCCTGACGCACGGGCGTCAACGCCGATGTCTGGATTCAAGCCAAAAGCGTCGTCGCTGGTCCGGAAGCCCGATCCTGTCGCTTCACTGAAGGGGCGGCACGGTGCCGAGCTTCTCTGCCAGCATCCGTTCGTACACGCCAAAATGCACGTCCACCTCTGCCTGACTGACGACGACAACGTCAATCGTGACCTGTTCGGGCGACAAGCCGAACATCGTGGCCAGTGCCACCTCCAGGTGGGGGGCCGCCACTCTGTCCTTCTCAAACGTCGTGCCGATGCTGATCACGTAAGCGTCGCCTTGCGCCGTGATTTCGACCAGGCGGGCCCGCGCGCTGAGGTTGTTATCGATCGCGACTGTGACCAGCTCCGCTACGCGCCGCGTCCGTTCGGTAGGAAAGCCGCGCGTGCACTTGAGCAGCACCCGATGCCTGCCTAGCGTCACCCACTCAGAATCGAATTCCATTGAAGTCTCCATCTCGGGAAGGTATTTGCCGCCAAAATAGAGGCCAGTCCTGCGATTTCAAGACCTCAACATCGCACCCGGATTCGCTGCTGGGCCGCGCGCCAGCACCGCGCATTGCGAGCGCCGCCTATGCCAGAAGGGGCATGGGTGGCGCCATGCATGGCCAGCATGAATATCCTGGCTGAGCGCAGCAGGCTCACGCGCCAATGATGTTGACGCAGCTTGCCATTTTCCGCTCACTTCACGTCGATCTTCCTCACCGCAGACTGCGACGTTCCGGTTTTGGGCAGACGCAGCGTCAATACACCTCGGTCGAACTTCGCATCGATGTGATCGAGATCGACGCCATCGGGCAGCGGAATACTGCGCATGAAAGCGCCGTATGCCCGCTCCAGCCGGTAGCAGCCGTTTTCATCGCTCTGAGTGTCCTGCTTCTTCTCACCCCGCAACACCAGTGCGCCATCTTCGATGGTGGTCTGCAGATCCTCACGATCCATGCCGGGCAGCTCCGCCGTGATCCTCAGCGCCGAGCCATCATCGACCACATCGATCCGAGGTTGGAAGCGCGACGAACTGAAGTCACCGAACCATCGATCGAGACCCCCGAAGCCCGCGAAGGGTTCGTGCAGAAACTCGCCCATCGCACGCCAGGGATCGCTTGAAAACAGCCGAGAAACCTCCGCCCGGTCCGGTGTCCAGTGCCTTGGCGCGGCGACATTCGACGACTCGTCCGTCGGTTGCCTGTCCTCGGTCGATTTGCGTAGGAACTTGAAGGGGTTCCATTTGCCAAGATCTGTTTTCATCTTGCCCTCACCCAATGTCGAAGCCAATTGGGCGCTACCGGTGGCGCCCCGTCGTACGCCACCGGCAGCCGCCGACGGCATCTCACGCCACGTTGACTGTAATGCGGCGTGGACGCGCTTCATCGCGTCGCGGGATGGTCAGCTTGAGCACGCCGTCCTGCAGGTTTGCCTCGATCTTCGACGCGTCAAGATCGGCACTCAACGAGAAAGCGCGTGCGAAGTGCGGCTGGCGAATTTCCGCGTGCTGCACCCGCAGCCCTTGGGGCGTAGGCACGACCGCTTCCGCCTCGATATGGAGGTTGCCGTCGTGAACATTCACCTCGAGCTTGTCCCTGGTCACACCCGGAAGGTCAGCCCAGAGGGTGACGCCATTGCTGTCCTCGATGATGTCGACCGCGGGAAGCAGCGTCATCGTCGGCGTTGACCTGTCCTCCTGACCTTTTGTCACCGCGTTCTGGTTGCGTTCAGCCACTTGGGTAGTGTCGTTCATGGCATTCTCCTCGCGTTACTGGACCGTGATCGCCCGGGGCTTCGAGGCTTCGCGCTTGCCGACCCTGATAGACAGACAGCCGTTGACATAGCGCGCCTGAACCTTGTCCGGGTCGGCGCTCTGCGGCAATTCGACCACACGCCGGAACGAGCCTGTGAATCGCTCTTGCGCGTACAGCCGGACCTCCGGATCATCCTGCGCTTGCGCCGCTTCGCGCTCGCCGCTGATGGTCAGCAAGCCCTTGTCGATCGACACCTCGAACTGGTCTGGCTTGAGCCCCGGTGCGAACGCGACGATCTCGATGGAATCGTCCGTGGCGCCGATATTGACGGGGGGAAATGCCCCGTAGCGGCCGGAGCGGATGCTGGATGGGAAGCCGCCGAACAAACTCGCCATCTGCCTTTGCATGCGGTCGAGTTCGCTGAAGAGGTCAGTTCCAAAGAAACGTCGCTCATGGTCGTATCCTCCTTTGATGCAGCAAGGAGGCGAAGGGGCATACGCGCTCCCATCCACCTGCCAAGCTGCTGGCAAACAAACAGAAACACGCAGCGCGCAATGGTCGCGACTGCCTGAGCGAAAATAAAATAGCAATTGGACAGCCAAATTTCAAGGGGCCCTGCGCTGCTCCCCGAAAGGACTCGGGCAATGCACAATTCGACTGGAATCTCGTGCCTTTGGGGCCTCGCGCGCTGGATGAACATGCCGGTCCGGCACGTCACCAAGCAGGTGCGCGGTCCTCGGACACAGATCAGCACGCGGAACATCACCATGTGCCATCAACGCCACTGTTTGGCCCGCTAACGCCACCGGCAAGTCTCAGACCCGTCCCCCGACCGCGGCCACGCTAGCCACCAGCGCTGCGATCTTTTCATCCTCGCCGGACTCCCTTCGCCACATCACGCCCACAGGCGGCAAGTCCCAGCTCAGCGGGTGGGGCAGCGTCATGGCGCCCTCGGCCTGCACCAACTCGGCGGCGACACCCCTGGGCACGATCGTGATGGCGCCCAGATGGCTGCGCAGCACGGTGGCCATGGTCTTGATCGAGTACGTTTCGACGATTGGCGTGGGCTGGGCCACGCCCGCCACCGCGAACATGGTGTTGATGGTGCGGCGGATGGGCGTATTCGGCGGCGGCAGGATCCAGTCCCGCTCGGCCAGCCGGGCCCAGTCCAGCCCGCCGCGCGACACGCGCGTCGCCGCCTTGCTTGGCACGACCAGCACCGGCTCTTCGCGATAGAGCGGATGTTGCGCGATATCCTCGCCAGGTACGTAGAACGCACGCGCGATCACGCAGTCGAGTTCGTGGGCGCGCAACGCGGCGACCAGTTCATCCGTCGTGCCTCGCGCACCAGCACCGAGATGCGAGGCGAACGCGCCAAGCCAAACGTGCAGGCGGCGTCCAGCACCGGCCGTGCGATGTACGGGATCACCCCCAGGCGCAGACGCCCTGACAACCCGGCTCGATGACTGCCAGCTCGCGGCCCAGCGCATCCGCGTCGGCCAGCGCCAGGCGGGCATGCGCGAGCACACTCAGGCCGGTCGGCGTCGGCTCCAGCCCTTGACGCGTGCGTGTGAACAGCGGCACCGTGAAGATGTCCTCGATTTCTCGCAGCATCTTGGTGACAGCCGGCTGCGACAGGTTCATCTCGGCGGCGACGCGCGATACCGAGCGCTGTCTTTCCAGCGCCAGCAGCAGCGGCATGTGCCTGAGGCGCAGCCGCGATATGACGCGGTGAACCAGCTTGTCGGAGGCGATGGACATGGTGGTGTGGGGCAGGGTAGTCGTATAACCAATCGGTAATGCAATGATAACCAAAGACGTCATTGCGGTTATTCCATGGTCCTATACTGGCCGGAACCCTGGAGCCCTTCCCATGTTCACTACCCGTCCGGAAATCGTCGGCACCTTTGGCGTGGCGGCCTCGACCCACTGGCTGGCCACGCAGACGGCCATGGGCGTCCTGGAGCGAGGGGGCAATGCATTCGACGCTGCTGCCGCTGCCGGCTTCGTGCTGCAGGTGGTGGAGCCGCACCTGAACGGTCCGGGCGGCGAAGTGCCGATCCTGTACTGGAGCGAGCGCGAGCGCCACGTGCGCTCGGTTTGCGGCCAGGGCGCGGCGCCCGCGCTGGCCGACCCGGCACAACTGCGTGCCATGGGGCTGGAGCTCATGCCCGGCATCGGCCTGATGCCGGCCACGGTGCCGGGCGCCTTCGGAGCGTGGCTGACCATGCTGCGCGACCATGGCACATGGTCGCTCGCCGACGTGCTGGCGCCGGCGATCGGCTACGCGCGCGACGGATTCCCGCTGGTGCCGCGCATCTCGCGCGCGATCCTTGCCGTGCAGGCGCTGTTCCGCGACGAATGGCACAGCTCCGCACAGACCTGGCTGCCCGGCGGCAAGGTGCCGCGTCCCGGCAGCCTGCATACGCTGCCCGCGCTGGCGGCCACCTACACGCGCATCGTCGACGAAGCACAGCAGCGCAGCCAGACCCGCGAAGGGCAGATCGACGAGGCCTTGGACTGCTGGTATCGCGGCTTCGTGGCACGCGAGATCGACAGCTATTGCCGCAACACGCACGTGCGCGACACCACCGGCGACAAGCATGCGGGCCTGCTCCGATACGAGGACATGGCCGCATGGCAGCCTGACGTGGAAGCGCCCGTCACGCAGGACTTCGGCCGCTATACCGTTGCCAAGTGCGACATCTGGAGCCAGGGTCCGGTGTTCCTGCAGCAGCTTGGCATGCTGCGACAAGCGGAACTCGAACGGCACGCTCCAGACTCTGCGGAATTCGTGCACCGGATTGCCGAGGCCTGCAAGCTGGCCATGGCGGACCGGCTCGCGTGGTATGGCGATCCACGCTTTGTGTCGAACCCGATTGCTGCGCTGCTCGATGCCGACTATCTTGCCGCCCGCGCGCAACGCATTGGCGAGCGTGCGACCCCGTCGATCGAGCCCGGCATGCCGGGCGGCATGATCCCGCGCCTGCCGGACCTGGAAGCCGCGGCACGCACGCTGCAGCGCGCCGATGTGCGCTTCGGCGTGGGCGAGCCGACCTTTGCCGAACTGCCGCCGGTATCCGAATGGGCCGAGCGCGAGCTGTTCGTCGGCGATACCTGCCATGTGGACGTGATCGACCGCCACGGCAACATGGTGGCCGCCACGCCGTCCGGCGGCTGGCTGTCATCGAGCCCGACCATCCCTGCGCTGGGCTTCGCGCTCAATACCCGGCTGCAGATGACCTGGCTCGAGCCCGGCCTGCCGAATTCGCTCGCGCCGGGCAAGCGCCCATGCACGACGCTGTCGCCTTCACTCGCGCTGCGCGACGGCGAGCCGTACATGGTGTTCGGCACGCCAGGCGGAGACCAGCAGGACCAGTGGTCGCTCGCGTTTTTCCTGCGCCATGCGGTGCACGGCATGAACCTGCAGGAGGCCATTGATGCGCCCGCCTGGCATATCGACCATTTTCCGGGTTCGTTCTGGCCGCGCCAGACCGTGCTCAACCGGATCACCATGGAATCCCGCTTCCCGGAAGCCACGCTCGCCGCGTTGCGCGACCGCGGCCATGAGGTACGTGTGGGGGATCCGTGGTCCGAAGGGCGCATGTCCGCGTGCACGCGCGAACGCGACGCGCACGGGCGTCTGGTGCTGCGGGCCGGTGCCAATGCGCGCGGCATGCAGGGCTACGCCGTCGGGCGCTGAAGCCGGCCATCCATCAACAGAAGAGGGCGCGGGGAGCGGCACGCTGGTTCGCGCGGGATCGAGGAGAGCAAGACCATGAAATCCATTGTGAAACGACTGCTGGGCGGCGTTGCCGCGCTGGCGCTTTGCGCCGCCGCGCATGCCGCGGATCCCTATCCGCAGAAACCGATTACGCTGATCGTGCCGTGGGCTGCGGGCGGTTCGACCGACATCCTGGCGCGCGTGCTGTCCGAGCACCTGACGCGCTCGCTGGGCCAACCGGTCATCGTCGACAACAAGCCCGGGGCGTCGGGCAATATCGGTTCTGCGATGGTGGCGCGCGCGAAGCCCGATGGCTACACGCTGCTGGTCGGGTCGATGAGCACGCATGCCATGAACCCGGCACTGATGTCGAACATGCCGTTCCGCGGCGTCGAGGATTTCACGCCACTGGGGCTGCTGGCCTATGTCACGAACACGATGGTGGTGCATCCGTCGGTACCCGCGCAGAACCTGAAGGAGTTGATCACCTACGCCAAGGCAAATCCCGGCAAGCTGGCCTACGCCAGCGCTGGCCCTGGGTCCACCAACACCTGAGCGCCGTGCTGTTCGAGCGGATGGCGGGCGTGCAGATGCTGCACGTGCCCTACAAGGGCGGTGCTCCGGCGGTGGTCGATACGGTTGCCGGCCAGACGCAGGTGCTGTTCTCTGCCGGCACCCAGACGCTGCCGCACGTGAAGGCCGGCAAGCTGCGGCTGCTCGCGGTCACCGAGGCGAAGCGCTCGCCGCTGCTGCCCAACACGCCGACCGTGGCGGAGACCGTGCCGGGCTATGAACTGGCCGTCTGGTATGGCGCGTTTGGTCCGAAGGGCATGCCCGCGGACCTTGTCGCCCGCCTGAACCGGGAAATCAATGCGGTGATGTCGCTGCCTGAGGTCAAGGGCAAGATGAACGCGATTGGCGTGGAGACCGCGACATCCACGCCGCAACAGTTCGGAACGATCCTGCGGCGCGACGCGGATCGCTACGGCAAGCTCATCCGCGAGCTGGGTATCCAGGCGGAATGATGAACGCTGCCCTTGACCACACGGCGGAGCTGCTTGTCTGTGCCAATGGCCTGTGTGATGCCCTGCAGCGCGCCGGCGATCCGCTGGAAACGCTGGACGCGATAGGCCATGCGACCCTGCGGTTGCTGGGCCCGGGCCTGCTCACCATCAACGCCTGGCATGCGGGCACGGCGGAAATCGAGCGGATCTGGTCATCGGATCCCGTCGCCTATCCGCCGGGAGGAAAGAAGACCAAGCCGGACAGTCCGTGGCGACGGCAATTGCTCGAAGCCGGGGAAGTATTCGTTGGCGAAGGCGATGCATCGCTGGCGGCCGTCTTCGACGACGTCGCGCTGATCCGTTCGCTCGGCTGCACGGCTGTCGTGAACGTCCCCTTGTGCAAGGCTGGGCGCGTGTTCGGCACGTTCAATTACCTGTCCGACCGTGCCGCCTGGGACGCGCATGAAATCGCTACGCTGCGCGTCCTGGCGAACCTGGCGCGCCGGCCATTGGCGCTTAGCGCAGCGGTTCCTGCGCAAACGCCTTGCGCACGTCTTCATCGGCTGCCATCGGCGCATCCCGTCGATGCGCAGCCGGTACAGCACCGGCAGCACCAGCAGCGTCAGCGCCGTCGACGATACGATCCCGCCGATCACAACGGTGGCGAGCGGCCGTTGCACCTCCGCGCCGGTACCAGTGGCAATGGCCATCGGAATGAAGCCAAGCGACGCCACCAGCGCCGTCATCAGCACCGGCCGCAGGCGGCTCAGCGCGCCGGTGTGCACGGCATCGTCGAGCGTCAGACCGTCCTCCCGCAGGCTGCGAATAAAGGACAGCATGACCAGCCCGTTGAGCACCGCCACGCCGGACAGCGCGATGAATCCCACAGCGGCCGAGATCGACAGCGGAATGCCGCGCAGCCACAGCGCCAGGATGCCGCCCGTCAGCGCGAACGGAATGCCCGTGAACACGAGCAGGCCATCCTTCACGTTGCCGAACATCGCGAACAGCAGCACGAACACCATCAGCAGCGCGAGCGGCACCACGATCTGCAGCCGGTCGGTGGCCGACTGCAATTGCTCGAACGTGCCGCCCCAGGCGATCCAGTAGCCAGCCGGAATTGTCACGCGCTCGCCAATGGCGGCCTGAGCCTCGGGCACGAAGCTGCCGACATCGCGCCCGCGCACATTGGCGCTGACGACGATGCGGCGCTTGCCGTTCTCGCGCGAGACCTGGTTGGGGCCCGGCGCGATGTCGAACGTGGCGATCTCGCCCAGCGGAATGTAGCTGGTGCGCAGAGCAGCGTCTGCCGACGTCATGCGCACGCCGTTTGCCGCGGCGGGGCGGGCATCGGGCGGCAGCGGGATCGGCAGGCGCCGCAGGGCGTCCACATCGGCGCGGACGTCTTCGGGCAGGCGCACGGCGATGCGGAAGCGCCGGTCGCCCTCGAACAACGTGCCGGCATCGCGTCCTCCGATGGCAATGGCCACCGTGTCCTGCACGTCCGTCATGTTCAGCCCGTAGCGCGCCGCGCGTGCGCGGTCGATTGCGACGGTCAGAACCGGCAGGCCTGTGGTCTGCTCCACCTTGACCTCCGCCGCGCCCGGCACCGACTGCAACGCGGTCGCTATCTTCTGCGCCGTGGCTTCGAGCACCGCGTTGTCGTCGCCGAAGACCTTGACTGCGACATCGCTGCGCACGCCCGAGATCAGCTCATTGAAGCGGAGCTGGATCGGCTGCGAGAACTCGTAGCGGTTGCCGGGGATCTGCTCGAGTTCGGCCTGCATCTGCGCGAGCAACTGGTCGCGCGTCTTGCCAGGATCCGGCCACTCGCTGCGTGGCCGCAGCATGATGTAGGCATCCGAGGCATTGGGCGGCATCGGGTCGGCGGCAATCTCGGCGGTGCCGGTGCGCGAGAACACACGTTCGATCTCGGGGAATTTCTCCTTCAGGCGCGTCTCGATCTGCCGCTGCATGGCCACGGACTGGCTCAGGCTGGTGCCGGGAATGCGCAGCGCCTGCACGGCCATGTCGCCCTCGTTCAGGTTCGGGATGAACTCGCTGCCGAGCCGTGTCGCCACGAGCCCGCTCAGCACTACTGCGACCACGGCAAACGTGAGCACCACCGGCGTATTGGCGACGGCGCGGGTCAGCGCCGGTGCATACAGCTTGCGCGCCCACTGCGCCAGGCGGCTTTCCTTCTCCGCCACGCGCTCGCCGATAAACAGCGCCACGGCCGCAGGCACGAAGGTGACCGACAGCAGCATGGCTCCGGCAAGCGCCAGCACGACCGTGATCGCCATCGGGTGGAACATCTTGCCCTCGACCCCGGACAGCGCAAGGATCGGCAGGTAGACGATCATGATGATCAGCTGGCCGAACACGAGCGGGCGGCGCGCTTCGCGCGCCGCGGCGAACACTTCATGCAGGCGTTCGCCACGCGTCAGCGCTCGGCCGTGGTGCTGCTGCGCATGGGCGAGACGCCGCACGCAGTTCTCGACGATGACAACCGCGCCATCGACGATGATGCCGAAGTCCAGCGCACCGAGGCTCATCAGGTTCGCGCTGATGCGGTAAGTGGCCATGCCGGTGAAGGTGAACAGCATCGACAGCGGGATCACGAGCGCGGTGATGACCGCCGCGCGGATATTGCCGAGGAACAGGAACAGCACGGCCACCACCAGCGCCGCGCCCTCTAGCAGGTTCTTCTTCACGGTCACAATGGCCTTGTCGACCAGCACCGTGCGGTCGTACACCGTCACCGCGTGCACGCCCTGCGGCAGGGTGCGGTTGATCTCGGCCATGCGCGCATCGACGGCGCGCGAGACCGCGCGGCTGTTCTCGCCGATCAGCATGAAGACCGTGCCGAGCACCACTTCGCGGCCATTGTCGGTGGCCGCGCCGGTGCGCAGTTCGCGGCCGATGCCGACCTCGGCGACATCGCGAATGCGGATGGGCTGGCCCTGCGCAGTGCCGACGATTACATCACGGAGATCGTCCATCGAGCTGACCTGCCTGGTGCGCGCACCAGGTACTGCTCTCCGCGCCGTTCGATATAGCCCGCGCCCACGTTGCTGTTGTTCTTCTCGAGCGCCAGCACCACGTCCTGCAGGCTGAGGCCGTACGACGCCATGCGCTCCGGACTGGGTGCCACCAGGTATTCGCGCGCAAAGCCGCCGATGGTATTGATTTCCGTGACGCCTGCGACGGTGCGCAGTTGCGGCTTGATGATCCAGTCCTGAATCTCGCGCAGGTCGGTGGGCGTGTAGCGCGTGCCGTCGGGCTTGCGTGCGTTGTCGTCGGCTTCGACGGTCCACAGGTAGATTTCCCCGAGGCCGGTCGAGATCGGGCCGAGCTGCGGCGTCGTGCCTTCGGGCAGCTTCTCGCGCGCTTCCTGTACGCGCTGGTTGACGAGCTGGCGCGCAAAATAGATGTCGGTGCCGTCCTTGAAGATCACGGTGACCTGCGACAGTCCGTAGCGCGACAGCGAGCGCGTCTGCTCCAGGCCGGGCAGGCCAGCCATGGCCGTCTCGATCGGGTAGGTGACGCGCTGCTCGGTTTCCAGCGGCGAGTAGCCGGGCGCTCGGTATTGATCTGCACCTGCACGTTGGTGATGTCAGGCACGGCGTCGATCGGCAGGCGGCTGTAGCTGTGGAGGCCCAGCAGCGCCATGCCGGACACGGCCAGCAGGACCAGCCAGCGCTGCTCGATGGCAAAGCGGATGATGCGTTCAAACATGTCAGCTCCTGCCGGTCAGTGGGCGTGCTCGGCGCCGGCCTTGCCTTGCTCGGCCTTCAGCACGAAGCAGTTGCGTGCGACGTAGCGCGCGCCCGGCGCCAGCCCCTGGACGATTTCGATACGCTTGTCGTCGCTGCGTCCCGTGGTGACCGCGCGTGCTTCAAAGCCGCCTGGCACCTCGACATAGACCATCGGCTGGCGGCCTTCGGTCTGCACGGCTTCGCTTTCCACGACGACGGGTACTTCCGTTTCCTGCCCGGCGACGCTGACGGTGACGAAGAGCCCGGGGCGCCATGCCATGTCGGGGTTCGACAGCGTCACGCGCGCGGTTGCGGTGCGCGTCTGTTGCCCGAGCAGCGAGCCCACGTACGACACCGTGCCGGCAGCGGTGCCGTCAAAGGCCGTGGAAGCGATGCTGACCTTCTCGCCGAGCCGTACCTGGCTCAGGTCCTTCGGCGCGATCAGGAACTCCGCCCATACAGTGGTGAGATCCGAGATGGTGAAGACAGTGGTGTCCGCCGCCACCGCCTCCCCCAGCGCCAGGTGCTTTTCGACGACGATGCCGTCGAACGGTGCACGCAGCTCGAACTGGTTCAGTCCGCCCGATGCGGGCCGCGCGCCAATGGCAGTGAGCTTCTGCGTGGCGTTCTGCACGGCGATTTCGGCTTCCTGCAGCGCGGTGCGCGCAGCCAGGTAGTCTTGCTCGGCGGAGATCTTGTCCTCCCACAGGCGTTTCTCGCGTGCGTAGGTGGTGCGGGCCAGCTCAAGCCGCCGTTGTGCGGCCAGCAGTTCGCTGCGCTGGTCAGAAAGCTGCGTGCTGGCCAGTACGGCCAGCAGCTCGCCCTTCTTTACGCGCTGGCCCAGTACGGCGGGCACGGACTCCGCCACGCCGGCCACGCGTGGTACGACGTGGGCGGTGCGGTCTTCGTTGAAGCGGATCTCGCCGGGAAACTGCACGGCCGCCTGCACACGGCCGGGACCGGCGGTGCGCAGCTCGAGTCCGGCGTTGCGGATCTGCTCGGGCGTCATCGCGATACGGTCGGCGGCCGGCGTGGCCGGAGCGCCCGCTCGAGCGTCCTTGCTGTTCTCTTTGCCGCGCGGCGCGGAGGCTTGTTCGCCGTGGTCGTGGCCGGCCTCATCGTGGCTGTCGCCGGCGCCGCGGCCGGTGAACAGCAGCGCGGCACCGGCCAGCACGCCGGCGCCGATGATGGCGACGATCGCGTTGCGTTGGGTCTTGGTGATTGCCATGGGAATCCTTGGTAGCCGGTCAGCGGCCGAGCATGCGGTCGATGGCAGTGGCGGCCTGGTAGGTCGCGGCCACCGCGCCGAGATAGCGCACGCGTGCCTGCAGCAGCGTGCGCTGGGCGTCCAGCACTTCGAGATAGGCGAACTTGCCAGCTTCGAAACCTTGTGCTGCCGCCTGGTAGGCACGCTGCGCGGCCGGCAGCACGGTCTGGCGCAATATCAAGGCGCTGTTGCGTGACAACGCGAGCTGGCTGGACGCCTGCCGCAGGTCGCTGGCCAGCCGCACGCGCGTGGCGCGGGTTTCGTCGGCGGCCTTGTCGGCCTGGCGGATGGCGGTGTACAGGTTGCCCTGGTTGCGGTCGAACAGCGGCAATGGCAGCGAGACACCCAGCACCGGGTAGTAGCCGCGATCCGACGCGTACTCGCGCTTGGCGCCAACGCTGACGGTCACGTCCGGGTACTGGCGGCTGCGCTCGACATTGACCACTGCCTGGCGCCTTGCCATCTCGCGCTGGCTTGCACGCATTTCAGGCGCGGCATCGAGCGCTTCGTCGAGGACGCTGGGCAGGGGCCGTGAGGGCAGGGCCTCGAGGTCGCCGCTGGCCGAGGCGAACACTGGCGACTGGCTGCCCCATTGGGCAGCGAGTTGCTGGCGCGCGGTATCGAGCGTTGCGCGCGCTTCGGCAAGTTCCAGTTCGGCATTGGCTTGTTCCACTTCGGCACGGGTCTGCTCAACGGGCGAGACCTTGCGGCCGCCACGCGCCGCGCGGCAGCTTGCGTGCCGCGCGTGGCGATGCCGACCGAGCTTTCGGCCAGGCTGACGCGTTCCTGCGCCACCAGCACCTGGAAGAACGCGCCGATCACGGCGGCACGCAGGCTGGCCTCGGCATTGCCGAGCTGCGCGCTGGCCAGTTCGCGCGCTTTCTGCGCGGCATCGACGCGGGCCGCGCGCTTGCCGCCGAGCTCGATCGGCAGGCTCAGTTGCGCAGTGGTCGTGCGCGACGCGCGCCGCGTGTCTTCCATGTCGAAGCCGACAGCGGGGTTCGGAATGGTACGCGCCTGCGTGATGCCGCCTTCGGTGGCGTCAAGCTCCTGCCGGGCGGCGGAAAGGGTGGGGCTGCGCGCCATGGCCAGGGCCAGGGCGGCGTCGAGGGTCAGCACGCCTTGCGTCTCTGCGGCGTCTTGCGGTGCTGCGTAGCGCTGGTCTTGCGCTGGAGGTGTAGGTGGAGGCGGTGCCGTTGCGGCAGCGGCATGCGCAGCGGGGCCGAGCAATGCTGCAGCCAGCCCCAGCGGTATCACTACATGTTTCATCGGGTATCACCAGATCGAAGCCAGGGAACACCGGCGCGATGCCGTCGGCGCGCGCGTGCGCGCTCCGGCGGCAGTCACGCCGCGAGATCCGTCGATCCGGGACGCCGGCACCTGTCCGGTCAGGACAGGCGTGGCAAAGGCAGGGAAAGGGTCGTGGCCCCGAACCGGCGGATTACGCCAGGCTCGGCCACTGGGGCCGGTCGGGGGTGCGCGCGGGAACCGACCCGTAGTTCACGGACAGCACGCGGTAGCGCACGGTGATGAAGTGATAGGACGCAGGTTGCGTCGCGGCCGGCAGCATGACCTGCGAGCCGGCGAAATGGCAGACCGCGCAGTCGGCGTCGGGCAGTTTGGTGCCGGACTTGCCGTGGGTGGCGCCGGCTTCATGCTCGTGCGTGTGGTGGCCGAAATGCCACGCCGGCGCGGAACCGGTTTCCTGCTGGCGCTGCTGCTCACGTCCGTGCTCGCAGAATGCGGCCGCGCTTGCCCAGGTGAACTGGAGCGGCAGCATGACAGCGAAGAGGAGGATCAGCAGGCGACGCATGGCCGCGATTATAGCGGCGCTCCGCGGCCCGCTGGCAAGCGCACCCTGCGTCACCCTGACGCAGGCGCGGTCTTGTCGGTGCCCCGCTTGACTCTGTAGCGGCTACAGGGTCTTCAATGGCATCAGGTCAAACCAGCGGAACAAGAAGAAATGGCTCGCACGACACCTGAAGACACCTTGCCACACGGGCACGTCCGCGGCGATTCCTCCTGCGGGCACGACCACGCGCGCACGCATGACCATCATGGCCATCAACACGGCCACGATCACGATCATCACGACCATGGCCACGATCACGATCATCATGACCATGGCGAGCCGGCGCCCGCCTGTTGCGGTGGGGGTTGCAGTGCGGCGATCAACGTCGCGCCAGCCGCGCCGTCGGTGCTTCCGCCCGGTGCGCACTCGGCCAGCTATCGCATCGACGCCATGGATTGCCCGACCGAGGAAACGCTGATCCGCAACAAGCTCGGCGGCATGGCTGGCGTGGCTGCGCTCGATTTCAACCTGATGCAGCGCGTGCTGACCGTGCATCACACTCTGGCGTCGACGGAGGCCGTGGTGAAGGCGATCGCGAGCCTGGGCATGAAGGCCGAGCCGATCGTCTCGGAGCAGGCGGCCCCGCTGCCCGCTGCGGAACACAAGCCGTGGTGGCCGCTGGCGCTCGCGGGCGCGTTGGCACTTGGTGCCGAAGCCACCGAATGGGTCGGACTCGGCGATCCGTGGCTGCCTGCGCTGCTCGCCGTTGCCGCTGTGGCGCTGGGCGGGCTGACCACCTACCGCAAGGGCTGGATCGCGCTGCGCAACGGCAACCTGAACATCAATGCGCTGATGAGCATTGCGGTGACCGGCGCGCTGATCCTGCGCGAATGGCCGGAAGCCGCCATGGTCATGGTGCTGTTCGCGCTAGCCGAACGCATCGAGGCCGCGTCGCTGGACCGTGCACGCAACGCAATCCGCGGGCTCATGGCCATGGCGCCGGAGCAGGCCACCGTCCGCCAGGTGGATGGCAACTGGGCTGCCGTGCCGGCAGCGGCGTTGCGGTGGGTGCGTTGGTGAGGTTGCGGCCCGGCGAACGCGTGGCGCTGGACGGGCGCGTGCTGCGCGGACAATCGGCGCTTGACCAGGCTCCGATCACCGGCGAAAGCGTGCCGGTGGACAAGGGCGTGGGCGACGCACTGTTCGCTGGCTCCATCAACCAGTCCGGCGAGATCGAGTATGAAGTGACTGCGCCGGCCAACGATTCCACGCTGGCCCGCATCATCCACGCGGTCGAAGCCGCGCAGGCCAGCCGCGCGCCGACGCAGCGCTTTGTCGACCAGTTCGCGCGCATCTACACGCCGACAGTATTCGCCATGGCACTGGCCGTGGCGGTGATACCGCCGCTCACCATGGGCGCGTCCTGGGTCGACTGGATCTACAAGGCGCTGGTGCTGCTGGTGATTGCCTGCCCGTGCGCGTTGGTGATCTCCACGCCGGTGACCATTGTCAGCGGGCTGGCGGCGGCAGCACGGCGGGGCATCCTGATCAAGGGTGGCGTCTACCTGGAGCAGGGCAAGGACTTGTCATGGGTGGCGCTCGACAAAACCGGCACCATCACGCATGGCAAGCCCGCGCAGACCGATTACGCGATGCTCGCGGACGATGCGCCCCAGGCGCGCGCCGTTGCCGCGAGCCTCGCCGCGCGCTCCGATCACCCGGTGTCGCGGGCCGTTGCCGCAGCGGCGCAAGACGACGGCATCGCCTTGCTGGAAGTCACGGAGTTCGAGGCGCTGGCCGGCCGCGGAACGCGAGGCCGCGCGGGTGGCGATGACTACTGCCTCGGCAACCACCGCCTGATCCACGACATGGGCGCGTGCTCGCCGGAGCTGGAAGACCGCCTGGAGGCGCTGGAGCGCCAGGGCAAGACGGTGGTGCTGCTTGCCCGCCTCGGCAAGGACGGCGCGGCGGTAGCGCTGGCCATGTTCGCCGTGGCCGACACGGTGCGGGACACCAGTCGGCAGGCCATTGCCGAACTGCACGCGCTGGGCGTAAAGACCATCATGCTGTCCGGCGATAACCCGCATACCGCGCAGGCCATTGGCGCGCAGGTGGGCATCGACGAGGCGCGCGGCAATCAGTTGCCGCAGGACAAGTCGGATGCCATCGGTGCGCTCGCTGCCGACACGCATGCCGCGCGCGGCAAGGTCGGTATGGTCGGTGACGGCATCAACGACGCGCCGGCGCTTGCGCGAGCCGATATCGGCTTTGCAATGGGCGCAGCCGGCACCGATACCGCGATCGAAACCGCCGACGTGGCTTGATGGATGACGACCTGCGCAAGATCCCCGCGTTCGTGCGCCTGTCGCGGCGCACGTCGCGCATCCTGTGGCAAAACATCACGCTGGCGCTGGGCATCAAGGCGATATTCCTGGCGCTGACCATAGCGGGGATGGGGACGATGTGGATGGCGGTGTTCGCGACATGGGGGCGAGCCTGCTGGTGGTGTTCAACGGGCTGCGGCTGGCGCGGCGGTAGGTGGCTTCGGCGTGCGCCTGCCCTCTCCCCCGGCCCCTCTCCCGCAAGCGGGAGAGGGGAGCACAGAGGGCATAGCATGGCCTGATGGTTTGCTCCCCTCTCCCATGCAATGGGAGAGGGGCCGGGGGAGAGGGCGGGAGCCTCTACGAAGTGGCCCCCTGAATGTCAAGGCTGAACGATCAGCTCCCCACTGCGCCCTTCAATCGACCCCCACGTCACCGGCAATACCGGCAGCGTGTCGCGGTCGATGTGCCGGTAATACGTAGCCATCGACACCAGTTCATGCCCCTGTGCGCGCCACCCCTGCAGCAGGCGGCGGAACACGGGCGCGAGCTTGCCGCCTTCCAGTTCGGTGTGCAGCGTGAAGACATGGTCGCCGGTCGTGGCTTCCGTCAGCCGCAGCACGGCCTCATGGACGTTGTCCTCGGTAAGCCCGTCCACGCCGATCATTTCATCGAGCGTGGGCAGCGTGGTCGGCATCTGTACGTGCCGGCACGCAACACCGCCTACGGTCGGGATATAGGGTCCCGTACCGCGCCCGTCCGATGCATAGGCCATGCCCCAG
Organism: Cupriavidus sp. UYMMa02A; assembly: GCA_001725945.1. Taxonomy (GTDB): domain Bacteria; phylum Pseudomonadota; class Gammaproteobacteria; order Burkholderiales; family Burkholderiaceae; genus Cupriavidus. The sequence goes on along the minus strand of LRMT01000155.1, from coordinate 735 downwards.
TCGTCGATCTGCAGGAACGCTTCGTCATTCATCTGCCAGCCGGCCGCGCCATGCGTGGGCGGCGCTTCGCCGAAGATGTCGACGTAGCGGTCGAACGCGCTCTGCATCTGGCGGCGTGTCCAGGCGCGGTCGCGCTGGCGCACGTTGTCCTGCCAGTAGACGTGGTCCCACGTGTGGATGCCGCATTCATGGCCGGCCGCGCGCGCCGCGCGCATCTCTGCCGCGGCCTTGCGGCCGATGTCCGGCCCCGGCAGCAGCACGCCGTACATCAGCGTGCGCAGGCCGTAGTTGGACACCACGGAGGTGCGCGACACCTTCTTCAGGAACCCGGGCCGGAACACGCGGCGCAGCGCCCAGCCGGTGTGGTCGGGGCCCAGGCTGTACAGGAAGGTCGCCTGCGCCTGCACCGCGTCCAGCATGGACAACAGCGCCGGCACGCCTTCACGCGTACCGCGCAGCGTGTCGACGTCGACCTTGAGGGCGATTCTGGCCATGGGTCCGTGCTCAGTTGGCGTCGTCGACCAGCGTGCGGGCCTCGACGACCTTCTCGCGATAGGCCTCGAAGATCCGACGCAGCGCCTGCTCCATCGTCACCTCGGGCTTCCAGACGAGTTCCTGCATGGTGTTGTCGATCTTCGGCACGCGGTGCTGCACGTCCTGGTAGCCCTTGCCGTAGAAGTCGCCCGACGAGGTCTCGATGATCTGCGTCTTGCGCGCTTCCTCGGCGTACTCGGG
>LRMT01000154.1 GCA_001725945.1 Cupriavidus sp. UYMMa02A | reverse complement strand
GCATCAGCGTGATGCCGGTCTCGGCGTCGCCAGCCTCGATCGCCCGGTGAATCGGCGCCGCGCCGCGCCAACGCGGCAGCAGCGAGGCGTGGATGTTCAGGCAGCCGAGCCGCGGCAGTGTCAGGACTTCGGTCGGCAGGATCAGGCCGTAGGCGGCCACCACCATTACGTCGGGCGCGGTCTGCGCCAGTGCGTCGATGGCAGCTATGGCCTCTTCGGGATACTTGCCGGTGCGGCGCAGCGAGCGCGGCTGCAGCACCGGCTCGAGCCCATTGGCCACTGCGAACTGCTTGACTGGGCTCGCCTGCAGCTGCATGCCGCGCCCGGCCGGACGGTCCGGCTGGCTGAGCACGGCGACCACCGGAAAACCGGCGGCATGGATGGCTTCAAGCGCGACACGCGCGAATTCGGGCGTGCCGGCAAAGGCGACACGCAGGGACTTGGCTTCGGACATGACGGGCTCCCTGAATGCAGGACCAAAAGTGCAGAAGCAAAAGCAGAACCGGCCGCATAGCGGCCGGTACGTTCTTGACTTCGGAAGCCATAACGATAGCAGACACGGCGCGCAGTCCCAGCCGTGCGTGCCCTTGTTACATGCGCACGCGTTCGCGCTTGTGCAGCTTGGACTTGATCCGGTTCTGCTTGAGCGGGGACAGGTATTCAACGAAGACCTTGCCGCGCAGGTGATCCATCTCGTGCTGGATGCAGACCGCAAGCAGGTCGTCGGCATCGAGTTCGAAGGTCTCGCCCTTCTCGTTGAGCGCGCGCACACGCACGCGGTCCGGGCGCTCGACGCGGTCATAGACTTCAGGCACCGACAGGCAGCCCTCTTCCCAGACCTTGCGGTTTTCGCTGGCCCAGACGATCTCGGGATTGATGAAGACCTGGAGCTCGTCGCGCGTCTCCGAGATGTCGATCACCACCACCTGCTCATGCACATTGACCTGCGTGGCCGCCAGGCCAATGCCGGGAGCCTCGTACATGGTTTCCGCCATGTCCTTCACCAGCTGGCGGATGCGGTCGTCCACCTCGGCGACCGGCTTGGCCACGGTATGCAGACGGGGATCGGGATAGGTCAGGATGTCGAGTTTTGCCATGATGCTCGGGCGCAACGCCGGCTGCTCTGGGCTGTCCAGCCGCGTTGCGGCGGCGGGGGTTTACATGCAGAATCGGGGCGCGAGTACAAAAATTCAAGGCGCGCCGCAGCAGGCACGCTCTCCAGGGTCAATCCGGCTGTTCTACCAGTCGGTTCACGAAAATGCGCGATCTTACCAAAGAACAGGCGGCGTCAGGCCGCACGCTGTACGCGTTCACCCTCGCTATGTTAAGTGTCGTAGGCATCACTGCTGCGGCCAGTGTTCCGGCCCTGGCGGCTGACCTCACGGTCACGCCCGCCCAGCATGCCGAAGCACAGCGCGTGGCGCAGCAAGGGATTCCCGCAACGGATCTGGCGCCCAATGCGCCATCTCAGTATACGGTGCGCCAGGGCGATACGCTCTGGGGCATCTCCGGGCAATACCTGCGCCAGCCATGGCGCTGGCCCGAGCTGTGGGGCATGAACCGGCAGCAGATCCACAATCCGCATCTGATCTACCCCGGCCAGATCCTGTACCTGATCCAGCGTGGCGGCAGGGCCTGGCTGTCCACCACGCCGGGCGCAAACGATACCGTCAGGCTGACGCCGGGCGTGCGCGCGACGCCGAAGGCGCCGCCATCCTCAGTATCGCGGCCAAGGACATCGAACCGTTCCTGATTCGCCCGCTGGTGGTGGACCAGGGCACGCTGGAAACGTCGGCGCGCATTGTCGCCGTGCCGGAATCGCACGTCTACCTGGGCCGCGGCGACACCGCCTATGCGCGCGGTCTCGCGCCTGATGCGGCGGTCGGCAGCGACTGGCAGGCCTTCCGGCCGGTCACGCCGGTGCGCGACCCCGTCACCGGCCAGGTGCTCGGCTATGAGGCCGAGTACGAAGGCAATGTACGCGTGGCCCGTGGCCCCGAGGGCCCGGACGCGGTGACCACGCTGCGCGTGACGCAGGCCCAGCAGGAAATGGGCGTGGGCACGCTGTTGCTGCCCCAGCCAATGCGGGAAGCGGTGCGCTACGTGCCGCGCGCGCCGGAAGCGCAGGTCGACGGTCGTGTCGCCAAAGTCTACGGCGGCGTGCAGTACGGCGGCGCCAAGCAGGTCGTGGTGCTCAACGTCGGCGCCAATGCCGGGCTGGAACCCGGCCACGTGCTGGCGCTGTCGCGTGCCGGCGAGGTCGTGAACGACCGGACCGAGGGCAACCGCAACATCCTGCTGCCCGATGAGCGCTACGGGCTGGCGTTCGTGTTCCGCGTGTTCCAGGGCGTGTCGTACGCCCTGGTCACCGACGCCTCGAACGTGATCGAGGTCGGCGATCGCGTCATTTCTCCGCGTTGACGGCCAGCCAGGCGCCGGCCGCCACATGGCCGGACGTGGCGCGGGACCCGGATGACACGCTGGCGTGGTTGCGACTGGTGGCTGCGCCCGGTATCGGCCCGGTAACGGTGCGCTTGTTGCTGGCAGCGTTCGGCCTGCCGCAGCAGGTGTTCACGCAAAGCGTGGAAGCGTTGTCCTCCGTCGTGCCGCGCAAGCTCGCCTGCGCGGTGCTGGCCGCTCCCGGTGCCGCCCTGAGCCAGGCGCTGGCCAAGACCATGGCGTGGCTCGATCAGCCCGGCAATCACCTGCTGACCCTCGTCGATCCGCGTTACCCGGTGCGCCTGCTCGACCTGACGGATCCCCCGCCGCTCCTATATATCAAGGGCGATCCCGCGGCGCTGGCGCGGCCGGCCCTCGCCATCGTGGGCGCGCGCGATGCCACGGCACAGGGCAAGGCCGATGCGCAAGCGTTCGGCCGGTCTTTCTCGGAGGCGGGCCAGACCGTGGTGTCGGGGCTGGCGTTGGGCGTAGATGCCGCCGCCCATGAAGGCGGTCTGGCGGGTGCAGGTGGAACGGTCGCGGTGATCGGCACCGGCATCGACCGCGTCTATCCGGCCAGCAACCTCGAACTGGCGCGGCGCATCGCCGAGCAAGGCGCGATCGTCAGCGAATTCCCACTGGGCACGCGCGGTTTCAAGGACAACTTCCCGCGCCGCAACCGCCTGATCGCGGCGCTGGCGCGCGGCGTACTCGTGGTGGAGGCGGCGGCCAGATCCGGTTCGCTGATTACTGCCCGGCTCGCGGCGGAACTGGGACGCGAGGTGTTCGCCATACCCGGTTCCATCCATGCGCCGCTCTCGCGCGGTTGCCATGTGCTGATCCGCCAGGGCGCGAAGCTGGTGGAATCGCCCGAGGACGTGATGGAGGAGTTCGGGCTGTCGTGCCAGCCGGGCAACGTGACCGTGCCGGCACCATCGAAATCCGATGACGCGGACGATCCGCTGCTGGCCGTCCTGACGCATGACCCCGTCACGCTCGATACGCTGTGCGAGCGCAGTGGCCAGGCCCCGGAAACGCTGGCCATCCGGCTGCTTGAACTGGAACTGGAGGGCCGCGCGGAACGTCTACCGGGGAACCTCTTCCGCAGTCTGTTCTAGACTTCGCCAGTGGCACGGGCCCATTGCCGATACAATCTGCCGTCCCCGGTGCCTGAAGAGGCTCATGTTTGAACCGTCATGACCGTTTACTTTCCCGAACGTGACGTTGCCGCGATCAGCGCAGCGCTGTCCGCCCGGCCGCAAGGCCGGCTGGTAGCCTGCCTGTGCGCGGAGTGGTGCGGGACATGCCGGGATTACCTGCAGGCATTCTCGGCGCTGGCTGCGCGCCATCCCGAGGACTGCTACGTGTGGATCGACATCGAGACACACGCGGACCGGCTTGGCGACATCGATATCGAGAATTTCCCCACGCTGCTGGTCCAGCCGGTGGGCGGGGGGCCGACGCAGTTTTACGGCACGTTGCTGCCGCATATCGAGGTACTGGAGCGGATGCTTGCGCGGGGCGCGGCCATGCCGACGGCGCAGGCGGAAATTCCGGAAGTGCTGGAGTGGTTGCTTTCCGGGGGAAGGCGCGCGGCGTAGCGGCGCATCGGGTGCCGTCGGCGCTGGCTTGCACCGCCGTTGAAACCGCGCTTATGATTGGCGCCTCAAAGCCCCCAGGGGCGTTGTCTACTTATTTTGCAGTGCAATTCGCGCGTTGCCGGAAGCAGCCCGCAAGGACCCGTTCAATGTCAAAAGCCCTCATCATCGCGGAAAAGCCATCGGTCGCGGCCGATATCGCCCGTGCCTCGGGGGCTTTACCAAGCACGACGAGTACTTTGAAAGTGACGAGTACGTGCTGTCGTCCGCCGTGGGTCACCTGGTGGAGATTGCCGCGCCCGACGACTACGAAGTCAAGCGCGGCAAGTGGAGCTTCGCCAACCTGCCGGTGATCCCGCCGCATTTCGACCTGCGCCCGATCGCGAAGACCGAGTCGCGCCTCAAGGTACTCAACCGGCTCATCAAGCGCAAGGACGTGACCGCGCTGATCAACGCCTGCGACGCGGGACGCGAAGGGGAACTGATCTTCCGCCTGATCGCCCAGCAGGCCAAGGCCAAGCAGCCGATCCGACGGCTGTGGCTGCAATCGATGACGCCGCAGGCCATCCGCGACGGCTTTGTCGCGCTGCGCGAAGACGAGGAGATGCTGCCGCTGGCCGACGCCGCGCGCTGCCGCTCCGAAGCCGACTGGCTGGTCGGCATCAACGGCACGCGCGCCATGACCGCCTTCAACAGCAAGGGCGGCGGCTTCTTCCTCACCACCGTGGGCCGCGTGCAGACGCCGACGCTGTCGATCGTGGTCGAGCGCGAAGAGAAGATCAAGCACTTCGTGCCGCGCGACTACTGGGAAGTGCACGCCGAGTTCATCGCCGCCGCCGGGCTGTACGAAGGCCGCTGGTTCGACCCCAAGTTCAAGAAGAGCGAGTTCGATCCCGAGGCGCGCGAATCACGCCTGTGGAGCGAGGCCGAGGCCAAGAGCATCGTCGCCGCCTGCCGCGACAAGCCGGGCACCGTTACCGAGGAATCGAAGCCGTCGACGCAGCAGTCGCCGGCGCTGTTCGACCTGACCACGCTGCAGCGCGAGGCCAACTCGCGCTTCGGCTTCTCGGCCAAGAACACGCTCGGCCTGGCGCAGGCGCTGTATGAAAAGCACAAGGTCCTGACCTATCCGCGTACCGACGCGCGCGCGCTGCCCGAGGACTACCTGGACACGGTCAAGGAGACCATGACCATGCTGGCCGACAGCTCGCCCAACTACCTGCCGCACGCGAAGAAGATCCTGGCGCAGGGCTGGGTCAAGCCGAACAAGAAGATCTTCGACAACAGCAAGATCAGCGACCACTTCGCCATCATCCCGACGCTGCAGGCGCCCAAGAACCTGTCGGAGCCGGAACAGAAGCTGTATGACCTGGTGGTGCGCCGCTTCCTGGCGGTGTTCTTCCCGGCGGCCGAGTTCCAGGTCACCACCCGCATTACCGAGGTGGCCGGGCACCACTTCAAGACCGAAGGCAAGGTGCTGGTCAATCCGGGCTGGCTGGTGATCTACGGTCGCGAGGCGCAGGGCGACAAGGATGCCGCCAACCTGGTGCCGGTGGCCAAGGACGAAAAGGTCAAGACCGACAAGGTCGAGAGCGTCGGCCTGACCACCAAGCCGCCCGCGCGCTACAACGAAGCCACGCTGCTGTCGGCGATGGAAGGCGCCGGCAAGCTGGTGGACGACGACGCGCTGCGCGAAGCCATGGCCGGCAAGGGCCTGGGCACGCCGGCCACGCGCGCGGCCATCATCGAAGGCCTGCTGACGGAAAAGTACCTCGTGCGCGAAGGTCGCGAGCTGATCCCGACCGCCAAGGCGTTCCAGCTCATGACGCTGCTGCGCGGCCTGGGCGTGCTGGAACTGACCCAGGCCGAACTGACCGGCGAGTGGGAACACAAGCTGTCGCAGATCGAGCGCGGACGCCTGAAGCGCGATGAGTTCATGCTCGAGATCGCGCAGATGACGCAGCAGATCGTCAAGCGCGCCAAGGAATACGACAGCGACACGATTCCGGGCGACTACGCCACGCTGGATACCCCGTGCCCGCAGTGCGGCGGCCAGGTGAAGGAGAACTATCGCCGCTTTGCCTGCACGGCCTGCGAGTTCTCGATCAGCAAGATCCCGGGCGGGCGCCAGTCGAGATCGAAGAGGTCGAGGAGCTGCTGCGCAAGCGGGAGATCGGGCCGCTGCAGGGCTTCCGCAGCAAGATGGGCCGTCCGTTTGCCGCCATCCTCAAGATCGCCAAGGACGACGAAGGCCACTTCAAGATGGAATTCGACTTCGGCCAGAACGATGACGAAGGCGACGGCGAGCCGGTCGACTTCAGCGGGCAGGAGCCGGTTGGCACCTGCCCGAAGTGCAGCGGCGCGGTGTTCGAGCATGGCATGAAGTACGTGTGCGAGAACAGCGTGGCGAGCCCGAAGACCTGCGACTTCACTACGGGCAAGATCATCCTGCAGCAGGAAATCAGCCGCGAACAGGTGGGCAAGCTGCTCAACGATGGCCGGACCGATCTGTTGACCGGATTCAAGTCGTCGCGCACGGGCCGCAATTTCAAGGCGTTCCTGGTCCGGCAGCCGGACGGCAAGATCGGCTTCGAATTCGAGGTGCGCGAGCCCAAGGCCGGTGCGAAGGCGCCTGCGAAGAGCGCATCGCGCGCGGCCGCCAAGGCTGATGTGGCCGAAGCTGCGCCAGCGAAGGCCCCGGCGAAAAGGCGGCCACCAAGACCGCCAGCAAGACGGCGGCCACCAAGACCGCCGCAAAGAAGGCGCCAGCCAAGACGGTGGCGGCCAAGAAGACCCGCGCCGCGGGCAAGGCGACGGTCGAAGCCGAGGAATGAGGGAACGGGAGGCGGAGGCGGCAATAGCGTTCAGTCGCGTTGCCCCTCAGCCCCCTCCGTGCCGGACTACGAGGCCTGTTCTTCCTTGCCCCTTAGCTGGCCTTCTTCCAGCAGGAAGTCAATGAAGGCGCGGACCTTGGTCGGCAGGAACTTGCGGCTTGGGTAGACTACGCTGACATCGCGCCGCGGCAGCTGGTACTGGGGCAGGACCCGCACGAGGTTGCCGGACTCGATGCCGGATCTGGCCAGATAGGACGACAGCATGGCCACCCCGAGGTTGGCCAGCGCCGCCTGGTGCGCCAGTTCGGCATTGCTGCACAACAGGCCGGGGCGGATCGGCACGGTCACTTCACCCTCGGCCCGAGCAGCGTCCATTCATGTTCCACGTTCGGCAGTCGCATCGCGATGCAGCGGTGGGTGCTGAGCTCGTGCGCGTGGCGCATGGTGCGTGCATACGCACATATTCTGGCGACGCGCAAAGCACAATTTCAGCGGAGATCAGTGGGCGCGCCACCAGGTGCGAACCGAGTCCCAGGTCCGAGAGCATGACCGCGACGTCGCGGCCTTCCTCGACAATGTCCACGTTGCGGTCGGACAGCAGCACGTCGAATACCACTTCAGGGTACAGCTGCTGGAAGCGTGCCATCAGGTTCGGCAGCAGATGCAGGCCGAACATCACTGGTGTCACCAGCCTCAGCGTGCCTGACAGCGATTGGCTGCGTGCCGTCACCACGCCCTCGGCCTCCTCCACGTCCTCGAGGATCTGCTGGCAGCGCTGCAGGTAGGTTTCGCCGGCGTCGGTCAGGGACAGGCTGCGGGTGGTCCGGTTGAGCAGCCGCGTACCCAGATGGCTCTCCAGGTCCGCGACATAGCGCGTGACGACCGCATTGGACATTTCCAACTGCTGCGCTGCACGCGCGAAGCTGCCGAGTTCGACAACTTTGGCGAAGACGCGCATCGATTGCAGGCGATCCATGACATAGTCTCCCGTCGGTTTTCTGAATTTTTCCTGATTCAGGCGACTTTATTGTTGGAATCAGAACTAATCATTGTGGCAACCGATATTATTGATATCAGGGTAACGCCTAATATCTAGTCATCGGATGCCGCGATGCAGCAAATCAGACTGCCGGACGGGCATCCCAGCTTGAAGAAACGAACCGAGCCATGAAAACTACCCGCCACACCCTGATCGCCGTTGCCACCCTCGCTGCCGCCCTGTGCGCCGCGCCGGTGTTTGCCAAGGCCGGCAAGTACGACGTCTACAGCGACGGTGCCAAGTCTGCCAAGTACGATGTCTACAGCGATGGTGCCCGCTCCGCCAAGTTCGACCCGTACGCTGACGGCGCCAAGGCCGGCAAGTACGACGTCTACAGCGACGGCGCCAAGTACGATCTGCGTCCGACCGCGCGCCGCTGTAAGCGGGGCCTGCAAGCCGCGGTCCGGGGTCGTATCTCCGCTACTTGATCCTCCTCTTCAACCTGGTCTCCACAGGTCGTTTGGAGAGTGTCTGACAGACCTCTCCGTATTTATTGGAGAAGAAGCCCGCACTGGTTGCGGGCTTCTTTGTTTCTTCGCCCGACAACGACGGCCCTTGCCGACTGGCATTATGCCAGACCGCGCAAAGAAAAACGGGCCGAATCGGCCCGTTCCTGCGTCCTGCCCGGCTGAGCCGCGGCTCAGTCGTCGTAGTGGTGATGATGCTTGTGCTTCTTGTGCTTGTAGTGGCCGTCGCCGTAGTACCGGCGGTCGTTCTCATACGAGTTGCTGCGCGAGGACATTGCCGCCCAGTGCCGCGCCTGCGCCACCGCCCACGGCCGCGCCGGCGGCCTGGTCGGCGCGGCCGTGG
>LRMT01000153.1 GCA_001725945.1 Cupriavidus sp. UYMMa02A | reverse complement strand
GATAGCGCCTCGGTCAGCCGGCGCTTGACGATGCGATCGGTGCGGCCAATGAGATAGGGTAGTCGGATTGGCGCCGAATTCACCGCTTCCTGCCTGGTGGCTTGATCGACGTCCTTCGTTGTCCTTTTCGTTCGTGACGTGGCCATGGTGATAAATGCGGGCGCTGTGTGTCGCGTCCTGAGAGTCGTTAGGGGTTTACTCGCAACGATGATAATCTACTTGATGTATCAGGAAGCCTGACAATATATTGATGGGGCGCTGGCGTGCCCCGTGGCGCGAAGCTGATCGTCTACCACGGCACAAGCGATCCGATGTTCTCATCCAACGACACCACGGACTGGTATGACCGCCTTGCTGCCGCGAATGGCGGCGACGCAAGCAACTTCGCACGGTTCTTCCCCGTCGCCGGCATGAACCATTGCTCGGGCGGCCCGACCGCGGACCAGTTCGACATGATCACCCCGCTCGTGGCATGGGTGGAGCAGGGCAAGGCGCCTGACAGCGTTGTCGCCACGGCGCGCGGCGCGGGCAACGCGGTGCCGAATGCGGAAGTGCCGGCCGCCTGGAACACGGGAACCGCCGAGCGCACGCGCCGCTGTGCGCCTATCCGAAGGCGGCACGCTACGCCGGCTCGGGCGACATCAACGACGCGGCGAACTTCCGCTGCCTCTGACGTTCGCGTCCCGCTCCGCCACGGGCAGCGCGACACGGGTGGCAAGCCTGCTGCCAAGCCTCCCTCGATCGATCGCGGCGCGATCGCCGACAAGGGCACGCTGCACCAGTGGGCCGTGCTTGCCAACCGTCAGGCGCTCGTGGAGACCCTGTACCAGCGCAATGCGCCTGCCGGCTTCATCCGGCCTGAGCCACGGCACCGTTTGCGCCGCCTCACATCGAGATCGGCGGCGCACCTGGCGCTGGAGGGCAAGGGCAGGGCGTCAGACCTGCGTGATGAACTTGGTGACCAGGTAGCCGTCGAAGGTCTCCAGGCCACCTTCGCTGCCGATGCCCGAGTCCTTGATGCCGCCGAACGGCGTTTCGGCCAGCGCCATGCCGAAATGGTTGATGTTGACCATGCCGGCTTCCAGCCCGTTGGATACCTCGGTCGCGGTCTTCAGCGAATTCGTGAAGACGTATGAGGCCAGCCCGAACGGCAGGCTGTTGGCGCGGCGCAGCACCTCGGCCGTGTCCTTGAAGCGCGTGACCGGGGCCACCGGGCCGAACGGCTCGTCGACCATCAGCTTGGCATCGTCCGGCAGGTCGGTCACCACGGTCGGGGCGAAGAAGTAGCCCTTGTCGCCGAGGCGCGAACCGCCAGCCACGACCTTGCCGCCGCGCTGGCTGGCATCGTCCAGGAACTGCTCCATCGAGAACACGCGGCGCTCGTGCGCGAGCGGGCCCATCTGCGTGCCATCTTCCAGCCCGTTGCCGACCTTGATCGAGCCGATCACCTCGGTGAAGCGGGCCAGGAACTTGTCATAGGCCTTTTCCTGCACGTAGAAGCGCGTCGGGGAGACACACACCTGGCCCGCGTTGCGCAGCTTGAAGCGCGCCAGCATCTCGGCGGCGGGTTCGATATCGGCGTCGTCGAACACCAGCACCGGCGAATGCCCGCCCAGTTCCATCGTCACGCGCTTCATGTGCGCGCCGGCCAGCGCGGCAAGCTGCTTGCCCACTGGCACCGAGCCAGTGAACGAAATCTTGCGCACGATCGGCGATTCGATCAGGTACGTCGACACTTCGCTCGGCACGCCCCACACGATGTTCAGCACGCCGGGGGGGAGGCCGGCGTCATGGAACAGCTGCGCCAGCGCGACCACGGCGCTGGGCGAGTCTTCCGGCCCCTTCAGGATCAATGTGCAGCCCGCGCCCACCGCCGACACGATCTTGCGGATGGCCTGGTTGAACGGGAAATTCCATGGCGTGAAGGCCGCGCACACGCCGATCGGCTCGCGCACGACGATCTGGCGCACATTGGGCTGACGCGGCGGGATCACGCGGCCGTAGATGCGGCGGCATTCCTCGGCGTGCCAGTCGGCGTGCTCGGCGCAAACCAGCACCTCGCCGACCGCCTCGGCCAGCGGCTTGCCCTGGTCCAGCGTGATATTGCGGCCGATATCCTTGGCGCGCTCGCGCGCGAGTTCGCCCACGCGGCGCAGGATTTTCGAGCGCTCCAGCGGCGAAGTCTTCTTCCAGCTCTCGAAGGCACGTTGCGCGGCAGCCAGCGCTCGGTCCAGGTCGGCGCGGCTGGCGTGCGGCAGCTTGCCCAGGACTTCCTGGGTGGCAGGGTTGAGCACGTCCTGCTCTTTCCGGTCGCCGCCCTTGATGAATTCCCCGTCGATATAGAGGGCAAGATCCTGGTACATGCGTGTTCTCCTGGTGGTCGTGTCTGACGTTCCGGCAGCGCACCGCGGTGCGCGTTGCCAAGTCCGCTAGCTTAACGCGTCGGCGCGGATCGTGCTGGTGGCTTGGGGGCGGCTCGGGGGGGCCTTCCCGCATGCAAAGCGACGGCGACGGGGCCACATCTTCACTACACTTGACGAAAAAGGGTCGCAACGGGGTTGCGTCCCCCCGGCGTCGTGCCGGGGCGTCGCGGCACGGGAATTGCCGTGCGCCCGCCGCATACCAGGAGCCACGCCATGGATGGAAACTCGGGCAATCGTGCCAGCGGCGAACAGAAACCCATCGCGCTGGCCCTGCAGGGCGGCGGCATGCACGGGGCATTCACGTGGGGCGTCATCGACCGGCTGCTCGAAGACGGCAGGCTGGCCATCGAAGGCATCAGCGCCACCAGCGCCGGTGCGATGAACGCGGCCGTGCTGGCCTATGGGATGCTCAAGGGCGGACCTGACGGCGGCCGCCAGGCGCTGCATGACTTCTGGCTTGCCATCGCGCGCTCGGCCGAGCGCTACAGCCCGTTTCGCTGGATGCCCTGGATGAAGGGCGGCCACAGCTTCGGCCTGGACAACTCGCCGCTGTATGCGATGGCCGACATGGTGCTGCGCATTATGTCGCCGTACCAGTTCAACCCGCACAACATGAACCCGCTGCGCGACGTACTGGCCAGCCAGGTGGATTTCGAGGCGTTGCGCGGCCGGTGCCCGTGCCATCTGTTCCTGTGCGCGACCAACGTGGAGACCGGGAAGATACGCATCTTCACGGGCGAAGACCTGTCCATCGAGGCGGTGCTGGCTTCTGCCTGCCTGCGACGCTGTTCCAGGCCGTCACCGTGGACGGGCAGCACTACTGGGACGGGGGCTATGTCGGCAACCCGGCCATCTTCCCGCTGATCTACCAGTGCAAGACGCACGACGTCGTGATCGTCCACATCAATCCGATCGTGCGCCCGGGCGTGCCCCGGACCGCCGCCGATATCCTCAACCGCGTCAACGAGGTCAGCTTCAATTCATCGCTGATGCGCGAAATGCGCGCCATCGCCTTCGTGACCTCGCTGATCCAGCAGGGCAAAGTCGACGGGGCCGAGATGAAGGAGATGCGGATCCACTCTGTGCGCAACGACGAGACCATGGCCGCGCTGGGCGTCTCGAGCAAGTACAACGCGGACTGGAAGTTCCTGTGCTTCCTGCGCGACAAGGGCCGCGACCATGCGGGCACATGGCTGGAGCGCAATTTTGAGCACGTGGGGCAACGGTCCAGCGTGGATATTGGCGGGGAGTTCCTCTGAGCCGGGCGGCATGCCGCCGCCGTCGCCACTGCTCAGCCCGGAACCGGCTGTGCAAGCCGCAGCGCAAGGTTGTGCCTGGCAACCGCCTCGTAGCGGTCATGGAACAGGTCGGTATGGTAGAGGCGCGGGCGGGCCAGCAGCTTGCCGAGATACTTGCGCTCGGCCGCATCATAGGTCGCATCATCCATGTCGGGACGCTCGGCGCGCAGCAGCCTCGCGTTGCGGCGGAATCGCGCGCCGGGACTGCCAAGCGTTGCCAGGTCGATGTCCACCGTATAGCGGCCTGCCGGATCGGCCGGCACGCCCATGTGCGTGGTGTCCAGGATCATGGCGGCGATGCGGTCCGCTTCGGCCATCCGTCCGTCGGCGTGGCGCAGGAACCAGTCCGCGCTGCGCGCCTCGTTATCGGGCGCGCCCGGCACGTAGATGATGTCGTGGCACCAGAGCGCAAGCTCCACGGCGTCGGCATCGGGCATCCGCGTGCGCGCCCAGTCCAGGTCGCGCAGGCAGCGGCGCACATGGTACAGGGTGTGGTAATAGCGGCCAGGTCCCCCATAGTAGGCAGACAGTTCGGCGAAGGTGTCCTGTGGGCGCTGCCCTCCGCAGCGCAGCCACAGTGACTCGAAGCGGGCCTGGATCCGGTCCATGGTCATGCTTGGCGTCAGCGCCTGTTCAGCCGGTTTCATCGAGCAAGGCCCTGGCCTGTTGCAGGTCGGATGTGTCAAAGCCTTCTCGGAATGTGCCATAGATGCCGGCAAGCACCTGCGCGCGGCCTCCGGCTTGCCCTTGCTGCGACACAGACGCGCCAGGCTCAGTGCCGCGCGCAGCTCGAGCGATCGGGCACCCTGCTGGCGCGCCACCGCAACGGCCTTGTGGAAGCACGCTTCGGCCTCTTCGCGGGCCAGGCCGTTGTCGCCGGACCCGGCCAGGATCTGCTCGCCCTTCATCCGCAGCAGCGACGAGGTGTCCAGACGCTCGCCGGTCCGTTCCGCAATCGACATGGCTTCGTCGAGCAGTTCCACGCCGGCACCGAACTCTCCGGCCATGCCATGCGCGTCCGCCAGCAGGCCCAGCAGGCTGGGCCGGGCCAGTGACGCGCCGGTCGCGGCGTACGCTTCCAGGCCTTGCCGCAACCGTGCGATGCCTGCCTGATGGCTGCCGCTCTCGGCCAGCGTCCAGCCCTGCAGCAGGGTGCCCCATGCCAGGTAGATCGGAAAGCCCTGCTCGCCCGAAATGGCGATGGCCGCTTCGGCGAACTCGCGCACCTGCTGCGGCTCCCGCCGGCACAGGTGCACTTCCGCCGCGAAGATCAGGCACAGCGCGAGGCTGAATGCATCGGGACGCTGCCTGGCCATTGCCAGGGCTTCGTGAGCGCGCGCGCGCGCCAGGTCCGGCAAGCCTGGTACCACAGGATCCAGCCCAGCGTGGCCATCGCATGCACGGCAGGATCGCGCCCATAGCCGAGCAGGAAATCATAGGACGACGGGTCGGAGCGCTGGATGGTCAGCACCTGCTCCATGTGGTCGCGGGCCACGCTGATCTGGCCCAGCCGGAACACGGTGGATCCCTGTACGCGATGCCCTTCGGCGAGCTGGTCGGGCTTTTGCGAGCGCATGGCCATGCCGAGCAGCCGCTTGCCGAGCGGCAGCGCCACGTTGTACTGCGCGCGCAACTGGTAGAACGCCCACAAGCCCAGCTGCGCGGAAAACATCTGCTGGGTGGGCTCGCCCTGTTCGCACAGGGCCAGCGCGCGGCGGTAGTTGGCTTCCACCTCGGTGGCCGCCTGGCCGCGGGTGGCGATCAGTGCGGGACCGAGCGTCAGCAGCAGCGACAGCTCCAGCCGCACGCGCTCGGGCGTATCGGGCAGGCGCTTGAGCAGGGCAATGGCCTTGCCGAGGTGGTCGATGGCTTCGGTCAGCGCAGAGCGCTGCAGCGCCTGCTGGCCGGCGCAGTGCAGGTACTCGATCGCCTTCGGCGCATTGCCGCTGAGGCTGTAGTGGTGGGCGAGCTCGCCGCAATAGTCCTTCAAGCGGCCAGGGAACAGCGATTCAATTGCCTGCGCCGTGCGCTCGTGCAGCGCGCTGCGCCGTTCGGTCAGCAGGCTGTGGCCCGCGACTTCCTGTGTCAACGCGTGCTTGAACGCGTATTCCACGTCGGCCACGGCCGGTTGTTCGTAGATGAAGTCAGCGGCCTGCAGCGCCATCAGCAGCGGGCGCAGGTCCTCTTCCTCCTGCTCGGTAACATGGCGGATCAGGCTCAGCGAGAACTCCTTGCCGATGATCGCCAGGGTCTGCAGCAGTTCCTTCTGCGCCACCGGCAGGCGGTCGATCCGCGCGGCCAGTACGCCCTGGACCGTGGTGGGAATATGCAGCAGGGCCGGCGCCTGTTCGATGCGGAAATTGCCGGGGCCCCAGGAGCACGCCTTCCTCGGTCAGCGTCTGGACCACTTCTTCCATGAAAAACGGGTTGCCTTCGGTCTTGTCGAGGATCAGCCGCTTGAGCGGCACCAGGCTGCGATCGTCGCCGAGCAGCGCCGTGAGCAGCCCTTGTGCCTCGGCAGGGCCCAGCGGCTCGAGGTGGAGTTGGGTGTAAGCGCCGCGGGCATGCCAGTCGTGTGCATACTCGGGGCGGTAGTTGACCTGCAGCAGGATGCTGGCGTCTGGCACATAGTCGACAAGGATGTCGAGAAAGTCCTCGGTCTCGCTGTCCAGCCACTGCAGGTCCTCGAAGATCAGCACGAGCGGCTGGTTCTGGCTTTCGCGCACCAGCAGCCGGGCGATGGCGTCGAAGGTCCGCTGGCGCCGTAGCGCGGCGTCCATGGTCGGCAGCGCCGAGCCGGGTTCGCTGCTGCCCAGCAGGTAGAGCAGGTAGGGCAGGTGCGCTTCCAGCGAGCGGTCGAGCGTCAGCAGCCGGCCAGTGACCTTCTCGCGGCAGGCCCGGTCGTTGTCCTGCGCAGAGACCTGGAAGTAGTTCTTCAGCAGCTCGATCAGCGGCAGGTAGGCGAAGGCCTTGCCATGCGATACCGAGAAGGTCTCCAGCACCACGCAGCCTTGCCGCGACCTTGCCTTGAACTCGTGGAAGAGCCGCGACTTGCCCACGCCCGCTTCGCCGACCACGCCGACGATCTGCCCCTTGCCGGCCTTGGCCAGGTCGAGCGCGGCATGCAACTGCTCCAACTCGGCCTGCCGGCCCACGAAGCGCGCCAGGCCGCGGTGCGCGGCTACCTGCAGGCGCGTGCGCAGGGCCCCGAGGCCCAGCACCTCGTAGACCGCGAGCGGCTCCCGCACGCCCTTGACATGTGTGGTGCCGAGCGCCTTGAATTCGAAGTAGCCTTCGGTGAGCTTGTGGGTCGACTCGCTGATCAGGATGGATGCCGGCGTGGCCACGCCTTCCATACGCGAGGCGATGTGAATGGTATGCCCCACAGGATCGTAGTCGGTGTGCAGGTCGTCCTTGCGGATGGAACGCACCACGACCTCGCCGGTATGGATGCCGACGCGGATCTGCAGCGGAATGCCCAGTTCGAGCCGTACCCGGTCGCTGTGGCGCCGCATTGCCTCCTGCATGCGCAGCGCCGCATACAGCGCGCGCAGCGCGTGGTCCTCGTGCGCGATGGGGGCGCCGAACAGGGCCAGGATGCCGTCGCCCAGGAACTTGGCGACATAGCCTTCGTAGTGGTGCACGGCCTCCATCATCAGCGTGGCGACGGGGTCGATCAGGCGCCGCGCTTCCTCGGGGTCCAGATCCTGCGTCAGCGCCGTCGAGCCGGCCATGTCGGCGAACAGCGCGGTGATGGTCTTGCGTTCGCCCGCGGCCTCCGCGCGCGCCTCCATGGCCGCGCGTTCGGCGAGTATGGCGCTCGGCCAGGTGGGGCGGCGTGTACTGAACGGGCGCGGCAGCCGGCGCGGCGACCGGCTGCACAGCGGGGGCGCCAGCCAGGGCGGCGCCGCATCCGCGGCAGACTTCGCCATCGGGCCGGCCGGCTCGCCGCATTGCGGACAGGCGCGGCGCCATCACGCGCCGCATTCCTCGCAGAATTTGGCCTTTGCGAGGTTCTCGAACCCGCAATTTGTGCAGCGCATATAGCCTCCTGCCGCCCCGGCCTGCCCTAATCCGGCCTCGATCCATTAGACGCGCGATCGGGGCCGTTGGCAAGGCACGCAACCGGTGGTGGCCGGATCGCGTATGCTGGCAGGCTAACCTGCTTGCGCAAGGACGACATGAAGCCTGACGCCAGACTCACAACCGGCCCGATTGGCCGCACCCTGCTGCTGTTTTCGCTGCCGGTGCTCGGCAGCAACATCCTCCAGTCGCTCAATGCCTCGATCAACTCGGTCTGGGTCGGGCGCTTCCTGGGCGAGGCGGCGCTGACGGCCACGTCGAACGCCAACATCATCCTGTTCTTCCTGCTCGGCGTGGTGTTCGGCATCAGCATGGCCAACACCATCATGATCGGGCAGGCCGTCGGCGGGCGCGACCTGGACGAGGCGCGCAAGATCGTCGGCACCAGCACCACGTTCTTCGTGCTGCTGTCCGTGGCGGCGTCAGTGTTCGGCTACATCTTCACGCCGGACATCCTGGCAGCGATGCAGACCCCGCACGACGCCGCGCCGCTGGCGGTGATCTATCTGCGCATCATCTTCGTCGCGCTGCCATTCATGTACTTCTACAACTTCGTGATGATGACGCTGCGCGGCGCCGGCGATTCGCGCACGCCGTTCTACTTCATGCTGTTGTCGGCGGTGCTCGACGTGGTGCTTAATCCGGTGTTGATCTTCGGCGTGGGTCCGCTGCCGGCGCTCGGCATTGCCGGCTCGGCGCTGGCCACGCTGATCGCGCAGCTCACGAGCCTTGCCGCGATGATTGCGCTGCTTTACCGCCGCCGCCATTTCCTTCTGCTGCATCGCGAGCAACTGAAGCTGCTGCGGCCGGACCCGGCCATCATCCGCTCGCTGGTGGCCAAGGGGCTGCCGATGGGCCTGCAGATGGTGGTGATCTCGTCATCGGCGATCGTGATGATGTCGCTGGTCAACGCCTACGGCTCGCAGACCACGGCTGCCTACGGCGTGGCGTCGCAGCTCTGGACCTACGTGCAGATGCCAGCGCTGGCGGTCGGTGCGAGCGTGTCGTCCATGGTGGCGCAGAACGTCGGTGCCGGGCTCTGGCATCGCGTGACGCGCATCACGCGCGTGGGCCTGCTGTTCAACCTGGCAATGACTGGCGCGCTGGTCGGACTGGTCTATCTGTTCGACCGCAATTCGCTTGGGCTTTTCCTCGGCACCGACAACGTGGCCATCGGCATCGCGCAGCATATCAACCTGGTGGTGCTGTGGTCGTTCATCCTGTTCGGCTTCACTATCGTGATCTTCGGCACGGTGCGTGCCACTGGCGCGGTGATGGCGCCGCTGGTCATCCTGTTCCTGTCGATGTGGGTGATCCGGCTGCCCTTTGCGTGGAGCCTGGGCAAGAGCTGGGGCGAGGAGGCGATCTGGTGGAGCTTCCCGCTCGGATCGGTGGTGTCGGTCGTGCTGGCCGCGGGCTACTACCGCTTCGGCAACTGGCGTGCGAGTCATATCCTGCCCGTGCCGCCGCATGCGCCCGAAGCGGTGGGGCAGGCCCCCGACACCAGCATGGGCACGCCATGTGAAGACGCGGGCCCGGTGGCCGAGGCGGACGAACTGCCGTCCCGTACCGTGGAAACCGTGCGCTGAAAGCCAATCGAAAGATTCACATGGCATGGTTGCAGCCGTTGCCGGTTTGGCAGGCAACGGATGCGTTCGCCCGCGCAATTGCGGGCGCTGCCTGCACGTCCAGAATTTTCTTCCTGATACCGTGCCGATGCCGCAAGGCAACGGCGCGCGTCCGCCTTTCCCGGGTCTCATTTCCAGCGCTTTGCTATCGCGCGAAAATACATCATGTCGTGATGTAGTTGTCCGGCTGCGCACGCGCTTGCGTGCCTGGTTCGTGGCGCATCGGTGAATACCCCTAATTGAAGACAAATGAAAGGCGGCTGAAAGATGGCGTCTTTAAGGTTCCGGTCAACCGTCGGGGCATGCGCTTGCATGCAGCATTTCGCGCGATAGAGCCAGCGCGCGAAACCGGCATGGCACTTCACGAACTTTGAGGAGAATCGTTTTGCGCATACGTAGCCAAAAGGACTTTGCCTCCGGCCTGATGTTTATTCTGGTCGGTCTGGGCTTTTCCTGGGTCGCACGCGGCTATTCCATGGGAACCGCCGCGAAAATGGGTCCCGGATACTTTCCATTCCTTCTCGGCTGGTGCTTGCTGTGCTCGGCGCGCTGGTGCTGATCGCGTCGCTGTCGAGCAAGGGCGAGCAAGACCACCTTGCGCGCTGGGACCTGAAGACCTTGTTGTGGATCCTCGGCTCGGTAGTGCTGTTCGGCCTGCTGCTCAAGCCGCTGGGCATGGTGCTGTCGGTGCTGGTGCTGGTGCTGGTGTCATCGATGGCCAGCCACGAGTTCAGCTGGAAGGGCGCCATCCTCAACTCGATCATCCTCGTGCTGATCAGCTGGGTGCGTTCGTGTACGGCATCAACCTGCAGATGCCGGTGTGGCCTGCATTCATCACCGGTTAAGGGGAGCGCCGAGATGGAATTGATTGAACACCTTTCGCTGGGATTCTCGACGGCGCTGTCGCTGCAGAATCTCGCCTACGCGTTCCTGGGCTGCGTGCTCGGGACGCTGATCGGCGTGCTGCCTGGCCTGGGGCCGCTGGCCACCATCGCCATGCTGCTGCCGGTGACCTACACGCTACCGCCGGTGGCTGCGTTGATCATGCTGGCCGGCATTTACTACGGCGCCCAGTACGGCGGCTCGACCACCGCCATCCTGGTGAACCTGCCCGGTGAATCGTCGTCGGTGGTGACCACCATCGATGGCTACCAGATGGCAAGGCGAGGACGAGCGGGGGTGGCGCTGGCCACATCCGGTCTCGGCTCGTTCTTCGCCGGCTGCGTGGCCACGCTGATCCTGGCTGCATTTGCCACGCCGCTGTCGGAACTGGCGTTCAAGTTCGGTCCTGCCGAGTACTTCTCGCTGATGGTGCTGGGCCTGATCGGTGCCGTGGTGCTGGCTTCGGGCTCGCTGCCGAAGGCGGTGGCGATGATTGTGCTGGGCCTGTTGATGGGGCTGATCGGTACCGACGTGAACTCGGGCGCGGCGCGCTTCTCGTTCGACGTGCCTGAACTGACCGACGGTATCGACTTCGTCGCACTGGCAATGGGTATGTTCGGCTTCGCGGAAATCATCGCGAACCTGGAGCAGAAAGAGCAGCGCGAAACCTTCACCGACGCGGTGACCAACCTGTGGCCGACCAAGGAAGACTTCAAGCGGATGGCGCCTGCCGTACTGCGCGGCACGTTGCTGGGCTCGGCGCTGGGCATCCTGCCGGGCGGCGGCGCGGCACTGGCTTCGTTCGCGGCCTACTCGCTGGAAAAGAAGACCTCGAAGTACTCGCATGAGTTCGGCAAGGGCGCTATCGAAGGCGTGGCAGGTCCGGAATCGGCCAACAACGCTGCGGCGCAGACCTCGTTCATCCCGCTGCTGACGCTGGGCATTCCGCCGAACGCCGTGATGGCGCTGATGGTGGGCGCGATGACCATCCACAACATCCAGCCCGGCCCGCAGGTGATGACCAGCAACCCGGCGCTGTTCTGGGGCCTGATCGCCTCGATGTGGATCGGCAACCTGATGCTCATCATCCTGAACCTGCCGATGATCGGCATCTGGGTGAAGCTGCTGACCGTGCCGTATCGCTTCCTGTACCCGGCCATTCTCGTGTTCTGCGGCATTGGCGTGTATTCGGTCAACAACCAGACCTTCGACGTCTTCATGGCGGCTGGCTTCGGCGTGATCGGCTACCTGTTCCTGAAGCTCAAGTGCGAACCGGCGCCTCTGCTGCTCGGCTTCGTGCTGGGACCGATGATGGAAGAGAACTTCCGCCGCTCGCTGCTGCTGTCGCGTGGTGACTTCAGCGTGTTCGTGACTCGTCCGCTGTCGATGGGGCTGCTGATTGCCGCCGCGGCGCTGGTTGCGGTGGTGGCCCTGCCGTCGATCAAGGCCAAGCGCGAGGAAGCGTTCCAGGAGGAGTAGCCCCCGGCGCTCCGACATCACGCCGCCTCCGGGCGGCGTACATGACGCAAGCATTCGGGGTGCCTTTGTGCACCCCGATTTTTCTTGGCGCGGAGCATGTCTTCGCAACGATGGCTGAACCAGAGAGTGCCCGACTGCGGCTGCAGGCATGGGCCGCGCATGATGAACAGGAACTCCGCTCCGGTCCTTCACCGGATCCCTGCATTCGGGTGTCATGGGGTCGGAGCTTCGCCGGCGCCGATGAAACCGCCTTCCCTTGACCGGGTCTTTTCCCGGATATTCATCCTCAAGCTCGTGCACGCGAGCCCGTCGACCGTGATGAACCTGGTTGACCGGCTGCGCGAGTACGGCATTGAACTGAACATCCGCTCGCTGCGGCCGATACTGCGCAGCTTGATGATCGCGCGTGCGATCACGGCTGAGCTGGTCGAGGGGAGCGGGCGGGTGTATTGCATTACCGATAGCGGGCGTGACGAGCTGGAGCGCTACCTGGCTCATCTTGATATCCTGCAGCGCGGAGGGGATTCGAGCGGCTGAGCGCAACACCGCAGCCCCTGGGCCATCCCCGCAATTCATCGAAGAAACCAAAAGAATGGGCCCGCTGCCGCGCATGGTGTTCCAGTACGTTGACGCGTCGATCAACTTACTGCAGAGGCTGCGTTACCAATTCCAAACCAGCCTGCGACTCATCATCTCCGCGCGCAACCAGCACCTTGATGCGGTTCGGCAGCGTAGCCTTGATGCCATCCACGGGCAGCGTGGTGATCAGCCAGTCGGCGTTGTTGGCTAGCGTCAGCGTGCCGGAATCGAAGATCACGGTCTTGCTGCCGGCGGTCGTGATGCGCAGCCGGTAGGTACCGCCATTCAGACTGATCGAATCCTTGCCCGAGGCCGGCACCGCGGATTTGAACGCCACAGCGGAGAACGTCGGCGTCACGGAGTTCAGGTCAACGGCCGGCACGGTCACGTAGATGTCCACGTTCTGTGCGTTGAACGATGCGTTCAGTGCCCTGACACGCGCCTTGTCCGAGAATAAGCCCACTTCGAACGGGTCATCGATCTGTATCACGTCCGCGGCGGTGTCGCTGCCGGGCATGGCCACCGCCGTGTACTTATGGCCCGTGTGGGCGTCGATGGTTGTGTGGCCGAGTTCCGTGCTCGTGCCGGCGATGTTGAAAGCGAAGAGCTGGTTCCCTTCAGTGACGTCGCGATAGGTCGACACGAACTTGTAGGGCTCGTTCAACAGATTGGTCTTCGCGCCGTTTTGCCACACGTCGACATTCGGGCCGCCTGGTATGGCGTGGATCACACGTACCGTAGGCTTGCTGAGGCCGACGCGCGCAGCAATACTGTCGTCACCGCCTCCTCCGCAAGCGGAGAGGATTGCCGTACCTGCAATTGCGAGGCCTAGGATAAGACTGGTCTTTGAGCGGAACATGGAGTCACCTCTCTCCGTTGCGTTGCTTTTTGAACGAGTGGCAGCAAGGCCGCATCCGGCGGCCGCTGCATGAGGCAGCGCGTGCCATCAGGCCGATGACGCTATGTCTTGAGTCGTGTGGCCTTATTGCAACGATAGGAAGGAACTCAGGGGGCAGGCAGGCGCGGGTATCCGAAATCGATGTCGGAGGATTCCCACAGGGAGTGTTGATCGAGAGACAGTGAGGACCTGCCAGGTGGTGTTCCCGACAGGAGAAAGAGCGGGACTGGCCACGCGCAGCTCGCTATTTCACGCGCCTGCGCTTTACCCGCGCGGCCAGGAGACCACCACTTGATTCCTCCCTTGCCGCTTGGCCTCGTACAACCCTGCATCGGCGACCTCCACCAGCCGGCTGCTTGGCTGCCCCTCTTCGGGTACGAGCACCGCCGCGCCGATGCTGACGGTCAGGCAACCGCCGCGTGCCGCACCGCTGTGGGGGATGGCGAGCGACTCGATCGCGCGCCTGACCTTCTCGGCGAACAGGCGCGCACCGCCAGGTGAAGTCGATGGCAGGATCATCGAGAACTCTTCGCCGCCGAAGCGCGCCGGCAGGTCGGCCGGCCGCGAGCAATTGTCGCGCAAGACGCCCGCCACGCGCCGCAGGACTTCGTCGCCGGCTACGTGCCCATACGTATCGTTGTAGGCCTTGAAGGCATCGACGTCGATCATCAGCAGCGCAAGCTGGCTTTGCTCGCGCTGGGCGCGCTTCCATTCCGCATTCAGGTATTCGTCGAAATAACGGCGGTTTGACAGCCCCGTCAGGCCGTCCGAATTGGTGAGTCGCTGCAGTTCGAGATTGGTCTCGAGCAGTTGCTGCTGGCTTTGCCGCAGCGCGCGATAGGCTTCATCACGCTGCAGCAGATTGAGGTACGAGCGCGAGTGGTAGCGGATGCGCGCGATCAGCTCGATACTGTCCGGCAGTTTCACGAGGTAGTCGTTGGCACCGGCCGAGAAGGCCGCGCTCTTCATCGCGGCTTCTTCCTTGGTGGACAGCACGATGATGGGGATGTCGCGCGTGGCGGGGTTGTCGCGGTAGCGGCGCACCAGCGTCAGGCCATCCACGCCGGGCATGACCAGGTCCTGCAGGATGACGGTCGGGCGCGTGCGCTCGGCCACCGCCACGGCTTCGTCCGGCATCGCGCAGTAATGGAAATCGATGTCCGGCTCGGAGGCCAGGGCGCGCCGCACGGCTTCGCCGATCATGGCCTGATCGTCCACCAGCAGCACCATGACGGGATAGTTGTTGTTGACGGTATTTTCTTGTTGCATGCTGGCTTCCTTGATGGCTCGACCCCAACGTTCCGGTTGAGCATCGGCGATCTGTGTCGTCTTCTTGAGATCCGATTTCCTGGCGGCGTTGGTCAGACTAATCGGCCCAGCGCGGGCCGCACGCCGCAGCAGGCCTGTACGAGGCGTGGCGCGATCGCCGCGAGCGGCAGGATCTCGCTGGCCGCGCCCATGGCCGCAGCCGCCTTGGGCATGCCATAGACGGCGCTGGTGGCCTGGTCCTGGGCGATGGTCAGGCAACCATGGTCACGCATGGCTTTCAGTCCGCTGGCCCCGTCGCGGCCCATGCCCGTCAGCAGCACGCCGATGGACTGCTGGCGCCAGTGCTCCACCACGCTTTCGAAGAACACATCGATGGACGGGCGGTAAAGATAATCGCTGGGGTGCTCGGTATAGGCCATGCGGTTTGATCCTAGCAGCCGCAGATGATTGTTGGTGCCGGCGATCAGCACCGTGCCGGCCTGCGGCGCTTCGCCCGCGGCCGCCACGCGCACCGGCAGCGCGCACTGGCTGTCGAGCCAGTCCGCCATACCCGGCGCGAACGCTTCGTCGACGTGCTGCACGGCTACCACCGCCGCGCAGAAGTCGGCGGGCAGGGCGCCTAGCAGGCTGGCAAGTGCCGCAGGGCCCCCGGCCGAGGCGCCGATTGCCACCAGGCGCGGCCCGGCCAGCGGACCTGGCGCCTCGGCCACGGCAAGCCGCGGCGCAGTGCGTCCGGCTACCAGCGTCCGATATTGCGCATCTTGCGCAGCAACGGACCGGCGATCAGCTTGGCGTCGGATTCCGTCAATGTGGGCGTATCGACCGCATCGATGGCGCCATGCCCCATGGCGTCGAACACCTGGTTGACATTGCGGCCAAGGTCCATGGTGACCACCACGATCGGGCAGGGCGTAGCGGCCATGATGCGGCGCGTGGCCTCCACGCCGTCCATGACCGGCATCAGCAGGTCCATCAGGATCAGGTCGGGCGTGTGCGAGGCCGCGAGCTGCACCGCCTGCTCGCCGTCCCCGGCAACCCATGCGATCTCGAACGCGGGGTCGAGCGCGATGGCGCGGCGCAGCGCGGCGACGGCCGGTGCCGAGTCATTGACGATGCCGACTTTCATGTACTTGCCTCGCCGATCAGGTCATGCACTGCATCAAGCAGCGCAGCGTCGTGGAAACTGCCTTTTGCCAGATAGTAATCCGCGCCCGCTTCCAGCCCGCGCTGGCGGTCCTGCTCGCGGTCCTTGTACGACACCACCATGACTGGCAACTGCTGCAGGCGCGGTTCCTTGCGGATCAGCGTGACCAGCGCGATGCCGTCCATGCGCGGCATGTCGATGTCGGTGATGACGAGGTCGAACGGCTCGGTACGCAGCACGTTCCAGGCGTCCATGCCATCGACGGCGACTGCAACATCGTAGCCGCGGCTCGCCAGCAGCTTGCGTTCGAGCTCGCGCACCGTGAGCGAATCGTCCACGACCAGCACGCGCTTGCGCCGTGCCTGCGCGGTCGCCGTGCCGGCCTGGCGGACGTGCTCGATGCGGCCGTCGGAGACCAGTTTCTCGACCGAGCGCAGTAAATCGTCCACGTCGAAGATCAGCACCGGCGTGCCGTCGTCGGTCAGCGCGCCAGCGGCAATGTCCTTGATCTTGCCGAGCGCCGGCGCGAGCGGCTGCACTACCAGCAGGCGTTCGCCGAGCATGCGGTCCACGGCAATGCCATAGACGCGGTCCTGTTCGCCGATGATGACGACCGGGATATGTTCGCCATCCAGCGCGCGTTCCGGGCGCTGCAGCACCTGCGCGGCGCTGACGAGCCCCACCGCGCGCCCGGCGTGGTGGAAATGCTGGTGGCTTTCGGTTTGTGCCACGTCTTGACGGGCTACCGTCGCGGCGCGCAGCACGTGGCCGAGCGGGAATGCATAGGCCTCGCCCGCTACCTCCACCAGCAGCGCGCGCACCACCGACAGCGTCAGCGGCAGCTCCAGGTGGAACTGCAGCCCGCCGCCAGGTTGCTGCGCCAGGCGCAGGCTGCCGCGCACGCGGCGCACCATTTCCTGCACGGCGTCCAGGCCGACGCCGCGCCCGGAGACTTCCGAGACGGTCTCGCGCATGCTGAAGCCCGGCAGCAACAGGAACTCGAGCAGCTCGGCCTGCGACAGCCGCGCCGCAGTGTCCTCGCTGGCCAGGCACCGCCGCACGATCGCCCGGCGCAGCGCTTCGATGTCGACGCCGGCACCGTCGTCGCCGATCTCGATGACCAGGCGGCCGGCATTGTGGCGTGCCTGGAGCAGGATGCGCCCTTCGGCGGGCTTGCCTTGCGCCAGGCGCACCTCGGGCGGTTCGATGCCATGGTCGACGGCGTTGCGCAGCAGGTGCGCCAGCGGCGCATCCAGCGCTTCGAGGATGTCGCGGTCCACCTGCGTGCCGGCACCGACCAGTTCCAGATGCGCCGCCTTGCCCAGCGAGCGCGCCAGGTCGCGCACCATGCGCGCGTAGCCGGTGAGTCCGTCAGATAGCGGCCGCATGCGGCAGGCCAGCGCGGTGTCATAGAGGCGGCGGGCCAGGCGTGCGGCGCGGTGCTCGTACTGGTCCAGTTCCTCGTGCCGTTGCGACAGGCGCTGCGCGCCGTCTTCGAGCAATTGCCGTGCTTCAGACAAGGCGGCCATCGCGCTGGCATCGGCACCGCTGCCCGCCAGCGCGTCGCGCAATGTGTCCAGCGCCTGGAGCGCGCGCGCTGTTGGCGGCGCGCCTGCAGCATGGCCTTGCCGAACGGTCGCAGCCAGTGCGATTCCACCATGGCCTCGCCGGACATGGCGAGCAACTGGTCAAGCGATTCGGCGCCCACGCGCAGCATGCGCTCGTGCTGGTCGGCGACACCTTCGGGCAAGGGGAGCGATGGCGATGGCGGCGTGTCCGTCCTGACGGGTTCAGGTTCGGGAGGCGATGCCGGGGCGGTTGGGGTGGCCAGTGCCGACGGCGCTGCCGGCGATTCTCCCCCGGGCAGTCCCTGCAAGCGCTGCACCACGGCGTCGATATTGGCACGGCCCTGCCGGTCCGCCCAGGCCGGATCGCCGTCGGGCGGATGGCCGATGCGCTGCAGCAGGTCGGTGCCTTGCAGCAGCGCATCGATATGCGCGGCGCTCAGCCGCATGCCACATTGCGCCGCCACCAGGCAGTCTTCCATGGCATGCGCGAGGCGCACGCCGCCGTCCAGGCCGACGATGCGCGCCGCGCCCTTGATGGAATGGGCCGCGCGCATGCACGCATCGAGATGGCTGGCTGCCGCCGGTTCGCGTTCCAGGGCGAGCAGGCCTGCGTTGAGCACTTCAGCCTGGGATTCTGCCTCGAGCGCGAACAGCTCCAGCAGCGAGGCGTCGCGCAACTGGTCGGGGTTCATGCGAGGCTCCGTGTCAGCGCCTGGCGCACCAGCGCGGCGTCAAGCAGGCCGACGCTACGGCCCTGGTCGTCGAACAGCGCCTGGCTGTAGCGTGTCGACGCCCGTGCAGTGTGGCCGCAGCGGCTGCAGCGCACTGCCGCGCAGGCGGCGCACGCCGCTGATTTCGGCCACGGGCAGCGCGATGGCGCCGCGGCCCTGGCCGAGCACCAGGAAGCGCTGTCCTTGCCGGGCATCCGCCGGTGCATCGGATTCTTCGCCGACCCCGAACAGCCGGGCCAGAGACAGGCAGGCCAGCAGGCTGCCGCGCACGCTCGCCACGCCCCAGCACCGCGGCATCGCGGCGGTGTGGCAGCGAATGCACGGGGCAGGGCGCGGTGACCTCGCCGATCGCCTCGGTGGGCAAGGCGAGCCATTCATCGCCGACGCGGAACACGAGGCAGGACAGGCCGGTGCCGACGGGGTCGGGGGTCCTGCCCCGCCGCCCACCGGTGCGGCGGGCAGTTCGGTCATGGCCTGTATATCGAGCAGGGCCGTGGCGGCGCGGGAATAGGCGGGGCAGTTGCGGCAATGGATATGCGTGGCCAGCAGCGTGCAGCTGCCGTCGCCGCGCACGCCGATGCGGCGCCAGCAATCGTCGATCGGCGCGATGGCGGAAAGGGTGTGGTCGTCAGCGTTGTCAGCCATGGCTAGCCGGTACGAGTGTGGCGCTGCGCGCGCTGGCGCAGGCGCGCGGCGCCGGCGTGGTCGCCCTCGGTGTCGAGCAGCGCAGCCAGGTGGTGGAGGGCTTCCTGGTGGCCCGGGTCGAGGTAGAT
>LRMT01000152.1 GCA_001725945.1 Cupriavidus sp. UYMMa02A | reverse complement strand
CGTTGGTGCGGTCATGGGGTGAGACTATCGCACACGGGCGGTTGACGGCTCGTGGGGGCTTGATCATTCGGTGACTATCCATGGCAGATGCTTTCCTGTTCAGCAAGCCTTTCACGTTTCTGGCCTGTCCGGGCATGTCGGAAGTCAGGTCGGGCGTCGACGCGTTGGAAGCTCTCCCGGGCCATATGTTCTGGGTCGAGAACGAGGACCTTATCCGCCGGGACTACGTTCCTGACTTCCTCGCACAGAGCCGCGCTGCGCTGGAGGCGGCGATGCCGGGCGGGGTAACGCTGATCGACGGGTTGGCTGATGAGATCCGCCGCAATGTCGATCTCCTCCCAGCCCTTCAACGTCTGGATACCGAAGCTGCCGCCGCGGCGCACTCGTACTGCTATTGGCGCTACGCTGCAGATGTGCTCGGGCGGTACGAGGGTATTCCGCGCAGTGCGATAGAAAGGCAATTTGAGCGGGCGGTCGCACCTCGTGACGGCGCGCACAAGCTGCAATGGATGTGCCCATGCTGCGATGGACAGGCACACTACCAGGTCGACGGCTTGCTGGCCACGCAGCGGCCGGCGCGACAGGGCGGCTTTTCTATCGAATGTCCTCATTGCGGTCATCAGGAGCGGCTGTACGCGGGATTCCTGCATGCTGGGCGGCTGGAATGCGGCTGCGCTGTTTGTAGGAGTGTTGTCCAGACGCTGGCTGCGCAGTTGGCCAGGCCCGCACGCAAGCTGTCGGAGAACCTTGACGCATATGCGTGGCGGCATGCCGTTGAGACCGCCGCGGAAATCCGTGAACTCAAGGAAGCAGCAACGCAGAGGCTGGCGCGCGGCGACAGGCCATCAGAGAACGCGATGGCCTTTGCATCGATGGTCCAGTCGAACGAGAATCGCCCGATGCCAGAGCTCCTGGCGCAGATGGATCCAACGCTCGAAGGCAGGCTCGCCAAGAATCCAAGAGCCTGGGCCCTCTTGTGCGAGTTGCTGCAGGAAGGTGCGCTCGACTGTGAATGCCTGATCTACGATCAGGACGGGTGCCAGCGCGCCGCGCTTGAAATCTCTGTGCTGGACGACGATCGGGAGGCCGGCGCGCCCATCGTGCAGGATGATCTCGCGTGCTTGTTAAAGGGTTACCAGCCATCGGATCGGGACGGCTTCGTCAGCTGGCTGAAGGCGCTGAAGCACTTGCGGCTTTGCACCGCAAGATCCAGCGCAGCCGTGGACATCAGCTGGAAGCCAAACTTGGCTCATTGCCGTATCCTCTCTGCCCGGCGCCCCTCGGAACAGGAGGTGCCCTACGTCTATGCCAGTGGCTCGCAACTGGTGGTCGCGCAGCGCGCTCGCCGACCGGATCGGCCGGTGTACCTGGATGCCGAACTGGAGGCCGTGAAGTTGCTGAAATCCCTCGGCTATGTTGTTCTCAGCCCTGAAGATATCCGCTGGCAACACGACGACCGACTGGAAGACCTTCTCTGATGGATTGCACAGGTTGGCGTGATCGGAAACGTCCGACGCCAGGATGCCGACGATCACAGTGGGCTGGGGAGCGAGCGGCACTGCCGATCGAGCTCACAGGAACGCCCGGCCCGTCAGAAGAGCGAGTGGGGCCGCCGAGGAACTGCGGGGCAATTTGGCGTGCACAACAGTGGCCGCTCGCGAGCGGGTGCCATTGCTTTTTGAGGCATTGCCTCGGGTCAAGTGCGTTGTTACACGCGGCGCGCTACGGCGAAACGGAGGGGTGTCAATCCTGCTACGGCGTAGCACCGTCGCGTGGCATCTTCGTGTAGTCTCGCCACCCATCACCTTCTGCTATCCGGTCCGATTCCCATGGCGCGATACTTTCAATTTGTGGCCCGAGCCTTTAGCGTCGGCGCCATCATCGTGATCGTCGCCATCGTTTCCCGGCAAGTATATCTGCGGAGCGCCTCAGAAGCCGGCATCGCCGGCGCTGTTGAGAAAATGCTTATTCAGTGCGAGGCGATGCACCGGCGGCTGCAGAATCAGCATATTTCCGACAAGGCGACGGATGAAGAAGAGACTCCGCTCGCCCGGTGTATTGGGTCCTGAATTGGGTGAAAACTCAACCGAGCCCCTGGGACCCAACGCCTTCTGTGGCGCGCGCAGGGCTCGGCAGCTAAATTCGCCAAGCTGCGGGCGTGACGGCGGCGTACGTCATCTGGTAGCACACAATGGCCACCATCTGCCACTCTCTGCGCAATGCTGGCGATCTGGTCGAGTTCCGGCAGCCTGTGCTCGCCGGCATCCTTGCCCGACATGGGATCCGGGTGGGCGAAAGCCGCGCGGATGTTGAGGAATAAATACACGGCGATTTCCATGATAAACAGAGAGAAGGCCTTCTTACACTGACGATGATCGCCGCGGCAAAAAAATCAGCCTTTCCACTGACCGGGTCGGCGCTGTATTTCGTGACGATCAAAGAGCGCGCCAATAGCTTCAGCGTCGTCTCAGCGCGGAGGACGCCGTTGATCACCTATTGCGTCGAACTTCGGCACTGCAGCAGTACTTGCACGCGCTATAGTGAAACTTCGGTCCAGCCCAACGCATTCACGTAGGTACCGGAGCGGCGGGCGAATGCCGCGGTAAGGCTGCTTCGACATCGCCTCATTGACCAGTCTGGGATCCAGACGTTAGCTGCTGAAACCTGGATCGTGGCCGCCGGCCAGCGCCCGGTGTACTTACTTCCTGGAGGCCTCATGCTGTACCGGTTCATGGACTGCCAGCGCGCGTTGCTCACGCCATTCGCTGCGTGGGCGGCGAGCGCAGCCAATGCCCTTACCGATCGTAACAGCTTTCTCTCGCAGGTACCGGCGCGCCGTCTTTGCCGCTGGCTACGAAATGCTGTACCGCTTCGGCAAGAGTTATGACAAGCCGATGTTCGGCATCACTGCCGTTCAGCACAACGGCCTGCACATCCCTGTGGTCGAGCAGGTCGTGCTGGAAAGGCCATTTTGCCGCCTGCTACGCTTCGCACCGGATCCGGTCACTCTTGGCGCCGCCGCGTGGCAACCAAGACCCGCTGTGCTGGTCTGTGCGCCACTTGCAGGGCATCACGCCGTCATGCTTCGCGAGGTCGTCGAAGCCTTATTGTCGGAGCATATCGTCTATGTGACGGACTGGACGGATGCGCGCTTCGTTCCCGTTGCCGAAGGGCCGTTTCACCTGGATGACTATGTGACCGAACTGCAGGCGTTTATTCGCCAGATCGGCACGATGGAGGCGCTGCACGTGCTTGCTATTTGCCAGGCCACTGTGCCGGCCCTTGCGGCAGTTTCCCTGTTGGCCAGCGCGGGTGAGCCAACCCCAAGGAGCCTGATCCTGATGGGCGGCCCAATCGATGGCGCCGCAGTCCCACCGCGGTCGGGAAGTTCGCGGCAAACCACTCCCTCGCATGGTTCCAACGGAACCTGATCTATACGGTGCCCGACCACTACGCCGGTGCCGGTCGCAAGGTGTACCCGAACTTCCTGCAACTTGCAGGCTTGGTGGCAGCACAGCCCGGACTTTTGATGAGGTCGCAATGGAACTACTACTTGCAGCTCATGTGGGGTGACTACCGGCATGCCGAAGCCTACCGGCGCATTTGCGATGCGTACCAAGCGGTGCTCGACATGGCGGCCGAGTTTTACCTGGACACGATCCAGATCGTGTTCCAGGAATTTCGTCTGGCGCGCGGCAATTGGTTCGTGCGAGGCCAGCCCGTGCGTCCGCAAGACATCCGCACGACTGCACTACTGACCCTTGAAGCCCAAGACGACGCCATTTCAGGTTCCGGGCAGACACAAGCCGCGCACGGTCTGTGCCGAGGCATCGCCGCATGCGACAAGCGGCATGTGACGGCGCGCAGGTGCAGCCATTATGACCTTTTCTGTGGCCCTCGATGGTTCTTCGAGATCTACCCTAGCATCCGCGCCCTGACTCAACAAGATGCCTAGCGCCGCGATGCTCGCGCCGGATATTGGAAGCCACAGAGGTGGCATCACGTGCGAGCGCCTAACGGTCCGAAAGTCTTCCGTTGTCCCGATGCCCTGCGAACTGCATCGACGTGGTATGCGCGACAGTCGTGCCGCTCAATCAACCGAGCGAACCGTTCGGATTCAGGCGGCATCGCTCACTGGAGACGAACGGCTGCAACCGAGGCGGCTACAGATGAAGCTGGAGTTCGCAGAAAAGGGCGGCGGTGTTTTTGCCACTCCCAAGCTCAGGTCCGGGCGGACGAGAACGCGCCTTCCCATGGATCGTCACTGTATAAGAGCTGATACTCAGCCGGGTAGGGAACACGAATCGGCGGTGGATACTGAAAACGCCCAAACGTGCTCCAGCTTGCCTTCGACGCCAATCCTAAACAATTCAATGAGCACGCGACGGCCCCGCAGGTCAATACCGCTTACGTGATAGTAGTGTTCACCCTTCCAGAGGAATTCGCTGCCATCAAAAGGCGGCCGAACACAAGCCAACGGGCATGGTGTGCCAGACGGACGTCAGCAACCTGCTCAAGATAGTCCATATCGCCCGGTCGCAAATTTACAGGTCGCCGAGGCCGACATGCTAACGCCAAGTCAATGGCTACCGCGGAACGGTTGGCGGGGGTGTGAACGACAGCAGACGCCCCCGGTGTCACCGCTCACAATCGGTGAAGAGGTGTTCTGACCGGGTTTCGGCCTTTCACTCCACCGGCGACAGTTGGCAATCGAAAGTCTCGGGCAGCGGGCTGGGTGAGCCAGTTACCGAATGCCGCGCATGGCTTCGAGCATGGAATACCCTTGACTCGTCAAGCGAGGGTGGGCATTACCGCTACCATGGCCATGCTCCATGGTCACCAGTTTGTGGACCAGCAATCCGTCCAGTTGTTCTGGTTCAAGGTCGTCGATGTCTTGCGTATCGCCAAGCAGTAGCAGCGCGGCGATTTCATGCGGACTAAGCATGTCAGGCTCCTTTGTCAGGCTCGGAAAAAGGAACTACGACTGCTGCCCCGTGGATGGAGTTCCACGGACGGCGATGGGAACGGTACGGTGTGAACTCGGTGCGAGGAAGCGCTGGGTGCGTGCACCGAACATCCACCCTAAACTCTCTTGTCGCCGGAATCAAGCCCTACGTGTGTTGCGGTGCAGCGGAACGAAGCTGAAACACATCGGATCGTCGGTTGATGTGGCTGTGGGCCATGCAGGATCATTGGGAACTTTCCACTGGTCTCAGCAGGAAGCGGCCGACAAATGCCTGTATCTAAGACAGCAAATCAGAACGCAGCGGGCGAGCGGAGAACGAAAGGGCGATGGCGCTTGAGTACATTACGCACCGTAGGCAGCTGACTGGCAATCCAGTAGTTGCTGCCCCTGTGATCTCCCAAGGGAATGCCGATTCGGAGAGGGGTATCAATGAAAATTCCATTCGAGATCAAGTCATGATCTCGCGCAAAGTTCCGCGCGCGGGGCGCAATCCGTGTCAGGGCTTCCCCGGGCGCGAGACCTCCGGCGCCAAACCGCCGCCGGAGGCCGAGAAGGCGGAGGCTCGCCCCCCGTCTCCGATTGTAAGCGGTGCGGACAGCGACCGTAAGCGCGCAATCCGCTCGTTCGGAATTGGCACCCAAAAGCCTGATTCCGCAGCCCGCCAAAAAGACGTTATAGGCAAGAGGCCTCACCGTCTTATCCCTTTCCCTATCGCAGTTCTGAAACCCGTTCCCATTTTCGCGCGCATCGCCATGACGCATTCGGCACGAGATTAGTGCGGAGGTTCACTCCCTTCCTTTCATTGCCCTGCACCGCGGCCCGCCAGAACTTGCGTGGGGTATGGCACACATATTGCGTTGAAGGCATGCAGGCCAACGGCGGCCTTTAATCAAACAGGCAAGTCGCATGACGCGCTCCGAACGGGGCGGCCGGGGCAACGGCGCCCCGAAGCAAGGTGACGGCAAACCAGGAAACTGGTTTGCAGGCATCTGGCTTCGGGGCGCTTTTTCATGGCCGGTCAATGCGGATGCGCGTTTGCTTCGAAACCCCTGCAAGACAAGGCATGAAAGCTTCCTCTACCCAGTCTCCCCAGGCCGAAGTGTCCGCTGAGACCATCGGCGCGTTGATCAACCTTTCCGGAAGGCAGCGCATGCTATCGCAACGGATCGTGCTCCAGATGTTGCTCGCCTCGCGAGGGGATCCAGCCGCCCGAGATATCGCACGCAAGTGCCTGTCGACGTTTGAATCCGCGCATTCGGATCTCGTGACTGGTAATGAGTGTTTGCCAGGCGCATTCTCCGGGGCCTTGCAGCAACTGTACTTCGGCAATGCGCGTGCCGATGCACGTATCCGTGAATTCATCGCTCAGGCCAGGGCAGCGATAGACGCGCCGACGGCCGAAACCACTTGGCGAGCGTCGTCCCTCGATGCGCTCGTGGCGCAGGCCACGCCAATATTGGAACTGCTGCAGGCCGTCACCCAGGCCTACCAGCAGGAAATGCATTGCTGCGAGGTTGGCGCGCGCAAACGCCAAGCCGACCTTGTCGAGCGCCTAAGCAGCATTTCGATGCAGGCGAACATCGTCGCAATGAACGCGCGCGTCTCAGCAGCACGGGCGGGAGAGTGCGGCAGGGAGTTCTCCGTGATCACGCAGGTGCTTGCGGACATCATCAAGGAGATGGATCAACTGGTCCGCCACCTCGTTGGCTCGAGTAACGCGTCCAAGCGCTCATCCAGACATTGATGCGGAGACGACCTTGAAACGATACCTCTGTTCCGTTTGCTTGATTCTCTGCAGCCTCCTGGGGCTTGCTTCGGCCGGAATCGCATTTGCCGACACGCTGACCATCAACTCGGCGATCAACAAGGCGGGCCGCCAGCGCATGTTGTCCCAGCGCATGGCCAAGGCATATTGCCAGGCCGGCCTTGGCGTCGAGGTCGAACGTTCGAAGAAGATCCTCGAGCAATCCATGGCGCTCTTCGACAGGCAACTCGCGGATCTGAAGGCGTTCGCGCCCACGCCGGAAATCAAGGACACCTATGACAGGCTCGGGCAGACATGGATCGTCTACAAGCAGTTGCTAGCCGGCAGCGAGCCGAATACCGAGACCGTGAAGAAGATTGCAGCGGCGAGCGAGGACGTACTCAAGCTTTCACAGCAAGGGACTGCACAACTCGAAATGCATTCCGGCACCTCAGCGGGCAAGCTGATCAACGTTGCCGGCCGCCAGCGTATGCTCTCGCAGAGAATTGCCAAGATCAGCATGTTCCGCGCCTGGGGCATCACCTCCCCGAAGACCGCGCAGGAACTGGACACTGCCGCCAGGGAGTTCGGGGCCGCGCTGGAACTTCTCACTGCAGCGCCACAGAACACGCCCGCAATCCGTAGTGAACTGCAGCTTGCCGGCTCTCAGTGGCTCTTCTTTGAAGAGGCGCTCAAACAGACGGGAGTCAGTCGCGCGGAGCAGTTGAGAAACATCGCCACTACCAGCGAGCGGATACTTCAGGTAATGGACGATGTCACCGGCATGTATGAGGAAATGGCAAGATGAGGTGGAGCGCTTCTTCGCTGAGGTTGCGCAAACGGACGACATACAAAGCTTCGTCTTTGAACGGTTCGTATCCCCCGGGCAGAAGGGAAGCGCTGGTCGAAACCAAATGGCCGAGCACAGTCACATGTTCGCCGGCCTCGATGAACTCGCGTGGATCGCCGCTTGCTTGGTTATCGGTGGAAGACCGCGTATGCTGCAATTTGGGGCAGCAGAGTCATAGGGGAAGCTGAATGAAACAAGTGACTCATCATTTCCATGCCGCTTCACCACATCACGGAGCCCGTTACTACTTTGTACAGCCATCAATGTTCCGAGCTAGAAGGCAGAACTCTGTAGGCATAGAAGCGTCGCACGTCGCGACGAATCAGAAATTCCACAGAACGTCTAACCGGACAGTCCTTGGCTCGGCCGGGTGAAGGTGGTGGTTGTTGATCCCACCGGGCGAGCCGTCAGCGTCTAGTGGGGACGTCTCGCCCTTCAACAGCGACGCATAGTAATAGACGATGTCGTTCACGTGCTTGCTGAACACACTGAGCACCTCGGCAAAACACGAACATCCTTGAGCACGTGGTAGCCCACCTTCTCAGGCGAGGGTGGGGCATTTGCGCTGCCGTGGCCGTGCTCCATCGTCACCAGTTTTTGGATCAGCAAGCCGTCCAACTGTTCCGGTTCGAGATCGTCGATGTCTTGCGCATCGCCAAGCAGTAGCAGGGCGGCGATTTCATGCGGACTGAGCATGTCAGGCTCCTTTGTCGGGGGACAGAAAAAGGAACTACGACTGCTGGTCCGTGGATGGAGTTCCACGGAGGATGACAAGAACAATGCTGAGTGAATTCGGCGCAAGGACGCGCTGGGTATGCGAACACCGAACATTCACACTAAACGCTCTTGTCCCCGGAATCAAGCGCTAGGTGTGCTGCAATGCAGCGCCGAAGCTGAAACCCATCGGATCGTTGGTCGATGTTTCACCCGTTTTGCAACCCCATGGTGAGCCCCGGATCACTGCCAGTTGCGACAAAGGTTATACTCCGCGCTCCAATGAATAACGGATAATTAACATGGTCGCAGCAACTAAAGCAACGACGCCGACGAGCCCGGCTACCAAAAGGAAGCCTGTCACAAAGAAGCTGACGGCACCGACCAAGAAGGCGAGCGTGCTCGCACGTGAAGCCCAGGCAGCGAAGAAGCGCTTGCTGAAACTGCGTGCCGAAACGAAGAAGGCCATTGAAGCTGCAAAGCGTGAGGTCGTGAGAGCAACGGAAGCCGCAAAGTCCGCAGCGCGTTTTGAAAAGCAAGCTGCCAAGGACAAGCTCGCGGCGAAAAGGGCTAAGGCTGCAGGTGTCAAGAAGGCTTCCAGCAAAGCTGCCGCCACGAAGGTCGCCCCGAAAAAGGCTCCCGGTAGCAAAGCCGACGCGACTGTTGTGCCAAAGAAGGCTCTGGTGAAAGCCGTGACGAAGAAGCGAGCCCCGGTGAAGAAAGTGGCACAGACTGTCGCGACACCCGAAGCTTTGGCGTGATCTTCCCCTCCACTGAACTGGCCTTCGGCAGCCGGTCGATGGAGGCAGGATGGGCGCACACCGGCGCCCAGTTTTGATCGCGCCGGACAGGCCGCACTGCGCGTTGGCCTGTTCTTCACCAGCATTATTCCGCCTCTGGCTTTTGCTTCGTTAGTGCTGCGGCCCCATACCGTTGTGAAGCTGTGCTCGACTCACGAGAAGCCCGCCCAGCACGCCCCCATATCTACATCCCGCGTTTTTCCAGCCGCTAGCCGCTGGCCATCTGAATACATCTGGCCGGGCAATCGCCCCCGCTCCGCAGCTCAGACACACGCTTTGACTGCGCCGTGAAAGCAGCAAGTCGCCACGAAGCAACTCCATGAGCCGAGCGCTAGACTCATGCCCATGACATCCGTCTGCGACTGCGCGTACCCATTCTGCGAACCGTAAATAGGAGCATCTCCTGATAATGCGGGCATCTTGCGCTGCAAGTTTATCGGCGTGGAGCAAGCCATTCATCAGTTCAGAGATTCTTAGTTTCTTTGCGTAGCGAGGTTTGGCAGGCGACTTGAGCACTGTCTCATTGCGCAGGAATGACCGACCGGTCGTGCGCGCACATGAACTGGTGACGGAGCGCACTTCGGCGTAATCATATGACAATGGTGGTGGCTGCGCAGGCGCTTGACATTGCCGATCACTGCGGTCCCCATGACACCGGATGGTCGACGCGGCGAGCTGGGCGAGGGATTGCATGCTCTGGGAGCTTGGCGGATACTGGAACCGGGCGCCTGACATCCGGTGCCCGATTTCTTCTTGCACGTTCCACGGCTCTCTTCCGCGAGGTGGAGAGCTTTTTCCCCTGTTTGAGTGCGTGCAGAAGCGAGAAAGAACCCCAACACGTTATCGCGTACGGATGTAGGCCTCGAAGAGGCCCGCGTGCAGGCCGCGTAAGTCCTTTCGCCGTTCCACCAAATCATGTTGGCGGCCTTGGCGCTCAAGGGTCAACAACTCCAGCATGATCCGCATTCCCTGTTCAGGTAATGTCCCCGTCGAGGCTCAGACGCGCGTAAGAGGGCAGCAAGTCCGGGTTTTTCCGTCACGGCCCAGGCGGGAAACCAGGAAAGATCCTCACTTGTGCCTTCACCGTCGAAATTCGCATCGAACCGCCGGCGCAGCGCCAGCAATGACGAATCACTGAGCGTTTGCATGAGCGCGCGGAGCTTCTTCGGGGACAGCCAAGCAAGCTCAGCCAAAAGCGGCCACGCTGCGTCAAGCCCCTGGAGCCGGTAGACCGTCTCGGCCATCCAGGCGAGCGTGATTGGAATTCGTCGCCATGACTCGATTTGCTTGATGCTTTCACATGCTGTCGTCCACTCCGCTGCGCGCATCCATAGCGGTGCCGCATGCCATTCGGGCATCTCCCGGTGAAACGGTAATTGAGAGGCGGCCCGGGCGACGGCGCGCCATAGCGGTAAGCACCAAGCCATGCCCGCTGCGTCGCCGAATGCTCGGCGCGCTGCCGACATGCAGGGCAAACACCACGCTTCGCATGTGTCGCGCAGTGCCGCGTGATTCGTGAAGTTTCCGTGGACGGGAGACTCAAGCACACAGACAAGGGTCTCCAGGGTCGGTACAAGCGCGTCGTCTGGATATTCCGCGCCCAGGCGCTGCAGTGCTTCACGCCCGGCGCCGGCATTGCGGTGCTCAAGCGCTGTGAGCACGTCGTTGCGAAGCATGACATCGCGGCTATCTTCGAAAAGATCGAGTTGATTCGTCACGGCGTTCACGTTGGTAGACAGATTGCCCCCCTGGCGGACCGGCCCGACATCGCCGGGCACAACAAATCTTCAGGATGGTAGCTGCTGCCACGACTACGGGCAATCCGCGACCGGCCAGCCATGCCTGTGCGCGCGATACCTCTAAGGTGCCAAATCGAGTCGCGACTCACCGCGCCGATGTGTTTTGGACTTCAGGCAGGCTGTATGGCAATGCGTTACTCCGTCCACACCGCATCGACATCCCTCGTTAGATGTCCAGCGAGGATGTAGTCCCCGAGCTTCTCCGCTTTTCCCTCGAGGCGCGCCAAGTCGGCCGCTGGCAGCGTGCTGAGCTCAAATTGGCAGTAAAGATTGCGCTGACGGAACGTCAACTTTGGACGACTCAGTCCGGCAACGAGTGCCGCGGGGGAGCTGACAGCAATACTCTCATGGCCGCGATATTGGACACGTACGCCAAGCTTTTCGCCCAGCCTGCCCAGCTCAATCGCATCCTGCCATCCTGACTCGTAGTCCAAATCCACGACCGTGACGCCCTCTGTTTCCAGGAGCTTTAGTGCTTCGCCTTTGGTCGCAGCCAGAGCTGTCGCCATTACCCGCCTCCCCCGCTAGTAGGACCTGTGGCGATTCGCTCGCTTCTACGGCCCAGATTCATATTACCTAGCAACATTGTAAGCGGGGAAGGGTCTAGGTCGTCAGGACTGGTCGCCCGACGTGCAGCATTGACTTAAGAACCTGTACTCGTGGATGAAGTCACCTTGCGCGGGCGCAGTCGCGGGTTATGCAGTCGACAGACTCCTGATCAGGTAAATTGGTGATCATTCAGAGATATCCGGGGAACAGAGGACTGCCATTTTGCGAGCGCAGCTTGCACGGTTTGTCGTGCGCAAATGCGCGAGGTCGTTACGGGGCGCATCGCCAGGATCGTGGCTGAGTGGCGGGCCTTACTCCGCCGGCGGCCCACGGTCACGTCATCGATCCGCCTGTTCCACTCAAACCACTCACCTATCCCAAACGATCGATGTCTGAAGGCCATGTATTGATTTGCGGTGACCCCCATGGCGAGTTTGGTCCGCTGATCGAAAGCATCCACCGTCACCGCCCCGAGGCCGTGGTGCTCGCTGGTGACATCCAGGCGAAGCGGCCACTAGATGAAGAGCTCGCCAGCATCCTTTCCTTGACGCAAGTGTGGTGGATTCCTGGCAATCACGACACCGACTGCGATGCCGACTACGACAACCTGTTCGGCTCGGGCCTGGCCGACCGGAATCTGGATGGGCGGGTGGTCACAATCGCGGGGCTTCGGATTGCCGGGTTAGGGGGGATTTTTCGCGGCCAGGTCTGGATGCCGCCCGAACCATCGCGCGTAGAGAGCGAGTCTGACTATCTTGCCAAATGTGGGAAGGGGAACTATTGGCGGGGCGGTCTGCCGCGGCGCCATCGCAGCACGATCTTCCCGCAGACGTACAACGCGCTATTGAGTCAGCATGCGGATGTCCTGGTCAGCCACGAGGCTCCCACGTGTCACCCACACGGGTTCGGTGCAATTGACACGCTCATCGAAGCCATGGGCGTGCAACGCGCCTTCCACGGTCATCACCACGAATCCACGGTTTATCCAAACACGGGACCGTGCCGATTCTTCGGTCTCGGTGCGTGCACGGTGACCACGATCGACGGAGATTTCTTGCACAGCGCCCTGACTTCTCTGGACCAAGACGAAACAGGCTCGTTCGGCGGTTGAGGTTCGCCAGCAACTCTATTGGGCGCCAGCGGGTGGGCAAACGACTGGCGCGCTTTGGGATTGCGCGCGAATGTCAGACGCCCGCAGGTCGGCATGACGCCGGCGCGATCCGGTGGTCGATCGCGCATGCGGCGGCTGCGTCGGCAAGTTGGGCGCGCCGGTTGCCAGATAGTGAGCGCGACCAAAAAACAGCCCTCGATCCGATGGAGGAGAGCCGCAGAACGTCCAAGAAGAGATCGGGCAACGCCTCGCGGCGCCGACCACACTCAGTATCCGGCAGGTTGCCGTCGTTGGCAATCCGCCGTGCAGTTCATCTGTTCGCGGAAAAGAACCCGCGCTCACCAGGGAAGGGGCGCGGGTGGTAGCAGGCCTACCGGAGCAGGATACGGCGATATAAACATCACGCAATACAGGATTAGGAGCCATTTTTCCCAGCAGTTCTTTTGCCAGCGAGAAAATTGTCACACAGCGAGCAGACAATTGAACGATGGCCGGAGCAGCCCGGACTTTTCAGGACCGCCTCGAAGAGATCCGAGCGGCCTACAGGCGGCTCGCGATGAAATTTCATCCCGACCGACAGCAGCACGGCAAGTCTGCCCTGGAAAAGAAGCAGGCCGAGGAAAAATTCAAGGAAATCGAGAAGGCAAACCGCATCCCTGGCGACGCCCAGAAGCGCGCGGAGTATGACCTTGGCCAAGGCAATGGCGCAACCCGTAGCGGGAATCCCGGGTGGGCCGGGCCGGACGAAGCCGACTCTAATTTCGAAGACTTCTTTCGCCAGCAGTTTCACAAGAGCCACCAGATACGCCGCCAATCCAGGCCGCCTCCTGTAAGAGGCGAGGACATCCATCGATCGACGCTGACACTGCGGTCCGCGGTGGCCAGGCAAGCCTCGAGGTCAAAGTCGAAGACACGTGCCCATATTGCAGGGGCTCAGGTGAAGCGGACTCGCCCGTAGCGTGTGAAAAATGCGACGGCGACGGGTGGCATCCTTCAGCGGATGGTTGGGGGCAGCAAATGCAACGGGTCGGTTGATTGGCGCTGCAGAGGGTGCAAAGGGAAGGGGGCACTCAAACAGACCAAGCGCACTTCAACATCAAAGTGCCGCCGAACACCCCGGCCGGTCGCATTCTTCGTGCCGTCGGTGGCGGCGTGCCAGGGAAGAGTGCAGCTACGGCTGCGACAGGCGAATCCACAGGCGCGACATGGCGGTACAGCTATGGGTTCGCGCAAACGATCGGTGTCTCAGCGCCTGGCACGAAACCGAGCGCGACGAAGAGGACCTAGAGCCCGTGCCGGTGGCCAGGCCGCGGGGATAGCCATGAGGTGGGCGCCGCCGCATTCGTGCCGCGCAGGGGTCAGCGCCGTGACGCAAGCCAATCAAAACCGCATGCCGGCACCGCAGCCGGCGGCATATCCGCTATTGCTGCCTTCACCGGCGCAACCAAACCCGCAACCCGCGAGGCAGGATCCGATCAACGCGAGGAAGATTAGGCGCAGCAGTGCTGTTCTCATGGGCGTGTGCTCCCGATGTCTGGGTGCAGAGCCCAGCCTACTCGACGATGGTGCGGAGGGCAACAGCAGTCAGTTCCGTAGGATCTGCAAAACTCAACGTTTTCCTATCACCGATCACAGCATGACGGTCACCACGCTCGGTTGCCGCATACTTAACATAACGCCTATTCCACGAGAAGCGCCGCATGAAGCGCATGGCATGTTCAAAAAGCAAATAATACGTTCTGTTTCTTCCCACAACCGGCTATTATTATTTGCATCATGCCCAGAAAAGCCAGCGCTGTTTCAACCCTACCCGGTCCGGTTAGCCGGTCACTAATTCAGCTTGGCCAAATTTGCAACTTGCACGCAAGCGGCGCAAAGAGACCATGGCCGCGTTCGCCGAGCGGATGCAGGTCTCCGTCCCGACGCTCCGGAAGATGGAGCAAGGCGACCCGACGGTGTCGATCGCGGTCTATGCAATGGCCCTCTGGCTGGTCGGCCGTCTCAAATGGCTCCCGGAGGTGGCGAATCCTGCTGCGGATGAAGTCGCGCTCGACCTGGAGATCACCCGAATTCAACGGCCTGCGGCCAAGTCGTTGCAGTCCCAGTGGAAGAAATCATGACCGACCACCTGTACGTCTGGCTCTACCGACCTCACAGCCATGAACCTGTGCTCTGCGGCCGCCTGGATCTGATCGGTGGTCGGCAGTGCCTGTTCTCTTACGCGCCGGTCTATCTGCGGCGTAAAGACGCTATCGCCCTCTCGCCAGACTTGCCGCTGCGGGATGGCCATTATGCAGCGCCGTCCGGCCTGGAGCTGCATCCAGTCTTCGAAGATGCGGGACCGGACCGCTGGGGCCGGCGTGTCATCGATCGGGCTTCCAACCCGCGCAGGCGCGCAGCGATCGACTACCTGGCGTTGGCTGGCGAGGATCGCATTGGCGCGCTCGGCTTCGCCTCGACGGCAGATTCCTACGAGGTCAATCATCCGCCCGTATTTCACCGCGGTGACTTGCCAGGCTGATCGAAGCGGCGCGTGCCGTCGAGCTGCAGCTGCCTATCGATGATCGTCTTCGCCAGTTGCTGCGCCCGGGCGGCACCGCCGGCGGCGCTCGTCCGAAGGCGATCATTGATGATGAGGGTAGCTCCTGGATCGCCAAGTTCGCCGCCGAAGGCGATGAGGTGGACTTCTGCGCGATCGAGCATGCCTCACTCGTGCTGGCGCAGGCCTGCGGCATCGACGCGCCCGTGTCTCGGCTTGTCCAGTTGGGCCGCCAGAATTCGTTGTTGGTCAAGCGCTTTGACCGGGAGTCGGGCGGCGGCCGTATCCACTTTGCGAGCGCTCGCACGTTGCTGCTTGCCGAGGGGATTGCAGAGGAACAAATGTCCTACGCGGACATCGCGGAGGTAGCGCGCCGCTACTCACCCGCGCCGCTTGAGGACTGTCTCCAGATGTTCCGGCGCATGGTCTTGAACATTCTGATCGAGAACACGGATGACCACGCCAAGAATCACGCCTTCCTTCACCAGGGAGCGGACCGCTGGCGCCTATCGCCGGTCTATGATGTCCAGCCGCAGCTGCAGGGAATCCCTTACCAGCAGCTGATTGTTGGCGACGACGGTACGGATCCGACGCTCGCAAACGCCCTCTCGCAAGCCAGCCGCTTCATGCTCACGCCTGTCGAGGCGCGCGCCGAAGTCGAGCAGATTTTGGAGATCATGTCGGGCTGGCGTGAAGCCTTTTTGGAGTCCGGCGTCTGCGAACGAGACATCCGGGAGCTTGAGCGCTTCATGGTGCGTGATTCGGAGTTACCGCCGTTGTCGCGGTCAG
Organism: Cupriavidus sp. UYMMa02A; assembly: GCA_001725945.1. GTDB lineage: Bacteria > Pseudomonadota > Gammaproteobacteria > Burkholderiales > Burkholderiaceae > Cupriavidus. Next base: position 3,641 of record LRMT01000152.1, on the reverse strand, counting down.
GGTCTACCCGGAAGCTTGATCAGCTGAACGACGCGGCCTATCTGCGAGGACGCCACAGTCTGGTTGAGCTCTTTGAACAGCTCCGTCAGCATATTGTCGAAAGTGAGGATCCGGATGGGATCGCCCGCAAAGTTCTCACGGAAGGCGGAGTTTTGCTCCCAACAAGCGCGATTGGCCAGCGGTGTAAGTATGGTTACGGCCGTAATGTATGTGAACTCCGCCTTCGGGGAGAATCGGCAATGGGCTTCGTAGATACTGTTGCGCTTCCCTATGACAAGAAAAACATCAGGAGGCACCGTTTGACTTTAACGGTAGCGTGGGCGTTGTATGCAGGCGCGCTGTTGACCGCCTTGCTTGTCTGGGTGCGTTGGATAGTTACGAACGATCCAGCTTACAGCTGGTGAGCCACCGGTAGCACTGAAGAAGGAAGACCGCGATGAAGCGCAATTGGGACACAATTCGTGATGTGCTGATTGAGATGGAGGGCCTCGATGGATCGAAGCACGAGGACCACCGGTACGGGCCAATCGCAAAATGCGACGACCCTGACCATGCTATGCACGTTGTCACGCCATATTTTGTGCTGCCTGGTTGCACTGATGCCGCAAACAAAGTTTCTTGCGTGGCTCCCTACAAGCAATTGGGTATGCAATTAGGCGACCTGGCAGCCATTATTTCCGGGGACAAGATTTCCTTTGCTATTGCCGGCGACTCGGGGCCCGAGAAGAAATTTGGTGAAGGGTCGATCCAACTACATCGCGAGCTAGGTCACGAGGTCATCGGGAAAGTCGCAGGGAAAGCCAAGTGTGCGGCAAATCGCTCGCTGTTGAGTGAGACTTACCTGGTGATCTTCCCAGGTTCCAACAGAACATGGATTCCGAACGACCGAATTCGGCAAGCAGGCGGTGCGCTCTGGAACAGCTTGATGGCCGAAGAGGTCACAAAGTAGCATCTTGCAGATAGACGCGCTGAGAGGTTGGCGCCAGCGCTTCCTGGCGGAATCTGCAAAATCGAAAAGCCTTTCTGCGATCGGCTGTCTGGACCGTTACCGTATCATTCTGCACCGATCGTACGATCCCCCTAGTTGCCCGGCGTGATGTCAACGCCAATGCGCTCTGCGAGGTCCAGCAGTTCCACATAGGCGTGACCGTCCTGCACCAGGCTGCGCGAGTCGCCGACCTGCTGCAGCGTGCCATTGGGCATGCGGTCCCCGAACAGCACCACCGCGCGAGCCGAGTCGTCTTGGCGGGAGATCCAGCACAGCCCCTGGATGTCCGGGTACTGCGCGTGAATGGCTTCGGCCCACTGCCGCGTGTTCGGGTACTGGTCCTTCTCTGTGTCGATCAACTGCTTGCGTTGCACGCCGAGCTTGCGCAGCGCGACGCTGCTGAGGTCGGTCAACTTCAGGTCCCTCTTGACCTTGACCTCGGAATGCAGTTGCCCCTCCAGCTTGCGCTTGTCGTAGTGTTTGAAGCCAGATACGTGGGACACGTCGTGGAACACGGACTCCATGGCGGCCGCGTCGAACGTGGCAGCGGCGTAGATGGTCGGGATGGGAGCACCCTTGGCGTCGCGGATCGGGCTGAACCGCGCATTTCCCTTGATCCCTGGATTGAATTCGTCAGCCTTGTACTGATCAGGGTGCACCCGGTGCAGCACTTGCTTGCTAGACAAGGTCCACGGCGTTACGTGTAGCGTCGCTGGCGGCTCCGGGGTTGTGTTGGCATTGTCACCCCGAGGGCCTGCCGCGGACGAGGTCTTGCGGGGTTTAGCCATGTACGACACCTTCCACTTCATCCTTGGCGGCGGCAATGACCTGCTCCGGATCAACCGCCAGAACGTCCTGGGGGCGCCGGCCGCCGAGGAAGCTGTTGGCCGAAAGGAACCAGTACGCCAACCCCCAGCCGTCCTTGTCGTCACCGAAGACCTCCAGAACGGATTTCAGGGTCTTGCGCGGCCGCCAACCTGCCTCAGGTTCTAGGCCGTAGCCCGGGAAGTAGTCGATGCCGTTGTGATGGATCGCGAAGATCTGCCGCTGACGCTTCCACTTATTGGGCTGAGTGCTCGGATTGGTCGGACTCAGGCCGGCCAGTTCGGCCAACTTGGCCGCGGTTAGCCAGTCCGCCCCTTCCAGCACAGCCTTACGCGAACGTGCGAGCATCGCCGCCTCTCTAATCAGGGTCGGCGTAGGAGGAGCCTTGGGCACCACCGCGTTGACCAAGGCCTTGAGAGTCTGCTCGTTCTGCTCGCGAAGCGCTGTGCCGATGAAGGACACAACGGTCGCCAGCGTCTGGGCCAGCAGGTCAGCTTGCTCAACACCGGCATGTGCTAGGGGCACGACGATTACCTGTTCGGCCTTGGACTTGTCGAGCCGGCTTCGCACCTCGCGAGGGGTGCCTACAAGGGTAGTGAAAGCAGTCGGTTCATGGACGGTGGTCGTCATGGCATGCTCCGAGGTGAAGATTATTTTGGGTATCGATATATATCATATTCCAAATAATCCAACTTTGCAGCTTTCCTCGCTCGGCCGATAGCCTCCCGAGTACCAAGAAGTGCAGCACTCGGCATCCAGATTTACTGATTCAAGCTCACCATATTGCTCGAAAAAACTCCTCCGACTGCCCCGCTTGACCGCCCGCCGTAGTCAAGCCAAGGCCAGCCCATCGGCGTTGCGGTAGAAGAGCGCCGGCGGTGGAGGTGGGGGCGGCGGCTCGAAACACCCCGCCGCATCTAGCTCCTTCATCGTCAGCCCATAGTTGGCCATTTGCTCCTGGTGTTTTCTTGCGAGGGAAGTTCTCGCCCGCCTCGGAAATCATTGGAAGGTCGAAGCGCTGCCGAGGAGATCCGCCCATATGTCCAGTCGTTCCCTTTGCTGCGCCATTGTCTTTGCCCTCCTCTTGCTGCTGCCGAGCGGGCGTCCTTTCCGGGGGACCACCCTCTCACCCGGCCTCGCGGTCCGCCGCGCCCACGAAATCCGGCAGGTGGCTGGCGAAGTGATCGCGGGCCTGTCGCCAATCGGCGGCCCACTCCGTCTCACCGGCGCGCTCCAGGCGCCCGATAAAATCGTCCTTTTTTGATAGTTCTTCTGCGACATGTTCGGTCCATCGGCTCGCGTGTTCGGCCATGTCACGGGGCAATGACAAGGGTAGACGCGCCTCATCCAGCAAGGCGCGGAAGCGCTGGCGTTGCGCGTTAACCAAGGCGACGGCGCGGCCATCCTCGCGCAACTCCGCCAGTTGGAGAATCGAGGCGTAGGGATCAGCGCTGGTCGGCTGGTAGGTGCTCATGGCACTCACGTACCGGGCCGTCACGCCCTCGACTTGAATCAGTGCCACAAACAGCACGTCCATCGCGCACTGCACGGTGTCCGCACGATCTGCGGGATAGCACAGGAGGATCTCATCCCCGCGCACGCTGACCGTCCAGAGTGCCTTGAGCTGCGACATGGCCTCACGTACGGGACCCTCGAGACGATCGCAGCTCTTCTGCCATTTCTCTTGCTGCTCCGCCGCGTAGGTAGATAGCGTCAAGCAGGACGGCCTGTCCAGCGACAACCATCTTGGCCGGTTGGCCGGGATGATTGTCGGTGGTTATGGGGTCATGGTTGTCGCTCCTCCTCCTTCGTCGTTGTCGTCGTGACT
>LRMT01000151.1 GCA_001725945.1 Cupriavidus sp. UYMMa02A | reverse complement strand
GTCGGCGGCCCCGGCATCCGCCCCGGCATCGGGCACGGCGGCAGCGGCAGGGGGCAAGGTCATGAAACTTGCCCATTTTTCATCGACCGCCCCATCTTTGCGGCGGTCGTTTCCATCGTCATCACGGTGGGCGGCCTGGTCGCGCTGACCAAGCTGCCGATCGCCCAGTTCCCGGACATCACGCCGCCGACGATCACCGTCACCACGCGATACCCGGCGCCAGCGCGGAGGTGGTCGCGCAGAACGTGGCCGCGCCGATCGAGCAGCAGGTCAACGGCGCGGACCGGATGATGTACATGAACTCGACGAGTTCCTCGACGGGTGACCTGACGCTGACCAGCTATTTCGAGATCGGCACGGACCCGGAACTCGCGCAGGTCGACGTGCAGAACCGCGTCAACCTGGCGCTGCCCACGCTGCCGAGCGAGGTCACCTCGCAGGGCGTATCGGTGCAGAAGCGTTCCTCGGCGTTCATGATGGTGATTGCCATCTACTCGCCCGACAACAGCTACAACCAGACCTTTGTCGGCAACTACGCCAACATCTACGTGCTGGACGCCATCAAGCGGATACCGGGCGCGAACCAGTCGTCGATTTTCGGCAGTCCAGACTATGCCATGCGCATCTGGCTGAAGCCGGACCGCATGGCCTCGCTCGGAATCACGACCGAGGACGTGAAGAGTGCCGTCGCGAACCAGAACCAGCAGTTTTCAGCCGGGCGCATCGGACAGTCGCCGACGACCGGCCCGGTGCAGCAGACTTTCCCGATTGCGACCAAGGGCCGCATGACGGAGCCGTCGGAATTCGACAACATGATCCTGCGCGCGCAATCGGGCGAGACCGCGCTGGTGCGGCTCAAGGACATCGGTCACGCTGAACTGGGTTCCAAGGATTATTCGCTGCGCAGCCGCTACAAGGGCAAGACCGCCACGCTGATGGCGGTCTACCAGCAGCCTGGCGCCAACGCGCTCGACGTCGCCAAGCAGGTTCGCGCCACGCTCGTCGAGCTGAAGAAGACCTTCCCGCCGGGGCTGGAGTACGAGGTTGCGCTGGACACGACCGAGTTCGTGCATGAGTCGATCAACGAAGTGGTACATACGCTGCGCGACGCCGTGATCCTCGTGATCCTGGTGGTGTATCTGTTCCTGCAGAGCTTCCGCGCCACGCTGGTGCCACTGCTGGCCGTGCCGGTGTCGATCATCGGCGCCTTTGTCGGCATGAGCGCGTTCGGTTTCTCGGTCAACATGCTGACCTTGTTCGGCATGGTCTTAGCGATCGGCATCGTCGTGGACGATGCCATCGTGGTGATCGAGAACGTCGAGCGGAACATGACAGAGTTCAAGCTGCCCCCCAAGGAAGCCGCCAAGAGAGCGATGGACGAGGTGAGCGGGCCGGTGGTAGCGATCGTGCTGGTGCTGCTCGCGGTGTTCATCCCGGTCGCATTCCTGTCCGGCATTACCGGCCAGCTCTACAAGCAATTCGCCGTCACCATTGCCGTATCGGTGGTGCTGTCGGGGGTCGTGGCGCTGACCTTGTCGCCGGCCCTGGCGGCCATCCTGCTCAAGCCAGGCGAGCACAAGAAGAACCGCTTCTTCACCTGGTTCAACAACAAGTTCGACCAGCTCATTGCCGGCTATGACAAGTCGCTGCAGCTGGTCATACGGCGCACCGCGGTGTCGATTGCGCTCATCCTGGTGATGGTGGCCGTGAGCGTGCTGATGTTCATCCGCATTCCCGGCTCGTTCCTGCCGGTGGAAGACCAGGGCTACCTGTTTGGCGCCGTGGTCATGCCTGACGCCGCCAGCCTGGACCGCACCGGCGATCTGACCAAGCGCGCCGAAACCTGGCTTGCCAAGCAACCCGGCGTGGCGTCGGTGTCGACCGTCGACGGCTACAGCCTGATCGACTCCCAGAACAAGGCCAACTCCGGCACGCTGTTCATCACGCTCAAGGGCTTTCATGATCGTGGCAAGGGCGAAAGCGCCAACGACCTGATCGCCAAGGGCAAGAAAGAGTTCTCGACCTACCAGGACGGTGTGGCCATCCCGATCAACCCGCCGTCGATCCCTGGCTTGGGTACGACCGGCGGCTTCGAGTTCTGGCTGCAGAGCACCGGCGACGGCACGTACCAGCAGCTTGAGGAGAAGGTGCAAGCGTTCATTGCGAAGGCGCGACAGCGTCCCGAGTTGACGGGCGTGAACTCCACCATCAACTCCCGCTCGCGGCAGTACCTGGTGGAGGTGGACCGCGAACGTTCGGAAACGCAGGGCGTGCCGGTCGAGAACGTCTATTCGGCGTTGCAGACCATGTTCGGATCGCTGTACGTCAGCCAGTTCCCGAAGAACAGCCGGCTGTTCCAGGTGATCCTGCAGGCGGAGCCGGAGTACCGCTCGCGGCCTGAAGACCTCGACAAGGTCTACGTGCGCAACAGCAAGGGCGACATGGTGCCGATCAAGGCGGTGACCTCAACGAAGTACGTGCCTGGCGCCGACATCGTCACGCGCTTCAATAACTTTCCCGCCGCCAAGGTTGTCGGCGATGCCGCACCGGGCTACAGCTCGGGGCAGGCACTCTCGGCCATGGAGGAGACCGCGCAGGAGGTGCTCGGCGAGGGCTACGCGTACGCGTGGAGCGGGCAGGCCTTCGAAGAGAAGACGGCCGGGTCCACCGCCGTCTACGTTTTGCCTTCGCGCTGCTGATGGTGTTCCTGATCCTGGCGGCCCAGTACGAGAAATGGTCGCTGCCGCTTGGTGTACTGCTGGCGGTGCCGTTCGCGCTGTTCGGCGCCCTGCTTGGCATCCTGATGCGGGGCATGGAGAACGATGTCTACTTCCAGATCGGCCTGACCGTGCTGATCGCGCTGGCCGCGAAGAACGCCATCCTGATCTTCGAGTTCGCCGTGGAAATGCGCGAGAAGGAAGGGCTCAGCGCCTATGACGCCGCTATCCACGCGTCCAAGCTGCGGCTGCGCCCGATCATCATGACCTCGCTTGCGTTCATCCTGGGCTGCGTGCCGCTGGCCATTGCCAGTGGCGCTTCGGCGGCAAGCCGGCAATCGCTCGGGACGGGCGTGATCGGCGGCATGCTGGGCGCAACGGTGATCGCGCTGTTCTTCATCCCGATGTTCTTCTGGGGGCTGGAGCGCATGTCCGAAGGCAAGCCAAAGGGCGAAGCCAAGGCCGGCGGCGCGTCGCAGCCGCCTGCCACGCCGCCGGCGGGAGAACCATCATGAGGCCGCGTGACTGGATGCTGGGCGCCTGCGCGGCAGCAGCGCTGGGTGGTTGCGCAATCGGGCCCAACTACCAGCGCCCGGAAACGCCCGATGTCGCGCAATACCGCATGGACACCGGCCAGCTCGCTATCGCGGCGGACGGCGACTGGTGGAATCAGTTCAACGATCCGGTGCTCAACGCGCTGGTCGACGAGGCACTCGCGAACAACTACGACGTACGCATCGCCGCCGCGCGCATCGACCAATTCCGCGGCCAGCTGATGGTCGCGCGCTCGGGCTTATTTCCGCAGGTGAACTTGAACGCGTCCGCGACACGGCAACGCCTGGGCACCTTCAACGGCACGCCGTTCGCATCGTTCGACGGGCCGCGCAATTCGTACCAGCTGCTGGCCAACGCGAGCTGGGAACTCGATCTGTGGGGACGCATCCGGCGCCAGGCCGAGGCCGCCGAGGCCAGCCTGTGGAATGCCGAGTACGCGCGGCGCGGCGTGGTGTTGTCGCTCGCGGCGTCGGTGGTGCAGGGCTATGCCACGCTGCGCGGGCTCGACGCCCAGCTTGAAGTCGCGAAGCAGACGCTGGAATCGCGCGCGAGCGGGCTCGATATCTTCAGGCAGCGCTACGAAGGCGGTGTCATCTCCGAAATGGAGCTGTCCCAGGCCCAGAACGATTTCTATGTCGCGGAGGCTTCCCTTCCGCAGATCCGCACCAGCATTGCTCAGACCGAGAATGCGCTGTCGGTGCTGCTCGGGCGCCAGCCGGGGCCGGTCGAGCGCGGCAAGGGCATCTATGAACTGCAAGCGCCGTCGGTGGGCGCGGACCTGCCTGCGAGCCTGCTGTCGCGCCGGCCCGACGTGCTGCAGGCCGAGCAGGCCGCGGTCGCCGCCAACGCGCAACTGGGCGCGGCACAGGCGCTCTACCTGCCGGCCGTCAACCTGAGCGGGCTGTTCGGCGCAATCGCCTCCTCACCGGCGGGGTTGTGGGACAGCGCGTCGCGGGTGTGGGGGTTCGGGGCAGGGCTGACCCAGCCCATCTTCCAGGGCGGCGCGATCCGTGGCCAGGTGCAGACGCGTCCGCGCAGCGCACCGAGGCCATGCTGGCCTACCAGGGCACCGTGCTGGCGGCGCTGGCCGACGTGAACAACGCCCTGGCCAATGGTGTCGAGACGCGTAATCGCCTGGGTAGCCTGCGCCAGCAGGAAAAAAGCCTGACCGTCTATGCCGACCAGGCCTATGCGCGATATGAGGGCGGCTATTCGAGCTACCTGGAAGTCACCAACGCGCGCGAGAAGCTGTTCGACGCGCAACTCGCAGCCATCCAGGGGCAGGTCGAGGTGCTGAACGGTACCGCGGCGCTGTACAAATCGCTCGGCGGCGGCTGGCCGTCGGTGCCGGAGACGGTGAGGGGCGCGGGCATGCAGGGTGATGCGCCCGTCCTAGCGCGCTGACCATTCTCCCTCCCGCACGCCCAGCGCCGTGACCAACCCGTAGGCGCTGATCCCCATCGCTACGCCCAGGAAATGCCCGTCCAGCCCCATGCCGGCGACATTGGCGAGCAGCCACCCGCCGCCGACCGCCAGGCCGATCCGGCACAGGCCGGCGGCCATGGGCCAGCGCATGCGGCCGGCACCCATCGAAGCAAAGTACAGCGCCATGCCAAGGCCGAAGCCGCCAAGGCCGGCCCGACCCATGACAGCGCACGCGCGGCAATGGCCGCGACCTGCTGATCCTGCGTGAACAGCGAGGCGAACCGGTGCGGCATCATGCCGACCGCAGCGCCGGCCAGGCCGGCAATCAGCAATGCCAGCAGCGCGCCAACCCAGGCGGTGCGGCGCGCGGTATGCCAGTCGCCCGCGCCAACTGCTCGGCCGACCAGCGCGGTGAGCGCGGAGCCGACGCCGAAGGCCAGCGGAATCATCAGGAACTCCAGTCGCGCCGAGATACCGTAAGCGGCGACTGCGGCTGTGCCGTGATGACGTAGCTGCGCGGTGACGAGGATGGTGGTCAGGTTGGCCACCGAGGCGAGCGCGCAGGCCACCAGCCCGACCGACAGGATGCGCGCGAACAGGGCACCCGACGGTCGCATGCGCAGCACTGGCACAAAGCCCGCTCCGCCGCGTGCCACAACGACCACCATCGCCAGCGCCGCGGCCCACGATACGGCAGCGAGCGCCGCGCCAATACCGGCCAGACCCATGCCCATCGGCTCGGCCAGCAGCCACGACAGCAGCGGGAAGGCCACCCACATCAGCCCCAGCACGCGCGCGGCCAGCGCATGGCGCCCGCCGCCGCGCAGCACCGTGCCCAGCGTATTGGCCAGCCAGACCGGCACGCGCCCGCACCGAACAGCCAGATCGCATAGGTGGCGGCCGCCTCGGCCGCGGTCACGCCGGCCACCGCGCCGAGCACGCCGCGCGGGAAGCCGGCCAGCACGATAGCGAACACAAGGCCGACCGTCCACGGCGATGATCAGCGCGTGCAGCACCAGCGAAGAGGCTTCCTCGCGCTGTTGGCGACCCAGCGCGCGCGCGATCGCGGACACCACGCCGCCGCCCATTGCGCCGGCTGACATCTGTTGCAGCAGCAGCGCAAATGGCAGCACCACGGCCCAGCCGGCCAGCGCCGCCGTGCCCTGGCGCGCCGCAAGCCAGGTCTCCACGAGTTGGGCACCGGCCTGCAGCAGCGCGATTACGGCGGTGGGGCCGGCCAGGCTGCCGATGCGCCGCGCGACTTCGGTGGCGGGCACCGGTTCAGCGCTGGCGGCTGTTGCCGCAGTACCCGGAACGATCATGGCGGGCGTCTCAGGCATGGCTGTCCTCCGGTCCGGCTTCGGCTTCGCCAAAGCGGCGCCGCAGGAAACGGCCCGCGCGGGGCCCGGGAGTACGCGCACATCGTCCAGCGTGATCGCGCTGCCGTCGGCGCGCGTAAGCGTTGGCGTGGCGATTTCCGTGCCGCTTTGCTTGTCCTGAAGCACCGTCAGCGGACCCTTTTCATCGGTCATCCAGCGGTCGGCCCACGCCTTGAGCGCGACATAGGCGGGAAAGAAATCCCGTCCTTTTTCCGTGAGCTGGTAGACATGGCGCCCCCCGCCTTCCGGCGTGACGCGCGCCAGCAGGCCATGCGTCACCAGCGTCTTGAGCCGTGCGCTCAGGATGTTGGGCGCGATGCCCAGGTTCTTCTCGAATTCGTCGAAGCGGGTGCTGCCGTAAAAGGCTTCACGCATCACAAGGATGGCCCAGCGCTCGCCGAGCACCGCCATCGAGCGGGCCACCGGGCAGGGCATGGCGGTGAAATCAGTGGGGGGCATATGTCTTCGGGCTTCCCGCTCGCTTTACTTGCGATTTGCAAGTTTTCGGAATCATAGCTTGCGGATTGAAAGTTTGCCCGGTCGGAGTGCGGGCATCGCACGAAATCGTTATGTCCGATTGATTGTCCCGTCGCGCGCCCGTTACGCTTCACGGCATCGGTGTCTCGCGTCTACCACTTTCCGGGCGCGTCTGTGCCGGTCGGGCGGGATTCAGCCGCCTGCCTCCTACACCCGGATCGGGCCCTCAGGACGATCCGGGTGCTTTCTATGGTGCGCTGGGGCTTTCCTTATTGCCGGAACACCGGCAGTTTGCCGACTTCGTCTTTCAGGAACGCGATCAGCGCCCGCGCCGCCATGGTCGGGTGCCGGCTCGGTGTCGTGATGATGTAGAGCCAGCTGCCGAGCCCTTCGGGCTTCCAGTCGGTCAGCACCGGCACGAGACGGCCCTGTCTTACCTCGTCCCAGCTCATGTAGCGCGGCAACAGGCCGATGCCATGGCCTTCCTGTACCGCCTGCAGCAGAAAGCGGAAGTGCTCGGATTGCAGGTGGGGCGTCAGTTCCACTTCCTCGCGCTGGCCGTCGCGATTCAGGGCCAGCACAAACCGTGACCCATAAGGTGGGCAAAGGAAATCGCAGCGCGCCAGGTCGGCCGGCACGCGCGGCGGCGGTACGCGCTCCAGGTACGCTGGCGAGGCGCAAAGCTGCCAGTCGATCGGACAGATCTCCCGCGCCACATGGTCCAGCGGCGGCGCGGAGGTGACGCGCAGCGCCACGTCGATTTCCGATGCAATCAGGTCCACCACGCGGTTCGCGAAGAACACGCGCAGCGTGATGCCGGGATAGCGCTGCGCAAACTGGAGCAGCAGCGGCGCGACGAAGGCATCGCCAAGGCCCGTGGGCATGCTCACGCGCACATGGCCGCGCAGCGTTTTGCCGAGGCTGTCAATCTCCGCCTGTGCCGACGCGACCTCTTGCAGGATGCGCAGCCCGTGCTGGTAGAGCGCGTGACCCGGCTCGGTCATCTCGAGCCGGCGCGTGGTCCGGCGCAGCAGTTGCGCCCCCGCCTGCTGTTCGAGCTCGCGGAGCTGGCGGCTTACCTGCGAGCGCGTCACGCCGCGCCGTCGGCCGGCCTCGGCCAGGTTACCCGCATCGACGATGTCGACGAAGGCTTCGATCAGGTTCAGGTCCATCCGGGATTTCCTGCAGGATTGTCACGTCTGGCGCAACATTGTGATTCCGGTGCAGAGAATTGTCGATGCCAGGCAGCGCGGCTACAGTGGAACGCTGCGAAGTCAGGACAAGACAGGAGACTACCGAATGGCCACAGACCTCTGGTTCGAAGACATGCACCGTGACGGCGCCGACCTGCTCGACCGCGGCGCCGCTTGCCGGGGGCCTGCGTGCCGCCGGCCTGCAGGAAGGCGACGTGGTCGCAGTGTTGCTGCGCAACGATCCGGTCTACGTCGATGTCGTCCACGCGTGCCGCATCGGCGGCATCTACTACTGCCCGATCAACTGGCACTTCACCGCCGAGGAAGTGCGCTTCCTGCTGGCCGACAGCGGCGCCAGGGCGCTGATCGTGCATGCCGGCCTGCTTGCGGAAGTGCGCGACGCGGTCCCGGCCGGCACGACTGTGCTGGAGGTTGCCGACGGCTGCGCCGCCGCGGGCGGCAACGACTACGAAGCGTGGCTGGCGATCCAATCCCCATACGACGGCCCACGCGTGTCCCCGCGCGGCCATATGGCCTACACCTCCGGCACCACGGGCCGTCCCAAGGGCGTGCTGCGCGAGCCGGTGCCGCTGGACCAGCTCGACGAGCAGCTCGCGCGCTCGCGTTCGCTGGTGCGCAAGACCTACGGCATCGTCCCGGGCTGCCGCACGCTGATGTCGGCACCGCTGTACCACAGCGCGCCCGGGTCGTTCATCCAGAACGCGCTGCAGATGGCCGAGCGCCTGGTGCTCACGCCGCGCTTCGACGCGGAGCAGGTGCTGGCGCTCGTGGAGAAGCACCGCATCGACGTGCTGTACCTGGTGCCGATCATGTACGTGCGCCTGCTCAAGCTGCCGCCCGAGGTGCGCGCGCGCTATGACCTGTCGTCGATCCGCTTTGTCGCCTCGACCGGATCGCCGTGCGCACCGGAGGTCAAGCGCGCGATGCTGGAATGGCTCGGCCCGGTCATCCACGAAACCTATGCCTCGAGCGAGGCCGGCATGATCACTGTGGCTACGCCCGCCGACGCCGCGGCGCGCCCCGGCACGGCCGGCAAGCCGGTGGACGACGCGCAGCTTCGCATTCTCGATGAAGAGGGCAGGCCGTGCGCGCCGGGCGAGATCGGCCTGGTCTATGTGCGCCAGCCCGCCTACCCGGACTTCACTTACCGCAACAATGAAGCCGCGCGCCGCGCCATCGACCGCGATGGCCTGGTGACGCTCGGCGACATGGGCTACGTCGACGCCGACGGCTACCTGTTCATCTGCGACCGCGCGTCGGACATGGTGATCTCCGGCGGCGTGAACATCTACCCGGCCGAGATCGAGCACGAACTCGTGCGCTATCCGGGCGTGGCCGACTGCGTGGTGTTCGGCGTGCCTGACGACGAGTATGGCGAGCGGCTCTTGGCCATGGTGCAGCCGACGCCCGACGCAGCGATCCGCGAGGAAGACGTGATCGACTGGCTGCGCCAGCGCCTGTCCGGCTTCAAGGTGCCGCGCAGCATCGTGATCGAGGCGCAACTGCCGCGCGACGAGACCGGCAAGCTGGCCAAGCGCCGGCTGCGCGACCGGTACTGGGAAGGGCGGCAGCGGCGCGTCTGATTCCGGTGCGGAGCACCGTCGGCAACGACCACAAGAAAGGCGCCCGCGATGGCGCCGCCATAAACAGGAGACACTATGCAAGGCAGTAATTTCGGCCGTCGGGCCTGGCTCGCCACGGCAACGGCAGCCGTCGTATGTGCACTGGCAGGCGGCACCGCGCCCGCGCTCGCCGCCTATCCGGACCATCCCATCAAGCTCGTGGTGCCGTACACGCCGGGCGGCTCGACCGACCAGTTCGGCCGCGCGATCGCCGATGGCATGTCGCGCCAGCTCGGCCAGACCGTGGTCGTGGAAAACCGCCCGGGCGCGGCCACCATGATCGGTACCAACAGCGTCGCGCGCGCGCCGGCCGATGGCTACACCATGGTGCTGGCCACCAATGGCAGCATGGTGCTCAACCCATTGCTGTACAAGAAGATCACCTACGATCCGCCGCGCGATTTCAAGATCTTCAGCATCGGCACTGAAGCGCCGCTGGTCGTCGTGACCAACTCCCAGGTGCCGGCCAGCAATATCCGGGATTTCGCCAGCTATGCGAAGGCCGCCGGCGGCAAGCTCAACTATCGTCGGTGGGGCTCGGCAATGCGCTGCAGCTTGCCACCGAGATGCTGAAGACCGAGCTCGGCATCCAAGTCACGCACGTGCCCTACAACGGCAGCGCGCCGGCGCTGTCGGCGTTGCTCGCCAACGACACGCAGTTGATGGTGGACGTGGTCAGCACCTCGCTGCCGCATATCCGGGCCGGCAAGCTCAAGGCGCTGGCCGTGACTGGCCGCCAGCGGCTGGATGTGCTGCCCAATGTGCCGACCGTGGCCGAAAGCGGATACCCGAATTTCCAGGCCGCCACCTGGTTCGGCCTGGCCGTGCCGGCGCAGACCCCGCCCGAAGCGGTGGCGAAGTTGCGCGCAGCGGCGGACAGCGTGCTGAAGGACCCGAAATTCCGCGCCACGTTCAGCGAGCTCGGGTTCGTGGTGCAGTCGCCGCGCACGCAGGCGGAGATCGACCGCTATATCGAGGCGGACCGCGAGCACTGGGGCAAGGTGATTCGCGCGAACAACATCGCGCTGGACTGATAGCAGGGGGCGAGCCGTGGGTCGCTCGTCCATGCATGCCAGGCATGTGGCCGATAACCGGCGCGCCGCGGCGCCGTGCGGCATGACCGGCGTATAGTGCGGGGACTTACAGACATCTGGCGCCATTCTGACTACCGGGCGCCAGATGTCTTCGCCATACCTGCCCGTCATGACTGATCGCGCCCCTTCCGACCCAGCCGAACCGTCCTCCGGCGCTGATCGCGCCGAACCTTCCCGCACAGATTCTCCGGACACCGGGCCTGATCGCGCCGCCGAGCGTGCCGAAGCGCGGCTGGCCGACGCAATCAGCCGCCGCGCCCGCCTTGCCGCCTGGCGCAAGTCGCGCCAGGCCGGGCGCATCTCGCGGACCACGCTGCGTTATGCGGTCTTCATGTGCGGCGCCGGCTGCGTGGCGCTGTTCTCGCTGGTGTTCGCGTGGATTGCCGAAGTGGCACTGCGCTGGAACCACCACCTGACGCAGGCCACACCGTGGATCGCGTTCGTGATGCTGCCGTTCGGGCTGGCCGCGCTGCGCTGGCTGACCATCCGGCTCGCGCCGCAGGCGCGCGGCAGCGGCATTCCGCAGGTGATTGCCGCAGTCACGCTGCCGCCGGCGGGGTCGGCGCAGACGGTGCTCGTGTCGTTCCGCCAGTCGATGTGGAAGGTGGTGCTGACCGCGGCGGGCCTGCTGGCCGGCGCTTCGGTCGGACGGGAAGGGCCGTCGGTGCAGGTCGGCGCCGCGGCCATGCTGGCCTGGGGCCATTGGTGCCACGAGAAGTTGCGCTTTCGCATCGGCTTCCATCCGAACGCGCTGATCGCGGCAGGCGCCGCGGGTGGTCTGGCGGCCGCGTTCAATACGCCGCTGGCCGGCGTGGTGTTCGCGATCGAGGAACTCGGCCGCGGCACGGCCGTGCGCTGGGACCGGCTGGTGTTGTCAGGCGTGCTGACCGCCGGCTTCCTGTCGCTGGCCTTGCTGGGCAACAATCCGTACTTCGTCGTCAGGGTGCCGATGCTCGTCCTGCACGATGCCTGGGGCCCGGTGCTGCTGTGCGCGGTGGTGAACGGCGTGCTCGGCGGGCTGTTCGCCAAGGCGCTGATCGGCGGCGTGCCGGGACTATTGCCGGCGCGCTGGCGCCACTGGCCGGCGGAGCATCCGGTGCAGGTGGCTTTTGGGTGCGGCCTGGTGGTGGCCGCGCTCGGTTGGGCGACGAGCGGCGCGACGTTCGGCACGGGCTATGAGCAGGCGTCCGCGCTGATCAACGGCGAATCGCACGCGACGCTGTGGTTCGGGCTGGCCAAGCTGGTGGCCACGGTGGTGTCGTACTTCGCGGGCATCCCGGGCGGCATCTTCACGCCGGCACTGGCGATCGGCGCCGGCATCGGCGAGAACGTCGCGCATTTCGTGCCGGGCATGCATGAGCCGCGCGTGCTCGCGCTCGTGGCCATGGCCGCATTCCTGGCTGCCGCCACGCAGGCGCCGATCACGGCGAGCGTGATCGTCATGGAAATGACGCGCACGCAGGATCTGACCATCTACCTGCTGGCCGCCTCACTGCTGGCGTCGTTCATCTCTCGGCAGTTCTCGCCGCATCCGTTCTACCACCACGTGGGTCATGTCTTCCGGCGCGAGGCGATGGCGCTGGTACGCAAGGCGCCGGCGGGCTGACGCTGTTGCCGGTGATTGGATAAGCGCACTTTTTTGGCGGCTGATATGCACAATGCGCCATGCTGCCGGCGCATGATGGCGTCGGCCGGAACATACTGGCCGCCGTGGGCTCCAACAGGGGCCTTTTTGAGGAGTCTGGATTTTGAAATTCCCCGTTGCCGGGCTGGCTGCCGCCGGCCTGATCGGCGCCGCCATGAGCGCCTTCGCCGCCCCGGCGGCTCCCGCCGCCGCCTCCGCCGTCCCTCCCGCCGCTGTACCGAAGGCTGTGCCAGCCGGTGACAGCGCCCTGTCGCCGATGCTGAAACTGCTCGAAATCGGCAACCCGCTGCCCGCACTGCCCGACTGTGCCGACAAGCGCACGCCAGACGGCCGCGACGTAACCGCGTTCTGTGTCGAGGTGAAGGGCGACGGCATCATGCGCCAGGTCGGCCTGCCGCGCGACAAGCGCCCGGCCTTCATGGACGGCGTGCATGTCGTGGCGTTTGTCGACGGCAATGCGCTGGTCGGCGTGATCGTGCCGACCGCAGGCGCTAACTCGCAGCAGGCCGCGCTCGACAGCATCAACGCGCTCTACGGCAAGCCGTTCCGCCAGGAGCAGGAAGACATGCGCGACAAGGCGGGAAAAACGGTCAAGACCATTCACGCGGGCTGGATGCAGAAGCCGCTGACGATCGAGCTCTATGCCATGCCCGAAGAGCCGAACACGGGCACCATCGAAATGCTGCTGCCCCGGGCGCGCACGCTGATGGCGGACAAGGATGCCCAGGTGGCGCAGCAGCTCGCGCCGGCATCGGCGCCCGCCGCCGCGCCGAGCAAGGAGAAGAAGCCCGCGCCCAAGCCCGTCAAGCCGGGTAGCTGGTAAAGCGGCCCTGATGCCGGCTGCGGCCGGCTCAGATGCCTTCCATCACCTTGTCGAGCCCGCGCACCACGCCGCGCACGGTGTGGACCTTGCGGATCGCCAGCAGCGCGCCGGACACATAGGGTTTGGAGCCGTCGCCCGCCTCATGCTTGAGGTGCAGGCGCTGGCCGTCGGCGCCGAATATCACTTCCACGCCGAGCTGGTAGCCGGGCAGGCGCACTGCGTGCACCTGCGTGCCGGACATGGTCGCGCCGCGTGTCTCGCGCGGGCCGTTGACCTGGTCGACCGGCACCGCCTGCTGCGCGGCCTTGATCTCGCCGAGCCGGAACGCCAGCTCGCGCACCGTCCCGGATGGCACGTCGACCTTGCCGGCCTTGGCGTAGTCGATGATCTCCCAGTGATCGAGATGGCGCGCGGCCATTTCCGCGAATTTCTGCAGCAGCACCACGGTGATCGCGAAGTTGCCGCACGCGAGTACGCCGCGCTCGGCCTTTCGCGCGGCCGCGTCGATCTCGGCATAGTCCTCGTCGGTCAGGCCCGATGTGCCGACCACCACGTGCGCGCCATGCGCCAGTGCCTGCAGGATGTTGTGCTTGGCAATGGCTGGCTTGGTGTATTCGACGTAGACGTCGTAGGGCGTGCTGCCCAATGCTTCGATGCTGGCCGCCGCCACGCCGGGCGTATCGGCGTGCCCGGTGAGCTGCGCCAGCGGCTGCCCCGCGGCCCCGCGCGACAGGCCCGCCACCAGCATCATGTCGGGGGCATGCGCCACGCCGCGCGCCAGTTCACCACCAGCCCAGCCGGTTACGCCGCCTACGGCGACACGGATCGGATTGTTCATCGTCTTTTTCTCCCGTTGCGGTGATGTGTTGTGGGAGGAGGATACCGTGCTAATCCGTTGCTCGCCGACGGTCGATTTTCGCGCGAGCACGATGGAAGTGGTGGTGTGGTTCACGCCGTCGAGCATGCCGATTTCGTCGAGCAACTGGTCGAGCCGTGCGTGGGTGTCGCAGCGGATCACCGCCATGTAGTCCACCGGACCGCTGACCGAACTCAGCTCCTCGATTTCCGGCAGGCGCTGCAGCGCGCGCACGATGGCCGCCCCGGCCTTGGGCTGCACCGACAGCCCGCAGAACGCCTGGATCGCGTTGTCACCCATCTCACGGCCGAGCCGCACGCCATAGCCGGCGACCACGCCGAGCCGTTCCAGCCGGGCAATGCGCGCCACCACCGTGGTGCGCGCGATGCCCAGGCGGCGGGCCAGGTTGGCCGCGCTTTCGCGCGCGTTGGCCTGCAGCAGCGACAACAGGTGCCGGTCGGTCTGGTCGAGCTTGTCAGGTTCTGACATTTCGTCGGAATATGTCGTCGTTTCGTTTGATTATGGCGGATATTCGTCGAACTTGTACCTTCTTTCTGTTGCGGATGCTGCCCATACTCCAGTCAGGAGCGCACACAGTCTTGAACAAAGGAGGACACCATGCAGGCATCCACACTCGGCCGCGGCACGCCGCGCGACCTGACCGGGGCCAAGGGCCCTCTGCCAGTGGTGGTGCTGGGCGCCGGCAAGATCGGCCGCACGATTGCCGTCATGCTTCACGACAGCGGCGACTATCGCGTCACCCTGGTTGACAACGATGCGCGCCGGCTCGACGGCCTGCCGCGCGCCATCACCGTGCGCGCGGGGGACCCGACCGAGCCGGGCACTTGCGCCGCACTGCTGGCGGGTGCCGATGCCGTGCTCAATGCGCTGCCTTTCCACGCCGCGGTAAGTGTGGCCACGGTGGCCGCACGGCTCGGCGTGCATTACTTCGATCTGACTGAGGACGTGGCCGCGACGCAGGCCATCCGGCAACTGAGCCAGAACGCGCGTTCGGTGCTGATGCCGCAGTGTGGCCTGGCGCCCGGTTTTATCGGCGTGGTCGGCCATGACCTTGCGCAGCGCTTCCTGCGCGGCGGCGGCGAGCTGCTGGACCTGCAGATGCGGGTGGGGGCGCTGCCGCGCTACCCGAGCAATGCGCTGAAGTACAACCTGACCTGGAGCACGGAAGGGCTCATCAACGAGTACTGCAACCCGTGCGAGGCCATTGTCGACGGCCGCCGCGTCGAACTGCCGGCACTCGAAGGGCTGGAGACCTTTGCGCTGGACGGCATCGAGTACGAGGCCTTTAATACCTCAGGCGGGCTCGGCACATTGCCGGAGACCCTGGCGGGGCGCGCGCACAATGTCGACTACAAGTCCATCCGCTACCCTGGCCACTGTGCGCTGATGAAGCTGCTGCTCAACGACCTGCGCCTGCGCGAGCGCCGTGGCTGGCTGCGCGAGATCTTCGACCGCGCCATTCCGGTGACGGAGCAGGACGTGGTCATCGTCTTCGCCACCGCGACCGGCTACCCGGCCGGCGGCGAGCGCGGACGCGGGCCGCTGACGCAGGCTTCGTTCTCGGCGCGCATCGGCGGCGTGGACGGCCCGGCCGGGCACGTCAACGCCATCCAACTCACCACGGCCGCGGGCATCTGCACGGCACTGGACATGGTGGCAAGCGGCGCGCTGCCGCAGTCGGGCTTCGTGCGGCAGGAAGCCGTGCCGCTCGCCTTGTTCCTTGCCAACCGCTTCGGCCGCCACTACACGCAGCATCCGCTGCAGGAGACCACCGTATGAAAGCGCAAGAGATCGCCGCCTGCTGGCAGTCGATGGGACTGCCGCGGCCATGGAGCGACGGCACGCCGGCGGGCACGGTCATCGTGCGATCGCCGGTGGATGGCGAGGCGTTCGGCCACGTCCCGGCCTGCACGCCGGCCGTGGCCGACAGGTTGATCGCCCGCGCGCACGAGGCGCAGAGCAGCTGGGGGCTGGTGCCGGCCCCCGTGCGTGGCGAGATCGTGCGGCGCTTCGGCGAGGTGCTGCGCGAACACAAGACGGCGCTCGGCCGGCTGGTCTCGCTGGAGTCGGGCAAGATCCTGCAGGAAGGGCTCGGCGAAGTGCAGGAGATGATCGATATCTGCGACTTTGCGGTCGGGCTGTCGCGGCAACTGCATGGGCTCACCATTGCTTCGGAGCGCCCCCAGCATGCGATGCGCGAGACCTGGCATCCGTACGGCGTGTGCGGCGTGATCTCGGCCTTCAATTTCCCCGTGGCGGTGTGGGCGTGGAACGCCGCGCTGGCACTGGTATGCGGCAACGCGGTGCTGTGGAAGCCGTCGGAAAAGACCACGCTGTGCGCGCTCGCGGCCCACAGCCTGCTCGAACGCGTGCTGGCCGCCACGGCACCGCAGCATGCCGGTATTTCGGCGGTGCTGCCGGGCGGACGCATGATCGGCACGCATCTGGTCGGGCACCCTGCGGTGCGTCTCGTCAGCGCGACCGGCTCCACGCGCATGGGCCGCGAGGTGGGCATTGCCTGTGCGCAGCATTTCAAGCGCAGCATCCTGGAACTGGGCGGCAACAATGCGGCCATCGTCGCGCCATCGGCCGATATCGAGCTGGCGGTGCGCGCCATCACGTTCGCGGCGGCGGGGACGGCGGGGCAACGCTGTACCACGCTGCGCCGCTGCTTTGTCCATGCCGACCTGATGGACACCATGGCGAGCCGGCTGGTCACGGTGTTCGACCGCCTGCCGGTGGGCGATCCGCTCGAAGACGGCACGCTGCTCGGCCCGCTGATCGATACCGCCGCGGCCGACGCCATGGCCAACGCGCTGGCAAGCTGCCGCGCGCAGGGCAATATCGTCACGGGCGGCGAACGCCTGCTGGCCGACCGCTTTCCGCGTGCCAGCTATGTGCGTCCGGCACTCGTGATGACAGACGAACAGCATGACACCATGCTGACCGAGACCTTCGCGCCGATCCTGTACCTGATGCCCTACACCTCGCTCGATGAAGCGATCGCGCTGAACAACGCATCCGCACACGGGCTGTCGTCGTGCATCTTTACCGAGTCGCTGCGCGAAGCCGAGCGCTTCCTGTCGTCAGCGGGCAGCGATTGCGGCATCGCCAACGTCAATATCGGCACCAGCGGGGCGGAGATTGGCGGCGCATTCGGCGGCGAGAAGGCAACCGGCGGCGGGCGGGAATCGGGGTCGGACGCGTGGAAAGGCTATATGCGGCGCGCCACCAACACGATCAATTACGGCGATACCTTGCCGCTGGCGCAGGGTATCCGGTTCGAGATCTGAGCCAACAGGCTCTGGCGGCCTTACGTTCACCAAACCGTAGCGAATCGTAACAATGGTTACAGCGCCTTGACGCTGTATTACGGGTGCGCCCCGTATAACGTTCTCAGGGCAGGCACATGCCGAAAACGACCCCCAAGGAACAATACGATGAGAACGGTAACGATTGGACTGGCCGCCGCGGCCGCTGCCACAGCCCTGCTGGGTGGTTGCGCGGTGTATCCGTATCCGGCTGGCCCCGGCCCCGCTGTCGCGGTGGCGCCTGCGCCGGTCTATGTCGGCCCGCCGGCTGTGGTGGTATCGCCGCGGCCGTACTACGGCGGGTATGGTTACTACGGCCGTCGCCACTACTGGTAAGCGCGAGTTGGCAAGGCCTGGGAGCGGATCAGTTGCCGCCGCTCTCGTCGGCTTTGCCGTTGAGCCCGGGCCAGCTCGGCGCCAGCGTCTGGCCGATATCGGACAGGTCAACCAGGTCGAGCACGCGGCCAACGGTATGGTCGACCAGTTCGGCAATGCTTTGGGGCTTCTGGTAGAACCCGGGCACGGGCGGGAAGACGATGCCGCCCATTTCCGTCACGGCGGTCATATTGCGCAGGTGCGCGAGGTTCAGCGGCGTTTCGCGCACCATCAGCACGAGCCGGCGGCGTTCCTTGAGCGTGACGTCGGCGGCGCGTGTGATCAGGTTATCTGAAAGGCCGTGGGCAATGGCGGCCAGTGTGCGCATCGAGCACGGGGCCACCACCATCGCATGGGCGCGGAACGAGCCGCTGGCAATGGTGGCGCCGATATCGCGCACGTTGTGCACGACATCAGCCATGACTTCCACGTCGGCGCGGCTGATCTCCAGCTCGTGCTGGAGATTCATCACGCCCGCCGGGGAAATCAGCAGGTGGGTTTCCACCGCCGGCACCTCGCGCAGCACCTGCAGCAGGCGCACGCCATAGATGGCGCCGGTGGCGCCCGTGATGGCGACGATCAGCCTTCGCGGCACGGTGCCGCCGGTCACGGGCATGGCGGTCCTCAGCCCTTGAGCAGGGTCTGCAGTTCGCCGTTCTGGTACATCTCCATCATGATGTCCGAGCCGCCGATGAACTCGCCGTTCACGTAGAGCTGCGGGATGGTAGGCCAGTTGGCGTATGCCTTGATGCCCTGGCGGATGCCTTCGTCCTCGAGCACGTTGACCGTGGCCGGCGCGTCCACGCCGCAGGCCTCAGGATCTGGATGGCGCGGCCCGAGAAGCCGCACATCGGGAACTGCGCGGTGCCCTTCATGAACAGGACCACCGGGTTGCCCTTGACGATTTGGTCGATGCGTTGCTGCACGTCACTCATGGTTTCTTTGTCGGTTGAGGGGCGCCTCTGGGTCGGGCGCCGCCGGGTGTCGAAGGCCGCACGGACTGCCGTGCGGTGGTGATCTGGATGGAAATTTTACCGGAATCGCCGCCGGGCTTCAGGCGGACGCTTGCATCACGCCAGGCCGGGACGGCGCCCACCGGTACAGCGCTCGTGCCCAGCCAGGTCGCGTGCGGTGAAGACTTCGGTAAATCCGGCACGCTCCAGTAGCCTTTGCGTGGCCTCTGCCTGGTCGTAGCCATGCTCCATCAGCAGCCAGCCGCCCGGCAGCAGCCGTCCCGGCGCGCCGGCGACGATGGCGGCCAGGTCGGACAGCCCGTCCTTGTGGTCGGTCAGCGCGTCGATGGGCTCGTAGCGCAGGTCGCCTTCGGCCAGGTGCGGATCGCCTTCGGCGATATAGGGCGGGTTGCTGACGATCAGATGGAAACGCAGGTCGGCCGGCAGCGCAACATACCAGTCCGACACCAGGAAATGGATGCGGTCGGCGCCGAGCGCGCTGGCGTTGTCCTGCGCGACCATCATGGCGCCGGGCGAGATGTCGGTGGCCCAGACTTCGGCATCGGTGCGCTCGCGTGCGATCGTGACCGCCAGGATGCCCGAACCCGTGCCCAGGTCCAGCACGCGCGCTGCGGCACGCCGGCCAGCCGAGCCAGCGACGATTCGGCGGCAATCTCGGTGTCGGGGCGTGGGATCAACACGTCGGGCGTGACGCGGAACCTGCGGCCGAAGAATTCGCGCTCGCCGATCAGGTAGGCCATCGGCTCGCCGGCCAGGCGGCGCGCCAGCAGCGTGGCAAAGGCATCGCGCTGAGGCAGGCTCAGGATGTCGTCGTCATGCGTGATGAGCTGCGTGCGGGTGAGGCCGGTGACGTGGGTCAGCAGCATGCGCGCTTCCAGCGTGGGCAGGCCAGCCATGGCGGCGAGGGACTGGGCATCGCGCACGGTGGGGGTAGCCGGCAAGGCGCCGGACATGGCAGGGGACATCGGCAATGCGGGAACAGAAACTCGGGCGGCGATACCGGCACTTTACGCAGGCAATATGCAGGCAATATGCAGGCAATACGCCGGCCGGAAACAAAAAACCCCGCCGGGCGTTGGCCTGGCGGGGCTTTCGGCGGGTCTGGCAGCTAGGGGAGCAGTGTAGCGCCGAACCGCGGCTGCCGGTGTGAATCCCGCGTAGCGGTCATTACTTATTGACGGCGTCCTTGGCCTTGTCGGCGCCGGCGTGACGGCATCCTTCGTGGCCTGCTTGGCATTTTCCATGGCGTTGCCGGCGTCGGTCTTGGCCTTGTCCGCGGCGGCCGAGACATCGGCGGCGGCGTTGCTGGCCGCGGCCTTGGCGGCATCGGCGGCGTTGCTGGCAGCGGCGGCGGCATCGCTG
>LRMT01000150.1 GCA_001725945.1 Cupriavidus sp. UYMMa02A | reverse complement strand
CGGCCGTCGGCGCGCCGCCCCGCCATCCTCGGGCGACATCGAACCGGCCCACCTCGTTCACCAGCCCACCGGCCTGCTGCATCAGGCTTTCCGCCGCGGCAGCGGCCTGCTCGACCAGTGCGGCATTCTGCTGGGTCATGCTCTCCATTTGCGTCACGGCCAGGCTGACCTGCTCAATGCCCGAGTCTGCTCCGAGCTGGCCGCTGAAATCTCGCCCATGATGTCCGTGACCCGGCGCACCGCGCCGACGATGTCGTCCATGGTCTTGCCTGCTTGCTCGGCCTGGCGCGCGCCATCCTGGACCTGCCGCACCGAGCCGCCGATCAGCTCGGCGATTTCCTTGGCGGCGGCCGACGAACGCTGGGCGAGGTTGCGCACCTCGGAAGCCACGACCGCGAAGCCGCGGCCCTGCTCGCCGGCGCGCGCCGCTTCCACGGCAGCGTTGAGCGCCAGGATGTTGGTCTGGAACGCAATGCTCTCGATCACGCCGGTGATGTCCGCCACCTGCGCGGACGACTTGGAGATGCTGTCCATGGTCTGCACCACTCGCGCACGACGCTGCCCGCCTTCGGTGGCCACGTCCGATGCATTGACGGCTAGCTGGTTGGCCTGCCTTGCGTTGTCGGCATTCTGGCGCACGGTGGACGTAAGCTGTTCCATCGAGGCTGCGGTCTGCTCCAGCGAGGCAGCCTGCTGCTCCGTGCGCTGGGACAGGTCGGTGTTGCCACGGGCGATCTCCCGCGTGGCGCCGTCGATCGATCCCGAGGCCTGCTGGATGCCATGCACGAGCGCGGCCAGGTGACGGAATCCGCGTTCCAGTGCCGCGAGCATGCGGCCCATTTCATCGCTGCTGCGCACCTTGAAAGCGTGACGGAGATTGCCGGTAGCGAGCGCCTCGGCCGCTTCCAGCGCTTCGCGCGCGGGACCGGTGATCGACCGCGTGATGGCGGTTCCCATCACCACCGCAAGCAGCACGGCAAGTGCGGTCAGGCCGAGCAGCACGTTGCGGGTCCAGACAAAGCCGTCGTCGGCCTGCTTGACCGCGGCCACGGCCAGGTCGCGCCCACTGGCCATGATTTCATCGAGCTTTTCGAAATAGGGACCTTGCGCAGCGGGCAGCGTTACCACCAGCCCGGCCCGCGCGCCGGCGAACTCCCCCGCGCCAAGCTGGCGCAGCACCACGTCAAGCTGGCCGTTGTAGGTTTCGCGCGCGGCGGTGAGATCGGAAAAGATCTTTTGCAGGTCCGCGCGGCCGGAAGCCGCCATCAGCTTGCCAAGCGCATCGAGCGTCCCCTTCATCTCCTTGCGCATCCCGTCGATGCGTTGCGTGTTCTGCTGCACCAGGGCGGGATCTTCAGTCAGCGCGGCGTCGCGCACCATCACGCCGATTTGCAACGCATTCTCTTTGACGTGGCCAAGGTCAATCACCTTGAACAGGCGCCCCTCCACGGTCAGGTGCATCGAAGCATTCACGCCCGCCAGCGAGGTCAGGCCAAATGCCGCAACGCCGATCAACAACAGCACCACCAGCAAAAAAGCCAGGGACAGGCGGGTCCCTATGCCAAGATTTCGCAACCAGGCCATCTCATTCCCTCCGGACATTTCTTGATCAGTATTGTTTTCGTGTCGTGCGCGCAGGGGATCGTTGCCGCAGACAACCGTGCGCATGGGCTGCCTATCGGCGGTGACCGAACGCTTCTTGAAGGGAATTTGGAATTGACGGGGAAAGTCCCCGCATTTCTGAGGATAGTTGGCTTGCGGAGTGCCTTTTAATGCTGCCAGGCATCCTGATGGCCGCTTGGGTGCGGTGCGCCGCAAGGCACAGCCAGCCCGACGCGGGCCCCCCAAAAAAGCCCACGCGCGGGGTGCTCGTAGGCTTTCCAGGACTGCTAAGAGCCAGATAGCTCAGGCATGAATATAGACGCGCTTACATGAGATGTAAATCCTGTTTCTATCAGTGAAAGCTCTTGTTGAATGCGCGCAAAACATCACTTTTCTGGTCCCGCTTGCCGCATATCGATGTGGAGGATAGACACCTTATGTCAGCCTTCACTTATGCCAATACCGAGTGTGCAAGGCGTTTTTGGAAATCAAAGCCCGTCTGTCGGCCATTGGCCGACAGACCTCTACCCGAAATACCTTGCCCCGCCAACGGATTATCTAGAGCAAAACCTCTAGTCCATCGCTGATGGTCAATTGTCCGCGTTTGTAGCATTTTTGCTACTCTCGCGACTGAAGTATTCCCCTTCTCACCTGGCCGCACCGGTCGCTGGCATGCGCGTGGACGCCAGCAGTCCGCTCTTGGATCTAGTCCACACCGCGGCCCACACGGCTCGTTCCCGTGCCGGTACCGAAAGCGAATGTTTCGCCTATCGCGCTGACCGGGCCATACTATTCAAAGGTACCAGTCGGCGGACCGCTATGAGCCGCCAGAACTTGCGGGCTCTTCCGGAGTCGTTGTGAAGAAGGAAACCAGGCCCCCGCGAGACAGCCGGACATTGCAGCACCAGCAACTTGCGCTCCATGCCAGCAGCCGGGCCGCGGTTGTGCTGCACCTGTGCAATGGCACCCGGCTCCAAGGCGTCGTGATCGCCGTGGACAGCTATTTGCTCATGCTGGGCAAGGACTTGCAGGACAGCAAGCCCATTGCGGTCTACAAGCACGCCATCGCCATGGTCACGTCTGCCGGCCCCGACGATTCTGTAATGCCTGTACCCCAGCCGGACATGTCGCCGGATTTCGTGCCTATCTATATGCCGCGCCCGCGCCGGCGGCGCTAACCCCGCTTCGGTACGGGCGCCGCTCGGTATTTCACGCCCGGGTGGCCACGGGCAACGCCTTGCAATTGCCGCGCATGGCCCCGCCCTTGCCGGCGCAAAATCGCGGTAAAGATCACTCTAAACCTTTGCAAAGCATGGTCGATAACCTTTGCAACGGAGGCACTACAGCACTGCAACGCAGTCGGCCAACGTTACGGCATCCGCCGGACTGTGTAAATCACTGCATATAGGAGTCGCAACCATGGCGTCCATCATCAATACCAACTCGTTGTCTCTGATGACTCAGAACAACCTGAACGCTTCGCAATCGTCGCTGAACACCGCGATCCAGCGCCTGTCGTCGGGCCTGCGGATCAACAGCGCCAAGGACGATGCCGCTGGCCTGGCCATTGCCAACCGTTTCACCTCGAACATCAATGGCCTGACGCAAGCCCAGCGCAACGCCAACGACGGCATCTCGCTCGCTCAGACGACTGAAGGCGCGCTGACCGAAGTGACCAACAACCTGCAACGTATCCGTACGCTGTCGGTGCAGGCCGCCAACGGTTCGAACTCCGCCTCCGACCTGAAGTCGATCCAGGACGAAATCGGCCAACGCATGTCGGAAATCGACCGCCTGTCGCAACAGACCGACTTCAACGGCGTGAAGGTACTGTCGTCGACCGCCAAGGCCGTGAACGTCCAGGTTGGCGCCAACGACGGCCAGACCATCTCGGTCAACCTGCAGGAAATCAGCACCAAGACGCTGGGTCTGCAAAGCTTCAACGTGAACGGCCCGCAAGCTACCGCAGCGGCTTCGTTCGACGGCACGACAACGATGGTCGGCGTGGCTGACGCTGGCGCCACCGACTTCCAGGCCGCCTACGGTGCAACCACCAACGTCTCGACCAGCACGGTTTCGGAAAAGACCGCCGGCACCCTGGCCACCACGCTGGGTATCGGCTCGGGCAGCGTCGCCATCGGCGCCAACGCCGTGGTCGACAAGAACGGCAACATGTTCGCTGAAGTCGCCATCACCCCGGCCAGCGCCGCCGAAGCGCAAGCCTGAAGAACCAAGGCATGTCGAGCGCGACCAACGGCACCACGATGTACACCTATGTGGCCCTGGATCCGGCTTCTGCCGACACCACTACCACCACGGGCACCGCAGCCTTCAGCCTCGACACCAGCAAGCTGACCGCCTCCAGCCTGACCGCAGGCGCTTCGGCCAACCCGATGGCCACGCTGGACGCCGCCCTGCAAAAGGTGGATAGCCTGAAGAGCTCGCTGGGTTCGATCCAGAACCGTCTGGATTCCAGCATCGCCAACCTCGGCACGACGATCACCAACCTGTCGTCGTCGCGTTCGCGCATCCAGGACGCTGATTACGCAACGGAAGTGTCGAACATGACCCGCGCCAACATCCTGCAACAAGCTGGTACCTCGGTCCTGGCCCAGGCCAACCAGACCACGCAAGGCGTGCTCTCGCTGCTGCGTTAATTGACTGACGCGTAGCACCAGCGCCGGGCCTCGCGCCCGGCGCTGGCATGGAGTGTTTCCCCAGGGCTGCGGTCCTGGGAAAGCATTTCAAGAATCCACGGAATCGATACGATCATGGCTACTGCCGCCACCACTTCGTGCGCGCTGCCTCTCGCTCCGGCGCCCCAACTGACGGATGGCCAGGGGGGCCGCACAGCCGGTATGCCGGGCGCGTCCACGCCACCGGTCACGCTGCCGTCCCGGCAAGGGACGGCAGGCGGCCGGCGGGCGCGCTCGACGCAGCGTTCGAGCGCCTGACCGACGCACTGCGCAGCGCTTCGGTCAGTGTCCAGTTTGAAATCGACAGCACCAGCCACCGCGTCATCACCAAGGTGATGGACAAGAGCAGCGGCGAGGTGATCCGGCAGATCCCGACTGAAGAGCTGGTGCGCATTTCCGATGCAATGACGGAACTGCAGGGACTGTTCGTGAACCAGACCGCTTGAGCCGTCCCTCGGACCTGGATTTGAAGTAGCACTCTGGAGTACAAGACATGGCAACAATCTCTAACCTCGGCGTTGGTTCTGGGCTCGACCTGGGCTCGCTGCTCGACCAGCTCACCACCGCCGAGCAGGCACCGCTGACGGTCCTCAAGCAGCAGCAGTCCAGCTACCAGACCAAGCTGTCGGCCTACGGCCAGCTGCAGAGCATGCTCGCCGCCTTCCAGGGAACGGCCAACCAGCTGTCCAAGCCGAGCTTCTTCAACGCGGCGACCGCCACCTCCAGCAACACCGGTGTCCTCACCGCCACTGGCAGCAACACCGCGGCTGCCGGAAACTATGCGGTCAATGTGACCGCCCTGGCCCAGGCCCAGTCGCTGGTGAGCACAGGCCAGGTCAAGCAGGATGCGGCGATCGGCACCGGCACGATCCATATCGATTTCGGCGCCATCACCGGCGGCACGCTCGATACCAATACCGCCAGCCCCACCTATAGCAAGTACAGCGGAGCGGGCTACACCGCCAATACAGGCTCGACCGGCTTCGACATCAAGATCGACAGCAGCAGCAATACGCTTCAAGGCGTGCGCGACGCCATCAACAAGGCCAATGCCGGCGTCACTGCCAGCATTATCAACGATGGTTCCGGCGCGCCCTATCGCCTGGTCCTGAACTCGAACAAGACCGGCGCCACCAACAGTATGCGCATCTCGGTGACTTCGAGCGATGGCACCAGCGCGCTGTCCGACCTAGTGGCCAACGATCCGGCCGCCACGCAAAACATGCAACAGACCGTCACCGCCCAGAATGCGGCGCTGACCGTCAACAACATCGCGATCCAAAGCCCAAGCAACCAGGTCTCCGGTGCCGTGCAGGGCGTGACGCTGTCGCTGGCCCAGACCGGCACCAGCAATATCGTAGTCCAGCGCGACACCGCGTCGATCCAGAACGGCGTGCAAGCCTTCGTCACGGCTTACAATAACCTGCAGAAGGCAGCCAGCAGCCTGTCGGCCTATGATCCCTCCACGCAAACAGCTTCGCCGCTCACGGGAGACGGCGTGCTGCGCGTGATCCAGAGCCAGATTCGCGGCGTGCTCAACACGCCGCAGCCGGGCAGCGGTGCCAGCGCCATGACCACGCTAACGCAAGTGGGCGTGACGTTCCAGCTCGATGGCACGCTGGCATTGGATTCCACCAAGCTGACCAAAGCCCTGAACGACAACCCGGCCGGCGTGGCCGCCCTGTTCGGCAATGACGACGGCAAGAGCGGCTACGGCAACCAGCTGAGCACCACCATCACAGCACTGACCAGCAGCAAGGGAGCACTGACGGCCGCCACCGATGGCATCAACCGCAGTCTGAAGGACCTACGCGACCAGTACAGCGCGACCCAGGACCGCATCAACGCCACCGTTGCCAACTACCGCACGCAATTCACGCAGCTGGACGTGATCATGTCGCAGATGAAGAACACCAGCACCTACCTGACGCAGCAGTTCAACGCCTTGAACAACTCGTCGGGCAAGTAATTCTTTACCGGGAGCCGAATGCCATGTACGCGCGCAACGCCATCAACGCCTACGCCCAGGTCGGCGTCCAGACCGCGGCCATGAGCGCCAGCCCCCACCGGCTGATCGCCATGTTGTTCGAAGGAGCGCGCTCGGCCATTGCCAGCGCGCGCTTCCACATGGAAGCGGGCGACATTCCGGCCAAGGGAAACGCCATCTCGAGGCCATCGACATTGTCGTCAATGGCTGAACGCGGCACTGGACCATGAAGCCGGCGGCGATATCGCGGCCGACCTGGCTGCGCTGTACGACTACATGGCCCGGCGCTTGATGCAGGCCAACCTGCGCAATGACACGGCGCTACTGACTGAAGTAGACGGGCTCCTGGCCAACATCGCGTCGGCCTGGGCACAGATCGATGAATCGTCCCAGCAGGCAGCGCAATCACCCACGTTGCAGGACAACTGAAATGGCTCAATTCTCCCCCATCGTCACCTGCTACGAGGAAATCCTCGTGCTGTCGGGTCGCATGTTCGAAGCCGCGCAAGCCGCGGACTGGGATGCCGTCACCGAGCTGCAGCGTGGCTATCTGGCGCTGGTCGACCGGCTGCGCCAGTTCGACCACGAGGCGCCGTTCTCCGACGCCGAACGCATGCGCCGCTACCAGTTGCTGGACCGCATCCTGACCTATGATGCGCACATCCGCGACCTGGCGATGCCGCAGCTCGAGCGCATCGGCGGCCTGCTGACCAGTTCGCGCCGCCATTTCGACCTGAACGCCGCCTACGGCGCGACGGCGTAATACCCTGACCGGCGCGCCCCCGTGCCCGCCGCACTACCATTGTCTGCCCCGGCCCGATGACCGGTATCCATCTCCCCCCCGGGCTGACTTCCGCCCAGGCGCTCGATCCGCAGCAACTGCGCACGGGCCTGTCCTCGCTTGACAAGGTCGCGCTGCTCCAGCCCGTGCTGGATGCGTCCGAAGCGGGCGTGCAGAATTCGACCGACCAGGCCATTCGCAACAGCCAGGCCGCCCGGACCGCCAATGGCCAGCCGGGCCAGGCCACGCTGCTGCCGGGGGGTTCCACGCGCGAATCGCTCAGTTTTGCGGCACGCGCCATCCTGACGCTGATGGATGGCACGCCACCCGCGCCACTGCGCTCGGCCGGCCCGTTGCTGCCGGCACCGCCGACGGCCGGCAACAGCGCCCCCGTGGCGACCGCGCTGGCAAACCTGGTGGATGAGAGCGGGCTGTTCTACGAATCGCACCTGTCGCAATGGGTAGCGGGCGCGCGTCCGCTGGCCAGCATCCTGCAGCAGCCGCAAGCGCCGCTCGCTCAACCGGTTCTGCCCAATGCACCCTTCCTGGCGCCGGGCGCGAAGGCCGCGCCGGATGCACCAATGCTGACCTACAGTGGACCGTCGGGCACCGCCAATTCCACGCCGTCGGATTTGCCACGTGCTGCCGGCCTGGTGACGATTCCGGCCTCGCAACTACTCGCGGAAGCGCTGGCGGCACCGGGCAATCCGCGCGTCGCCCACAGCCATGCGCCGTCTGAACAAGGCGTGCGACAGGGCACGGGCTCGCACGCGGCTTACAGCAAGGACGCATCGTCTGCGGATGGCATGCCGTTACGGCCTTCCGCAGCGTCGGTCGCCACACAGGCCTACCAGGCCACCGCCGATGCAGGGCGTGCCCTGGAACAGGTGGCAACGCCGCGCCACAACGTGTTGATGGATCTCAGCCCCGGCGTGGAACCCGCACAGCAGCAAGCGGCACAAGGGCCCGCGATCCACCCGTCCACCGAAGGTGTGGTGCGTCAGCAGCTCGAACTGCTGGCGACCCAGCAGTTCCGCTTCGCCGGGGAAGCGTGGCCCGGCACGCCGATGGAGTGGGATATCACGCGCCACGAAGACGGCGCGGCCGGGCAGGACGCATCGGACGCCGCGCGCAGTGGTCCAGCCGCCTGCAGCTGCAGTTGCCGAAACTCGGACTCGTGGAGGCCGTGCTGACGCTCGGCCCGAACGGCCTGGAAGCCCGCCTGGCGACGGCCGAGACTGATGTCGCCGCGCGCTTCATCGAGGCCCGTCCGCAATTGCGCAGCCAGCTCGAAGCGCAGGGCATCGTGCTGCAGCGCCTGAACGTGGAAACGCGTGACAGCATGGACCAGGGAGGCACGGCATGAGCGAAGCCGATCCCGGGCGCGGCGCCGCCATCGCGCTGTCGTACCAGACCGACGACAAGGCGCCGCGCGTGGTGGCCAAGGGCTACGGCGTAGTGGCCGAGGCCATCATCGCGCGCGCCCGCGAGGCCGGCGTCTACGTGCACGGCTCGCCCACGCTCGTGAACCTGCTGATGCAGGTCGACCTGGACAGCCATATTCCGCCGCAACTGTACGTTGCAATTGCGGAGTTGCTGGCGTGGCTCTACCAATTGGAGCAGGCGAGCGCCGCCGATCCGTATTTCGGCCCGGCATGATCCAACTGGCAACCGCAATGGCTCATACAAGGCTTTCACCATGACGAACATCACCGCCGCGACACGCAAGAAGCCGCTGCTTGAAGCCCTGACGTGGAAGTTCTTCGACTTCGAGGACTATCTCTTCGAAAAGCGGCACGGCCTGGATCTCGGCGGCATCATTGCGGCCAATGAATTGATGAGCAGCGATCGCCATCCGGTCGCTCATGCTTCGGCCTACCACGCGGTCTGGTGCAGGAATCTGCGCGAGCTGTTTGCCGAGGCCGAGCGGACGGGCGCGGCTTTCGACAACTTCATCGATCTCGGTTCGGGAAAAGGCAAGGCCTGTTTCTACGCGCACATGCGCAAGCCATTCAGTAAAATTGTCGGCGTGGAGCTGTCTGAAAAACTGAATATCATCGCCAATCACAACCTGGCGAAGTTCCGGTCCGGAAGTGCATCCAATATCTTTTTCAGCAGTATCGACGCCACCGAGTTCGACTTGCCAGAGACGAGCAATCTGATCTTCATGTTCAACCCGTTCGACGATGTGATCCTGCGCAAGTTCGTCTCGCGGAACCTGGAGCATTTCAGGAAAGGGACGTCAATGATCGCCTATGCCAATGACGTGCACCGGGCAACGCTGGACGAGCTGGGTTTTTCCACCGTGTTCCGGAACCCGCGACGGAAGCTGTCGCTCCATTGCTACCGGTAGGCCGCTCGGTCCCGCCGACATCACGCGAAGCCGGAATTCACGGAGGCGACCACGGGGACACGTTCGGCCAGCATCGCCCGTACGGCTGCGCCGACGCGCGCAACGTCGGCCCGCTCGAGGTTCAGGCCCGACGGTAGATTCACTCCGTGGGCCCCGATAGCGTAGGCGACAGAGTTGCGCGCGCGCGCCACCCCCGCCATCGGAGATGCGCAATAGGCATCGAGACTACTCAGCGGACTGAAGAACGGCCGGGAATCGATTCCTGCCCGCTCAGCGCCTGGATTACCCCGGCCTTTCCCCCCAGCCATTGAGGCAGGATCGCCGTCACCATCCAGTAGCTGTTGTGCACTCCCTGTGCTTCCTGGTTCAACACGATCCCTTCGCAATCGCCAAGTTCCTCACGATACCAGCCGAAGATCTCGCGCTTCCGTTCCACGAGTGCGTCGATACGCTCGATCTGCGCCAGTCCGAGCGCGGCCTGGAGGCTGCTCATTTTGTATTTGTAGCCCACCTCGGCATTCTGGAACATGGTGTCACCCGGGCGGCGGCCGTGATCGCGCAGGACCATGACGCGGCGATAAATTGCCTCATCGTCGGTAATCAGCATGCCCCCCTCGCCCGTGGTCAGCGTCTTGGAGCCATGAAACTGAAGGTTCCCGTTACGCCAAGCGTGCCAGCCGCGCGACCGCAATAGCGTGAGCCCGCGGCTTCCGCCGCGTCCTCGATGATGGCGATCCCATGCCGGCCTGCGATTTCGGCCAGCACTGCGTAGTCTGGCATGTTTCCGTACAGGTCCACAGCGATCACGGCCTTCGTACGAGGCGTGATGCAGGCAGCAAAGGACTGCGGCGACAGGCACCAGTTGCCAGGATCGATATCGGCAAATACCGGCGTGGCACCGACATAGCTGATCGGCGCCGCGCTGGCGATCCACGTGCAGTCAGGAACAACCACTTCATCGCCCGGACCGATACCCAGCGCAAGCAGCGAGAGGTGCAGCGCCGACGTACAGGACGGCAGCGACACCGCGTGGCGCACGCGTGGTACTCCGCGAAGGCACGCTCGAAGCGGTCGTTATAGACGTTGGCGTTGGCGTACCAGGCGTTGGTCACGGCGTCCGTGACATAGGCGATTTCCTTCTCTGTGATCGAAGGACCAGAAACCGGAATGCGCTTCATGATGTTCTATAGGAATATGCCCGGCAGCACGGCCGGTTGGTTGGATCAGGTGCCCGCACCACCCGCGCATGCACTGCGCCATGACGTGGTGCCTGAGCAGATATGACGCACGCCGTCGCGTCCGCAGTTGGCCACCAGGTCGAGTCCGGTGACGTAAGGAGTAAAGTCGCCGTGGCGCTGGGAATAGGGGCTGAGCCGGTAGTCCATGTATTCAACCGCGATGCCGGCTCGCTCGAACAATTCATGATCCAGATACCGCTTCGCGCCATGCCCGGTCACGTAGCGGGTGGCCCCCAGCCGCTGGCATAGCGCAAAGACCCGTTGGCTGCTGTGCCCGGCCACATCCAGCGCGGACGAATCCAGGAAGGTCCTGCCTGCATCGAGTCCGAAGTAACGCGCCAGGACCATGGTGGATGCGCGCGAGAGTTCCGACAGGTACCGCGCCGGCGCAGCGAACACTTCATCAACCAGCGCCAGCATGTCCTGCACGTATGGCGCACTGGCATAGGCGTGGCGCAGCAAGTCGCGACTTTTGCCTCGCCAGTCGGTTCGATCGTCCAGCTCCAGGCCGCCG
Organism: Cupriavidus sp. UYMMa02A; assembly: GCA_001725945.1. Lineage (GTDB taxonomy): Bacteria > Pseudomonadota > Gammaproteobacteria > Burkholderiales > Burkholderiaceae > Cupriavidus. Next base: position 8,796 of record LRMT01000150.1, on the reverse strand, counting down.
ATCAGGCTGCCCAGATGCCGGCCTCGCAGCGGCACTGTCAGCCAGCGCATGCCGTCCCGCGCTTTTACTTGCACCCGGCTAACACGGTTTCCCGGTCCGGTCGAGAACTGGACGTCATCGTAGAAGACGTAAGTGTCGCTCAACCGGATCTGCTCCAGCATACCGACCCACGGAAAGAGCATGGGTTGCGAGATGACCAGACTCAGGTGCGGCTTCGGCACGTCAGCCCCCCGCATGATCCAGCATCCTGATCTCGGGCACGGCCACCGCGAAGCGCCCGCCCCACTCCCGCACGTAGCCGTGGTGTTCGCGCACCTCGTCGGCAATATTCCACGGCAGGATCAGCACCACGTCCGGGCGGGAAGCGCGCAACTGCGCCGGCGCGACTACCGGAATGCGGCTGCCCGGCAGGTAGCGGCCCTGCTTGGACGGTGCCGCATCGCAAACGAACGGCAGAAGGTCCGGTCGCACGCCGGCGTAGTTGAGCAGCGTATTGCCCTTGGCTGCTGCTCCGTAGGCCGCCACGCTGCGCCCCGCGCGCTTCTGTCCGATCAGGAACATGACAAGCGAATCCTTGACGGCATCCGCGCGTGCCTGGAAGCTCAGGTAGGTCGACACCCGGCGCAGGCCAAAGTCTTCCTCGGCCTGAAGCAGGACCTTCACCGCGGTGCTCGGCGCCCGCGCGTCATCAGCGTGGCCGCCGTAGACGCGCAGGCTCCCGCCGTGGGTCGGCAGCATCTCGACATCCAGCACTCGCAGCCCGGCGGCCGCGAGGATCTGTTGCACGGTATGGAGCGACAGGTACGAGAAATGCTCGTGGTAGACGGTGTCGAACTGGGTCTGCGCGATCAGCTGCATCAGGTGCGGGAACTCCAGCGTGATCGTGCCGCCCTGCTTCAGGGCGGCCTTGAGCCCGCGCGTGAAGTCATTGATGTCCGGCACATGCGCGAAGACATTGTTTGCGGCGATAAGATCGGCCTGCCTCCCTTCCGTCGCCAGCCGTTGGCCCAGCGCCAGCCCGAAGAACTCACGCAGGTTGGCACGCCGATGCTTTCCGCGGCCTGTGCCGTGCTGGCCGTCGGCTCGATGCCCAGGCACGGAATGCCGGCGGCAACGAAGTTCTTCAGCAGGTAGCCGTCGTTGGAGGCCACTTCGATGACAAAGCTCTTTGGCCCCAGATCGAGGCGGCGTGTGATCTGGCCCGCGTAGGCTGCCGCATGCGCCAGCCAGTCTGCGACGTCGACGAGAAATACGCATAATCGCGGCTGAACAACTCGTCGGCACGCGCGTAGTCTTCGGTCTGCACCAGCCAGCAGTGCGAGCACACATGCAGCCTGAGCGGGAAACAGGTTTCCGGCGCCCGCAAGTCCGCCGCGCTCAGATAGGCATTGGAAGGCGGCGCGGAGCCAAGGTCCAGGAAGACATGGTCAAGCGCTGCGTTGCAGTGGCGGCAATTCATGGATGGAGACCGGCAAAGCCGGCACTGAGAAACGGATGGGAACGATCGCGTGCCGAGATGTCGGTCACCGGCAGCGGCCAGCGGATACCGAGCGCTGGATCATCGTGGCGCACCCCGCCTTCGGACTGCGGCGTAAAGGGTGCGGTATGCAGGTACAGCAGCTCGCTGTCGGCCTCGAGCACCTGGAATCCGTGCGCGCAGCCTTCCGGAATCACAACCATGCGAGCGTTAGTGGCGGTCAGCTCTTCGGCATGCCACTGCAGGAAGGTCGGTGATCCTGCGCGCAGGTCCACCATCACATCCCAGACGCGGCCGCGCAGGCAACGCACCAGTTTCATCTCGGCATGCGGCGCGTGCTGAAAATGCAGGCCGCGCAGCGCGCCGACCTCATGCGTGCACGAATGGTTCGCCTGCATCACGCGGCGCGGGCCCAGCACCTCGGCCAGCGCGTCCGTGCAGAAGAGCCGGGCGAACGCGCCGCGATGGTCCGCAAAGGGTTCGCCCTGAACCAGTGCTGCGCCCGGGATGGCAAGGGGGCGCTGCTTCATGCGCCCATCCAGTTTGCGCCTGCCGCAGCGGCCGCGGCAATGTATGTATCCAGCTGCCGGCGCGTCGGCGCGCTTCCGTGGACCTGATCGCGATACCACGCAGCCGTCGCGGCAAGCGACTGCTCGAGGTTCCAGGCGGGCTGCCAGCCAAGCCTTGACCTGGCCAGGGAGCTGTCGAGATACAGCAGGTTGGCTTCGTGGGGTTGCGGCTCGCCGGATACACGCCATGCCAGGGCGGGCCAGTGCGCCTGCATGAGGCCGAGCACGGTTTCAACGCTGCGGTTGTCCTGCGCGGCCGGGCCGAAGTTCCAGGCGGTGGCGCAATCTTGGTCGCCTTCCAGCAGCCGCTGGCCCAGCAGCAGGTAGCCGGCCAGGCAATCGAGCACGTGCTGCCAGGGCCGCGTGGCATGGGGTGAACGGATCTCCAGCGTCTCGCCGCGGCTGGTGGCACGTACGAGGTCGGGAATCAGGCGGTCTTCCGACCAGTCGCCGCCCCCGATCACGTTGCCAGCACGGGCGGTCGCCAACAGCGGTGCATCGTCCTGGGTGAAGAAGCCTTTGCGATAGCTGGCCACGACCAGTTCGGCCGCCGCCTTGGATGCACTGTAGGGATCGTGGCCGCCAAGGCGGTCGTTCTCACGATAACCCCAGGCCCACTCCTGGTTCGCGTAGACCTTGTCGGTAGTGACCACCACCACTGCCCGCACGCAGCGATGCCGCCGGCAGGCTTCCAGCACGTTGGCGGTCCCCATGACATTGGTCGACCAGCTCTCCAGTGGATCGCGATAGGAGCGGCGCACCAGCGGCTGCGCCGCAAGATGGAAGACGATCTCGGGCTGACATTGCGCCAGCGCGGCATCGAGCGCCGGCAGGTCGCGCACATCGCCACGCAAGTCCGTAGCCGGGAGGTCCAGCAATTGCCAGTGATTCGGGGTCGTCGCCGGAGGCAAGGCAAAACCCGTGAGCGTTGCGCCGAGCTGCTCCAGCCATTGCGCCAGCCAGCTGCCCTTGAATCCGGTATGGCCGGTCAGCAGGACGCGCCGGCCATGATAGATGCTGCCGAACTGCCTCACTTCCAGACTTTCCATGGCGGATTGCCGCCAGCCCAGAGTTGCTCCAGATGGTTCTTGTCGCGCAGGGTATCCATCGCCTGCCAGAAGCCGTTGTGCATGAATGCCTGCAGGCTGCCCTGCGCGGCGAGCCGACTCATCGGCTCATCCTCCCAGATAGTCGTGTCGTCGCTCACCAGATCGATCACCGAAGGATCCAGCACGAAGAAGCCAGCATTGATCCAGTTGCCATCCCCGGCCGGTTTCTCCTGGAAGCGATTGACCGAAGTACCTTCGATCTTCAACGACCCATAGCGTCCCGGCGGCTGGATCGCGGTAACCGTGGCCGGCTTGCCGTGTGCGAGGTGGAAGTCGAGCAGCGCCCGGATGTTGATATCCGATACGCCGTCGCCATACGTAAAGCAGAACGGCTCCTCCTCCAGGTATTCGCGCACGCGCTTCATGCGGCCGCCGGTCATGGTGTGCTCGCCCGTATCGACCAGCGTGACCCGCCATGGCTCCGCGTGGCGCTGGTGGACTTCCATCCGGTTGTGCTTCAGGTCGAAGGTCACGTCCGACATATGCAGGAAGTAGTTGGCGAAGTACTCCTTGACGACGTAGCCCTTGTAGCCAAGACAGATCACGAAGTCATTGATCCCGTAGTGAGAATATGTCTTCATGATGTGCCACAGGACCGGCTTGCCCCCGATCTCGATCATGGGCTTGGGCCGCAGGTGCGACTCCTCGGAGATGCGGGTGCCGAGGCCACCTGCCAGGATCACGGCCTTCATGCCGCCACCGCCTCGCGCTGCATCTTGATGCCGGCGATTTCATGGATTGACGGAACCGGCTGCGCTTCCAGGTAGGCAAGATCCAGCCCGAATGCTTCATGCAGGAAGTCACCGAGCACGGTCTTGTCCTGGCCCAATTCGTCGAGTCGGGCCAGAAGCAGCCTGTACAGCGGCAGCGAGTACTTGCGCAACGTTGCGCTCTCGATCAGCAGTTCGAGAGCGCCGGCCCGGTCGCCTGACGATAGAGCAACTCGGAGAGCGCATAGGCCACCAGCCAGTGCCTGCTCCATTTGGCAGAGATGTTCTCGAGTACGTTTTCGAGGGCGGAATGGTCGCCGCATTCGAGCGCGGCAACCACCGCTTCAATGATCTCCGGCAGGCTGTGCCAGCGACCGCCGAAGAAGACGCCCTCTCCGGGCGGCAGCTCGATCTGGCCGGGCCGGCGATAGGTGCCCACCCAGCGGGCCATCTGCGCCTCCAGCCAGCGGCAGTGGCCAGCCGCATCGAACAGCGGGCTGGCTTCGAACATCGGTCGGATCGACTGGCGCAGCGCATTGAGTTCGCCGATGTCGGATACCAGCGCAACCGCGGTGTCCACGTACTGCGCTTCTGTTTCGCAAGCCAGCCCGTGAAGGCCGACTGCGCGCACGAAGGCCGTCGCCACACGCTCGTGGCAGGCATTGCCGGTCAGCGTGACAATGGGCACCCCCATCCACAGCGCATCGCAGGCATTGGCACCCCCGGTCAGCGGGGCGGTGTCGAGCACCACATCGATGTCGTGGTACAGCACATACTGGTTGGCCGCACTACGGGGTACGCAAATGACGCGGTCACCGTCGATGCCCGCGACGGCCATTCGCTCGAGCAGCGGCATGCGCACGGCATCGTTGTCCAGCCCCGCGCATTCCAGCAGCAGCCGGCTGCCCGCGCAGCGGGCAAGCACCGCCGCCCACAAGCGCAGCGTGCGCGAACTGATCTTGCCGAGGTTGATGCAGCAGCCAAACGTGATGTAGCCATTGGTCAGCGCCGGCGTCGCACGGGGCCGATAGGCCGGCGCATAGGCATCCAGCGGCCGTCCGACCAGTGGGTGGTAAGCCACGCTGATCACCGGCGCGCGCAACAGCTGCTCGCTATAGTTTGCCTCGTACCCCTCGGGATCGAGGACAGGGTCGGTGATGCGGTAGTCGATCTGCGGCATGCCGGTCGAGCCGGGATACCCGATCCAGGTCACCTGGTTCACCGCGAGCCGGTGAACCATGTAATACAAGGGAGTATTGCGCGTGTACCCGCCCAGGTCGAAGAGCACGTCCAGCCCGGCCTCGCGAACGGTATCGATCACCTGCTCTGCGGACCGGCCGGCAACATCGATGAAGTGGTCCGCGTGATGGCGGATCTTTGCCGTGATGTTGTCGTGGTGGCCGTTGAGACTGAATACAAACAATTCAACGCGGCTGTGGTCGATATTCGCCACGAACGGCACGATGAAATAGGCGCATGCGTGGGCATGCAGGTCGTTGGACAGCAAGCCCACACGGATGCGGCCGTTGTCGGCCCGCAGAGGTAGCGACCGATCCCCCGCCCCTGGCGGCTTCATCAGCGCGGCGCACTGCCTGGCCTCCGCAAGCAACCCCGATGCCGTCGTCGATTCATCGAACAGCATCGTGAACATCAGGTTGAAGCGAACCAGTTCGGATCGCGGCGCCTGGGCCACCGCCTGGCGCAGCACGGCCACGGCGCCAGGGACGTCGCCGGTTTCTTTCAGTGCATTCGCATAGTTCGAAAGGACGCGAGCATCGCCCGGCTTCAACTCCACGCCTTGAGCGCCGCTCGCTTTGCGCCATGGTAGTCCTGCAGGCTGTACAGGATTGCAGAATAGTTGGACCACGCGGCCCATTGCGAAGGATCACGCTCGAGCACGGGTTCGATGATCGCCTTTGCCTGCCCGAAATCTCCAAGGTCCAGGAGGATCTCGCCGGCAAGGATGCACGAGCGGGCATCGCCCGGGAATCTCGCCATTGCCGCTTCCGCGATCTCCCGGGCCGTGGCGGCCTCCCCCAGGCTCAGCTTGCCAAGTGCCAGCCAATACCAGGCTTCCGGATTCATGCCGTCAATCTCGCGCGCATGTTCGGCCTGGCGAATACAGTCGCCGAAGCGCTGCGCGGCAAAGCTTTCCCCTGCCTGGGTCAGGTAGCGTGCGCCCGGGACGCGCGTTTGTTCTTCTGCATTGGATAACGGCGGATGTTGGCCGCAAGGGCGCGGTGCCCCTGCACCGCGGGATTCCCTGCGATTTATGCCGTCAGACTAACGGCGGGCTGCGGGCCGTCATCAATCGAGCTTGACTGGAAATCCGGCTCTGTTCCTTGAATGGCGGGCCTTCGCCAGCGCAGATCATCGTGCCATGCCGGCATTGCGGCAGCCCGCCGGACGACCGCAACCTGGAGCTCGAACCCGTGGAGTTGATCAACCACACGCGCGCAAGTCTGATCGAATATGTCTGCGCGCAAATCGCTACCTTCTTCCCTGACCGGGCCGAAATCAAGCCCGCGATCACGCGCAATTTCGGCGAAGCGATGGGCAGGGTCGAGCGGTGCTTCAATGCCAACCGTATCTGGCCGCAGGGAAAATTCAACACCTTGCATTCGGCCCAGTATTGCCTCTTCCTGTATTACCTGGCCAACACGATCTGGCGCAATGAAGAGGACGCCGGTTCAGCCACGCGCCTCTTCCTGCTCAACAAGGCGCTCAATGGGATCGACATGTTCTATGAGATCCAGATGCCAGACATCTTCGTCCTTGGGCATTCGAGCGGGATCGTGCTCGCAAAGGCCACCTATGGCAATTACCTGGTGCTGCACCAGCACTGCACAGTCGGGCGCAACCATGACGTAGCGCCGGTGCTGGGCGAGGGCGTAGTCATGTATCCAGGCAGCAGCGTGATCGGACGCAGCCAGGTGGGAAACCGTTCCGTGATCTCGATCGGCACGCAAGTGGTCAACCGCGACACGCCTGGGCATTGCATTGTCTTCGGGAGCGATGGCGGCAACCTGGTGTTCAGGCCGCGACCGTGAACCTGATCGAGGACGTATTTCGCGTCTAAGGCAAGGCAGGCCGCAGAGCGCGGCGGAATACACCGCACGGCCGAAAGCGACACAGCCACCCGTGTTGCGGCGATGTCGCTTACCAAAATGATTCGGCGGCTTACACCGGCATATTCATCATTTCCTGATACGCCTGCACCAGCCGGTTCCTCACCTGCACTCCCGTCTGGAACGACACATTGGCCTTCTGCAGTTCGATCATCACGTCATTGAGCGCCACACCCGGCTTGCCGAGTTCAAAGGCTTCGGACAGTCCATAGGCGCGTTCCTGCGTGGCATTGATGCGGCTCAGGCTGCGTTGCAGTTCGCCGGCAAAGCCGCCCGCGGCGGCCGGTGCGGCAGATTGCGAGCTGCTGCCGGTTGCGGTCTGGGCCAAGCCGCGCAGTTGCTGCAGCATGCCTTCGATCGGAGAGAGGGTGGTCATGAAGCGGGTTTCCCTGCCGGCCCTGGTCGATGCGCAGATGCCGGATCCTGTGGTTTGAGATAGGTGCGCGCGTGGATCGCCGTCAAGAGTGCCTCAAAATTCACATTACAGCCGATTCGCGCGCACTGGCCATCCATTTTCAGCCGGGCAAGCGTACCTGCCGACCGCCCCCTGCCATCAGCCGAAATCGGGAGGAAAACCCGGCCTATTCACCAGATTGTGGGCGAGCGCATTGACCGATCATCGCTACCGTGCCGGAAAGGCGCGGGCTTTGCCTTGCGTTTCCCGTCCGGCACGGCGTTCCAGAACAACCATCCCGGGAGTACGCGTGTTTTCTCAGCAGCCTGAAGTTAGCCGTGCCATGAGCCGTGCCGATGTGAGGCGTGCCGACGTCCATGGCGGTCACCATCGCGAGAGCGATCGGGGCTGCGGCCCGGCCTTGGCCGGAGCGCGCGCATGACCGCGGCGATGTCCTTGCCCGGCCGCTCGGGTGAAATGCTCGATCGGCTCAAGGCCAATCCCAAGCTGCCCATGATGGTGGGCGGCGCCGCGCTGGCGGCGGCCATCGCGGTCGGGGTGCTGTGGTCGCGGCGCCGGACTACAAGGTGCTGTACAGCAACCTGTCCGAGCGCGACGGCGGCGCGGTGCTGCAGTCGCTGCAGCAGATGAACGTGCCGTACAAGTTTGCCGAGGGCGGCGGTGCTGTGATGGTGCCCGCTGATAGGGTCCATGAGATGCGCCTGCGGCTGGCTTCGCAAGGTCTGCCCAAGAGCGGCACCACCGGCCTGGAACTGATGGACAACCAGAAGTTCGGCATCAGCCAGTTCGCCGAACAGGTCAATTACCAGCGCGGGCTCGAAGGCGAGCTGGCGCGCTCGATCGAGTCGATCGCCGCCGTGCAGTCCGCGCGCGTGCACCTTGCCATCCCCAAGCCGACGCTGTTCGTGCGCGAGCGCCAGAAGCCGACGGCGTCGATCGTGCTGCAGCTCCACCCGGGTCGCGCCATTGATGAAGGCCAGGTCGCGGCAATCAGCCACCTGGTGTCGTCGAGCGTGCCGGAACTGACGCCGAAGGCGATTTCCATCGTCGACCAGCACGGCAACCTGCTGTCGAACAGCGGCAACGAGCGCATGCTCGACGCCACCCAGCTCAAGTACGTACAGGCGCTGGAGCAGAACTACCTCAAGCGCATCGAATCGATCCTGACGCCGATCGTCGGCAAGGACAATGTGCGCGCCCAGGTGACGGCCGACGTGGATTTCTCGATCGTCGAACACACCGACGAAAGCTACAAGCCGAACCAGGATCCGACTCACGCGGCCATCCGCAGCCAGCAAACCAGCGAATCGAACCAGCAGGGCGCGACGCCGCCGGGCGGCGTGCCAGGCGCGCTGTCGAACCAGCCGCCCGCACCTGCCGCGGCACCG